>NZ_JBWKNE010000003.1:0-637015 GCF_059415405.1 Variovorax sp. GW821-FHT10C12
GGCCTGCGCTTCGCCATCCGTGAAGGCGGCCGTACCGTGGGTTCGGGCGTCGTGGCCAAGATCCTCGACATCTAAGCCAAGCGTAAAGAGTACCGGAGGGGTATAGCTCAATTGGCAGAGCGTCGGTCTCCAAAACCGAAGGTTGTAGGTTCGATTCCTACTGCCCCTGCCACCTAGGTGGCACCCCGACAAGCCCATCGCGATCCGATGGGCTTCGGCGTCTCAAGAGACGCATTGAATTGAAGGCCGCAAGGTCACAGGAAATCAGCCGACATGGCCACTTCTCAAATCGAAACCGTGAGCACGGGTGCCGACAAAGCCAAGCTGGCTGCGGCGGTGGTGCTGGCAGTGGGCGCGATCGTCGCGTTCTACCTGCTGTCGCGCCAAGGCTCGCTGGTGCAATGGGCTGCGCTGCTGGTCGGCCTGGCCGCGGCCGTGGGCGCCTTCGGCAGCTCCGAGAATGGCCGTCAGCTGTGGGCTTTCGGTCGTGACTCGTGGCGCGAGGTCAAGAAGGTCGTGTGGCCGACTCGCAAGGAATCGATGCAGATGACGGCCTATGTGTTCGCCTTCGTGGCGATCATGTCCGTCTTCCTCTGGCTCACCGACAAGACGCTCGAATGGGTGTTCTTTGACCTCATTCTGGGCTGGAGAAAATAATGACCGACGACGCAGTTGAAACCACGCCGAGCACGCCGGAAGAAGAGCAAAACCCTCTCCTGGCTCCCGCCACCAACCCTGATCTGCGTTGGTACGTGGTGCATGCCTACTCGGGCATGGAGAAGGCTGTCGAGCGCAACATCACCGAGCGCATCACCCGCGCCGGCATGCAGGACAAGTTCGGCCGCATCCTGGTTCCGACCGAAGAAGTGGTCGAGATCAAGAACGGCCAGAAGCGCACCACCGAGCGCCGCTTCTTCCCGGGCTACGTGCTGGTCGAAATGATCATGGACGACGAGAGCTGGCACCTGGTGAAGCACACCAACAAGGTGACGGGTTTCGTGGGCGGCGCCAAGAACCGTCCGGCCCCGATCTCGCAGAAAGAGGTCGAGGACATCGTCAACCAGATGCAGCAGGGCACCGAGAAGCCGCGTCACAAGGTCGAGTTCACCGTGGGTGAGTTCGTGCGCGTCAAGGAAGGCCCGTTCACCGACTTCAATGGCACGGTGGAAGACGTCAACTACGAGAAGAGCAAGGTCAGTGTGTCGGTCATGATTTTCGGCCGCGCCACCCCTGTGGAACTCGAATTCGGTCAGGTCGAGAAGACCTGATCCCATGGCCTGCCTTCGGGTGGGCCTGTCAGTTTCCGGCTGCGCGTTGTCCGACTCGGCGCGCGGCCTTGATCGAAGAGTCGTTTAACCCCGGGGAGCCGCGGCGAAAGCCAAGGCGATATCACCCGCAAGGAGCAAAGCATGGCGAAAAAAATCGTCGGCTTCATCAAGCTGCAAGTGCCAGCTGGTAAGGCCAACCCGTCCCCGCCGATCGGTCCCGCACTGGGTCAGCGCGGTCTGAACATCATGGAGTTCTGCAAGGCGTTCAACGCGCAAACCCAAGGCGTCGAGCCGGGTCTGCCGCTGCCGGTGGTCATCACCGCGTTCGCTGACAAGAGCTTCACCTTCATCATCAAGACGCCCCCGGCGATCACCTTGATCAAGAAGGCCATCAAGCTGGACAAGGGCTCGGCCCGTCCGCACACCGACAAGGTCGGCAAGATCACGCGCGCTCAGCTCGAAGAAATTGCCAAGGCCAAGATGAAGGACCTGACTGCCGCCGACCTCGACGCAGCAGTTCGCACCATCGCCGGCTCGGCCCGCTCGATGGGCGTGAATGTGGAGGGCGTGTAAATGTCCAAGATCACCAAGAAGCAAAAGTCGCTCGAAGGCAAGGTCGACAGCAACAAGCTGTACCCCCTGGCTGACGCCATCGTCATCGTCAAGGACGCCGCCACCGCCAAGTTCGACGAATCGATCGACGTGGCCGTGCAACTCGGCATCGACGCGAAGAAGTCGGACCAGGTGGTTCGCGGTGCTGTCGTGCTGCCGAACGGCACCGGCAAGACCAAGCGCGTCGCCGTGTTCGCCCAAGGCGCCAAGGCTGAAGAAGCCAAGGCCGCCGGCGCCGACATCGTCGGCATGGACGACCTGGCTGCGATGGTCAAGGCTGGCGACATGCCTTTCGACGTCGTGATCGCTGCCCCTGACGCCATGCGCGTCGTCGGTACGCTCGGTCAGATCCTCGGCCCGCGCGGCCTGATGCCCAACCCCAAGGTTGGCACCGTGACGCCTGACGTCGCCACCGCTGTCAAGAACGCCAAGGCTGGCCAGGTCCAGTTCCGCGTCGACAAGGCCGGCATCATCCACGGCACGATCGGCCGTCGCTCGTTCGACAACGACAAGCTGCAAGGCAACCTCGCCGCGCTGATCGACGCTCTGGTCAAGGCCAAGCCCGCGACCAGCAAGGGTGTGTACCTGCGCAAGGTGGCTGTGTCGTCGACCATGGGTCTGGGTGTCCGCGTGGACACGCAAACCATCTCGGCGAGCTAAAGAGATTTGCCCGCTCCCGCAAGGAGAGGGCAGATGTGGTGGGTCGCGGCAGCTTCGGTTGCCGCGAGCCATCCAAGACCGCTGGTGTGCAGGGCGCTGCACTTAATGGCCGGATCGATCCTTCCGGTATCCAGCGCAGATGGCGACCCCACTGCAAGGAATTTGATTTTTGTTCCGAAACAGTTGGTCGCTGCATGAAGCGCGATCCGAGGCCCCGGCCGAAGGTCGCATTAAAAGGAGTAGACCTTGAGTCTGAATCGCAGTGAGAAAGAAGCGGTCATCAGTGATGTGACCAGCCTCGCCGCAAAAGCTCAAACGCTCGTGATGGCGGAATACCGTGGCATCACGGTGGCCGATATGACCAAACTGCGCAGCGAAGCGCGCAGCAACGGTGTGACCCTGAGTGTTCTGAAGAACACGCTGGCTCGCCGTGCTGTCGCTGGCAGCCCGTTTGAGATCGTCGGCGACCAGATGACCGGTCCGCTGATCTATGGCTTCTCCGAAGACGCTGTGGCTGCCGCTAAGGTGGTGGCCAATTTCGCGAAGACCAACGACAAGTTGGTGATTCGCGGTGGCGCATTCGGTGGCAAGGCCCTGGACGTCGAAGGCGTGAAGCAACTGGCCAACATCCCTTCCAAGGAAGTGCTGCTGGCGCAACTGCTGGGCTTGATGCAATCCCCGATCTCTCGTACCGCCCGCGTGCTCGCGGCGCTGGCCGAGAAGCGTGGTGGTGGCGAAGCTGCACCCGTCGCCGATGCACCGGCAGAAGAAGCGCAGGCCGCCTGAGCGCGCCCTCGTTTTTGAATATTCAACCCAATTGTTAGGAAACAAAAATGGCATTCGATAAAGACGCATTTCTGACCGCGCTCGACAGCATGACGGTCCTGGAACTCAACGACCTGGTGAAAGCCATCGAAGAGAAGTTTGGCGTGAGCGCCGCAGCCATGTCGGCACCCGCTGCCGGCGGTGGCGCTGCTGCTGCAGTCGCTGAAGAGCAAACCGAATTCAACGTCATGCTGATGGATGCTGGCGCGAACAAGGTGTCGGCGATCAAGGCCGTGCGCGAAATCACCGGCCTGGGCCTCAAGGAAGCCAAGGACCTGGTGGAAGCCGCTCCCAAGGCTGTCAAGGAAGGCCTGTCGAAGGCTGACGCTGAAGCCGCCAAGAAGAAGCTGGAAGATGCCGGCGCCAAGGTGGAACTGAAGTAATTCAGACCCCCTAGAGGGCTGGAGGTGCCTGAAAAGGCCCTCCAGCCTTTGCCGCTTTCAGAGCGCACCCAAAAGCCGGCTTGGCGCCGGTTTTCTCAGAGACCGAAAGGTCGATGAAAAAGCAAAAGCCAAGACGATTTTTGAGTGTCTTCTGAACCCGACTGCAGAAGACCCCTTGGTTCGGGCGATGTGCAATGCATCGCCGTCCGCCAACGGCTGGTAGTGGCCAGCCGCCAAGCAGTGGTGCCGTTCGCCCGGCACTGCTGACAAGTCGCTGAAGATCTCAAGCACCGGAGCTCTCATGGCCCAATCGTCCGCGTACAGTTACACCGAACGCAAGCGCATCCGAAAAAGTTTCGGTAACCGCGACAGCGTCGTCGAAATCCCTTACCTGCTGCAGATGCAGAAAGACGCGTACACCGCGTTCCTGCAAGCCGGCATCGCCCCCAAACAACGCACCGTCGAAGGCCTGCAGGCCGCGTTCGACGCCGCCTTCCCGATCGTCTCGCACAACGGTTTCGTCGAGATGAAGTTCCTCGAGTACAACCTGGCGAAGCCGGCGTTCGATGTGCGTGAGTGCCAGACCCGCGGTCTGACCTTCGCCTCGGCCGTGCGCGCCAAGGTGCAGCTCATCATCTATGACCGCGAGTCGTCGACCTCGCAGTCGAAGGTGGTCAAGGAAGTGAAGGAACAAGAGGTCTACATGGGCGAAGTGCCGCTCATGACCGACAAGGGTTCGTTCATCATCAACGGCACCGAGCGCGTGATCGTCTCGCAGTTGCACCGTTCGCCTGGCGTGTTCTTCGAACACGACAAGGGCAAGACGCACAGCTCGGGCAAGCTGCTGTTCTCGGCCCGCGTGATTCCTTACCGCGGTTCGTGGCTCGACTTCGAGTTCGACCCGAAGGACATGCTGTACTTCCGCGTGGACCGTCGCCGCAAGATGCCGGTCACGATCCTGCTGAAGGCCATCGGCCTGAACCCGGAATCGATCCTCGCGAACTTCTTCGTGAACGACAACTTCCGCCTGATGGACAGCGGCGCGCAGATGGAGTTCGTCTCCGAGCGCCTGCGCGGCGAAGTCGCGCGCTTCGACATCACCGACAAGTCGGGCAAGGTCGTGGTCGCCAAGGACAAGCGCGTCACCGCGCGCCACACGCGTGAGCTCGAGCAGGGCGGCACCACGCACATCAGCGTGCCGGAAGACTTCCTGATCGGCCGCGTGATCGCCCGCAACATCGTCGACGCCGACTCCGGCGAAATCCTGGCCAAGGCCAACGACGAGCTGACCGAAGCGCTGCTGAAGAAGCTGCGCACGGCCGGCGTGCAGGACATCCAGGTCATCTACACGAACGAACTGGACCAGGGCGCGTACATCTCGCAAACGCTGCGCATCGACGAAACCGTCGATGAATTCGCCGCGCGCGTGGCCATCTACCGCATGATGCGCCCCGGCGAGCCGCCGACGGAAGACGCCGTGCAGGCCCTGTTCCAGCGCCTGTTCTACAACCCGGACACGTACGACCTGTCGCGCGTGGGCCGCATGAAGTTCAACGCCAAGGTCGGCCGCGACGAATCGACCGGCCCGATGGTGCTGACCAACGAAGACATCCTGGCCGTGGTCAAGATCCTCGTGGACCTGCGCAACGGCAACGGCGAAGTCGACGACATCGACCACCTGGGCAACCGCCGCGTGCGTTGCGTCGGCGAACTGGCCGAAAACCAGTACCGCACCGGCCTGGCACGTATCGAGAAGGCCGTGAAGGAACGTCTGGGTCAGGCCGAGCAAGAGCCGCTGATGCCGCACGACCTGATCAACAGCAAGCCGATCTCGGCTGCGCTGAAGGAATTCTTCGGTGCGTCGCAGCTGTCGCAGTTCATGGACCAGACGAACCCGCTGTCCGAAATCACCCACAAGCGCCGCGTGTCGGCCCTTGGCCCGGGTGGTCTGACGCGTGAACGTGCAGGCTTCGAAGTGCGCGACGTGCACGTGACCCACTACGGCCGCGTGTGCCCGATCGAAACGCCTGAAGGCCCGAACATCGGTCTGATCAACTCGCTGGCCCTGTACGCCCGCCTGAACGAATACGGCTTCATCGAGACGCCGTACCGTCGCGTGGTCGACAGCAAGGTCACGATGGACATCGACTACCTGTCGGCCATCGAAGAAGGCAAGTACGTCATCGCCCAGGCCAATGCGGTCCTGGACAAGGACGGCACGCTGACCGGCGACCTGGTCTCGGCGCGTGAAGCCGGCGAATCGATCCTGGTCGGTGCCGAGCGCATCCAGTACATGGACGTGTCGCCCGCGCAGATCGTGTCGGTGGCCGCTTCGCTCGTGCCGTTCCTGGAGCACGACGATGCGAACCGCGCGTTGATGGGCGCCAACATGCAGCGTCAGGCCGTGCCTGTGCTGCGTCCCGAAAAGCCGATGGTCGGTACCGGCATCGAGCGCGTCTCCGCGGTCGACTCGGGCACCGTGGTGACGGCCACCCGCGGCGGTATCGTCGACTACGTCGATGCGACCCGTGTCGTGGTGCGCGTGAACGACGCCGAAGCGGCAGCCGGTGAAGTCGGTGTGGACATCTACAACCTGATCAAGTATCAGCGTTCGAACCAGAACACCAACATCCACCAGCGTCCGATCGTCAAGCGCGGCGACAAGATCGCCAAGGGCGACGTGGTGGCCGACGGCGCATCGACCGACCTCGGCGAACTGGCCCTCGGCCAGAACATGCTGATCGCGTTCATGCCCTGGAATGGCTACAACTTCGAAGACTCGATCCTGATCTCGGAGCGCGTCGTCGCCGAAGACCGCTACACCTCGATCCACATCGAGGAACTGGTGGTGATGGCCCGCGACACGAAGCTGGGCGCCGAAGAAATCACGCGCGACATCCCGAACCTGGCCGAGCAGCAGCTCAACCGCCTCGACGAATCCGGCATCATTTATGTCGGCGCCGAAGTGCAGCCGGGCGACACGCTGGTGGGCAAGGTCACGCCGAAGGGCGAGACCACGCTGACGCCGGAAGAGAAGCTGCTTCGCGCCATCTTCGGCGAGAAGGCTTCCGACGTGAAGGACACCTCGCTGCGTGTGGACCAGGGCTCGCAAGGCACCGTGATCGACGTGCAGGTGTTCACCCGTGAAGGCATCCAGCGCGACAAGCGCGCCCAGCAGATCATCGACGATGAACTCAAGCGCTTCCGCCTCGACCTGAACGACCAGCTGCGCATCGTCGAAGCCGACGCGTTCGACCGTATCGAGAAGCTGCTGACCGGCAAGGTCGCCAACGGCGGCCCGAACAAGCTGGCCAAGGGCACCAAGCTCGACAAGGCCTACCTGTCGTCGGTCGAGAAGTTCCACTGGTTCGACATCCGCCCGGCGGAAGACGACGTGGCTTCGCAGCTCGAGTCGATCAAGAACTCGCTGGAGCAGACGCGCCACAGCTTCGACCTCGCGTTCGAAGAAAAGCGCAAGAAGCTCACGCAGGGCGACGAGCTGCCCGCGGGCGTGCTCAAGATGGTCAAGGTCTACCTGGCCGTCAAGCGCCGCCTGCAACCCGGCGACAAGATGGCCGGCCGTCACGGCAACAAGGGTGTGGTGTCCAAGATCGTTCCGGTCGAAGACATGCCCCACATGGCCGACGGCACGCCGTGCGACATCTGCCTGAACCCGCTGGGCGTGCCTTCGCGGATGAACGTGGGCCAGGTGCTTGAAGTGCACCTGGGCTGGGCCGGCAAGGGCATCGGCCAGCGCATCGGCGACCTGCTGCAGCAAGAGGCCAAGGTGGCCGAGCTGCGCAAGTTCCTAGAGCAGCTGTACAACGGCTCGGGCCGCAAGGAAGAGCTCGACCAGCTGAGCGACACCGAGCTGCTCGCCATGGCAGCGAACCTGCAAAGCGGCGCGACCTTCGCGACGCCGGTGTTCGACGGCGCCTCGGAAGAAGAAATCCGCGGCATGCTGAAGCTCGCCTACCCGGACGACATCGCCAAGCTCAAGGGCCTGACCGATACGCGCACGCAGGCGTACCTGTACGACGGCCGCACCGGCGACCAGTTCGAGCGTCCCGTCACCGTCGGCTACATGCACTTCTTGAAGCTACACCACCTGGTGGACGACAAGATGCACGCCCGTTCGACCGGTCCGTACTCGCTCGTCACGCAGCAACCGCTGGGCGGCAAGGCGCAGTTCGGCGGCCAGCGTTTCGGTGAAATGGAAGTGTGGGCGCTGGAAGCTTACGGCGCCGCCTACGTCCTGCAGGAAATGCTGACCGTGAAGTCCGACGACGTGCAAGGCCGTACCAAGGTGTACGAAAGCATCGTCAAGGGCGAGCACTCGATCGAAGCCGGCATGCCGGAATCGTTCAACGTGCTGGTCAAGGAAATTCGTTCGCTGGGTCTCGACATCGAGCTCGAGCGTTCCTAAGTTGAAAAGGGAAAGAGTCTTATGAAATCGCTACTCGACCTGTTCAAGCAATTCACGCCCGATGAGCATTTCGATGCCATCAAGATCGGCATGGCTTCGCCCGAGAAGATCCGTTCGTGGTCTTTCGGCGAGGTGAAGAAGCCTGAGACGATCAACTACCGCACGTTCAAGCCCGAGCGCGACGGTCTGTTCTGCGCCAAGATCTTCGGCCCCATCAAGGACTACGAGTGCCTGTGCGGCAAGTACAAGCGCCTGAAGCACCGCGGCGTGATCTGCGAGAAGTGCGGCGTTGAAGTCACGCAGACCAAGGTGCGTCGCGAGCGCATGGGTCACATCGACCTGGCCGCGCCCTGCGCCCACATCTGGTTCCTGAAGTCGCTGCCGTCGCGTCTGGGCCTCGTGCTCGACATGACGCTGCGCGACATCGAACGCGTGCTGTACTTCGAAGCGTACGTGATCACCGATCCGGGCATGACCCCGCTGAAGAAGTTCGGCATCATGTCCGAGGACGACTACGACGCCAAGCGCAAGGAATACGGTGACGAGTTCATCGCCAAGATGGGCGCCGAAGGCATCAAGGACCTGCTCGAAGGCATCGAACTCGACAGCGAGATCGAACGCCTGCGCGGCGACCTGACCGGCTCCGAAGTCAAGGTCAAGAAGAACTCCAAGCGCCTGAAAGTGCTGGAAGCCTTCCGCAAGTCGGGCATCAAGCCCAACTGGATGGTGCTGGAAGTGCTGCCCGTGCTGCCGCCGGACCTGCGTCCGCTGGTGCCGCTGGACGGCGGTCGCTTTGCGACCTCCGACCTGAACGACCTGTATCGCCGCGTCATCAACCGCAATTCGCGTCTGCGCCGCCTGCTGGAGTTGAAGGCTCCGGAAATCATCGCGCGCAACGAAAAGCGGATGCTGCAAGAGGCGGTCGACTCGCTGCTGGACAACGGTCGTCGCGGCAAGGCCATGACGGGCGCCAACAAGCGCGCACTGAAGTCGCTGGCCGACATGATCAAGGGAAAGAGCGGTCGTTTCCGCCAGAACTTGCTGGGCAAGCGCGTGGACTACTCGGGCCGTTCGGTCATCGTGGTGGGCCCGACGCTCAAGCTGCACCAGTGCGGCCTGCCCAAGCTGATGGCGCTCGAACTGTTCAAGCCCTTCATCTTCTCGCGTCTCGAAGCCATGGGCATCGCGACCACGATCAAGGCTGCCAAGAAGGAAGTCGAATCGGGCACGCCGGTGGTCTGGGACATCCTGGAAGAAGTGATCAAGGAACACCCGGTCATGCTGAACCGTGCGCCTACGCTGCACCGTTTGGGCATCCAGGCCTTCGAGCCGATCCTGATCGAAGGCAAGGCCATCCAGCTGCACCCGCTCGTTTGCGCGGCCTTCAACGCCGACTTCGACGGCGACCAGATGGCTGTTCACGTGCCGCTGTCGGTGGAAGCGCAGATGGAAGCCCGCACGCTGATGCTGGCCTCCAACAACGTGCTGTTCCCGGCCTCGGGCGAACCGTCGATCGTTCCTTCGCAGGACGTGGTGCTGGGTCTGTACTACACGACCCGCGACCGCATCAACGGCAAGGGCGAGGGCCTGATCTTCTCCGACATCGGTGAAGTGCAGCGCGCGCTGGACGCCAACGAAGTCGAACTCACCGCCAAGGTCGCGGTGCGTATCACGGAGTACACCAAGGACAAGGAAACCGGCGTGTTCACGCCGTCGACCTCGCTCGTGGACACCACCGTGGGCCGTGCCCTGCTGTCCGAGATCCTGCCGAAGGGCCTGCCGTTCTCGAACATCAACAAGGCGCTGAAGAAGAAGGAAATCTCCAAGCTCATCAACGTCTCGTTCCGCAAGTGCGGCCTGAAAGAGACCGTCGTGTTCGCCGACAAGCTGCTGCAAAACGGCTTCCGTCTGGCGACCAAGGCTGGTATCTCGATCGCGATCGACGACATGCTGGTGCCCGCTGAGAAGCACGGCATCATCGAGCGCTCCGCCAAGGAAGTGAAGGAGATCGAACAGCAGTACGTCTCCGGTCTCGTGACCTCCGGCGAACGCTACAACAAGGTGGTGGACATCTGGGGCAAGGCCGGCGACGAAGTGTCGAAGGTCATGATGGCCAAGCTCTCGAAGCAGAAGGTCATCGACCGCCACGGCAAGGAAGTCGAGCAGGAGTCCTTCAACTCGATCTACATGATGGCCGACTCGGGCGCCCGCGGTTCCGCAGCGCAGATTCGCCAGGTGGCCGGTATGCGGGGCCTGATGGCCAAGCCGGACGGCTCGATCATCGAGACGCCCATTACCGCGAACTTCCGCGAAGGCCTGAACGTGTTGGAGTACTTCATCTCCACCCACGGTGCCCGTAAGGGTCTGGCCGACACGGCGCTGAAGACGGCGAACTCGGGTTACCTGACCCGTCGTCTGGTCGACGTGACGCAAGACTTGGTGGTTACCGAGCAGGACTGCGGCACGCACGGCGGCTACCTGATGCGCGCCATCGTCGAAGGCGGTGAAGTGATCGAGTCGCTGCGCGACCGAATCCTCGGCCGCTCGGCGGCGGACGACGTGCTGCACCCGGAAAACCGTTCGGTGCTGCTCAAGGCCGGTGAGATGTTCGACGAAGACAACATCGAAGCACTGGAAGCCCAGGGCGTCGACGAAGTCAAGGTCCGCACCGCGCTGACCTGCGAAACGCGTTTCGGCATCTGCGCGACCTGCTACGGCCGCGACCTGGGCCGCGGCGGCCTGATCAACATCGGCGAAGCCGTCGGTGTGATCGCTGCCCAGTCCATCGGCGAACCCGGCACGCAGCTGACGATGCGTACCTTCCACATCGGTGGTGCCGCTTCGCGCGCTGCCATCGCCTCGAGCGTGGAAGCCAAGTCGAACGGCTCGATCGGCTTCAACGCCACGATGCGCTACGTGACCAACAGCAAGAGCGAGCTGGTCGTGATTTCGCGTTCGGGCGAGATCGTCATCCATGACGAGCACGGCCGTGAGCGCGAGCGTCACAAGGTGCCGTACGGCGCCACGTTGACGGTCAAGGCCGACCAGCAGATCAAGGCCGGCCACGTGCTCGCCAACTGGGACCCGCTGACCCGCCCGATCATTACCGAGTTCGCCGGCAAGGCGCAGTTCGAGAACGTCGAGGAAGGCCTGACGGTCGCCAAGCAGGTGGACGAAGTGACCGGTCTGTCGACCCTGGTCGTGATCGACCCGAAGCGCCGCGGCGCTGCCAAGGTCGTGCGTCCGCAGGTCAAGCTGATCGACGCCCAAGGCCTCGAAGTGAAGATCCCCGGCACCGACCACTCGGTGACGATCGGCTTCCCGATCGGCGCTCTGGTGCAGATCCGCGACGGTCAGGACGTGGGCCCCGGCGAAGTGCTGGCACGCATCCCGGTCGAAGGTCAGAAGACCCGAGACATCACTGGCGGTCTGCCGCGCGTGGCCGAGCTGTTCGAAGCCCGTTCGCCGAAGGACAAGGGCATGCTGGCCGAAATGACCGGTACCGTGTCGTTCGGTAAAGAGACCAAGGGCAAGATCCGCCTGCAGATCACCGATCCCGAAGGCGGCGTCTACGAAGACCTCGTGCCGAAGGAAAAGAACATCCTGGTGCACGAAGGCCAGGTGGTGAACAAGGGCGAAAGCGTGGTCGACGGCCCGGCGGACCCGCAGGACATCCTGCGCCTGCTGGGTTCGGAAGAACTCGCGCGCTACATCGTGGACGAAGTGCAGGACGTGTACCGTTTGCAGGGTGTGAAGATCAACGACAAGCACATCGAGGTGATCGTTCGCCAGATGCTGCGCCGCGTCGTGGTCGACAACATCGGCGACACGAGCTACATCTCCGGCGAACAGGTCGAACGCAGCGAAATGCTCAACACCAACGACGCCCTGCGCGCCGAAGGCAAGATCCCCGCAACGTTCACCAACCTGCTGCTGGGTATCACGAAGGCGTCGCTGTCGACCGACTCGTTCATCTCGGCGGCTTCGTTCCAGGAAACGACGCGCGTGCTGACCGAAGCCGCGATCATGGGCAAGCGCGACGAACTGCGCGGTCTGAAGGAAAACGTCATCGTCGGTCGCCTGATTCCCGCAGGCACCGGCATGGCCTACCACCAGGCCCGCAAGGTCAAGGACGCCATGGACGAAGCCGAGCGCCGCGCCATCGCCGAGTCGGAAGCCGCCGATCTGGCCGGCTCGAGCGACAGCGATGCGACGACCAGCACGGTGGACGCCAACGAAGGCGCCGCGACCGAATAACTGGTTAGCATCACCGGCATGACCGGTTGCCCACGCCCCCCGACCGCTCTGGTCGGGGGGCGTTTTTCTTTGTGTTTCCTGGGTTCCGACCGATGACCAAGAGGTTCTGTTTCCGATGAGCGTCCTGCCCGATTCGCTGGCCGGATGGCTCGTTGCCGCGCTGCTGCTGTTCTGGTTCGTGGGCGCGTACAACCGGCTGGTGCGTCTGCGCGCCGCCGTGCTCCAGGCCTACGCCGTGCTCGACGTGGCGCTGCGCAAGCAGCTCGATTTCGTCCAGGCCAGCATCACCGCCGCGCCCCGGCCCGAGACGCCGCCCGAAGGCGCGCCCACCGTGGCGCCGTTGCAGGCCGCCACGACGCAGCTCGCGACCCTGCTCGGCGCGACGCGGGTGCGCCCGCTCGACCCGGGCAGCATGGCGGCGCTGGCCACCGCGCTGCAGGTGCTCATCGCCGCATGGCGACGCCAGTACCCGGGCGCGGTCACTGTGTTCGACGCGGACGGCACGCTGTCGCGGCCCGCACCGCTGATGCCCGGCCTGGGTGGCGCGTCCGATCCGGCCGCGCCCATCGCCTGGCCCGAGCCGTCGGCGGCGGCGGAAATCGCGCGCGGCCAGTTCAACCTGGCCGTGGCGCAGTACAACGCAGGCATCGCCCAGTTCCCGGCGCTGCTGGTGGCCTGGATCGTGCGACTGCGGCCGGCGGCGCCCTTGCTCTGACCGGCCTTGACCCGACGACAGGCGGGTAACGCCTTCGTTTCCATTCCCACCGCGCGGCGTGCTGTCTTTCTCGCCCGTTACCATCGGCTCCAACTTGCCAGCAGATCTCTCCTCCGACCCCTCTTCGGGCAGCGCCTCCTCGGCGCCGCAACAACCGCCGCTCTGGCGCCAACTGCAACTGACCGCAGGGGCGCTGGCGTCGATTCGCGCCGGCACCTCGGGCACCGTCGCGTTCGAGGCCGTCGAGCCCGCGCTGCGCCCCGGCGTGCAGGCCCTGGGCTTCCAGGTGCTGCGCTGGCTCGGTCGCGCCGAGGCGCTGCGCCGCCACCTGGCCAAGCGCACGCCGCCGCCGTTGCCCGACGCCTTGCTGTGCACCGCGCTCGCGCTGGCCTGGCACAGCGACCATGCCCCCTACGAACCTTTCACGCTGGTCGACCAGGCCGTGGAAGCCGCCAAGCGCAACCCGGCGACGCGGGCGCAGGCCAGCTTCATCAACGCCTGCCTGCGCCGCTTCCTGCGCGAGCGCGACGAACTCGTGGCCGCCACCGACACCGAACCGGTCGCGCAATGGAACCATCCGCGCTGGTGGATCGAGCGCCTCAAGCGCGACCATCCGCGCGACTGGCAGCGTGTGCTGTCGGCCGACAACGCCCAGGCGCCGATGACCTTGCGCGTCAACGCGCTGCAATCGACACCGGCCGCGTACCTGCTGGAACTCGAAGCCGTGGGCCTGGGCGCCACGCGCGTCGGCGCCGACGGCCTGCAGCTGACACGGGCCCGCCCCGTGCAGCAGCTGCCCGGTTTCGCCGACGGTGCCTGCTCGGTGCAGGACGCCGCCGCGCAGCTCGCGGCGCCCTTGCTGCTCGACGGCCTGCTGCCGGCCAAGCCCGGCGCCGCGCCGCTGCGCGTGCTCGACGCCTGCGCCGCCCCCGGCGGAAAGACCGCGCACCTGATCGAACGGGCCGGCGCTTACGCCATCGAGGTGACCGCGCTGGAGGTCGATGCCGTGCGCAGCCGCCGCATTGACGAGACGCTCGCCCGCCTCGGCCTGAAGGCCAAGGTGGTGGTGGCCGATGCCGGCCGCCCCGCCGACTGGTGGGACGGCGCCCTGTTCGACGCCATCCTGCTGGACGCGCCGTGCACCGCCTCAGGCATCGTGCGGCGCCACCCCGACGTGCGCTGGCTGCGCCGCGAGAGCGACACCGCCCAGCTGGCGACCCAGCAGGCGATGCTGCTGGCCGCGCTGTGGCCGCTCGTGCGGCCCGGCGGCCGGCTGCTTTACTGCACCTGTTCCGTGTTCCGCGAAGAAGGCTCGCAACAAATTGATGCGTTTCTTGTACGCAACACCGATGCCCGATTGCTGCCGTCCCCGGGACACTTGCTGCCTCAAAGTGGGGCGAATGCCCGTGGCGTCCCGGACAATCCCTCTGGTGACCACGACGGCTTCTTCTACGCCCTGCTTGAAAAACCCGCGCCGCACTGACGGCCGCCGGTCGATCCTGCTGGCCGGCCTGCTGCTGGTCTGGGCCCTGTGGATGGCCCTGTTCCCGGCCGCCGCCACCGCCCAGGCCCGCGCCGGCGGCGCCACCATCACCCAGATGCGCCTGGAGCAGGCCGACGACGGCGTGTACCTGAGCGCCGCCGTGCAGTTCGAGCTGCCCACCTTGGTGGAAGACGTGCTCGACAAGGGCATCGCCATCTACTTCGTGGCCGAGGCCGAGGTCTTCCAGGAGCGCTGGTACTGGACCGACCGCAAGGTCGCCCAGGTGGCACGCCACATGCGGCTGGCCTACCAGCCCCTCACGCGCCGCTGGCGGCTGAACGTGTCGCCGGTGCCGATCACCGGCGCTGCCGGCTTCGGCATCTCGCTGAACCAGAATTTCGACAGCCTCGGCGACGCGCTCGAGGCCATCAAGCGCATCGGCCGCCTGCGGCTGGGCGACGCCGCCGAGATCGGCGACGAGCCGCTGCACCAGGTCACCTTCCGTTTCCGGCTTGACACCTCGCAGCTGCCGCGTCCCTTCCAGATCGGCATGGTCGGGCAGGCCGAATGGAACATCGCCGCCGAGCGCACCGCCCGGCTGCCGCTGGAGAAGCAGCGGTGAGCACCAAGCCGCGCAGCGGCGCCGCGGCCACGCCTGCCGCCCGCCGCTCGCGCGCGCTGCGCTGGGCCGTGGGCGTCGGCGCCGCGATGGTCACCGCCATCGGCCTGGTGCTGATGTTCCTGCTCGCGCAGGCCACCAACAACCGCGCGCTGTACGAGCGCTACTACGTGCGCCTGTTCGGCATCAACGTGGTGGTGGCCGTGCTGCTGGTGCTGGTGATCGGCTGGGTCGCGTTCCGGCTGCTGCGGCGGTTGCGGCAGGGCAAGTTCGGCAGCCGGCTGCTGATCAAGCTCGCTGCCATCTTCGCGCTTGTGGGCGTGGTGCCGGGGGCGCTGGTCTACGTGGTGTCCTATCAGTTCGTCGCGCGCTCGATCGAGAGCTGGTTCGACGTCAAGGTGGAAGGTGCGCTCGATGCCGGCCTGAACCTGGGCCGCGCCACGCTCGATTCGCTGTCCGACGACCTCGCCGCCAAGACACGTACCGCCAGCGGCCAGCTTTCGCAGGTGCCCGACGCGAGCGCGGGGCTGCTGCTGGAGCGCATCCGCGACCAGCTCGAAGCCAGCGACGTGATCCTCTGGACCGGTTCGGGCCAGCTGGTGGCCAGCGCCGGCGCGTCGCGCTTCCAGCTCAACCCCGAGCGGCCGACGGCGCAGCAGTTCCGCCAGGTGCGGCCCGACCGCGCCGTCGCGCATGTCGAGGGCCTGGAAGAAACCGCCTTGCCCAGCGCCACGCCGTCGAGCGCCAGCGTGCGCGCGCTGGCCATGGTGCAGCGCCCGGGCTTCGACTTCGACACCGCGCCGCGCTACCTGCAGGTCACGCGGCCGCTGCCGCCGGCGGTGGTCGCCAACGCCCTGGCCGTGCAGGAAGCCAACCGCGAGTACCAGGAGCGCGCGCTCGCGCGCGAGGGCCTGCGGCGCATGTACATCGGCACGCTCACGCTGAGCCTGTTCCTCGCGGTGTTCGGCGCGGTGCTGCTGGCCGTGCTGTTCGGCAACCAGCTCGCACGGCCGCTGCTCGTGCTGGCCGACGGCGTGCGCCAGGTGGCCGCCGGCGACCTGCGGCCCACCGCCGTGCTGCAGGGCAAGGACGAGCTGGGCGGCCTCACGCGCTCGTTCGCCGTCATGACCCAGCAGCTGGCCGACGCGCGCGGCGCGGTCGAGAAGACCATGGACCAGCTCGACGCCGCCCGCGGCAACCTGCAGACCATCCTCGACAACCTGACCTCGGGCGTGATCGTGCTCGACGCCAAGGGCACCGTGCTGTCCACCAACCCGGGCGCCACCCGCGTGCTGCGCGCGCCGCTCGCCGCCTATGAAGGCAAGGCGCTGGTCGAGGTGCCGGGGCTGGCCGACTTCGGCGCCAAGGTGCAACAGCAGTTCGACGAGTTCCTGGTCGAGCGCATGCAGCACGGCCTGGACCACTGGCAGCATGCCTTCGAGCTGCACGCCACGGGCCACGACCTGCCGCAGCAGGACGACGCCATCAACATCGTGGCGCGCGGCGCCGAGCTGCCGGGCGATGCACGGCTGCTGGTGTTCGACGACATCTCGGAAATTGTCTCGGCCCAGCGCGCACAGGCCTGGGGCGAGGTGGCGCGCCGCCTCGCGCACGAGATCAAGAACCCGCTCACGCCGATCCAGCTGTCGGCCGAGCGGCTGGAGATGAAGCTCTCGGGCAAGGTAGCGCCGCCCGAGCAGGCCATCCTGGTGAAGTCGGTCAAGACCATCGTCGACCAGGTCGATGCGATGAAGCGGCTGGTGAACGAATTCCGCGACTACGCGCGGCTGCCCGCGGCCGACCTCAAGCCGGTCGACCTCAATGCGCTGCTGGCCGATGTGCTGCAGCTGTACCACGCCGAGAACCTGCCGATCACGTTGCGCTCGGAGCTCGACGAGCGCTGCCCGCCCGTGCGTGGCGACGAACAGCAGATCCGCCAGGTCGTGCACAACCTGCTGCAGAACGCACAGGACGCCGCCGAGGCCGCCGCCAGCGGCACGGGTCGGGTGGGCGAGGTCGTCATCCGCACCCGCCTGGGCGATTCGGGCCAGCGCGTGCGCCTCACCGTGCAGGACAGCGGGCCCGGCTTTGCCGAAAACATTCTCAAGCGCGCCTTCGAGCCCTACGTCACGACGAAAACAAAAGGTACCGGTTTGGGCCTGGCCGTCGTCAAGAAGATCGCCGACGAACACGGCGCGCGCATCGAGCTTTCCAACCGTGTCGTCGACGGGGCTGTGGCAGGGGCGCAAGTCTCGCTATCATTCGCGCTGGCAGGCGAACCGCGGGCAGCGGTCGCTCACACCGAAGATTCGAAATCTTCGTCCGCCTGAGTACCGGCGAATCCAGCGCATAGGGGCTGGATCGGGAGCGGATCAATACACACCAGCGCATACAACAAGCAGCACTCATGGCAAACATTCTCGTGGTCGATGACGAGCTGGGCATCAGGGACCTGCTCTTCGAAATTCTCAATGACGAAGGCCACAACGTGGAGCTCGCGGAAAACGCCGCCGAAGCCCGCGCGGCCCGACAACGCGCCCGGCCCGATCTCGTGCTGCTCGATATCTGGATGCCGGACACCGACGGCGTCACCTTGCTCAAGGAGTGGTCCACCGCGGGCCTGCTGAGCATGCCCGTCATCATGATGAGCGGGCACGCCACCATCGACACCGCGGTCGATGCCACGCGCATCGGCGCCTTCGCGTTCCTCGAAAAACCCATCACGCTGCAGAAGCTGCTCAAGGCGGTGGAGCAGGGGCTGGCGCGCGAGAGCGCCCGCCGCACCGCCGCCGGCGTGGTGCCGCCGCCCACGGGTGCCCATCAGGCCGCCGCCATCACCACCACGGGCGACAGCCTGCTGATGGCGTCGCTGGCGGCCGTGCCGGTGGCCGACGCGGGTCCGCAATCGACCCAGAGCTTCGACCTCGACCGCCCGCTGCGCGACGCACGTGACGGTTTCGAGAAGGCCTACTTCGAGTTCCATCTGGCGATGGAGAACGGTTCGATGACCCGCGTGGCCGAGAAAACCGGCCTCGAGCGCACCCATCTTTATAGAAAACTCAAACAACTTGGCGTGGACCTTTCGCGAGGCCGCAGAAGCGCTGTATAATTTGAGGCTGCACACCAAGGCCCGGTAGCTCAGTTGGTAGAGCAGCGGATTGAAAATCCGCGTGTCGGTGGTTCGATTCCGCCCCAGGCCACCACTCTTCGAAGCCCCTGATTCCGAATGGAATCAGGGGCTTTTCAGTTTGTGGGCCCCGCTCACGCACCCACACCGCCTTTTGCCTACAAGGCGGGGGTGCTTCGCGAGAAGTTCTCCCATCGACCTCCCCGAAAGAACGCCCACGCGCCATGGGCCATTGCGGCCTTGTCCGCCGTCCTCGCGCGTGGTCTCGCGGCCAGGCGGCGGAACTACCCAACGCGGGGAGGGATTCCGGCCACCGTGCCCGATCTATTGCAGAGCATCGAACGGATGGAGCGGAAAGTGAAAGCGCGGGTGGCAATCAAGCGCGTCGTCGACGCCAATGTGAAGGCGCAGGTCAAGTCGGGTGGTTCCGGCATCGAGTCGGCCACCGTCAAGATGAGCATGAACCTCTTCGACGAGATCGCTGCCGAAGAAGCGGTTCGGCTGAAGGAGATTCGCAACCGCACCCCGGCATGCAGCCTGAGCGCTCGAGTGCCGTCTGCATTCCGTGCGACGACGTGCCGGGCGACATTGCTGGGGCTCGACGCGGGGCAGATCGAGCGGCGTCGCAGCGAAGAGGTGATCCAGGGCGACGAATATCAGGCGCCATCGGGTTCGCTGTCGCTGGTCGTTGGATCGGCAATGGAATCCCCAAAAAAACGACCTTCGGAAGAGGTCGCTTTTGTTTTCCATGGCTGAAGGAGCAGGGCGCCGTGGCCCCGGTTTCACATCCGGTAGGGCGGTGCGGGTGTGCTGACCGAGACCAGCTGGTAACCCTGCCCGTAGACCGCGCGCAGCACGAACCCATTCTCGCGCTGCAGCGACAGCTTGCGCCGCACGTTCGTGGCGCAGGCGTCGAGCGAGCGCGTGACGGGGCGCTCGGGCGGGAGCTTCCACACCGAACTCATGAGCCAGGAGCGCGTCAGCACGTTGCCGAGGTTGCGGAACAGCTCGAGCGCAAAGGAAAACTGCCGCGGCTGGAGTGCGATCTCGCGGTCACGGTGCAGCACGGTGTTGTTGCCGTCGACGAAGCGGTACTCCGGCGCCAGGCGCGCGGCCATGTGGACCCGAGCCAGTGGGACGACGGCGTGCCCGCCGCCTTGCTGCAGTACGACGCCAACTACTACCGTTCGAAATCCGCAGGGCGCTCGGACAGCCAGGGCTATGTGGGCCTGGTGGCGGGCGGCAACATCGGCCCCTGGCGGCTGCGGCACCATGGCAGCCTCACGACCGGCTCGGCACGCGGCACCCACTACCAGGGCACACAGACTTACGTGCAGCGCGCCGTCGAGCCCTGGGGCAGCCAGCTGGTGGTGGGCGACGCCTTCACCGAGGGCGCGCTGTTCGACAGCTTCGGCTTTCGCGGCGTGCAACTGGCCACCGACGACCGCATGGTGCCGGAGTCGCAGCGCGGCTACGCGCCGCGCATCACGGGCATCGCCCGAGGCAACGCGGTGGTGCGCGTGAGGCAGAACGGCAACCTGCTGCGCGAGACCACCGTGGCGGCCGGCGCCTTCGTGATCGACGACCTGTACCCGACGGGCTACGGCGGCGACCTCGACGTCGAAGTCACCGAAGCCGACGGCAGCGTGCAGGTATCGAAGGTGCCCTATGCCGCCGCGGTGAACGCGTTGCGCCCCGGCATCACGCGCTACCGCGTGACGGCGGGCCAGCTGCGCGATTCACAGCTGCACAGCCGGCCCGCGCTGTTCCAGGGCACGGTGCAGCACGGCTTCACGAACACGCTCACGGGCTACGGCGGCTTGCTGCTCGCACGCGGCTACCGCGCCCTGGTGGGCGGGGCCGCGCTCAACACCGGCTGGGGCGCCTTCGGTGTCGACCTGACGGGCACCTCGGCCAGCCTTCCCGGGCAGGAGCGCCGCAGCGGCCACAGCGTGCGGCTGGCCTACACCAAGATCCTGGCGCCCACCGACACCCACGTCACGCTCGCGGCCTACCGCTATTCGAGCAAGGGCTACCTGGGCCTGCGCGAAGCCGTGGCGCTGGGTGAGGCACCGGGGCCTTCGCGCGGCGACGGCAGCGGCCTGCCGGGCGGACACCTGCGCGGCCGCCTTCAGCTCATGCTCAATCAGAACCTGCCGGGCGACATGGGGTCCTTCTACCTGAGCGGCTCGACCCAGGACTACTGGAACCGCGAGGGCCGGGACACGCAGTTCCAGGCCGGCTACAGCAAGAGCTTCGGCCGCGTGAACCTCGGGCTCTCGGCCGCCCGGCAGTTCGATCCCTTGCGCAAGCGCTGGAACAACACGGTCATGCTGACCTTCGGCATTCCGCTGGACGCCGGGTCGCGCGAGGTCTACACCACGTCGAGCGTGCAGCGCGATTCCAGCGGCGCGATCGACATGCGCACCTCTGCAGGCGGCGTGTTTGGCGAAGACAACGCGTGGAGCTACAGCCTCAACGCGAGCCACAGCCGCGGGGGCGATGGGGCGTCGAGGTCGTCACGCACCGGTGGCGGCGCCACGGTGGCCCATGCCTCGCCCGTCGCCACCTGGCGCGGCAGCGCGTCGGCCGGCGAAGGCTATTCGCAGCTGGGCGTGGGCGTGTCGGGCGGCGTGGTGGCCCACGGCGGCGGCGTGGTGTTCGCGCCCGCGATGGGCGAAACGCTCGCCATCGTCGAGGCGAAGGGCGCGAACGGCGCGCGCGTCGCCAACGCGAGCGGGCTGCGTGTGGGGCCGGGCGGGCAGGCCGTGGTGTCGAACCTCGCGCCCTTTGCGAGCAACGAAGTCGAGCTCGATCCCAAGGGCCTGCCGATGAGCGTGGAACTGAAGTCGAGCACGCAGCGCGTCGCGCCCACGGCGGGCGCCGTGGTCAAGCTGAAGTTCGAGACCTCGGGCGGCGGGCGTTCGGTGCTGGTGCGCGTCACCCTGGCCGACGGCACGCCGGTGCCGTTCGGTGCGCGGGTGACGGACGCGGCGGGGCAGGAGGTCGGCACGGTGGCGCAGGACGGACGGCTTCTGCTGCGCAGTGTGATGGTGGATGCCGCGCGGTACGAGTTGGCGTGGGGCGAAGCTGCGGATCAGCGTTGCAGCTTGCCGCTCGCACTGCATGACAGCCCTGCCGATGACTCGAAGTCTGGTCATTCGCCAGCGTGGCGGGCGATCGAGGCCCGATGTGCGATCTGAGAGCCGGACACGGCATCTGCGCAATCAAGGAAAAAGGGAGAACCGCGCGATGAACAGCAATCACTGGCCGTCGAATCGTCCTGGCAGGCCTGCGTGCCAGTGGGTCGTTGCGCTGACGTTGTTGCTGTTGCTTTGGTGGCCGGCCGCTGCCGATGCGCAGCCGAAATGCGAACTGACGTCGAGCTCTGCCAAGTACATGTACCAACCGTCCTACTTGCTTGCGCCTCGCGATCTGCCGATCGGTGGCGCGCTTTCGGCCTGGTCGGCACCACCCACCGGTGACCATGTCTATCGGTGCACCGGGACCGGCACCTTCGGCCTGGCGCTCAAGGTGGTGGGGTTGTCGACTGCGGGCATGCAGACCGCGGGGACCGGGGGAGGCATGGTCACTGTCTTCGGCACCGATCTGCCCGGGGTCGGTGTTGCATTCGAAGGGCGAATCGAAGCCGGCAGCTGCAGGTTGACCAACGTGGACCTCGGTGGCCCTGGGGCTTCATCGGGTGCGGCGGTCTCGAAGTGGTCCCCCGCGTATGGCCAATGGCTTGAATGCACGGGTGTTGTCCAGGCGACGGAAGCCAATCCGGTCTTTCTGAGAGCCTCTGCCTGGATGCGCTACATCAAGACAGGCCCTACCAATGCAGGGGTGGCGACCTTCGGCCAGCCGCTGATCGAGTTGCGCCACAGCATCAATGGCACCGTGACTCGCGCCAACTGGGGATTCAATGCCTGGCCGCTGAATCTTCAAGGTCACCCGACCTGCACGGCCCAGGATCTGACCGTGGACATGGGAAAGCACAAGAGTTCCGCGTTCACCGGCATCGGAACCGCATCGGCACTGGTGAAGACCTTCGCGATCTCGGTCACGTGTCCGCCGGAGATGCGCGGGAGCATTGCAGGCGTTGCCGGGACAACCGTGAACATCGGCTATCTGTTTTCTGCGCCGGCTGGCCTGAGTGTGCCGGCCCAAGGGGTGGTTGCGCTGTCTTCCGGGTCGACGGCGACTGGCGTCGGCGTGCAGTTGAAGGACGGTGCAGCGGCTCCATTGCAGTTCGGGAAGCGCTACACGCTGCAAGGCTACAACTACAAGACGGGCAGCACCCTGGCGATCCCGCTGCAGGCCGCGTACTACCAGACGGGCGCAACAGTCAGTCCTGGTACGGCGAATGCCGTGGTGACCTTCACGTTGGACTACCAATAGCCGCACCCTTCGATGGTCCACCTCGCGCATTGGTGCCGCACGCGCGTGACACAACACGCCATCTTGCACCCAGACTGCGCCGTCAGGTGAAGTGATTGCACTGAGAAGTGCGTCACATTGCACGCTTAACATCCCTCCGGTCGCCTTTGCCCAAGGCGCTCTTGAACGGGCCGCTTCAGCGGCGGATGGCAAGGAGGGAGCACCATGGAACAACGCGCGGTTTTTCTTCGTCGGCTCGCCGCGATGGCCGGCATGGCGTGGCTCGGCGGGCTGGCGCTTGGCAGCCATGCCGGGGATGGCACCATTCATTTCACCGGCGCCATCGTCGCCGCGCCCTACCAGGTGGCCCTGGTGCCGCCCCAGCAGCAGCGACATCCACAGCAACAGCCGCAGCGGATGAAGGTCGCATCGACCGGTGGGCGCCAGGCCGAGGTGGTCTTTGTCCGTGAAACCGTGGACCGCCCCAGCGCGCGAATGAAGGTCGAGATGGCGCACACACAGGCGGTGTCGGCGCGCTTCATGGACGGGCGAGGGCGGACACAGGCGATCGACCCCGCGCAGTGGCATGCGATCGGCCAGCAGGGTGGCACGCTGTCACTGCTCGCATTGGCGCAGCCGCAGGCGGGCGGCCCGTCGGCCGCACTGGTGACGGTCGCCTACGACTGACGCTGCGATATCGCGGCGCTGGCGTGAACCGCGTCGGCCGCGGCCATCGCACCGACGCCGACGCCCGCCATGTCGAGCCGCGAGATCGGCAACGTCTGGCTCTGGCTGTGGCGCATCGCCATCCGCAGCCGGAATTCCTTGGGCGTCATGCCCTTGATTTCTAGGAAGCGCCGGTTGAAGTTGGCGATGTTGTTGTATCCGGCGGCGTAGCAGATGCTCGAGATCTGCTGGTCGCTTTCCATGAGCAGCTGGCACGCCTTGCCAACGCGCAGCCGGTTCACGAAGTCGGTGAACGGCACGCCCGTGGACTGGCTGAACAGCCGCGAAAAACTGCCTTGGCTCAGGCCTGTCTGCGCGCAGACCTCCGAGAGCGACAACGGTTGGTCGAGGTGCTGCCGGATGTACGCGACGGCCTTGCCGATGCCGGCGACCGTCTCCGCGTTGCCCTTGACCGGCAGCCAGCCCGACGAGAGCACGCGATGCTGCTTGCAGTGCGTGAGCAGGTTCAACAGGCCGAGAAACTCGGAAAACCGTTCGGGCCCTTCGCTGCGCTGCAGGCGCTCGAAGTGCTCGCGCACGTCGTCGCTGATACCGAAGAACTCGACCCCATGGCGGGCCATTTCGAGCAGGGGGACTGCCTCCTGGAGTTCGGCGAACACCTGCATGCCCTGGCGCAGCGGCGCGTCCGAGAACTGCAAGGCGAGGCTGCGAAGTTCCACGCCTTCGGACGGGAGATTGAGCGACACCCAGTTGTGCGGCAGCCGGGGCCCGGTGAGCACCAGGTGGCCGGGCTCGAAGCGCCCGACATGGTCGCCGACGAAGGCCCAGCCTCCCGTGTCGGCGATCAGGTGCAGCTCGTATGCGTCGTGGCAGTGCCAGCGCTCCTGCGGCGACGGGCTGCCGTGCTGCAGGCTGTGCAGGAAGCCGCGCTGGCCCGAAGGCGCCGGGCCGGTCTGCGGATGGTGCATGAAGCTGTGCTCGATCTCCGGCGCAGGGTTGCGGCGCATGCCTTGCGGCTTGATGGCGCTCCTCATCGCGGATGCGGCGCGGCGGCGCCCTGTGCGGTCTTCCTGCGTGTCCCTCGTCCTGGCATCGAGCACTCCCCTTTGTGTGTGTCTTGTGGCGGTTGCCGGGCCGTCCGGATTCGCTGCAGGCGAACGGTCGGCGCTCAAGACCTATTGGGGCGGAGCTCTGTAAATAAAAAGCGAACAAATCAAATGCGCATAGAAACACACGCAATGCAAACAACTGTTCCGCGCGTGCGGACGCCCGCGGCCAAAGGAACGCGGGCTCGAGCGACTCAGGCCGCGCGGGCCGTGGTCGCCGGTGCGTCGATGCGGTGGGGGGCCAGGGCCTGCGCCATGGCCCGGACCAGGTCGGCCGTGAGGAAGGGCTTGCGCAGGATCCGCGTGCGCGGCGGCACGGCGTAGCGGTGCGCGAGCAGGTCGGAGGGCAGGCCCGAGATCAACACCACGGCGGTGCGCGGGTAGAGGCGCTGCACGTCGCGCATCAGCTGCAGGCCGTCGCCGCCGGGCCCCAGGCTGACATCCGACAGCACCAGGTCGAAGGCCTGGCGTTCGAGCGCGGCGGTGGCCTCGGTGGCCGACGCCACCGCCTGCACCCGCGCACCGTGCTCCTTGAAAAATTCGAAGGTGGCATCGCGCACGTCGGTGTCGTCGTCCACCAGCAGCACTTGCAAGGCCTCGAGCGACAGCGCGGGTGGCGGCGGTGCGCAGGCCGGCGCGGCCGGCGGCGCGGCCTCGGGCAGCACCAGCGTGAACGCGGTGCCCTGCCCGACGGTGCTGCGCACGCGCAGGTCGCCGCCCGACTGCTTGACGAAGCCGTAGACGATGCTCAGGCCCAGCCCGCTGCCTTCGTTCTCTTTGGTCGAGAAGAAGGGCTCGAAGATGTGCTCCAGCACGTGCGGCGGCATGCCGTGGCCCGTGTCGCTGATGCGGATCTCGACCACCGGGCCGGGGCTGCCGTGCGCCGCCGTGCCTTCCGCTGCCGCATGCCACGCGCTGTGCAGCGTGAGCACGCCGCCGCGCGGCATGGCCGCGCCCCCGTTCAGCGCCAGGTTGAGGATCGCGTTCTCAAGCTGACCGCCGTCGGCCAGCACGCATGCGCCGTCGGCCTGCAGGTCGAGCTCGACGCGGATGCCCTGGCCGAGCGAGTACTCGATCAGGTCCTGCAGCCCGGCCAGCATCTGGTCGACATCGATCACTTCGGCGCGCAGCGTCTGGCGGCGTGCAAAGGCCAGCAGGCGCGTCGTGAGCACCGCGCCGCGCTCCGAGGCCCGGAACGCGCGGTCGACGATCCGGCGCATGTCGGGCGACAGGTCGTCGCGCGACTGCAGCAGCTGCAGGTTGCTGAAGATCGCCGCCAGCAGGTTGTTGAAGTCGTGTGCGACGCCGCCCGTGAGCTGGCCCAGCACTTCCATCTTCTGCGCCTGGCGCACCTGCCGTTCGAGTGCGCGGCTCTCGCTCTGGTCGCTGTACAGCGTGACGAAGCCGCCCGCCGGCATGGGGTGGTTGCGCACGGCCAGCACCTGGCCGTTGTCGAGCAGGTAGTCGTCGCGCCGCCGCTGCGCATCGGGCGGCCCCAGCAGGTCGACGCTGGGGCGGCCGTCGGCCAGCGCCGGCAGCGCCGCGCGCAGCGCGTCGAGCGACGCGCCGGTATGGATCGCCTGCGCGGGCAGGCGCAGCAGCGCGGCGAAGCGCGGGTTCCAGGCCACCAGGCGGCCTTCGGCGTCGAATGCGCCCAGGCCGTCGTCGATGCTGTCGAGCACCGTGCGCAGCAGGCGCCGCTGCTCGGCGATGTCCGCGCCCATCCGCCGCATCGACAGCGTGTTGTCGCGGAACACGTTGAAGGCGCGGATGAGCGCACCGACCTCGTCGTCGCGCCGCGGGACATCGGGCGGTGCACTCGCGTTGCCGTGCGACAGCTCGGTGATGGCGGAGGTGACGCGCGTGAGGTCGCGCATCGAATCGCGCAGGCTCCAGAACCCGAGCATCAGCGCGGCGCCCGCCACCAGCAGCGCGAGCGTGACCGCGATCAGCCCCGAGCGCACGATCAGGCCCACCGAATGCTCGCGCGAGGACACCTCGGCGCTGAGCACCGCCACATGGCGGTCGACCGAGCGCGTGAGTTCTTCCGAGAGCACGCGCGTGGAGGTGAGCAGCAGGGTCTTGCGGTCGCGCAGCGCAAGGTGCTGCCTGCGCAGCGCGAAGATGCTGTCGGCCAGCGCGGCGATCTGCGCGCGCACCGCCGCATCGATGCGCAAGGCGTTGCCGGAACCGGCATGGGCGCGGTAGACACGCTCGGCCTCGTTCAGGTCGAGCGTGTTGTGGGCGTACAGGGCCACGCGCAGCAGCTGCAGCGCATGGTTCGCCGTGAACCGGGTGCGCTCGGGCAGGTCGGCGATCCGGTGCTCCATCTGGCTCAACGCGTGGATGCGTCCGCGGCCTTCTTCCCGCAGCGCGAGGTCCAGGCGCTTGAACTCGATCAGGTCGTCCAGCACCACCTGCATGGCGCTCAGCACCTTCGGCACGCCGGTGGCTGCGCCGCTCGCCGGCGGCAACTGCGCCGCGAGCGCGCGCGCCTCCTCCTGCCGCTTCAGCAGATCAACCTTTTCTTGGTTGAGCCGCGCCGATATCGACATTTCCGCCACGTAAGGCGCAGCGGCCGCCAGGTGCGTGACGCGCTCCGACAGCGCGAGCGACTTCGCCACCGACGGCAGGATGCGCTCGTCGAAGCCCTGGATCGCGGCCTTGGCGTTGAACAGCGCCACCATCGCCACGGCAGCCAGCACCAGCGTGGTGATGGCCAGCACGCCGAAGGTGAAGATCCACTGCCCGCGCAGGCTGCACGAGCGCGAGCGGGCGCGCGCAGGCGCGTGCGAGGGGGCGCGGGGGCCTTGCATGGGGTGTGCGGGTGCGGGCGCTGCCGACTCAGCAGCGCACCACGTTCGCGGCAAAGCGGTAGCCCGCGCCGCGTTCCGTGCAGATGAAGCGCGGATGGTCCGGGTCGTCCTCGATCTTGCGGCGCAGGCGCGACACCAGCACGTCGATCGTGCGGCTCACCGCATCCGACTGGGCGCTGCGCGTCTTGAGCAGCAGTTGCTCGCGGTCGATGACGCGGTTCGCATGCAGCACGAAGACCTCGAACAGGGCGAACTCGCCGTGTGTCAGCTCGCAGGGCGTGCCGTCGCTGTGCAGCAGCTCGCGCGCGGTGATGTTGAGCGACCAGTCGCCGAACAGGTAGCGCTCGTGGCTCAGGCGGTCGGTGCGCAGCGAGCGCGGCATGCCGGACTCGGCCGAACGACGCAGCAGGGCGCGGATGCGCGCGACCAGTTCGCGGTTGTCGAAGGGCTTGGCGATGAAATCATCGACGGCCGTTTCGAGGCCCAGGATGCGATCGGCGGCCGTGCCCTGGCCGGTGAGGATGATGATGGGGATGCGCGAGCGCGTGCGCAGCTGGCGTGCGAGCTCGATGCCGTCTTCCTTCTTCAGCCGCAGGTCGATGATCACGAGCGAGAACGCGCGCTGGTCGAGCCGGGCTGCCATGGCCAGGCCGTCCGGCACGGCCTGCGCGCGAAAGCCCGACGACTCCAGCAGGTCGACCAGCGTCTCGCAGACTTCGGGATCGTCGTCGACCACCAGGATTTCGGGTTTCACTACGTCAAGCATGAAGGTTCCAGAAGGCCGGACTGTGTGTCCGGGCGTCCAAAATTCTTGCAGACAAAAGCGCACCAATTGATACCTAAAGGTTAATCAAGTCCCTCTCAAGCTGGTATTTCGCGACTTTTTTTCGTCCGATGCTTTACACATGCATCGAAGCATCCCTTTCGGGGACTTCAATGTGATCCGTTTGTCACGCGGAATGCGTCACTTCGGTACGGGCGGTTCGACCGGCAGCGCCCGCTTGTGGGCGCTCTTGCGGTGCGTCGACAAGATCACCGCGCGCGCCGCGGCCGACACAGGCTTGCCTTCGAGGAAATCGTCGATCTGCTCGTAGCTCACGCCGAAGGCGTCTTCGTCGGGCTTGCCCGGCACCAGCGACTCGAGGTCGGCCGTGGGCACCTTGTAGACCAGCGCATCGGGCGCGCCGAGCAGTTGCGCCACGGCGCGCACGCGGCGCTTGTTGAGGCCGGTGAGCGGCGTGATGTCGGCCGCGCCGTCGCCGAACTTGGTGAAGAAACCCATCAGCGCTTCGGCCGCGTGGTCGGTGCCGATCACGAGGCCGTCGTGCGCGCCGGCCACCGCGAACTGCGCAATCATGCGCTGGCGCGCCTTGATGTTGCCGAGCACGAAGTCTTCGTGCGCCGCATTGCGAAAGACCTGTCCGCCGGCGTGCAGCGCGGCCAGCATCGCATCGGCGGCGGGGCGGATGTCCACCGTCAGCAGGCGGTCGGGGCGGATCACCGCCAGCCCCGCCTGCGCTTCGGCCTCGTCGCGCTGCACGCCGTAGGGCAGGCGCATCGCGATGAAGGTGGCGTCGCGGCCTTCGGCGCGCAGCCTCTCGACCGCACGCTGCGCGAGGCAGCCGGCGGTCAGCGAATCGACGCCGCCGCTGATGCCCAGCACCAGCGTCTTCAGGCCGGTGCTGCGCAGGTAGTCGGCGAGGAAGTCGGTGCGCCGCGTGAGTTCGGCGGCGGCATCGAAGACGGGCGCCACGTGCAGGGCCGCGATGATCTCGCGCTGCGTGGCATCGACGGGAGACAGGTCGTGATTCATTGGGCGATCCTTCTTTGCGATCTTCCGGTGGAACACCGCGGAACCGGCTTTGCCGGGCCGCTGGTGTTGCCCCCGGTAGGGGGTTGGCGAAGCGACACGAAGTGCGCGAAGACTGGGGGCGAGTTAGAAGTCCACGAGGCTCAAGCCGATGCTGAGCACGGTGCGCTTGCGGTTGTAGTCCACCAGCGTGTCGCCGTAGCCATGGAACAGCTGCGTGTGGAAACGCAGGTTGCTCTTGGTCGGGTCGCCGATGGCCTTCAGCCATTCGAGGCGCACCGAGCCGCGGCCGCTGTCGCGCAGGTTGTTGCGCACCGTGATGCCCAGCTGGTTGTCGCGGTTGAGGTTCCAGCGGCCCGTGACTTCGGCGCGGCCGATGTAGTCGGCGATGTCGGGGTTGTCGTCCTTCGCGGCGCTTTCGGACATGCGCTTCCAGACGCGGCCGGTGATGGTGAAGCGGTCGTCCAGCTCCACGCCGCCCATCAGGTACACGCGGTTCCAGCTGCGCGACAGCGGCAGGCTCTGGCCGTTCGATTGGTGCACGATGCCCACGCCCGCATAGCGCCAGCGCCAGCCGCCGGGCAGCTTGAAGTCGGTCGGGTAGACGTACATCAGCTCGGGTTCGTGGTCGGTGGTGCGGAAGGGCCGCGAGATCGCGCCGTTGAACAGCTGCCAGGTCGACTGCTGCGAGTAGGCGAACCACAGCGAGTCTTTCTTGATCGGGTCGTTCTGCGTGAGCATGCCCTGCGCGAGCTTAGTGCGCACCGACAGGCCGATGCGCATTTCATTCGCCTGGTAGGCCACGGGCTCGGCCGCGTGGCCGGCCGACGGCGAGGTCGGCGGCTGGGGCTTGTCGGTCGCGGCAGATGCCGACACCGTGAGCGGGCGGTAGCCGCGGAAGCCGAAGGTGCCGCAGTCGGTGGCGTTCTCGAGTTCCCAGAAGCGCGACAGCGTCGAGTACTGGCGGTCGCGGCAGCCTTCGGTGGTGGCGACCGACACCACGCGCGTGGCCGGAATCGTGCCGTCCACCGGCGGTTGCGTGCTCGCGAGCACCGGCGGTGCCACGGGCACCGACACCGAGGGCAGTGTCTGTTGTTGCGACCAGCGGTCGTAGCAGGCCAGGCGTGCCTCGTTGTTCGCGCCGAGCGCGGCGCATTGCTGCCAGGTGAGTTGTGCATCGGCCAGCGGACTGGCGGGCTTGTCGACGGCTTGTGCTTGTGCGACAGATGCGGCGCCGAGGCATGCGGCCACGGCGGCGACGGTGCGCAGATCGAAAAAAGAAGCAGGGTGTCGTCGTGTCGTCTTCATGGCTTTCCTTCCTGTGCGACGGTCTTGCGCAGCACGAATGGGTGCGTGCGCTCGGTCGCGGCATCGCGCCACGTGCCGCGGAACTCGCGGCCGCAGGCGCCGGGTTGCAGCGTGCCCGACCAGACGCCGCTGATGGCGCGGCCGTCCAGCGATTCGTCGATGGACAGCGCGCCCTCGTCGTCGACGTCGCCCGCGAGCTGCGCGACGGTGGTCTTTGTGGAAGCATCGGCGCGGCGCGTGATGGTGCCGCGCACGCCGGCGTACTCGGGGTGCTTGTCCAGCTGCACGACGGCCGCGCCGGGCAGGTCGTCGAAGCGGGCTTCCCACTGGCCGTACAGCGCCTGCAGCGGCAGCTCGCGTGCGTCGGCGGGGCAGTTGGGGTCGCGGGGCGTTGCGCAACCGGCCGCGAGGGCGGCGGCAAGCAGCGCGACTGCGACCGTCGCCGTCGTCCTCATGGCGTGGCGGCGGCCTTGGCCGCGCTGTCCAGCGCCTTGCGCGCGAACTCGGCGCGCAGCGCCTTCAGTTTCTCGCGCGGGTCTTCCTTGGTCGTGGCCTTGTCCAGGCCCATCTCGGCGATGAATCGGCTCGGCATGCAGGGCACCATGTCGCGGCCCTGCTTGCGCTTCTTGGTCCAGCTTACGGCCAGGCTGCGCTGCGCGCGCGTGATGCCCACGTACATGAGGCGGCGCTCTTCCTGCAGGCGCTGCGTGGTCTCGTCGCTCACCACCTTCTGGCGGCCGTTGTCGTCGTCGAGCTTGAAGGGCAGCAGGCCCTCGGTCACGCCGATGAGCATCACGTGCGGCCACTCGAGGCCCTTGGACGCATGCAGCGTCGAGAGCGTGACCACGTTCTGGTCCTGCTCGCGCTCGCTGATGGTCGACAGCAGCGAAATGGTCTGCGCCACCTCGAGCAGGCTCTTGTGCTCGTTCGGGTTGGTGTCGTCGGCGCCCGAGGCGTCGTCGAGCGAACCGCCGGCGCGCTGCGACATCCAGTCGACGAACTCCAGCACGTTGGTCCAGCGCGTGGCGGCGGCGGCCTCGCTGTCTTCGCCTTCGTAGAGATGGCGCTCGTAGTCAATTTCCTTGAGCCATTCGAGCATGAAGGCCCGCGAGGCTTCGGCGCCCATGGTGCGGCGCGCGCGGTATTCCAGGTCGTTGATGTAGCGGCCGAACTCGTGCACGCCGTCGAGCGTGCGCTTGGGAATCACGCTCGGCAGCGACGGGCTGAACAGCGCCGCGAACAGGCTCAGCTTGTACTGGCTCGCGAAGCTGCCCAGGCTGGCCAGCGTGGTGTGGCCGATGCCGCGCTTGGGCGTGGTGATGGCGCGCAGGAACGCCGGGTCGTCGTCGTTGTTGACCCACAGGCGGAACCAGCCGCACAGGTCCTTGATTTCGGCGCGGTCGAAGAAGCTCTGGCCGCCCGACACCTTGTAGGGAATCTGCGCCTTGCGCAGCGCCTGCTCGAAGATGCGGGCCTGGTGGTTGGCGCGGTACAGGATCGCGAAGTCGCGGAACTCCTTGTACTGCTTGCCCTGCGACACCGTGTCGCCCGCGCGCAGGCTGATGATGCGCGCCACCGTGCGCTCGGCCTCGTGCAGCTCGGTGTCGGCATCGACGATGCGCACCGGCTCGCCTTCGCCGAGTTCGGAGAACAGCGTCTTCGGAAACAGCTTGGGGTTGGGGCCGATCACGTTGTTGGCCGCGCGAAGAATGGCGCTGGTGGAGCGGTAGTTCTGCTCCAGCTTGATGACCTTGAGCGTCGGGTAGTCGACCGGCAGCTTCTTCAGGTTGTCCAGCGTGGCGCCGCGCCAGCCGTAGATCGACTGGTCGTCGTCGCCCACCGCCGTGAACTGGCCGCGCTCGCCGGCCAGCGCCTTGAGCACTTCGTACTGCGTGGCGTTGGTGTCCTGGTATTCGTCGACCAGGATGTGGCCCAGCATGGCCTGCCACTTGGCGCGCACCTCGGGGAACTCGTACAGCAGCTTCAGCGGCATGCCGATGAGGTCGTCGAAGTCCACGCTCTGGTAGGCCTGCAGCCGCTCTTCGTACTGGACCATGATCTCGGCCGTGATGCGCTCGTTGTCGTCCACCGCGGCGGCCGCGGCCTGCGCAGCGTTCAGGCCCATGTTCTTCCACTTGCTGATCGTCCACTGCCAGATGCGGGCGGTGGCGATGTCGACGGTGCCGCCGCAGTCTTTCAGGATCTTGGTGACGTCGTCGGCGTCCAGGATGCTGAAAGCCTTCTTCAGGCCCAGCACGTGGCCGTCCTCGCGCATCATGCGCACGCCCAGCGCGTGGAAGGTGCACACCACCACCTTGCGCGCATCGCGCCCGATCAGGTCCTTGGCGCGCTCGCGCATTTCGGCGGCGGCCTTGTTCGTGAAGGTGATGGCCGCGATGCGCTCGGGCTTCAGGCCCGACTGGATCAGCCGGCCGATCTTGTGCGTGATCACGCGCGTCTTGCCCGAGCCCGCGCCTGCGAGCACCAGACAGGGACCGTGCATGTAGTTGACCGCTTCTTGCTGGGCGAGATTGAGACCGTGGGACATGGGGGAGGGGGAACCGGGAAAGCGGGAACGCGAAAACGCAGGAGGGGGCCGCAGGGCGCGGCCGTCGCAAAGCGGGCAATGATACGGGCCCGGCTGCGGCCGTCCGTGTCAGCGGGCATCGCGCGACGAAGGAGGACGACAATGCCGGCGTGCTGCCTGTTTTCCTTGTTACTTTTCCTTTCTTCGCCCTGATCGCGGCAGGCTACGCCGCCGCCCGCACCCGCATCCTGCCGCTGGATGCGATCCCGGGGCTCAACACCTTCGTGCTGTATTTCGCGCTGCCCTGCATGCTGCTGCGTTTCGGCGCCGGCACGCCCATCGCGCAGCTGCTGGACAGCAGCGTTGCACTGATTTGGGGCATCTGCGCGCTGGCTGTGGTGGCGGGCGTGGTGCTGTTCACGCGCAATGCGCGCATCGGCTGGAACGACGCGGCCTTCGGCGCGCTGGTGGCGGCCTTTCCGAACACCGGCTTCATGGGCGTGCCGCTGCTGGTGGCACTGCTGGGCGCGCAGGCGGCCGGGCCGATCATCATCACCATCGCGTTCGACCTGGTCGTGACCTCGTCGCTGTGCATCGCGCTGTCGCGGCTCGACGGTGCCGGCAGCGCAGGCCGCCACGGCGCCACGCTGGCCGCGCGCAAGGCGCTGCGCGGCATCCTCGTGAACCCGATGCCGTGGTCGATCCTGCTGGGCGTGCTGCTGTCGGCGGTGCGCTGGCAGCTGCCCGGGCCGGTCGAGCGCACCATTGCCATGCTGGCCGACGCGGCCTCGCCCGTGGCGCTCTTCACCATCGGCGCGGTGCTCGCGCGCTCGGCGCTGCTGGCGCGCGAGCACGGTGCCAGCGCCATGGTCGCGGCGGCGATGGGCACCGGCGCCGGGCCCGCGCCAAAGGCCCCGCTGGCCGACGTGCTGCCCGTGGTGCTCGTGAAGCTGGTGCTGCATCCGCTGGCGGTCTGGGCGCTGGGGCGCGGCGCCATCGCGCTGGGGCTGCCGCTGGCACCGTCGGCGCTGGCCGTGATCGTGCTGGTCGCGGCGCTGCCAAGCGCGAGCAACGTGTCGATGCTGGCCGAGCGCTTCGGTGCCGACAACGGCCGCATCGCACGCATCATCCTGTGGACGACGGTGGCGGCGTTCTTCACCTTTCCGGTGGCGGTCGGCGCGCTGCGCTGACGGGGGGCGTTACTCGGTCAGCACGCCGAGCTTGTACGGGTCGGCGTCGGAGAGCCGTTCGCACTTCGAGAAGTCGCGGCCCTGCGTGCCGTCGCAGTAGTAGGTGTTGTAGACGCGGCCGAACAGCGTCGGGCTGGCCGTGAAGAGCACGCCGTGGTCGGGCTGCCAGTTGTCCTTGGGCGCGGGTGCCGCGGCGCTGGTTTCGATCGGGCGTGCCGCGTCGGTGGTGGCAGGGGCGGGCGTGAAGTCGGCCAGTGTCTTGCGGGCCTCCTCGCCGCGCCAGCGCACCGCCAGCTCGGCCGCGGTGGGGCGGGTCGCCACCGGCACCAGGATGCCGTTGACCTGCAGGCCGCGTCCGAAGCGGTGCGTCTTGCCGGCCAGGAAGGCATAGGCACAGGCCGCCATGCAATGGCCGCGCACCTCGGTCTGCACGCCGCTCTCGCGGATCGCGTCGGCATACGCACCGGCCGCTTCGGCGGTGCCGCCGAACGAGTCTTCGAAGACCACGGTGCGCACCGTGCCGCTGCCCAGGTGTTCGGTGAAGGCCTTGACCTTGCTGCCGTCGAGCGTGCCCGACACCACCAGCCGACGACCCTGCAGTTCGAGCTCCGCCGCGCCCGCGGACCCTGCAACAGCAAGGCACGACAGCGACACGGCGACAGCAACAACGACCCCAGCCAGAAGAGACGACGATTTCACGGCGACCTTTGCATCAAGCGAACGGGCACGAAACACCGCGGACCCGGCGATGGAACCGCACAGGCACAGCTTGTGCAAGGCCGGGGGTACCGTCAACTCTTTTTGCAGATTATTTCGGGGTAATCCCAGGGCATGTCTTAAGGCATAGCGTGCGTTATCTCTTCAGATGAATGCTTGTGTATGCAGTTGCGCTGCTACAGTGGTTCCGAGTCCAAGGTGTGAATGGGGCGCTCGATGGCAATACTGGTTCGCATCCTGATGTGGTTGGCCTGGCTCGCTGCGGTGGGCTGGTTCTGGCATGCCGGCACGCTCGGCACCGCTGCCGCGCTCGCGCTCGCCGCGCTGAGCCTCGTCGTGTTCGCCTGGCCGATCAGCGTCGCGCGGCGACGGCACAACGAACTGCGCTACGTCGACATGGGCAAGGAGCCCACCGGCTACCACTGACGACGGACACGGCACGTTCGGGCCGCGCATAGGACTTTGGTCCAATGCGCAGCGGCGCAGAGCTTCCTAGGATGGCGGCGCCTTACCGCCCTCCAGGAACCTCGCCGTGTCTCTTTTCCCTCTGCGTTTTCGTTTCGCCCGTCTTCTGCTGCTGGCCGTTCCGACGGCCGTGCTCGTCGCCTGCGGCGGCGGGGGAGACGGGGGCTCGGGTGTCGGCTTCCTGCCGAACATCGGCACGGGCACCCCGCCACCCGACACCCCCATCCCACCCACGACGCCGCCCGACGACGGCGATGCCTTGCGCAACGCGCCCTGGGTCGAGGGCGTGTTCCGCACCGCGAGCCTCTACAAGGACCGCTGCGCGGCACCGCGAACCGGCACGGGCTACGACGGCAAGCCCTTCGCCGACAAGACCGGCCGCACGCTCGACGAGAACAACTGGCTGCGCGCGTGGGTCAACGACACCTATCTCTGGTACGACGAGGTCCCGGACCTGGACCCCGCGCGCTACGCCACGGCCGACTATTTCGACTTGCTCAAGACCCACGCCGTGACGCCGTCGGGCAGGGACAAGGACCAGTTCCATTTCACCTACACCACCGAGGAGTGGAATGCGCTCTCGCGCGCCGGCTCGTCCGTCGGATACGGCGCGCAGTGGGCCTTCATTTCCCTCTTCCCGCCGCGCGATGTGCGTGTGGCGTACGTGGAGCCCGGCTCTCCCGCGGCCACGACGGGAGCCGGCCTGCCGCGTGGCGCCCAGGTGCTCAAGGTCAACGACATCGATCTGGTGAACAGCGACACACCGGAAGACATCGATGCCCTCAATGCTGCGGTCTTTTCGCCCATGCCGGGGACACGCACGCGCTTCACCGTTCTCGATGCGGGCAGCCGTACCCCGCGCGACATCACGCTGACGGCGGAGCCGGTGATCTCGACCCCCGTCCAGAACGTCAAGACGCTCCCGAACGCGGGCCGCACGGTCGGCTACCTGCAGTTCAACGACCACATCGGGACAGCGGAACTGCAACTGAAGGCAGCCATGGAGTGGCTGCGCGCGCAGCGGGCCACCGAGCTGGTTGTCGATCTGCGCTACAACGGCGGCGGCTATCTGGACCTGGCCAGCCAACTGGGCTTCATGGTCGCCGGCGAGACGCAGACGCGCGGCAAGACCTTCGAGACCATGCGGTTCAACAACAAGCACACCGAGCGCGATCCGGTGACCGGCGACGCGCTCGCGCCCACGCCGTTCTGGCCCACCACCCTGGGCTTTCTTTCTCCAGCCAACGAGCCCCTGCCCAGCCTCGACCTGCGACGCGTCTACGTGCTCACGGGCCCCGACACCTGCTCGGCCAGCGAGGCGTTCATCAACGGCCTGCGCGGCATCGACATCGACGTGGTCCAGATCGGCGACACCACCTGCGGCAAGCCCTACGGCTTCTATCCCCAGGACAACTGCGGCACCACCTACTTCAGCGTGCAGTTCCAGGGCGTGAATGCCAAGGGCTTCGGCGACTACCCGGACGGCATCGCGCCCACCTGCTTCGTCCCCGACGATTTCAGCCGTGCGCTCGGCGATCCGCAGGAGGCGCGCCTGGCCGCCGCACTGGGGCACCAGGTCTCGGGGGCCTGCCCCCCCGTGCCCCCCGGGCGCCTCGCCAAGCGTGCCATCGCCGGCCCCGCCGCGCCCCTGCTGCACAAGCCCGAAGGCCTGCGCAACCGCATCCTGCGCCCGCGCTGAGGCAGGCGTCCGCGCGCCTCGCTCAGATGCTGTGCGGGTCCACGTCCACCAGCCAGCGGATCACGCCCTTGCCCTCTGGCGTGCGTCGCAGTTCGTGCAGCAGCGGCTGCCACGCGGCCAGCAGACGTTGGAGTGCGGCGCGTGAGGGGCTTTCGATGAGCATCTGCGCGCGCTCCACGTTCGCCACGCGCTGGATCGCCAGCGGCACCGCCGGGTAGCGCGTGACCAGGTCGGCGCCGGGCAGCGCCTCGGCCTGGTCGGCCGCGAGGTTCAGGAAGCCCTGCGCCACCGCCTGCTCGCGCGCGTCGGCGCGCACCAGCGCCTGGAACGCGAAGGGCGGCATGGCGGCGGCCTGGCGTTCTTCCAGCTGCTGCTTGGCGAAGGCTTCGTAGTCATGCCGGCGCAGCGCCGCGAACAGCGGGTGCGGCGCGTGGTGCGTCTGGATCCACATCTCGGCCTTGGCGCCCTGCGCCGCAAGGTAGGCGGCGTCGCGGCCCGCGCGGCCGGCCGACTGCATCAAGAGGCTGAACAAGCGCTCGGGCGCGCGGAAGTCGCTGGAGAACAGCGCGCCGTCGGGGTTCACGGCGGCCACCAGCGTGATGCGGCGGAAGTCGTGGCCCTTGGCGATCATCTGCGTGCCGACGAGCACGTCGACCTCGCCCGCGTGCACGGCGGCCAGTTGCGATTCGAGCGCGCCCTGTTTCTTCGTGCTGTCGGCGTCGATGCGCGCGATGCGCACCGCGCTGCCGTCCGCATGCTTCACGCCCGCGAACAGCTCGGCCAGGTGCTCCTCGAGCCGCTCGGTGCCGCGGCCCACGGGCGCGATGTCGGGGTTGCCGCAGGCCGGGCAGGCGCGCGGCACACGCTCGGTGAAGCCGCAGTGGTGGCAGCGCAGCGTGCGGTCGATCTTGTGGAACACGCGGTAGGCGCTGCAGTGCGGGCATTCGCTCTTCCAGCCGCAGTCGCCGCAGGCCAGCACCGGCGCATAGCCGCGCCGGTTCAGGAAGATCATGCTCTGCTCGCCGCGCGCGATGCGCTGGCCGATGGCGTCGAGCAGCGCGCCCGAAATCACCGTCTTCGGCGGCTGCAGGTTCATGTCCACCAGCCGCACCGCCGGCAGCGCGCCCGCGCCGATGCGCGAAGGCATGGCCAGCCGCACATAGCGCCCGCCCGGGTCGTCGCCCTCGGGCGGCCGGCTCTGGTGCCAGCTCTCGAGCGAGGGCGTGGCCGAGCCCAGGATCACCTTGGCCTTTTCGCGCTGGCCGCGCCACACGGCGAGGTCGCGTGCCGAATAGCGCGCGCCTTCCTGCTGCTTGTAGCTCGGGTCGTGCTCCTCGTCGACCACGATGAGCTTCAGCCCCGGGATCGACGCGAACACCGCCATGCGCGTGCCCAGCACGATGCGCGCGGCGCCGCTGTGCGCCGCCAGCCAGCTCGCCAGCCGCTGCGGGTTGGTCATGCCGCTGTGCAGCGACACCACCGCCTCGTCGCCGAAGCGCGCCTTGAAGCGGGCCTCGAGCTGCGGCGTGAGGTTGATCTCGGGCACCATCACCAGCGCCTGCGCCTCGGGGTCGCGCGCCAGCAGGTCGGCCACGCAGCGCAGGTAGACCTCGGTCTTGCCGCTGCCCGTGCTGCCCACCAGCAGGAAGGTACCGGTGCCGGCCTCGATGCGGGCCAGCGCGGCCGACTGTTCGTCGGAGAGGGCAATCAGGTTCGCGGATTCGGCCGTCTCGGCCACCGGGCCGGCCGTGGTCTTGCGCTTGAGCCGGCGCGCCAGTTGGGTCGTGCTCAGGTCGCGCAGCTGCGGCGGCAGGGCGGCCAGCGCGATCTCGCCGATCGAGCGCTGGTAGTAGCGCCCGGCAAACGCCACCAGGTCGCGCCAGGCCTCGCCCAGCGGCGCGAGCGCGTCGAGCGCGGCGCCCACGGGCTTGAGCGCCATGTCGGGCTCGGCGCCGTCCAGCGAGGTCGGCTCGTTCCAGACCACGCCCAGCACCTCGCGCTTGCCCAGCGGCACCCGCACCAGCGTGCCCGGCACCAGCGGCTCGGCGCCGGCGTAGCTCAGCAGGTCACCCAGCGCGGCATGCGCGGGCGTCTGCACCGCGATGTCGAGTCGCCAGGGGCAGGAGACGTTTGTGGCGGATGTGACCGGTGGCGCGCCGGCTTCGGACGGCGATTCGGTGGAGGGGCTGGGCGTCCTTTTTGGCAAGGTTTGTTAATGCGTTTTGGAGCAAGACCGCTTAAGTTGTTGATTTCACTGCGCTTTGGCGGTCATCCAGAGTTTCTGTGGATAACTTTGTTGACAAGACGGCTGGATAGTCGCCGAAGCCTTGATTTTCAAGGCTTCCGCTGGAATGCCTGTAAAAAAAGCAAAAATCAAAACCTATATAAATCAACCACTTAGCGTCGCTATTGGTTTAGGAGCAGAACCAATGCCCCCTCAGATAATCTTGCGCAGTGCAACACGCGTTTTGTGCATAAGTCGGGCGTCCGGGGCCGTTTTAGGGCTTGACAAACGCCGGCCGACTGGCTTTCAGGGGGCGTTGAGTCTGCCAACCGGGCGGTCGGCAGTTCACATTTGTTAGCTCAAGTGCGCAGCGCGCGCGACTGGTCGTGCACCGCCTGGACCAGCGCCGCGACGTGGTCGGGCGGCGTGAACTGGCTGATGCCGTGGCCCAGGTTGAAGATGTGCGTCGGGCCTGCCGTGGTGCGGTCGGTGTGGGGCTTGCCGAAGGCCTGCAACACCTTGCCGACCTCGGCCTCGATGGCCGCGGGCGGGGCGAACAGCACGTTCGGGTCGATGTTGCCCTGGATCGCCTTGGCCTTGTCCTCGGTGCCTTCGGCCACGAGGCGGCGCGCGGCGGCGAGGTTCACGGTCCAGTCGACGCCGAGCACTTCGCAGTCGAGCGCGCGCATGGCGCCCAGCCACAGGCCACCGCCCTTGGTGAAGACGATGCGCGGCACCGGCTGGCCGTCGGGGCCGTGGCGCTTCAGGCCGGCGAGCACGCGCGCGGTGTAGGCCAGGCTGAATTCGTGGAACGCGCCGTCGGCCAGCACGCCGCCCCAGCTGTCGAAGATCATCACGGCCTGCGCGCCGGCGTCGATCTGCGCATTGAGGTACGCGGCCACCGAATCGGCATTGACCGCGAGGATGCGGTGCATCAGGTCGGGGCGGCCGTACAGCATGCTTTTGACGAGGCGGTAGTCGCTCGAGCCCGCGCCTTCGACCATGTAGCAGGCCAGCGTCCACGGGCTGCCCGAGAAGCCGATCAGCGGCACGCGGCCGTTCAGGGCCTTGCGGATCGAGCCCACGGCGTCGAACACGTAGCGCAGCTTGTCCAGGTCGGGCACTTCGAGCGCGGCCACGGCCGCTTCGTCGCGCACCGGGCGCGCAAAACGCGGGCCTTCGCCGGCCTCGAACGACAGGCCCAGGCCCATCGCGTCGGGCACCGTGAGGATGTCCGAGAACAGGATGGCGGCGTCGAGCGGGTAGCGCGCCAGCGGCTGCAGCGTGACCTCGGTGGCGTAGTCGGTGTTGGTGGCCAGCCCCATGAAGCTGCCGGCCTTGGCGCGCGTGGCAACGTATTCAGGCAGGTAGCGGCCGGCCTGGCGCATGAGCCAGACGGGCGTGTGATCGGTGGCCTGGCGCCAGCAGGCCCGCAGGAAGGTGTCGTTTTGCAAAGGGGCGAAAGGCATGGCCCGATTGTCGCAGGGCCCCCCGCGTTCGCCGTCAGTTGACCGACAGCGCACTTTGCGTTGCATCAACCCGCCCCGATGCGCCAGGGCGCGCGCCAGCCGCGAGCATCCGTTCCCGACAACAACTTCGGCTCGGAACGGACATGGCGCAGCAGGTTTTCGATGTGGTGGTGGTGGGCGCCGGCTCGGCCGGCTGCGTGCTGGCGCACCGGCTGGTGCGCGCCGGGCGCCGCGTGCTGCTGCTGGAGGCGGGCCCGCCCGACGACGACCGCTTCATCCACATGCCCGCCACCTTCGTGCGCGTGATCGGCACCGAGCGCACCTGGGCCTACGAGAGCGAGCCGCAGCCCGCCGCCGCCGGCCGCCGGATGTTCGTGCCGCAGGGCCGCACGCTGGGCGGCGGCAGCTCGGTCAATGCCATGGTCTACGTGCGCGGCACGCCCGCCGATTACGACGGCTGGGAGGCGCAGGGCTGCGAGGGCTGGGGCTGGCGCGACGTGCTGCCGTGGTTCCGCAAGGCCGAGGGCAACGCGCGCTTCGCCTGCGAGCTGCACGGCACGAACGGGCCGCTGAAGGTGAGCGACACGCGCTTTCGCCATCCGCTGAGCCTGGCCTTCCTGCGCGCCGCGCAGCAAAGCGGCCTGGCCTACAACGACGACTTCAACGGCGCCGCCCAGGCCGGCGTGGGCTTCTACCAGACCACCACCTTCGAAGGCCGGCGCGCGAGCACCGCCGCCACCTACCTCGCGGCCGTGCGCGACGACCCGAAGCTCACCGTGGTGACCGGCGCGCACGTGCTGCGCGTGCTCACGCAGGATGGCGCGGCGACCGGCGTGGTCTACCGCACGGGCCGCAACGGCAGCGGCGAAGAGGTGGTGGCCACCGCGCGCGACGAAGTGATCCTCTCGGCCGGCGCGCTCGCTTCGCCCAAGCTGCTGCTGCTGTCGGGCATCGGCCCCGGCGCGCAGCTGCAGGCGCTGGGCCTGCCGGTGGTGAAAGACCTGCCCGGCGTGGGCGAGAACTTCCAGGACCACCTGGAGGTGTCGGTCTACGGCCGCACGCGCGAGCCCGTGAGCCTGCTGGGCAACGACCGCGGCCTGGCGGCGCTGAAGCACGGCCTGCAATGGATGATGTTCGGCTCCGGCCTGCTCACCTCGAACGTGGTCGAGAGCGGCGGCTTCGTCGACACCACCGGCGAGGGCCGGCCCGACCTGCAGTTCCATGTGCTGCCCGTGCTCGTGGGCGACGTCGACCGCGAACCGCTGGCCGGCCACGGCCTGTCGATCAACCCCTGCTTCCTGCGCCCGCAGTCGCGCGGGCGCGTGGCGCTGCGCAGCGGCGACCCGATGGCGCCGATCCTGTTCGACGGCGGCTACCTGCAGGCGCAGGCCGATGTCGACACGCTGGTGCGCGGCGTGAAGCTGGCGCGCCGCATCCTGCGCGCGCCGGCGCTGCGCGAGGTGGTGTCCGAAGAGCTGGCGCCGTCGGCCACCGACGACATGTCCGACGAGGCCCTCGAGGCCTACGTGCGCGAGCGCGCCAAGACCGTCTACCACCCGAGCGGCACCTGCCGCATGGGCCGCGACGCCATGGCCGTGGTCGATGCGCGCATGCGCGTGCACGGCGTGGCGAAGCTGCGCGTGTGCGACGCCTCGGTGATGCCTTCGCTCGTCAGCGGCAACACCAACGCGCCGACCGTGATGCTGGCCGAGCGCTGCGCGGACTTCGCGCTGTCAGGCAACTGAGATTGCACGTTCGGTCAATCGCCGAAGCGCACTCAAACCTAGAGTCCTTCCCAAACAGGAGACACAGCGAATGAGTTCCCCGAATTCCATGGCCGGCAAGGTCGCGTTCATCACCGGTGGTGGCACCGGCATCGGTGCGGCGGTGGCCGCGCAGTTCGTCGCGGCGGGCGGCCGCGTGGTGCTGATGGGGCGCCGCCTCGCGCAGCTCGAAACGGTGGCGTCGACGCTCGGCGGGCTCGCGGTGGCGGGCGATGCAGCGAACACTGCCGACGTGCAGCGCGCCCTGGCCGCCGCGCGCGAACGCTTCGGCGGCGTCGACGTGCTGGTCGCCAACGCGGGCGGCCACGGCGTGGGCGACGCGCTTTCGACCGACGACGCCTCGTGGGCGCTGTCCACGCGCCTGAACCTCGACACCGCCTTCGTCTGCGCACGCGAGCTGCTGCCCGAGCTCATCGCGCGGCGCGGCAACATCGTCGTGCTCTCGTCGCTCGCGGGCCACTTCGCAGGGCCGGGCGTGGTCGGCTACGTGACCATGAAACACGCGCTCATCGGCCTCGTGCGTTCGCTGGCGCGCGACTACGGACAGCAGGGCGTGCGCGTGAACGCCGTGTGCCCCGGCTGGGTGCGCACCGAGATGGCCGATGAGCAGATGCAGGTGCTCGTCGACAAGCACCGCCTGCCGAACACCGATGCGGCCTACGACCTCGTCACGCGCGACGTGCCCATGGGCCGCGCCGCCAGCCCCGACGACGTGGCGAACGCCGTGCTGTTCCTCGCCTCGCCGCTGGCCGCGATGGTCAGCGGCAGTTCGCTGATGGTCGATGGCGGCGCGTCCGCGGTCGACCTGCCCACCATCGCCTTCGCGCACGACGCCTGAAAGGGCCGCACCATGAGCACCGACACCACCAAGCCCGCCGACTGGAAGACCTACGACCAGTTCGCCCTCGGCATCGCAACCAACCGCCTGCCCGCCACCGATGCACTCGCCGGCCAGACGCTGCGGCTCGCGCTGCCCGGCTTCCAGCTCACGCTGCAGCCGCGCGCGCAGCACATGCTCGACTGGCACGAAGACGGCGCACGCGGCGGGCAAGGCCAGGGCGACTGGTACGAGGCCATCGAGGTCGCGCCCGACACCTTCTTTCTCGACATCACGCAGGCCAGCCGCCCGAGCGAGGCGCTGACCGTGGTCCTCAACACGCGCACGCGCCGCGTGCTCGCGATCCGCTGCCGCATCATCGGCGCCGACGAGGCCGCGGGCCAGCCGCGCGTGCCGCAGGACTTCTGGCCCGGCACGCTCGAAGGCGGCACTGCAACGGGGAGCGCACCGCACGCCACGCGCGACCTCATCGGCCTGCGCACCTGGCAGACCTACAGCCCCAACCACACCTACGAGCACACCTACCTGAGCGCCGAGCGCTACGCCTGGCAGTGCCTCGTGGGCGTGCAGCGCGGCCACGGCGACGTCGACCTCGCGAGCTACTGGAAGTTCGACGACGACCAGTACGTCTTCACCTTCCGCGAGTTCCTGATTCCGGTTGCGTCGGTGTTCTTCTTCGACTTCGCGAACGGCCGCTCGACCGGCAAGTTTCTCGGGCTCACCGGCACCGGCGCGATCGCCAACAACCCCGCCGGCGCCTTCATGCGCAAGGCCTCGCAGACCTTCTACCCGCCCGAGTTCGGGCCCGTCTGACCTCATCGTTGTCCAGGAGCTTTTGTCATGCGCACCCCTTACCAGATCGTGGCCGACCACTACGCCGCCTCCGACCGCCACGACCTCGCCGCGATGTTCGCCGACGTGGCCAACGACGTGCAGTGGACCGAGATGGCCGGATTTCCCTGCGCCGGCACGCACGTCGGCCCCGCGCAGGTGGTCGAGAAGGTCTTCCAGGTGCTCGGCGCCGAGTGGGAGGGCTACCGCTTCGTGCTCGAACGGCTGGTCGACGGCGGCGACACCGTGGTCGGCATCGGCGACTACCACGCGCGCCACCGCAAAACCGGCAAGCCGATGCAGGCCCGCGTCACGCACGTGTGGCAGGTGCAGGGCGGAAAGGTGCGGCGCTTCGAGCAGTTCACGGACACGCTGCTCGTCGCACGTGCCATGCAGCTGTGACACCGATTTCCTTCGCCCCCCTTCACGGAGCCCGCCCATGAATCTGCGCGACCTCTCGATCGAACACCTCGGCCAGGTGGGCCTGCTGGCGCAGCGCCGCCGCGGCAACCACATCGACGGCCACGAGGTCGTGCCCCGCAACGGGCAGTACCTGCCGGTGGTCGACCCGGCCACCGAGATGACCGTGGCCGAGGCGCCCGACAGCGACGCGGACGACGTGCACGCCGCCGTCGCCGGCGCGCGCCGCACCTTCGAGAGCGCCGCGTGGAAGTCGCTGCGCCCGGCCGACCGCGAGCGCATGCTGTACACGCTTTCGACGCTCATCGAATCGCACGCCGACGAACTCAGCGCGCTCGAAACCCTGCAAAGCGGCAAGCTGCGCGGCATCGCGCGCATGGTCGACGTGGGCGCGGGCGCGGAGTTCGTGCGCTACATGGCGGGCTGGGCCACCAAGCTCGAAGGCCAGACGCTCGACAACTCCATCGGCATCCCCGGCGCGCAGTGGGTCACGTACACGCGGCGCGAGCCGGTGGGCGTGGTCGCGGCCATCGTGCCGTGGAACTTTCCGCTCGCCATCGCACTGTGGAAGGTGGCGCCCGCGCTGGCGGCCGGCTGCACCGTGGTGCTCAAGCCCTCGGAAGAAACGCCGCTCACCGCGCTGCGGCTGGCCGAGCTGGCGCTGGAGGCGGGCTTTCCGCCGGGCGCGCTCAACGTGGTGTGCGGGCGCGGCGCCACGGCCGGCGCGGCGCTGGCGGCGCACCCGGACGTCCGCAAGATCAGCTTCACCGGCTCGACGGCGGTGGGCCGGCACATCGGCCACGCGGCCGTCGACAGCATGGCGCGCTTCACGCTGGAGCTGGGCGGCAAGTCGCCGCTCATCGTGCTCGGCGACGCCGACCCGGTGGCGGCGGCGCAGGGCGCGGCCAACGGCATCTTCTTTCACCAGGGCCAGGTGTGCACGGCGGGTTCGCGCGTGTACGTGCAGCGCAACCTGTTCGACGAGGTGGTGCGCCGGCTCGCGCAGGTGGCCGAAGGCCTGCACATCGGCTCGGGCTTCGATCCGAAGGCGCAGTTCGGGCCGCTGGTGTCCAAGCGCCACCTGGCGCGCGTGATGGCGCACATCGACGGCGCCGTGGCCGAGGGCGCGACGCTGGTCACGGGCGGGCGCCAGGCCTTCGACGGCGGCTGCTTCGTGCAGCCCACCGTGTTCGTCGACGCGCAGTCGTCGATGCGCATCGCACGCGAGGAAGTGTTCGGCCCGGTTGCGACGGTCGTGCCCTTCGACGACGTGGACGACGCGGTGCGCCTGGCCAACGACAGCGCCTACGGCCTGGCGGCCAGCGTCTGGTCGAACGATCTCTCGGCCGTGCACCGCATCGTGCCGCGCCTGCAGGCGGGCGTGGTCTGGGTCAACGCGCACAACGTGCTCGACAACGCGCTGCCGCTGGGCGGCGTGAAGCAGTCGGGCAGCGGGCGCGACCTGGGGCGTGCGGCGGTGGAGAGCTTCACCGAACTCAAGAGCGTCTGCATGGCGGTGTAGCCCCGCCCCGGTTTCGATCACCCAGAAAGAAGGAGACACCTCATGCAAAGCAAAAGACGAATCGCGCTGTCGGCCGTTGCGGGCGCGCTGGGCCTGGCCGGCTTCAGCGGCGCCTGGGCGCAGTCTGGCCCCGACTGCGGCCTCAACACCGGCAAGCCCGCCACGGGCGAGCCCATTCCCATCGGCGCCGTGGTCGGCAAGACCGGCCCCGACGACTTCAGCGCCTCGGGCCAGGCGGCGGCCGCGTACTTCAAGTGCGTCAACGCCAACGGCGGCATCCACGGCCGGCCGGTCGACTACCTCGTGCTCGACGACCAGTGGAACCCCGAGACGGCCGCGCAGGTGGCCTCCAAGCTCGTGAAGGACCGCAAGGTGGTCGCGCTCGTGGGCAGCACCAGCTTCGTGGAGTGCGGCGCCAACGCCAAGATGTACGCCGACGAGGGCGTGATGGTCATCGCCGGCACCGGCGTGCCGCGCGAGTGCTTCAACGCGCGCAACTACGTGCCGGTGAATGCGGGGCCGCGCGTGTCGGCCACCATCGCCGCGATGTACGCCGCGCAGAAGTACAAGGCCAAGAAGATGGTCTGCATCATTCCGAACATCCCGAGCCTGGGCAACTGGGCCTGCGAAGGGCCGAAGGAATGGGGCAGGAAGAACGGCGTGACGGCCGAGACCCTCACCATCGACCCCGGTTCGGCCGACGCCACCTCGACCATGCTGCAGGCCGCCGCGAAGAAGCCCGACACCATCATCATGAACGTGCCCAAGGGCATCCTGGTGCCGATGCTGGCCGCGGCCGAGCAGCAGAACCTGGGCAAGAAGATCCACTTCGTGTCGGCCGCGCCGGCCTACAACGTCGACGTGCCCAAGGCCATCGGTCCGTACTGGAAAGGCAACTTCGACGTCAACCTCGAATTCAACCCGCTCGAATCGGCCGGGCCCGACAACAAGAACTGGCTCGCGGTGATGGACAAGCACGGTGCCAAGAGCGACCCGCGCGACACCTTCTCGCAGGCCGGCTACCTGGCCGCGCGCCTGGCCACGCAGGCGATGCTGAAGATGGACCCGAAGAAGATCGACCGCGCCGGCGTGACCGATGCGCTGCGCAAGGTGAGCGACTTCCGCAGCGACATCCTGTGCAAGCCCTTCTACGTGGGCAGCGGCAACCGCCATAACGCGAACAACAGCGGTCCCATGGCCAGCCCCGACGGCAACGGCTGGCGCTTTGCACCCGGTGGCTGCCTCACGGCGGACGACCCGGAGCTGGTCGACATCCGTGCCGACGAGCAGAAGATGGGCCTGAAGTAAGCGCGCCGGGCCATGGAGGACTACCTGCCTTTCGTCATCTCGGGCCTGGGCCTGGGCGCGGTGTACGCGCTCTCGGGCGTGGGGCTGGTGGTGCTCTATCGCTCGTCGGGCGTGCTGAACTTCGCCTTCGGGGCCATCGGTGCGCTCGGTGCCTACGTGGCCTGGACGCTGCTCGAAGCCGACTGGCCGCAGGGCCTGGCGTGGTGTGCGGCGGTGCTCGCGGCCATGGCGCTGTCGCTGGCCTACGGACGCCTGCTGGCGCCGCGCCTGTCGCACCGCGACCCGACCATCCGCAGCATCGCCACGCTGGGCTTCGCGCTCGTGGTGGTGGGTTTTACCGAATGGACCTGGGGCGAGCAGCCGCGCCGCCTCGTGCTGCCGACCGACGGCGGCGCGCTCGAATTCGTGCTGGGCGAGGTCGAGGTGCGGCTCACGCACACGCGCGCGCTCGGCCTGGCGCTGGCGGTGCTGATGATGGGCGGCGTCGGCCTGCTGCTGTCGAAGACGCGCGTGGGGCTGAAGATGCGCGCGCTGGCCAACGACCGCGACCTGAGCGCGCTGCTCGGCATCCGCGTGCTCGGCGTCGACACGGTGGCGTGGATATTGAGCGGCGCCTTCGCGGGCGTGTGCGGGTTGCTGCTGGCCAACATCGTGCGGCTGCAGGCCACGCTGCTGACCTTTCTCGTGATTCCGGCCTTTGCCGCCGCCATCATCGGCCGCCTGCATTCGCTGCCGGCCACGGTGGCGGGCGGCATCGCCATCGGCGTGCTGGAGGCGCTGGCGATCACGGTGCCGGGCTTCGCGGCCTTTCGCACGGCGACGCCCTTCCTCATCGCGCTGGCGATGATCGTCTTCTACCGCGCGGGGACGCGCTCGGCATGAACGCGTCGATCCTCGAAGGCGCCATGCCCACGTCCGACGCCGCACCCGCCGCGCTCGCGCAGGCCACGCGCCGCGCCCGCCGCTCGCTCATCTTGATGGTGGCTTGCGTGCTGCTGATCGGCTGGGCCGTGCCGTGGTTCGCGAACGCGTACTGGATCAAGACGCTCACGTCGTCGCTCGCGCTGTCGGTCGCGGCGGCGGGCGTGGCGCTGCTCTATGGCCAGCTCGGGCTGGTGTCGCTGTGCCAGTACGCGCTGCTCGGCGCGGGCGGCTGGGTCGCGCTGCGCGCGGGGCACGGGCTCGGTTGGCCCTTCGAGCTGTCGGTGCTCGCGGGCGGGCTGCTGTCGTGCGTCGTGGGCATGCTCGCGGGGCTGCCGGCGCTGCGGCTCAAGGGGCTGTACCTGGCGCTCGTCACGATGATGATGGCGGGCGGCTTCCAGGTGGTCGTCAACGTGACGGGCTTTCCCGACGGAGGCGCGGGCTGGCTGGGCCGTGTGTTCGGCAGCGAGCGGTTGATGATGCCGCGGCCCGCGCTGGCGCTGTCCGACGCCGCGTACTTTCGCTACGTGGCCGTGTGGCTGGCCGCGGTGCTGGCGCTGATCGAGCTGCACCGGCGCACGCGTGCAGGTCGCTCGTGGGCGTTGATCCGGCGCGGCGAGGCGGCGGCCGTGGCGGCCGGCGTGAACATCCTGCGCTACCAGACCTGGGCCTTCGGGCTCGCGGGCTTCTGCGCCGGCGTGGCCGGTGCGCTGCTCGCGGGCGGCGTGGGGCAGCTCGACGGGCGCGCCTTCACGGCCGGCGAATCGGTGATGCTGTTCGCGCTCACGGTGGTGGGCGGCGTGTACCACTGGGCCGGTGCGCTCATCGCCGGGCTGCTGCTGCGCGCGGTGCCGGCGCTGCTGACCGACTTCGGCGTCAACGGCTACCTCGCGATGATCTTCTTCGGCGTGGCGCTGCTGCATGCGCTCATCACCGCGCCGAGCGGCATCGCGGGGCAGCTGATGGGCGTGTTCGAGGCGGTGCGCCAACGCTTCGCCGCACCGAAGGACAAGGACGCCGCGCCGTGATCCGCATCGACGATCTCACCGTCGCCTTCGGCGGCGTCAAGGCCATCGACGCGCTCACGGCGCAGCTCGATGCGCCCGTGTGCGGCCTGATCGGGCCGAACGGCGCGGGCAAGACCACGCTGGTCAATGTGCTCAGCGGCCTCGTGTCGCCGAGTGCCGGCCGCGTGGCGGTGGACGGCGCCGACCTGCTGGGCCTGAAGCCCATCGCGCGCGTGCGCTTCGGCCTGCGCCGCTCGTTCCAGACCGAGCAGGTGGTGGAAGACCTCAGCGTGTGGGACAACGTGCGCGCGCTGCTCGACCACGTGCCGCATGCGCGCGGCGAAGCAACATCGCAGGTGGCGCGCGCGCTGTCGCACACGGGCCTGCTTGACGTGGCGACCGTCATGGGGCACCGCCTCAACCTGTTCCAGCGCCGTATGCTGGAGCTTGCGAAATCGCTGGTCGGCGCGCCCAAGCTGCTGCTGCTCGACGAGCCCGGCGCCGGCCTCACCGAGCAGGAGGCCGGCGTGCTGCGCCGCACGATCGGCGCGGTGCATGCCTTCTGCGGCGCGCAGGTGCTGCTCATCGACCACGACGTCGACCTGATCGCCGCGACCTGCACGCAGACGCTGGTGCTCGACTTCGGCCGCCGCCTCGCGCTCGGCCCGACGCGCGAAGTGCTCGACGATCCGGCCGTGCGCAAGGCCTACCTGGGAACGGAGTGACCACCCCATGCTGAACGTGACGGATCTGCGCCTGCAGCGCGGCGGCAAGGCCGTGCTGCACGGCATCGACCTGCAGGTGCCGCCGGGCGAGGTGACGGCGCTGCTGGGCGCCAACGGCGCGGGCAAGTCGAGCACCGTGATGGCCATCGGCGGTGTGCTGCCGCTCGCGGGCGGGCGCATCGAGGTCGAGGGCCACGCCCTGCACGGCCAGCGGCCCGAGCGCGTGCGCGCGCTCGGCGTGGCGGTGGTGCCGGAAGGGCATCGCGTGCTCGGCGAGCTGTCGGTGCTCGACAACCTGCGCGCCGCCGCGACCGCGCTGCCTGCGGCCGGCGTGGCCGATGCGGTCGAGCGCGTGCTCGGTGTGTTCCCCGAGCTGCGCGTAAAGCTCGCGCTGCCCGCGCGCTCGCTGTCGGGCGGGCAGAAGCAGATGGTCTGCATCGCGCAGGCGCTCATCGGAAAGCCGCGCTACCTCGCGATCGACGAACTCTCGCTGGGGCTCGCGCCCGCGGTGGTCAAGCGGCTGGTCGAGGTGGTGCAGCAGGTCGCGCGCGAGGGCGTGGGCGTGCTGCTGATCGAGCAGTTCACGACGGTGGCGCTGGCCGTGTCGAGCCGCGCCTATGTGCTGGAGCGCGGGCGCATGGCCTTTGCGGGTTCGTCGGAAGAACTGCGCAGCCGGCCGGAGATCCTGCACAGCAGCTATCTCGCGGCCGCCTGACGTAAGTCGAGGCGCAGCGAGTGCGGTGGTGTCATGCCACGCCGTCGAGCGAGGCCGAGAAAAGAATGCAGGCATCGCCCGCGATGGACACGGCCGCCGGCTCGCCGTTCGCGATCACGACCTCGACATGCACGACGCCGTCGCGCCGCAACGCGCGACCCTGGCGGCCCTGGAAGCGCAACGCCCGCCCGTCGTGGGCCATGAGCTTGTGGCGCACCAGGTAGGCGCCGAGCGGACCGTTGGCGTTGCCGGTCACGGGGTCTTCCATGATGCCGATGGCCGGCGCGAACATGCGCCCGTCGGTCACGGCGTCTTCCCCGGCCGGCTGCTGGAACACGAAGTAGCCGTTGCAGCCGATCGCCCGGCTCAGCTGTGAGAGCGCGGGCATGTCGGGCCGCAGCGCATCGAGGTCGACCCGCGGCGCCAGCGGAACGACGACCTTGCTGTGCCCGGTCGAAACGACCTGCACGGGAAGTGCGGCAGGCACATCGCCCGGCGCGAGCCCGAGTGCGGCCACGATGCGTTCGCGCAGCGCACCTTCCAGCGGTGCTTCGAACACCGGTGCGCCCTGGTGCATGACGATCCGGTGCCCGCCCGTGGCGCTTCGCGAGAGGCCCACGGTCTGGATGCCGGCGCCTGTCTTCTGCCGCAGCGTCACCTCGCCGAGCTGCAGCGCCGTCGCACGCGCGAAGTGCGCGGCAATGGTGGCGTGGCCGCACAGCGGGACCTCGGTGGTCGGCGTGAAGTAGCGGATGCGCAGGTCGTGGTCGTCTGCGTCGGCGCGCCACACGAAGGCGGTTTCGGAATGCTTGAGCTCGCGCGCCAGGTCCTGCATGGCTTCGTCGGACATGCCGTCTGCATTCAGCACGACGCCCGCGGGGTTGCCGCGAAACGGCGTGCGGGTGAATGCATCGACATGGAAAAGGGTGCGTGGGGTCATCGTCGTTTCAGCAGTGGGGGATGGGCTGGGGCTGCGCCGCGAGTGCGGCCACCATGGCGGCCTGCACCGCGTAGCCCTTGCGGATCGCGGCGACGCCGAGCACCGTGCGTGCGGGGCGATGCGCGCCGAAGAAGGTGGCGCACAGGCGGTCCGCCTCTTCCCAGTGGTCCAGGTCGGTGAGGTACAGCGTCAGTGAAAGCACCTGGGCCCGGCCGCTGCCTGCCGCCTCGAGAACCGCATCGCAGTTGGCGAGCAGCTGCTGCATCTGGTGGGCGAAGGCACTGTGCGCACCGACACGCCCGGGTGCGCGCGGATCGACCGGCAGTTGGCCGGCGACATGCAGCACGCCCCGGTGCGCGATGCCCTGCGCATAGTGGCCCAGCGGGGCCGGTGCCGTCGAAGAGGTGACGGCCGTGATGGCCGCCTCGCTTGCTTGCTTTGTCATGGCGCCAAGCTTGACGGCGCCGTGGCGCCGAGGATCGGCATGAAAGAAATACACTCGTTCCCAGGAGGAATGAATGGCCGCAACATCCGATCTGCCGCTGGAGCTGGTACGCGCCTTCGTGCGGGTGGCCGCGCACCAGAGCTTTGCGCGCGCCGCGCACGATCTGCGCATCACGCCTTCCGCCGTCAGCCGGCAGATCAAGCTGCTCGAGCAGACCCTCGGGGTGCAGCTGTTCTTGCGCACGACCCGCACGATGTCGCTCACCGAGGCGGGCGCGACCTACCTTGCCGCAGCGCGCGAAGCCTTCGACCGGCTCGACGCCGCGGGCCAGGCGCTGGGCCGCATGCGCGACGAGGTGCGGGGCGAGCTGCGGATCAGCGCACCCGTGGCGTTCGGACGCCGCTACATCGTGCCGGCGCTGCCGGCGTTCATGGACCGGCATCCGCAGCTGTCGCTGGACCTGGTGATGACGGACAGCTTCGTGGACCTGGCGGGCGAGGGCGTCGACGTGGCCGTTCGCATCGGCCGGCTCGAAGACTCGGCGCTGCGGGCGCGCAAGCTCGCGGCGAACCGCAGGGTGCTGGTGGCCAGCCCCGGCTACGTGCGGCGGCGCGGGTCGCCGAAGACGATCGAAGACCTGAAGCAGCACAGCTGCATCGTCCTCACGGTCAACCGCGATGGCGAGCAATGGCGCTTTGCCGACGCCCAGGGCCAGGAGTTCTCCGTCAAGCCGAAGGGCGTGCTGCGGGCCAACAACGGCGACGCGGTGCTCGAGTTCGCCAAGGCGGGGCGCGGCATCGCGTTCCTGTCGCAGGTGCTGGTGCGCGATGCGCTGGCAGACAAATCGCTGGTGCGCGTGCTGCCGAAGCACGGTGGCGCGGACGCCGGCGTGCATGCGGTCTTCCGGGTCGACCCGCTGCTGAACCCGAAGGTGCGCGTGCTGGTCGACTTCCTGGTCGACCTGCTCGAGCCGCCATCTGCGACCTAGGCGCGCGCCTTCTGTGCCCTGCGTGCGGTGGGCATCACGAAGCCCTGGAAGTAGTCGCGCAGCCGCGCGGTGAACTCCTCGGCGATGGCCGAAGGCGCCGACTGCGGCGAGAAGGCCATCGACACCTCCACCGGGCAGCGCGGCGACAGCGGCAGGATCTTCAGGTCGCGCGCGAACACCGAAGCCACGTAGGGGTTGACGATGCCGACGCCGGTGCCCTGCGCCGCCATCATGCAGATGGTGACCGAGTAGGTGGTCTCGACCGTGGCGGCGCATTCGATGCGGTGCTGCTGCAGCGTGCGCTGGAACTGCTGGTGGATCTCGTCGTCGGCATTCAGCGTGAGCAGCACCTGCTGCTTCAGGTCGCGCACATGGACGGCGTCGCGGTGCGCCAGCGCATGCCCGGGATGCACGACGCACACCGCGCTGGCCTTGTGCAGGCTGACCGCGTCGAGCTGCGGGTCGTGGAAGGCGGCGGTGCTGAGCGCGACGTCGTACAGGCCGTAGAGCAGGCCTTCGCGCAAGGCGTGCGTGCCGACGGTCTGCAGGTTGACGTGCACCTCGGGGTGCAGCCGCGAGAAGGCATGGATCACCTGCGGCATCACACCGAGCCCGAGCGCCGGCGTGCAGCCCACGCGCAGCGAGCCCGCACCCGACTTGCGCAGCACTGCCACGCTCTGCTCGATGCGGTCCAGGCCCAGGAAGTGGCGCTGCACGGTGTCGAACAGCTGGCGCGCCTCGTGCGTGGGGCGCAGCCGTCCCTTGTGGATGTCGAACAGCTTGAGCCCGGTGGCATGCTGGATCTGCGAGAGCAGGCGGCTCACGGACGGCTGCGTGGTGTGCAGCAGCGCCGCCGCGGCGGTGGTGGTGCCGGTCTGCATCACGGCGCGGAAGGCCTCGATCTGGCGGAAGTTCAACGGTCGCGACATGCGGGGGCTCCTGGGCTGTACAGCGGAAAGCATGGCATATCTTTTCTGCATAGCCTGTGAATAAAAATGAATTTTTCAGAATGATGCTGCGTTCCTAGACTGCGCCTTATCCACCTCTCTCCATCGCGCCGTCGCGGCGCACAGCAAGGAAGACGCATGACACAGCACTGGCCCCGCAGGGCCGCCGGCCTCGGCCTTCTCGCACTGGCCCTGGGCGTCGCCTCGACGTCGCAGGCATCGCCGCCGCAGGCCTACCCCGACCGGATGATCCGGCTCGTGGTGCCCTTCACCGCCGGCGGCAGCTCCGACGTGCAGGCCCGCATGCTGGCCGACCGGCTGGGCAAGCTGTACAAGCAGTCGGTGGTGGTCGACAACAAGCCCGGCGCCGGCGGGCACATCGGCGGCAAGTTCGTGGCCGATGCGCCGGCCGACGGCTACACCCTGCTGCTCGGCTCGATCGGGCTGCACGCGACCTACGGCGTGTTCAAGAAGCTGAGCTACGACCCCGCGACCGACCTGAAGGTGGTCACGGTGCTGGCCGAGATGCCACACGTCGTGGTCGCCAACCCCGCCTTGCCGGCCAACGACCTGAAGCAGCTGGTGGCACTGGCGCGCAAGCAGCCGGACACCATCAACTTCGGCTCGGCCGGCGTGGGGTCGTCGGTGCACATGATCGGCGAGCTGTTCAAGCTCTCGGCCAACGCACCGATCGTGCACGTGCCCTACAAGGGCAGCACGGCCGCGCTGAACGATCTGCTGGCCGGGCAGATCCAGCTGATGTTCGAGAACCCGCCGACCACGCTGGCCCACATCCGCGGCGGCAAGCTCAAGGCGCTGGCCGTGACCGGCAAGGCCCGCCTGCCGGCGCTGCCCGAGGTGCCGACCGCGATCGAGTCGGGCTTTCCGGCCTTCGAGGCCACCTCGTGGACCACGGTGGCGGTGAGCGCCAAGGTGCCCGACGCCATCGCCGACAAGCTCAATGCCGACATCCGCAAGATCGTCGCGGCGCCGGAGTTCCGCAAGGGGCTGTCGGAGCAGGGCATGACGCCGGTGGCGAACACGCGAGATGTCGCAGCGAAGTTCATCGCGGCCGAGAAGCTGCGCTGGGACCAGGTGATCCAGCAAGGCCGCATCGCCGCGGAGTGAACCCATGTCGTTGAACCCACTTCCCGAGCAACCCCGCCTCGCGCCCGTGCCCTGCCGCCGCGTGGGCGATGGCGCGCAGCACCATTTCTTCGGCTACTACAACAAGAGCGCCTGGGACCGCAGCGGGCGCTACCTGCTGGCGCAGCAGGTGCCCTGGATGGACGCCGAACTCACACCGACGGCGGCAGCACGCATCGGCTACTTCGACCTCCAGGACAACGACCGCTTCCATGCGGTGGGCGACACCACCGCGTGGAACTGGCAGATGGGCAGCCAGCTGCAGTGGCTCGACGGTGCACCGGGGCGCCAGCTGGTCTACAACAGCCGCACCGGCGATGCCGATGCGTTCTACCCCGGCTTCGGCGCCACCGTGCTCGACGTCGACACCGGCGCGAAACGCCTGCTGCCGTTGCCGATCTACGTGGTGGCGCCCGACAGCCGCTGGGCTCTGAGCGTGGACTACCGGCGCCTTTACATCACGCACCGCACCATCGGCTACAGCGAGGCCGGCGGGCCGTTCGAGCTGCCGCTGGCACCGGCCGACGACGGCATCCACGCGACCGAACTGGCCACCGGCACGGCGCGGCTGCTGCTGAGCTACCAGGACCTGCGCCGGTTTCATCCGCGCGCGTCGATGGACAAGGCGATCCACTGGGTGAGCCACATCGAGGTCAACCCGTCGTCGTCGCGCGTGCTGTTCCTGCACCGCTGGACCGAGCGCGTCGAGGACGAGACCTGCTTCCTGCACCGCCTGCTCACGATGAACCCCGACGGCTCCGACCTGCGCCTGCTGGAGTGCTCCGACCACCCGCTGCCGCAGCTGGCGGACGACTTCGACCCGACGGCCGTGGGCACCTTCGACTACGAGAAGTCCGAGTACCAGATCTCGCACCCGCTGTGGCAGGACGACGAGCACATCATCGTGTGGGGCCCGCACGCCGGGAAGATCCACTACCACCTGTACCACGACCGCGTGGGCGGCGAGGTCCGCGTGATCGGCGACGGCGTGCTGGTGGAAAACGGCCACATGACCTTCTCGCCGGTCAACACGCGCTGGCTGCTGAGCGACACCTACCCCGACGCCCGCACGCACGAGCGGGTGCTGTTCCTGTTCGACATGGAAACCGGCCGGCGCCACGACCTGGGCAGCTTCTACGCCTCGCCGGACCTGAGCAAGGAGAACCGGTGCGACCTGCACCCGCGCTGGCGCCGCGACGGCCAGCAGGTGTGCATCGACTCCGTGCACGAATCGCAGCGGCAGATGTACATCGTGGACGTGTCGGGGATCGTGGGCAGCCCCTGAAGGAGGTCGCCTAGTGTGTGAGCGCCGGCGACGCCGCCCGCTGCGCCTCGCGCCGCTGGAACTCGCGCGGCGACACGCCGTACTGCGCCTTGAACACGCGGCAGAAATGCGCGCTGCTGTTGAAACCCCAGGCGAAGGCGATCTCCGACACCGAGGTGCGCCCGCCCGCGGCCTGGCGCAGCGCCTCGCTGCAGCGCTCCAGGCGCATCTGCCAGATGAAGCGGTCGAGCGTCTGGTCTTCGTCTTCGAACACGCGGTGCAGGTAGCGCTTGGAGCAGCGCAGCTGCTGCGCGATGAGATCGAGCGACAGGGCCGGGTCGGCCAGGTGCGCGTGCACGAACTGCTTCACGCGCGCCTTCAGCACGCCCGGCAGCGGCTGCGCGCCGAACTGCTCGTCGGCGTGCGTGGCGAGCGTGGAGGCCAGCAGGCCCAGCACGGTGTCGCTGACCGAGCGGCCGACGGCATTGGGCAGCGACGGCAGCTGGTCGGCCAGCGAGGTGAGGAACGACCCGAGCACCGCGTACAGCCCCTGCATGGCCGGCGTGTGGGCTTCGCAGGTGTGCAGGTCGGGCATCTTCATGCCCTTGAACTGCTGGCGCGGGATCGTGATGGCCAGCAGGCGCGAGCGCTCGGGATTGGTGATGGCATAGGGCACGCGCGGGTCGTACAGGCTCCAGTCGCCCGGGTGCAGGTGGAACTCGCGGTCGCGCTGCGAGATGTGGCCGTGGCCTTCGAGCTGCAGCACCAGCTTGTAGTGCTCGTCGAGCGCGATCTCGCGGTGCGTGTCGGGCCGCGCCACGCGGTGCGAGGGCGCCTCGATCATGAACATGCCCAGGGGGCCGAGTTCGTAGGCGTCCATGCGCGCGTCGAACGGGCCGGGGTCGAGGCACTGCACGCGCAGCGCGCCGAAGTACGACTCGTTGATGCGGCCCCAGCAGGCCTGCCGGTCGGCCGGGTGTTCGAGCCGGGTGCTGAAGTGGTGTGCGTTCATGCCGTGGTTCCCTGGGGGCGCCGGAAGCGCTGGTGCAGGATAGGCAGGTCGGCGCGCGCCATCATCGGTACTTCCACCCGGAGCGGCAGGGGCGGTGCGCTCCCGGTCAACGGCCGGTGCGCGCTGGGTCAATGCCCGCGGTTCACACCCTCTCAGACGACGGGCACGCGGCCCGCGTCGGCCGGGTCGACGTTGCGGCGGTACAGCATGAGCGTCGCGATCAGCCCGCAGGCCGCGGCGGCCGTCATCCACAGGCCGGGCGCGCCCTTGTCGCCGGTCATCTCGATCAGCCCTGTGGCAATGGCCGGCGTGAAGCCGCCGAACAGCGCCGTCGCAAGGCTGTAGGCCAGCGAGAAGCCGGCGGTGCGCACGCTGATCGGCATCACCTCGGTGAGCGCCACCACCATCGCGCCGTTGTAGCTGGCGTACAGGAACGACAGCCACAGCTCCACCTCGAGCATGCGCGCGAAGCTCGGCGCACCGACCAGCCACTTGAGCGACGGGTAGGCCGTGAGGATGGTCAGCACGGTGAACAGTACGAGCAGCGGCTTGCGCCCCACGCGGTCCGACAGCGAGCCCATGATCGGCAGCCAGATGAAGTTGGAAATGGCCACGCACAGCGTGACGATGAGTGCGTCGGTCGTGCTCAGGTGCAGCACGGCCTTGCCGAAGGTGGGCGTGTAGACGGTGATCAGGTAGAACGACACGGTGGTCATCGACACCAGCATCATCCCGGCGACCACGAGGCCCCAGTTGGCCACCATCGAGCGGAAGATCTCGCGCGCGTCGGGGCGGTGCTTGCGCGCCATGAACTCCTCGGTCTCCTGCAGCGAGCGGCGGATGATGAACAGCACCGGCACGATCAGGCAGCCGACGAAGAAGGGAATGCGCCAGTAGAAGTCGCCGATCTCCTGGGGCGTGAAGGTCACGTTGAGCCAGTAGCCGAGCGCGGCGGCGACGACGATGGCCACCTGCTGGCTGGCCGACTGCCAGCTCACGTAGAAGCCCTTGCGGCCCGGCGTGGCCATCTCCGACAGATACACCGACACGCCGCCCAGCTCCACGCCGGCCGAGAAGCCCTGCAGCAGCCGTCCGACCAGCACCAGCAGCGGCGCGATCACGCCGATGGTCGCGTAGCTCGGCACGCAGGCGATGAGCAGCGTGCCGACGGCCATCAGCGCGAGCGTGACGATCAGCCCCTGGCGGCGGCCCACGCGGTCGACGTACGCGCCGAGAAAGATGGCGCCCAGCGGCCGCATCAGGAAGCCCGCGCCGAAGGTCATGAAGGTCAGCATCAGCGACGCGAACTCGTTGCCCGCGGGGAAGAAGGCCTTCGAGATCTGCGTGGCGTAGAAGCCGAACAGGAAGAAGTCGAACATCTCCATGAAGTTGCCGCCGGTCACGCGCAGGACGGTGGCGAATTTCGAGGAGGAATGCGCGTTGGCAGGCGCGGAAGTCATGGTGTGTCCCCTGGGGCGGTGTTGTGGGCCCAAGGGTAGGTCGGGGTTCCCGACCTGCACCTGACGAGGGGAGTCAGGTAGCTGTCAATGCAGCGCGCCGCGCAGCGGGCGGCGCGTGCACACGCATCAACTCTTGTACTTGATCGAACACCCGTAAGGCCGCGTGCTCGCCATCGACACCGGTTTTCCGCCGGTCACTTCGCCCAGCGCCTGGTTCACGTAGTTGGTGGCGGTCTTGATGTCGTCCACGCGCGCCGAGGCGATGCTGTCGATGCCGCCGGCATACACCAGCGTGCCCTTGGGATCGATGATGAAGATGTGGGGCGTGGTGCGCGCGCCGTAGACCTGGCCGATCACGCCGTCTTCGTCCATCAGCACGGCGGTCGGCGCGGCCTTTTGCGACTTCATCCAGGCGTCGAGTGCGTCGGCCTTCAGGTAGTCGCTGGCGGCGCGTTCGGTGGAGTTGATGGCGAGCCAGACCACGCCCTTGTCGGTGGCCGCCTTCTGCGTGGCCGGCATGTTGCCGCTGCCGTAGTGCTTGCGCACGAAGGGGCAGCCGGGGTTGGTCCATTCGAGCACCACGAACTTGCCCGCGAAGTCCGAGAGCTTGTGCTTGGCGCCGCTGGTGTCGACGGCGACGAAATCGGGCGCCTGCTGGCCCACGGCGGGCGCGGCAAAAGCATTGGTGCCCATGAGGAAGGTGGCGCCCAGCGCGACGGCGGCGGCCACGACGGCGCGGCGGGAAGCGCGGCTGAGGGCGGCGCGTGCCTGGCGCGCGGCGCGAAGGGAGCGTGAGTCGACAGTGGGCGAGAGCGTCATGGCCAGCTTGAACTCCAAAAAAACAAAATTCCAAACAACAACTGCAGCTTAGAACGGTTTCTTCAAGTGCGTGTGACAACCCATGACAGCGGCGTTGTCATCTTTTTTCAATTCACCGCATCGGCGCTCAAAGCGCTGCCAACGCGGCGCGCACCTCGTCTTTGCTGAGGATTTCGGTCAGGACGACGGGGGCCTTGCCCGGTGCCTGCAGCACATACACGGGCACGCCGCTGCGGCCCAGCGCGGTGAGCGCGGCGGTGATGGCGGGGTCGCGGCGGGTCCAGTCGGCGCGCAGCATGGCGACCTGCTTCGTGTCGAAGTCGGCGAGCACCTCGGCGTCGGCCAGCGTGCTCTTCTTGTTGTACTGGCAGGTCACGCACCAGGCGGCGGTGAAGTCGATGAACACGGGCCGGCCCGCGGCCGCCATGTCGCTCACGCGCTGGGCCGACCACGGCTGCCAGCGCTCGCCGTCGTTCGGTGCTGCCGAGGCCAGCTTGGCCGTCGGCTCGGGCACCTGCACGATGTTGCGGCCGATGGTGCCGGCCAGCACGGCGGTGAAGGCGATCATCAGGGTGGCGATGACGACGCGCGTGCGTCCGGTCAGCGTGAGCGCCCACACCACGGCGGCCAGGCACACCAGCAGCGCGAGCAGCGTGCCCGCGCCGTCGATGCCGCTTTGCTGGCCCAGCACCCAGACCAGCCAGGCCACGGTCGCGAACATCGGGAAGGCGAGCAGGCGGCGCAGCGTGTGCATCCACGGGCCCGGCTTGGGCAGCAGGCGCGCCACGGCCGGCACGAAGCCCGCCACCAGGTAGGGCAGCGCCAGGCCGAGGCCCAGCGCGGCGAACAGCAGCAGCGCCTGGGCTGCCGGCAGGCCGATGGCAAAGCCCAGCGAGGCGCCCATGAACGGCGCGGTGCAGGGCGAGGCGATCACCACGGCGAGCACGCCGGACAGGAAGTCGTTGGCCAGCGGATGCTTGGCCTGCGCGCTGCACACCGACTGCGGCGCCGCGCGGCCGAACTCGAACACGCCGGCCAGGTTCAGGCCGAGCAAGGTGAAGAGCGCCGCCAGCGCCGCCACCACGCCGGGCGATTGCAGCTGGAAGCCCCAGCCGAGCTGCGCACCGGCCGCGCGCAGCGCCAGCATGGCGCCGCCCAGCGCGAGGAACGACAGCATCACGCCGCCCGTGTAGGCCAGCCCGGCCTTGCGGTGCGCGCTGGCGTTGCCGGCCTGGCGCGCGAAGCCCAGCACCTTGATCGCGAGGATCGGGAACACGCAGGGCATGAGGTTGAGCAGCAGGCCGCCGAGCAGCGCGCCGAGCAGGGCGACCATGAAGGTGCCGGCGGGCTGGGCCCGCGCAGCGGCAGCGGGGGCCGCCGCCTGGGCCGCGTTGGCGGCCAGCGCCGCCTGCAGCGCGGGCGACACCTCGGCGGCGCGCGGTGCGGCGGTGGCGGCGGGCCAGGTGCCCGACACCGGCGCCTCGGCGCGCCATGCCACGGGCTGGCCGGCCTGGCGGTCGGCCTCGGCCAGCGCCACCACCACGGGCATGGCGGTGGGGCTTTCGCTGCGCTGGTCGGCCAGCGGCACGGTGGCGGTCCAGGTCGCGCCGTCCCAGGCCTGGGTCCAGTCCTTGCCGGAGACGGCCGCGGTGCGGATCACCTCGGGCGTTTCGGGGAAGAACTCGAGCGTCTTGCCGCGCACGGCGGCGGGCAGGCCCTCGAGGCGCACCTTCAGCTGCTGGCCCTCGACGGCGATGGTGCCGGGCGCGCCCAGCGGCTGCGGCTGCGCGGCCTGCGCGGTGTCGAAGGCCGCCTTGTTCAGCGCGGTCGAGCCGCGCGTGGGCAGCGAGAGCGTGAACTCGCCCTCTTCGGGAATGCATTCCTTGCGGCAGACCAGCCAGGAGGCCTGCAGCTTGATGTCCATGGCCGGCGAGCCGCCGGTGAGCGCCACGTCGGGCTTGTAGAGCGTGGAGACCTCGAGCGGCACCGGCAGCAGCACGGTGTTCTCGTAGCCGTAGTTGGCGAGCGTGCCGACCGGGATCTTCTTGGGCACCGGCCAGGCGATCTCGCCGGTCGAGACGCCGGCGGGCAGCGTCCACTTCAGTTCCGTCGGAAGGCCGGAGTCGCCGGCGTTCTTCCAGTAGGTGTGCCACTCGGGCTGGTGGGTGATCTGCAGCCCGACCCAGACCGGCGCGCCGGGCGCCACGCCCTGGGGCGCATGGGCGACCAGTTCGGCGCGCACGTGGGGGGTGGTGACCACGGCCCCGGTCTTCGGGGCCAGCTGGGCCGCAGCCGGCATGCAGGCTGCGGCGGTAGCTATCAGAAAAGTAGCGAAAGAGATGCGCGAAAAGGTCATGCCGGTCAGTCGGAGCCAGAGGGCGGGGCGAAGTTCCTGGGGGCCGGGTCTTTCCGGGGGCTCAGACGGCGGTGGCCGCGGGCCAGCCCAGCACCACGCGCCGGGTGGTCGCGCTCTTCTTCTCGATCTTGGTGACGACCATGGCGCCGATCTCCGCCGTGTTGGCCACGTGCGTGCCGCCGCAGGGCTGGAAGTCGATCGACGGCGCGCCGCCGTCTTCGCCCGTGCCGCCGATGCGGATGGTGCGCACCGTGCCCGTGCCGCGCGGCGGCTGCACGCTCATGCTCTTGACCAGCGTGGGGTTGGCGTCGAGCTCGGCGTCGCTGATGGCGCCCACGGTCAGCGGGTGGGCGGCCTCGACCAGCTTGGCGAGGCCGGCGGTGAGCGTTTCCTTGTCGAGCGGGTCGGTGATGTGGAAGTCGATGCGCGCGTACTCGGGCGTGATCGAGCAGCCGTTCACCGGCACCGGCACGAGGTGGCACAGCAGGTGGCTGGCGGTGTGGAAGCGCATCAGCCGGTGGCGGCGCTCCCAGTCGAGGCGGGCGGTGACGGTGTCGCCGGGCGCCAGCGCGGCCAGCAGCTCGGCCTGGTCGGGCGCGGGCACGTGGACGAATTCGGCGGTCGGCTGGCCTTCGGCGTCCTTGGCCTTGCGGGTGTCGGCGATGGCGATTTCGCGGCCGTCGGCGAGCACCAGCGCGCCGGCGTCGCCAGCCTGCCCGCCGCCCAGCGGATAGAACACGGTGCGGTCCAGCACGATGCCGGTGTCGTCGATGCGCAGGATGCGGGCTTCACAGGTGCGCAGGTAGGCGTCGGCGCGGAACAGGTCGTCGGTCATGCGGCGATGGTAGCGACGATGCGCGAAGAAGGTGCGCGCACGCCGGAAAGCGCCCACGACCGACACGCCCGCGCCGTGCGATTGCGCATGATCCGGCGGTCTGCGGCCGCCTGCCGCGCAAGGAATCTGCATGAACGCATCGCCGCACCTTCCCGTCCGCCTCGCTCTTTCTGCAGCGGCCGTGGCCGCCGTGCTGCTCGTCGCCGGCTGCGGCGAGGCCGCCAAGCTCGCGCCCGAACTCACGACCGGCCCCCGGCCGCAGCTGGCCGATCCGAACAAGACGCTGATCCCCACCGTCAACGTGGCGCCCGCCGTCGGCTGGACCGACACCGCCGCGCCCACCCCCGCCGAAGGCCTGCGCGTGACGGCGCTGGCGCGCGGGCTGGACCACCCGCGCTGGGTCTACACGCTGCCCAACGGCGACGTGCTGGTGGCCGAGAGCAACAAGCCGCCCCAACCCGAAGGCAGCGGCGCCGGTGGCCCGGTCGCCGCGGTGCGCAACTGGGTCATGGGCAAGGTCATGGGGCGCGCGGGCGCCGGCGTGCCCAGCGCCAACCGCATCACCCTGCTGCGCGACGCCGACGGCGACGGCCTGGCCGAGGTGAAGCAGGTGTTCCTGGCGAACCTGACATCGCCCTACGGCATGGCGCTGGTCGGCAACGAGCTCTTCATCGCCAACGCCGACGCGCTCGTGAAGGTGCCCTACACCGAGGGCCAGACCTCGGTCAGCGCCACGCCCACCGTGGTGACGGCGCTGCCCGCGGGCATCAACCACCACTGGACCAAGAACGTCATCGCCAATGCCGACGGCAGCAAGCTCTATGTGACGGTCGGCTCCAACAGCAACATCGGCGAGAACGGCATGGCGGCCGAAGAGGGCCGCGCCGCGATCTGGGAGGTCGATGCGAAGAGCGGCGAAAAGCGCCTGTTCGCCAGCGGCCTGCGCAACCCCAACGGCCTGGGCTGGGAGCCCGAGACCAACGTGCTGTGGACCGTGGTGAACGAGCGCGACGAGATCGGCAGCGACCTCGTGCCCGACTACCTCACCTCGGTGAAAGAGGGCGCCTTCTACGGCTGGCCCTGGAGCTACTGGGGTGGCGTGGTCGATGCGCGCGTCACGCCGCAACAGCCCGAGCGCGTGGCCAAGGCGCTGGCGCCCGACTACGCGCTGGGCGCGCACGTCGCGCCGCTGGGGCTGGTGTTCTCGCACGCGCGCGGCATGCCGCCCGAGTTCGCGAGCGGCGCCTTCATCGGCGAGCACGGCTCGTGGAACCGCAAGCCCAAGTCGGGCTACAAGGTGGTGTTCGTGCCCTTCATCGGCGGCAAGCCGAGCGGGCCGCCGGTCGACGTGCTCACGGGCTTCCTGAGCGCCGACGAAAAGGCGCACGGCCGGCCGGTGGGCGTGGCGCTGGACAAGAACGGCGCGCTGCTGGTGGCGGACGACGTGGGCAACGCGGTGTGGCGCGTGTCGCGCAGCAAGCCCAACTGAAGCGCGATCAGCCCCGGCGTGCCGACGACAGGCGCGGCACCAACTGGGCCGCCGGCCCGTCGACGCGGCGCCGGCTGGTGTCGCCGCGCAGGTGGTCGAACAGCAGCGCAATCGCCTGCTGCGCCACCTCGTCCAGGTGCAGGTCGACAGCCGTGAGCGGCGGCACGCAGGTGCGCGCGCGCAGGCCGTCGTAGCGCGTGGCGACCATCACGTCCTCGGGAATGCGTCGGCCCGATTCGTGCACGGCCGTCACCGTGCCGGAGGCGAACGCGTCGACCGGCACGCAGAAGGCGTCGATGTCGGGGTGCGCCGCCAGCAGCGCCAGCGCGGCCTGCCGGCCGCCGTTCTCGCCCTCGGCCTCGTCGACCAGCGAGAGCAGCGGTGCCTGCCCGCGCGCGGCGGCGAAGGCCTGGTAGGCCGCCTGGCCTTCCACATAGGAATTGCGCGCGGCCGAGCCGAGGATCATCGCGACCTTGCGCGCGCCCTGGTCGTGCAGGTGTTCGAGCAGCAGGCGCGTCGTCTGGCCCGAATGGATGTCGACATAGGGCGGCATCGCCGGCCCGTCGGCGGCTTCCTCGGCCGGCTTGCCGATGGCCACCACCGGCAGGCCGCGCCGCAGCAGGTACGCCAGGTTGGGGTCGCCCGCCGAAGGCTCGATGACCAGCGCACCGTCCACGTCGAGCAGCTCCATGGGCACGCGCCCGGTTTCCATCGGCGGCGCCAGCACCAGCGCCAGGCGGCGGTCCAGGGCTGCGGCGGCCGCCACGGCCGCCACCTCCATCAGGAAGCCCAGGCGCGACGGGCCGCCGGCCACCGCGAAGGGCATCGAAGACAGCAGCACGATCATGTGCGCCTCGCCCGTGCGCAGCCGCTGCGCATTGCGGTTGGGCCGGTAGCCCAGCTTCAGCGCCGCCTGCTCGACGCGCGCGCGCGTTTCGGCGTCGACCTGGCCCCGGGCGTTGAGCGCGTGCGAGACGGTGGTCGGCGACACGCCCGCTTCGCGTGCCACGTCCTTGATGTTTGCCCGCGGCGATGGATTGGTGCTCATCCCGTTGACCTTTTCGAAAAGCGGTGATTCAATTCCCAAATCGTTTTGGGGCGCCATGCCACGGAATGTACTTCACCCGCTTCGGCGGCTTTTTTTGCCAGTGCGCCCAAATCGATTTGGGCGCGGTCCCGGTTCAAGGATTCCATGATGTCCCGTGTGCCCGATGCCTCTGCTGTGCCCCCGGTCGTGCCTGTCGGCGCGCCTTCCGCCATCGCCCCGGTCGATGCGGTGCTGCCCCTGTCGCAACTGCTGCTGTTCGGCCTGCAGCACGTGCTGGTGATGGCGGCCGTGCCGATCACCTCGGTGTTCCTCGTGGCCAAGGCGCTGGGGCTGGAGTCCGCGCTCACGGTCAACCTGATCAGCGCCACCTTCCTGCTGTGCGGCGTGGGCACCTTGCTGCAGTCGTTCGGGCCGTGGAAGTTCGGCGCGCGCCTGCCCTTCGTGATGGTGCCGGGTGGCGCGCCCATCGTGATGTTCGTGACCATCGCCCAGCAGCGCGACCTGCAGACCGCCTCGGGCGCGGTGATCCTCACGGCGCTCTTCTATTTCCTGGTGCTGCCGGTGTTCGCGCGCTGCCTGCGCTACTTTCCGAAGATCGTCATCGGCACCTTGCTGCTGCTGGTGTCGATCAACCTCGTGAAGGTGTACGGCGGCATCATCGCGGGCAAGGCCGGCACGTCCACCTTTGCCGACCCGGTGAACATCGGGCTGGCGCTCGCGACCATCGGCTTCACGGTGCTGTTCGCGCGCGTGTTCAAGGGCACGCTCGGCCAGCTCGCGGTGCTGCTGGGGCTGCTGGCCGGCACGGTGCTGGCCGCGGCCTGCGGGCTGATGGACTTCAGCAGCGTGGCGGCCGGCCCCTTCTGGAGCGCGCCGACGCTGCTGCCCTTCGGCATGCCGCGCTTCGACCTGGTGGCGGCCGTGCCGCTCCTGATCTTCAGCATCATCTCGATGGTCGAGGCCACGGGGCAGACCGTGGCGGTGGCCGAGGTGGTGGGCCGCAAGATCGATCCGCGCGACGTGGTGCCGCGCACCATCCGCGGCGACGCGCTGGTGTCGCTGGCGGGGGGCCTGTTCGGCACCTCGATGATCATCACCAGCGGCGAGAACATCGGCATCGTGCGCGCCACCAACGTGCGTTCGCGCTACGTGACGGCCGCGGCCGGCGTGATCCTGATCCTCATCGCGCTGTCGGCGCCGCTGGGCCGGCTGGCCAGCGCCATTCCGTCGGCCGTGGTCGGCGGCACCGCGATGGTGGTGTTCGCGATCATCGGCACCATGGGCATCGACATGCTGCGCAAGGTCGACCTGCACGAGCGCGGCAACATGTTCGTGCTGGCCGGCGCGCTGACCATGGGCCTGCTGCCCATCGTCGTGCCGGGCCTGTACAGCCGCTTTCCCGACACGCTGCAGCTGGTGCTGGGCAACGGCCTGGCCATGGGCTCGCTCACGGCGGTGGTGCTCAACCTGGTGTTCAACCGCGTGCCGGCCGACAGCCCGGCCATCGCACCGGCGCCGCAATGAGCGCCTCCTCATTTCCTTTCCCGTTCTCTCCTTTCATCATGTCTCCTGAACTCGATGCCGCGCACTTCGCGGCCGACGAGCTGCTGCTCGTTCCCGACCACCTGATGCTGCGCGACGGCCCCGCCACCGGCCATGCCGTGCGCATCGAAGGCGGGCGCTTTCGCGAGGTCGGCCCCGCCGACGCGCTCATCGCCCGCCACCCGCAGCTCACGCCGCTGCACCTGCCCGGCAAGCTGCTGATGCCGGGCATGATCGACGCGCACCACCACCTCACGCAGTCCTTCGGCAAGTCGCTGGCCTATGGCGAGCCGTCCGAGATCTTCCGGCGCGTGTGGGTGCCGCTCGAGTCGAGCCTGGACGACGAGTTCGTCTACATGGCGTCCAAGCTTGCGGCGCTCGAGTCGCTGCGCGGCGGCTTCACCACCGTGTGCGACGCGGGCACGCGCGCGCCGGGCGACATCGGCGCCGTGGCCGCCGCCGTGCAGGAGGCCGGGCTGCGCTGCGTGCTGGGCCTGATCTGCAACGACGGCGGCAACGACAGCAGCGCCACCGAACGGCAGGCGATCCAGTCGCATGCCGCGCAGTTCCTGCAGCAGTGGTCGGGTGCGGAGCTGGTGCATCCCTCGCTTGCCATCTCGGTGCCCGAAGCGGCGTCCGACGAGATGCTGGTCGCCGTGTCGGCCCTGTGCGCCGAGGCGCGCACCGTGTTCCAGACGCACGTCAACGAACACCTCGCCTCGGTCGAGCGCTCGGTCGTGCAGCGCGGCAGGCGGCCGCTGGAGCTGCTGGCGCACCTGGGCGCGCTCGGCCCGCAGGTGCTCATTGCGCACGGCACGCTGGTCACGCCCTCGGAACTCATGGTGCTGCGCGACACCGACACCGCCGTGAGCTACAACCCCGTCGCCAGCCAGTGGAAGGGCAACGCCGTGGCGCCCGCGAACCTGATGGCCGCGCTGGGCATCCGCTTCGGCCTGGGCACCGACGCCACGCGCAGCGACGCCTTCCGCCTGATGGACGCCGCCGAAGCCGCGCAGAAGCTGGCCTTCGGCATGGCCATCGGCGATGCGTCGAGTGGCGGCGGCTGGACCTGGTTCGACCACGCCACGCACGAAGGCGCGCGCGCCGTGGGCCTGGGCCACCTCACGGGCGAGATCGCCGTGGGCAAGGCGGCCGACTTCCTCATCGTCGATGTCGACACGCCCGAGATGTGCACCTCGGTCGACCTCACGTGGGACCTCGTGCGCCTGGGCAACCGCGACCAGATCGTGGCCGTGTTCGTCGACGGACGCCTGCGCCTGTGGGAAGGCTGGCCGCCCGACTGGGATGCGCGCGCGCTGCAGCATCAGCTGGCGCGCGTCGCCCACGCGGCCATGGACCGCGCGCCCATCGTGCGCTTGCATCCCCCGGCCGCCGCGCACCGCCGCCTGGCCTCGGAGCGGCACTCGCAGTGAGCGCGCAGCACCTCGTCCTCGTCTCGCTCGCCGTGCTGTTCGCCGCCTTCGTGCAGGGCGCGACCGGCGTCGGCTTTGCGCTCATCGCCGCGCCGGTGATCGGCATCGTGCGCCCCGACCTGCTGCCCGTGTGCGTGCTGGTGCTGATGCTGCCGCTGAACTTCTACGTGATGTGGCGCGAGCGCGGCGCCATCGACCGCACCGGCGCCAGCTGGATCACCGGCGGGCGCCTGCTCGGCACCGTCGGCGGCCTGTGGGTGCTGGCGGCGCTGAGCGCGAGCCACCTGTCGCTGTTCGTCGGCGCCTCGACCATCGCGGCGGCGCTGGTCACGTTGATGATGCCGGCCTTCTCGCCGGGCCGCACCGCGTTCGTGGCGGCGGGGCTCGTCACCGGCGTCACCGAAACCGCGACCGGCATCGGCGGGCCGCCGCTGGCGCTGGTCTACCAGCACCAGCCGGCGCCCACCATGCGCTCGACCATCGCGCTGTGCTTTCTGGTCGGTGAGCTGGTGTCGCTGGCCACGCTGATGGCGGCGGGGCGCATCGACGGCTCACAGCTCTACGCCGCAGCCCTGCTGTTGCCTGCGCTCGTCGTGGGCGCGGTGCTCAGCCGCGTGGTGCATCGGCGCATCAACGGCCGCGTGCTGCGCATCTTCGTGCAGGTCTTCGCGATCGTGTCGGGCGCCGCACTGCTGCTGCATTCATTCTGAGGCGCGCTGCGCGGCCTGCCATGCCGCGCGGTCGATGCGAAACAGCCGGTGGCCGCGCAGCGCATCGCCTTCGGGCACTGCCGGATGCTCGAAGGCACCGGCCACGTCCTCGTGCATGCCCAGGCGCGCCATCACGGCGGCCGAGCGCAGGTTGCCGTTGGCGGTGAACGCCACGATCTCGTCGAGCCCGAGCCGTTCGAAGCCGACCTGCAGCGCGCCGCGCGCGGCCTCCGTCGCGAAGCCCTGGCCCCAGCTGGCGCGCGACAGGCGCCAGCCGATCTCCACGCAGGGCGAGAAAGGCAGCGTGGCCATCGGCACGTTCAGGCCGGTGAAGCCGATGAACTCGCCGGTGTCCTTGCGCTCGACGGCCCAGAAGCCCCAGCCCTTCTGCGCGATGAGCGCCTGGGTACGGTGGGCCGCGGCGTCGCTCTCGGCGCGCGTGGGCAAGGGCAGCAGGAACTCCATCACCTGCGGGTCGCAGGCCAGCGCGAAAAATGGCGCGAGATCGCTCTCGCGCCATTGGCGCACCCGCAGGCGCGGGGTGTCGAATTCGATGAGGGGCGGATGTGTGCTTTCTTCGGTCATGCGACCGATTGTGCTCAGAACCCGGCCAGCACCACTTTGCCCTGCGCCTTGCCGCTCTCGATGAGCGTGTGCGCCTTCTTCAAATTCGCGGCGTTGATGGTGCCGAAGCTCGCATTCGCCGTGGTGCGGATGCGGCCCGCGTCGACCAGCGCGGCCACTTCGGCCAGCAGCTTGCCTTGCTCGGCGATGTCGGGCGTGGTGAAGCGCGAGCGCGTGAACATCATTTCCCAGTGCAGCGAGATGCACTTGGTCTTCAGCGGCATCGCGTCGAGCACCTTCATGTCGTCGATCACCGCGAGCTGGCCCTGGGGCTTGAGGCTCTCGATGAGCTGCGCGTAGTGCTGGTCGGTCTGCGTGAGGCTGGCGACCATGTCGACTTCATCGATGCCGGCGGCCTTCAGTTCGGCGGCGAGCGGCTTCGAGTGGTCGATGACGACGTGCGCGCCCAGCGCCAGGCACCAGGCGCGCGTTTCGGCGCGCGAGGCGGTGGCGACCACGCGCAGCTTCGTGAGCTGGCGCGCGAGCTGGATGAGGATGGAGCCCACGCCGCCCGCGCCGCCGGTGATCAGCAGCGTCTGGCCTTCGCCGCCGTCCTTGGGCACCTGCAGGCGGTCGAACAGCAGCTCGTAGGCGGTGATGGTGGTCAGCGGCAATGCGGCGGCTTGCGCGTCGTCGAGGCTCTTCGGGGCGAGGGCGGCGATGCGCTCGTCGACCGCGTGCAGTTCCGAATTGGCGCCGGGGCGAATGATGGAGCCGGCGTAGTAGACGCGGTCGCCGACCTTGAAGTCCTGCACGCCGCTGCCGATGGCTTCGACGGTGCCGACCGCGTCCCAGCCCAGCACCTTGGCCTGGCCGGCTTCGGGGGCGGCGTTCTTGCGGACCTTGGTGTCGACCGGGTTGACCGACACGGCCTTCACGCGCACCAGCAGGTCGCGCGCGCCGGGGACGGGGGCGGGGAGCTCGATGTCTTGCAGCGATTCGGGGTGGTCGATGGGGAGGGGCTGGTGGTAGCCGACGGCTTTCATGGGAAGAGACCTTCTTTCTGGAACGATGGCTGGACTGTAGGATGACAACGTCTGTTTGATAAGGTGGCCTGAATCACCAACACTTTCAAATGAAGATTGAAAATATATCGGACCTGCAGGTGCTCGTGCAGACGGCGCGTGGCGGCACGTTGACGGCGGCGGGGCATGCGCTGGGGATCACGCCCGCCGCGGCCAGTGCGACGTTGAAGCGGCTGGAGGCGCAGTTGGGGGCGCGGCTGTTCGAGCGCTCGACGCGGGCGATGCGCCTGACGCCGCAGGGGCAGACGCTGCTCGACTATGCGGTGCGTGCTTTTGAACTGTTGGATGAAGGGGAGTCGCTGGTCACTGCGGATCGGGGGGAACTCGTCGGGACCTTGCGCGTGGCCTCGCCGTCGGACCTGACGCGCAGCACGCTGCTGCCGTGGTTCGACGAGTTTCTGGCGCTGCATCCGGGGGTGCAGTTGTCGCTTTCCGTCGGGGATCGGCCGCTGGACGTGATGCGCGACGAAGTGGACGTGGCGTTGCGCTACGGGGCGCTGGCCGATTCGCGGCTGGTGGCGCGGGCGTTTGCGCTGACGAATCCGGTGCTGACGGCTTCACCGGACTATCTGCGTCGGCATCCTTTGCCTCGGGTTCCGCAGGATCTGCTGCAGCACAACTGCCTGACGTTCAACCGGAGTGGGCGACGGCACCGGGTGTGGCGGTTTGCGCAGTTGGGGCAGTGGACGGAAGTGCGGGTGAATGGGGATCGGAGTGTGGATGATGCTTCGCTGGCGCGGGAGTGGACTGTGGCGGGGTATGGGATCTCTCTGAAGTCGGCGCTGGATGTGCGGGAGGACATTCGCTCAGGGCGGTTGGTGCGGCTGTTGCCTGATTGGGAGACGGAGCCTTATCCGTTGCATGCGCTGTTGCCTAGTGGGAGGTTTGTGCCGGCTCGGGTTCGGGGGTTTGTGGATTTCCTGGCGTTGAAGTTCGAGGGGTTGTTGGCTGTGGGGTGATTTCTTGAGGCTGCTGGCCGGGACTCGCCCCGGCGGGCGACTCACTTTCTTTGCTTCGCCAAAGAAAGTAAGCAAAGAAAGGCGACCCCACTGTCCGCGTCCCTCCGCTTCGCTGCGGGCAACCTGCGGTGCTCGCGTTTCGCGGGGTCTCGCCCAAACTCGCTTCGCTCAAACAAGGGCGAGCCCTGATCCGCGAAACGCTGCGCTCCTCGGCGCGGCCAGAGGGGAGGGGGAGCACTCGGGCCATCGCTTCGCTCGGCCTGGGGGATCGCATCACTGCGTTCGCTCGCCGGCGGACTTACTCCCTCTCCCTCTGGGAGAGGGTTGGGGTGAGGGCAGCGGCCTTCGAACCCGCCATGTCCATCCTCAAATCATCGGCGTCACCGCCCCATCCATCGCCACGATCACCCCGGTCACATAGCTTGCCTTCGGCGACGCCAGGAAGAGCACGGTGTTGGCGACTTCCTCGGGCGTCGCGATGCGGCCCAGCGGCAGGCGTGCAGTCGCACGCTCCAGCGCTTCGTCGGTGTCGATGCCCTGCAGCTTGGCGTCGGCCTTCATGCCTTCCTGCAACCGCGCGGTCAGCGTGAGGCCGGGGTTCACGGCGTTCACGCGCACGCCCTTGGCCGCATAGGCCGCGGCCATGCCGGCACTCACCAGCATCAGCGCGGCGTTGGCGGCACCGCCGGCCATGTGCACGGGGCTGGCGACCTTGCCGCCCTGGCCGATGACGTTGACGATCGCGCCGTGGCCGCGCGTGCCCATGCGCTTCACGACCGGGTCGATCATGTGGATGTAGGTGAAGTACTTGGCGTCCATCGCGTCGTGCCACGCAGCGGGCGTGAGCTCGTCGGGCGGGGTGCGGCGCGCGGCGCCTGCCGAGTTGACGAGCACGTCGACGGGGGCGAAGGCCTGCTCGGCGGCGTCGAGGGCGGCCACGGCACTGGCGGGGTTCTTGAGGTCGGCGGCGTGCAGGCTGACGCGGCCTTCGGCTTGCGGGAACGCGGCGAGCAGCGACTGCTGGCCCTGCTGCAGGTTCTGCAGGTCGCGCGAGACCAGGCTCACGCGCGCGCCTTCGCGCAGGAAGCCCAGCGCGCAGGCCAGGCCGATGCCCTTGCTGCCGCCGGTGATGAGAACGTGCTGGTCCTGGAGCTGGAGGTCCATGTCGGGGTCCTTGGAAGAAGGTGGGTCTGTCTGCGGCGCAGCCGCCGCGCGATTGAATCACCGCCCCGAAACCCCTGCAGCGACGCGGCCGAAAAGGCCGCGCCGGTTGCCTCTGCGAGCGTCAGGCCTTGCGGCGCTTCGCTGGCGCTTCTTCTTCCAGCGCGGCCGGCGCGGTGTCGGTGGCGTCGCGCAGATGGCCTTGGTTGTCGTGGTGCGCCAGCAGCTGGCGCGTGCGCTGCCAGGTCGACAGGCGCGCGGGCGCGACCTCGATGTACGACGCCAGCGCGAACAGCGACGACTGCTCTTTTTCCGGCGGCGTTTCGCGCCGGTGCTGGCGGCGGCGCAGCGGGCCCATGACCAGCATCGAGGCGAGGATCACGCCGATGACGATGGCGTACAGGCCCAGCAGCTGAAGCACCTCGGGCTGGGAGCGCGCACCCATCACGTAGGGCCAGGCGTACCAGATGGCGCAGAACCAGATCGCGACGGTGATCGCGGGGCGCAGCACGCGCAGCCACAGGTACATGGCCAGGGTGCGCGCCGGCGAACGGCCGTTGCCGAAGGCGTGCAATGGAATGCGCGCGGCGTCGATGATGGGTTCGTCCACCGCGGGTTGGCCCCACGAACGGGTGCGGGGCGGCGGGGCTTCGTGCAGCGCCGGCGAAGAGAGCGGGTTCTCAGGATGCATCGGAAGAAACTCCTCGGTCAGGGCTCGTCCACACCGCGCGCTTGCCGCGACGACGCATCAGAGCGTTGGGAAGGGCGACCACCGTGGTGGCCATCGTGATCGTCCAGAACGCGATCGGGTACCAGATCGTTCCGGCGAAATAGCGCATGAGGTCGCGGTCGTAGCGACGGTCGATCCACAGGCTCAGCAGCATCTGCAGGATGCAGGTCATGGCCAGCAGCGTGCCCTGCCAGTGCGGCAGCAGCGCCGAATGCCAGGCCGACTCGTGCGGCAGGAAGGGGCGGATGAAGCTGATCACCAGCACCAGCGCCATCGCATAGGCCCACACCACGCTCACCATGTACTCGCTGTAGATGAGCCACAGGCGCCAGCTGCGCAGGCGCAGGATGGACGGCGTGATGCGCAGCATGGTCTGGATGCCGCCGACGGCCCAGCGCAGGCGCTGCTTCCACAGGCCGCGCAGGGTCTCGGGCATGAGGATCCAGCACAGCGCGCGCGGCTCGAAGCGCAGGCGCCAGCCGGCGAGCTGGAGCTTCCAGCTCATGTCGATGTCCTCGGTGAGCACGTCGGGGCTCCAGAAGCCCACCTCGAGCACGGCGCGGCGGCGGAACATGGCCAGCACGCCCGACACCGTGAAGAGCGTGCCGATGAGCTGCTGCGAACGCTTGATGAGACCGATGATCGACGAGAACTCGCCCACCTGCATGCGCCCCAGCAGCGTGGTGCGCGTGCGGATGCGCGGGTTGCCGGTGACGGCGCCGATGCGATCCGAAGCCAGCATGCGCTTGAGCATCCAGGCGATGGCGTTGGGGTCGACCAGCGCGTCGCCGTCGATGCCCAGGATGTATTCGCCGCGCGCCAGCTGGCAGGCGGTGTTCAGGCCCACGGCCTTGCCCTGGTTGCTGGCGTTGTGGACCACGCGCAGGCGGCTGAACTCCAGCGTCATCTCGTCGAGCAGCTCGCCGGTGCCGTCGGTGCTGCCGTCGTTGACGGCGATCACCTCGTAGTTCGGATAGCGCGTGCGCATGAGCTGCTCGATCACTTCGCGCAGGTGCGGCGCCTCGTTGAAGCAGGGCACCACCACGGTCACGAGCGGCTGCGAGGGCAGGGCCTCGAGCGGGTCGGCCTCGACGTCGCGCTTGCGCTCGAACGACCACGCGTGCGAGAGGCCGCCCGCGATCCACACCCACGCCATGAAGAACGGGTAGTAGAAGACGAAGCCGAAGAGCACCGGCGGAATCAGGTCCACCAGCATCTGGAGCGTGTTCATCGGGGCTTCCCTCCTTCAGGCGGCAGCGTGGCGGCGTCGTGGTTGCGCCGGGGGGCGCGCGACAGCAGCGAACGCACCGAGATCGCGCGGCGCACGGTCTCCAGCGAGGGCTGGTTGTTCAGGAAGTCGTCGGGGTAGTAGCCCAGGTGGCGCACGCCGGCGCGCTGCAGCAGGGTCCACTGGCGCGTGAGCTCGGCGTCGGCCACGGGTTTCCCGGTGCGCCAGTCGCGCGCCTGCAGTTCGAACACGGTGCGGTCCAGGCCGTGCGGCGTGGCGGCCGCGCGCTGCGCGAGGCGGCCCAGCCAGGCGTCGCTGTCGGCCGGGGTGCGGGCCTCCTGCTCCATGCGCGGCATGGCCATCAGGCCGACGTAGTCGTAGGCGGCGAGCGAGGCTTCGTAGTTCTGCGCGAACCACTGCTCGGCCTGCGGCTCCAGCACCGGGCGCGCATAGAGGTTGCGCGCCGTTTCCAGCGCGGGGCGCCAGGTGCCCACGCGCGCCGCGAGTTCATGCGTGAAGTCGATCAGGTAGCGGGTCTTGGCGCTGGTCCAGCGGGCCATGAGCGCGGGGTCGGCGCGCAGCGCGGCCACGTCGGCCGGCAGGCCCCAGCGGCGGTAGGTGTCGAGCGCGGCGGGGCTGGCGTCCTCGTCGTCCGAGAGCATGGCGTCGTCGTGGAACAGCAGGCCTTCGAAGAAGGTGTGGCGGCCCAGGTCTTCGTACAGGTCGCCGACCAGCGTGCGCACGGCGGGGTCGAAGGGCGAGAGCCGGTGGTAGCGGTCGGCCGGCGCGTCGCCCTTGAGCGTGCGCACCGTGTGTGTGGCCAGCGGGTTCGACGCGGGCAGCCGGTAGGCGGTGACGGGCATCCACGCGTAGACCTTCACGCCGGTGCGGCTGCGCAGCTGCCAGGCGGCGCGGGCGAACAGGTCGGCGCGCATCGGCAGATGGCGGTTGGGAAAGTACAGCGCGTCGGCCACGCCGTCGCCGTCGGGGTCGGCATAGGCCTGCAGGAACACCGAGCGCGGGCGCACGGCGGCCACGCGCTCGATCAGCGCCGAGAGGTTGCGCTCCTGCTGGGCCGGGTCGGCGTCGTACACGTAGTCCAGGTCGACGTGCATCACGCGGTTGATCGGGCGCACCTCGCCGCCCACCGGGCTGCGCAGCATCTGCACGTAGTCGGGCGCCTCGTTGTCGTAGGCGGCCAGTGCGCGGCGGATGCGGTTGAGCGGAATCTCCTTCGTGTTCGCGCCGTCGTCGAGCGTGAAGGTGATCGGCATGCCCACGCGCGCCGAGGCTTCCAGCGCGGGCGTGTTGTAGGCGCCGTAGGGCCACACGGTGGCGCGCACCTTGGCGCCGGTGCGCTTCTCGATCAGCTCGCGGCTGCGGCGCAGGTCGGCCTCGATGCGGCGCAGGTAGGCGGCGTCGTCCTCGTAGCGGCCGGTCTTCGGGTCGTAGCGGTGCGTGGCCGCGGCGGGCAGCATGTTGCCCTGCGGGTTGGCCTGGATGCCGGTGTGCATCGCGTCGGTGTGGCTGGCGAACTCGACCAGCGGCGAGCGTGCCATCTCGGCGGCTTCGCGCCACAGCAGGAAGTTCTCGCGCGGCGCGGGCTTGTCGCCCCAGTGCACGGGCTGGCCTTCGGGCACCTCGAGCCAGCTCGTCACCAGCGCGAACAGCGCGGGGTAGTTGAAGCGCTGGAGCAGCGGGAACACGTGGGTGTAGGCACTGCGGTAGCCGTCGTCGAAGGTCAGCAGCACGGGCTGCGAGGGCAGCGGCTTGCCGCCTTTGCGCGCATCGATGATCTGCTGCAGGCTGACCGGGTGGTAGCCGTTGTGGCGCAGCCAGGCGAACACTTCGGCGAGCGTGCGCTCGTCGATGGCGGTTTCATCGGGCGAGGTCTCGAAGCTGGCGCGCACGTTGGGGCGCACGTCGTGGAACGAGATCACGCGGAAGTCGACGCCGTTGTCGGGGTCGGCGGGCAGCACCGGCGCAGCGAGTGCAGGCAAGGCCGCCGCCAGCAGCAGCCCGAGCAGGGCCGCGCGCAGCCGGAGGAAGAAGGTGGGGGCTTGCATCACGGACATCACTGCAGGGGCATCGAAAGGTTCAGGAACACGCCGCGCTGTTTTTCGCGCACGCCGTCGTAGGGGTGGCTGCCGAAGGTCAGGCCGTAGCGCAGCGTGAGCTTCTGGCCCAGGGCCCAGCGGTGCTCGTAGCGCAGGTTCCACAGCGGGCCGCTGCCGAAGCCGGCCTGCTGGTAGCTGCCGCCGCCGAGCTCCAGCACCTGGAAGAACTGGCGGTCGTCGCTTTTCCAGGTGAGCCACTGGCCGCGCACCGACAGCTGCGCGCTGGCGTCGCGCGAGGGGCTGAAGTAGCGCACGTCCTGCAGGCGGCTGCGGCTGGCATCGACGCCCAGCCGCGTCTCGAGCTGGAAGCGCGGCGTGCTGACCCAGCGCTCGCGCCAGCCGAAGTCGAGGCCGTCGCGCAGGTTGCCGTCGCTGAAGTCGAGCCGGCGCCATTGCAGGTCGAATCGGCGCGATTCGTTGACGACGTAGGCCGCGCTGGCGCCGAACTCGCGCGCGCCGATGGCCTGCGCGCCGAAGGGCACGGCGCGGGCTTTCCAGGGCAGCTCCTTGCTGTCGCCGTCGTAGGTGGCCGACAGGCGCCAGGCGTCGCTGGCGCGGTAGTCGACGCGGCCGGCCACGCTGTTGCGGTAGCGCCCGCTGTTCGCATGCTGCAGCACGCCTTCGGCCAGCCAGCGGCCTTGTTGCCAGCTCGCGCCGAGGCCGCCACGCGCCCACTGGGCGGTGCCCTCGGAGGTGTAGCCGCGGCCCAGCGTCTGCGCGTAGAACACGCGCCAGGCGTCGCCGATGAGGCCGGAGCTGAGCCGGCTGTCGACGCGCCATTCGCGGCTGGCCAGCGTGCCGCCGCCGCGCGAACCTTCGGCATCGATCTCGAGCTGCGGGCCGACCAGCGATCGGCGCTTGCGTGCCATCTCGCGCACCTCGGCGGCGTCGGGCGCGTCGGCTTCGAGCGCCTCGGCGCGCAGCCGCGCGGCGCGGAATTCGTCGGCGTCGAGCAGCGCTTCGACATGGCCGGTGCGCACGCTCAGGTCGTCGGGGTGGTCGGCACTCAGCGCCTCGAAGCGCGCCACGGCCGCCTCGGGGTGCTCGCGCAGCCGCTCGGTGAGCGCGGCGCCGTAGGCGTAGCCCGCGTTGAGCGGGGCTTCCTGCGTGAGCGTGTTGAAGCGCGGCTGCGCGATCTTCGGCCGGTCGCCGTAGAGCTGCAGCAATGCGCCCAGGCCGCTCACTTCCGAGAACTGGTCGTTGGGACGGCCGGCTTCCGGCGCCAGCCGCATCAGCACGGGCGTGGCGCTTTCGATGCGCTGGAGCAGCGCCTCGGCCTCGTCGAAGCGGCCGGTGTCGAGGTAGGCGTAGACCAGGCCGAAATGCAGGCTGTCGGGCATCGGCAGGTCGACGACCGCCTTTTCGAACAGCGGCACGGCATCGGCCGAGCGGCGCTCCTGCGCCAGCGCGCGGGCGGCGGTGCCCAGCGCGTAGGGCGGCAGCGCGGTGCCGCCGGCACGCAGGCTGTCGTACAGCGCGATGGTGTCGGCGGGACGCCCGCGCTCCAGCAGCGCCGCCATGCGGTCGGACTGCAGTCGCATGCGCAGCGTGCGCCAGGTGTCGGCGTCCTGAGGGGCGGGCTGCGCGAGCGCGGCGTCGACGCGGGCCAGCGCGGCGCTCTGGGCGGCCAGCACCTTGTCGAGGTCGGTGACGCGCGCCGCGCCCAGGCGCTGGTCGCGTGCCTTCACGGCCCAGCGCAGCTGCTGCGCCAGTGCCTGCTGTTCGAGCAGCGCGAGCGTCAGCGGGGCGAGGCTGCCGGGCTGCTTGCGTTCGGCCGCCTGCGCGTCCTCGAACGCGGCCGTGGCGCCGCCGTACTCGGCCAGCAGGAAGTCCGCGTCGCGCTGTGCATCGCGGCGCGTGGGCTGCAGCGCGGTGATTTCGCCGTAGGCCGTGAGCGCCTGGAAGGGCTGGCCCTGGGCGCGCGCCAGCGCGGCGCGCAGGTCGAGCAGCGCGACGCGGTCGGCGACCGCTGTGGGCGCAGGCTGTGCGAGTGCGCGGTAGAGGGTTTGCGCGCCCGCCGTGTCGCCGCTGGCCAGGCGCCAGAAGGCTTCGTGGACGCGCGGTTCGCGGGCCGTTGGCTGGCGCGCGCGCCAGACCTTGACCGTGTCCCCTTGCAAGGCGATGTCGCCCGTGCGTCGCGCGGCGCCGGCCAGCGGGCCGAGCGCGTAGTCACCCAACTCGCTTGGCGGCACCTGGTGGCCCACGGCCACTGCATCGGCGAACTGGCCCTCGGCCACCGCGATCGCGATGGCGTCGGACGCCACGCGGCGGCGCTGCTCGTCGGCCAGCGGGGCGGCCAGCCATTGGCGCAGCTGTTGCAGGGCGTGGGCCGGCGTGATGCGACCGGCACGGCGCGCGACGATGAGGGCGTCGTGCTGCGATGCGTCGTAAGCCACCGCGCCGCCAAGGGTGGCGACAGGCGGGGGCGTGACAGTGGAATCCGCGTACGCGGCGCTGCTTCCGAAGACCAGCACGCACACGATCGGCGGCAAACCTCGCACGGCACGTGCGAGATGGTGAGGCAATGCCTTGAAGGGCGCGACTTTGCGCCCGGCAACGACGGTGCCTCCATTTTTTTGTGGATGGATGGACACGCTACTCCCTTTTGCGTGAACTCTCCTGGGCCGTGACAAGCCGTGGCGGAAAGTTCGTGAAAAGTGACTCTAGGTCAATTTGTAAACAATAGGACCGAACATCGGGAAAGATGAGAACTAATCGTGAACAGATTCGCGATCAATTCATCCGATGTTGGCAAGTTGTATGCAAGTGTTGCCCCATGCGTCGCCCATGGCCCCGTCCTAAGATCGCGGCATGAACGCACTTCCGGTTTCTTTGCCCCGTTTCTGGTCCCAATTGACGACGCGCGACTTCGCCGCGCTCGACGCGGCGACCACGGTGGCGGTGCTGCCGCTGGGCGCGACCGAGCAGCACGGCCCGCACCTGCCGCTGGGCGTGGACACCGTGCTGGCCGACGGCATCGTGGCCGCGGCGCTGCCGCTGTTGCCGCCGGAATTGCCGGCGCTGTTCCTGCCCACCCAGCAGATCGGCCTGAGCCCCGAGCACGCGCGCTTCGCGGGCACGCTCACCTTCTCGGCCGAGACGCTGATCCGCATGTGGAACGAGATCGGCGCGGGCGTGGCGCGTGCCGGCGTGAAGAAGCTGGTGCTGTTCAACGCCCACGGCGGCCATGTGGGCGCGATGGACATCGTGGCGCGCGAGCTGCGCGCCGCGCACGGCCTGATCGTCTACAGCGTGAGCTGGTTCAACCTGCCGCTGGGCGATGCGAACGCGCAGTTCAGCGCCCGTGAGCACCGCTTCGGCGTGCACGCGGGCGAGGTCGAGACCTCGATGATGCTGGCGCTGACGCCCGCGCTGGTGCGCATGGGCGAGGCGAAGGATTTCAGTTCCACCTCGGAGCAGCGCGCGGCCGACTGCGCGATCCTCGGCAACGGCAAGAGCGCCAAGCTCGGCTGGGCCATGGAGGACTACAACGCGCAGGGGGCGGCCGGTAACGCCGCAGCGGCCACGGCAGCGAAGGGTCAGGCGGTGATCGATGCGGCCGCGCAGCAGTTGGCGCTGCTGCTGGCCGAGGTGTCCCAGCTGCCGTTGAGCACGGCGAACACAGGGCCGCTGCCCTGAGAGCGGATCAGGCGCTGCGCCCCAGCACCCCGGCGAACATGTCCGCGTCGACATTGCCGCCGCTCAGCGCAACGCCCACCGTCTGCCCGCGCCAGCGTTCCTTCTGCTGAAGCGCCCCCGCCAGCGCGGCAGCCCCCGCGCCTTCGGCCACGTTGTGCGTGCCGCTGAAGAGCACGCGCATGGCTTCGGCCACCTCGTCGTCGGTCACGGTGATCACGTCATCGGCTTCCTGCAGGATCACGTCCAGCGACGCAGGCACCGGCGTGCGACAGGCCATGCCGTCGGCCAGCCATGTCGTGACGGGCGATTCGATGGCGCGGCGCGCGCGGAAGGAATCGCGGTAGGCCGTGGCATGCGCCGACACCACGCCGATGAGCTTGGTCGACACGCCGCAATGCGCGCGCGCCGCCGCCGCGCCGGCAAAACCGGAGCCCAGGCCGATGGGCACGAACAGCACGTCGGGCGGTGAAGCTTTCAAGGCGCTGAAGAACTCGACGTACGCGGTCGACACGCCGCGCACCAGCTCGCGATGGAACGAGGGCACGCGGTGCAGTGCGTCGCGCTCGGCCAGCACCGCCGCGTGTTCGGAGGCTGCCTGGAAGTCGTCGCCATGCTCGACCAGCGTCACGCCGAGCGCGCGCATCGCCGCGTTCTTCTCGCGCGAATTGCCGTGCGGCACCACGATGGTCGCGGCCAGCCCGTGGCGCTGCGCCGCGAAGCCGACCGACTGGCCGTGGTTGCCGCGCGTGGCGCTGATCACGTGGCGCACGGCGGGCTGCTCGCGCGCGAGGGTCTCGAAGTAGGTCAGGCCGCCGCGGATCTTGAAGGCGCCGACCGGCGTGTGGTTCTCGTGTTTGGCCCAGACCGTGGCGCCCAGGCGCTGCGACAGCTGCGGCCAGGTGTACTGGGGCGTGGGCGGCATGGCCGCATGCACGGTGCGCTGCGCGGCTTCGATCTCTTCGCGGGTGAATCGCATCGACGTCCTTCTTGTTGCTTACTTGCGTTCGGTGAGCGCCACGCGCACGGCCAGCGCGGCCAGCACGCTGCCCATGATGTAGCGCTGCGCACGCAGCCAGCCGGCGCTTTGCGACAGCACGGCCGTGATGCTCGCGGCGCCGACGATCATCACGGTGTTGACCAGCGCGCTGCTCGCCATCTGCGCCATGCCCAGCTGCAGGCTCTGCAGCAGCACCGAGCCGCGCTCGGGATGGATGAACTGCGGAAAGAACGACAGGTAGAACATTGCCACCTTCGGGTTCAGCAGGTTCGTGAGAAAGCCCATGCGAAACAGCTTGGCCGGCGGATCGGCCGGCAGCGCGCGGGCCTCGAAGGGCGCGTTGCCGCCGGGCTTGACCGCCTGCCACGCGAGCCACATCAGGTAGGCCGCGCCGGCGAAGCGGATCGCGTCGAACGCGACCGGCACCGCCAGCAGCAGCGCCGTGAGGCCCAGCGCCGCGGCGAACAGGTGCACCAGGAACGCCATCAGCACGCCGCCCAGCGAGATGAGCCCCGCGCGGCGGCCCTGGATCAGCGTGCGCGACACGCAATAGATCATGTTCGGTCCCGGCGTGAGCGCCAGCAGCAGCGAGGCGAGGGCGAACCAGGCGATTTCGGTCAGGGTGAGCATGGGGTCAGAGTCCTTGCGATTCGAGGGCGACGGGGCCGCGCGGGGTGTCGAGCACGGCGACGAGGTTGGGCGGGCCGGCATCGACCGGCAGGCCGCCCATGCCGATGGCCGTGAGTGCGGCCGACAGCGCCGGCGCGCGCGGATGCGCCACGCGCAGCGAACGCAGCGCCAGGCCCGAGGCGGGCATGGCGTCGGTGGGGTGCACCGCGCCCCACTGGATCAGCGTGGGCAGTGCGCCGTAGAACAGGCGCTGGCCGTCGTCGCGCACCGTGATCTGCCATTCGAGCCGGCCGGCCGGCGTGTCGCGCGAGGCTTCGAGCAGGTGGCCGCGGTCGATGTGCGCATGCTCCTCGCGCGCGAGCGCCTGCGTGGCGGCGTGTGCATCGGGCACGCGCGCCACGAAGTGGATGAGCCGCGGGCCGCGCTGCGCGAGCGCGGCCTGCAGCGCGGCGTCGTCCAGGTCGAACCAGCGGCGCGTCTTCGGCCGCGACGGCGCCTTGCCGGGTTCGATCGCGATGATCTCGGCATAGGCGCGCGGGAACGCGGCGCTCGCGATGTTCAGCAGCCGGTTGTGCGTGCCCATGAGCGGGTGCACGCCGCCGGGCGCGGGCGTGACGCCGAGCGTGGCCTCGCACCATGCCACGCCCTCGGCCAGCGAGGCGGCGGCGATCACCAGGTGGTCGACTTCGGCGGGGTGCATGGTGTGGCTTCCGTTCAGAGCGTGACGTGGCCGTCGACGCAGGTCACGGCATCGCCGCCGACCCAGATCGTGCCGTCGCTGTCGCGCTCGATGTGCACGCGGCCCGCGCGGCCCAGGCACTGGCCTTGCGCGGCCAGGTAGCGCTCGGGCATGTGGCCGTCGGCGATCAGCCATTCGGCCAGGCTGGCGTTGAGGCTGCCGGTGACCGGGTCTTCCTGCACGCCGATGGGCTCGGCGAAGGCGCGCACCTCGAGGTCGATCTTCGCGCCGTCGTCGTTCGGCGTGGCGGGGCGGTTGCCGAAGGCGCGTGCCTCGCGGTTCGAACGGCCGATGAGCAGCGAGGTGTCGTGCGCCGAGGGCACGCCGGCCACGCCGGCCTTCACGCCCAGTTCCTTCAGCGCGCGGTGGTCGGGCTGCAGCGCCAGCACGGCGTCGGCGTCGTTCAGCAGCAGGCCGAACCAGACCGGGCCGTTGTCGAGCACCTGCGCCGCGATGACCTGCTGCGCCTTCAGGCCCAGCGCGCCGGCCACCTTGGCCAGCAGCGCGGGGCTCGGGGCGCTGCGCTTGAGCGGCGGCGCGGCAAAGGCCAGGCGCTCGCCGTCGCGCCGCAGCGGCACGAGGCCCGCACCGCACTGCTGCACCACGCGGCCCGCCACCTTGGGCTTGCCGCCGGCCTGCAGCCACGCATGGCAGCTGCCGATGGTCGGGTGGCCGGCAAAGGGCAGCTCGCCGCCGGGCGTGAAGATGCGCACGCGGTAGTCGGCGCCCGGGTCGGTCGGCGGCAGCAGGAAGGTGGTCTCCGACAGGTTGGTCCACTGCGCGAAGCGCTGCATGGCGGCGTCGTCCAGGTCCTGGCCGTCGATCACCACCGCGAGCGGGTTGCCGTAGTAGGCGGTGGCGGTGAAGACGTCGACTTGCTTGAAGGGGCGGGATTTCATCAGGGTCATTCGAGAGATAAATCGAGCACGCCGCGCGTGCCCGGGCGGGAAAGCAGGTCGGCGTACCAGCGCTCGACGTTGGGCCAGACGGGCCGGCGGTACTCGGCGCCGGGCAGGCCGAACCAGCGGTGCGCCTCGCAGCCGATCGGGATGTCGGCCATGGTGAAGCGCTCGCCGGCCATGTAGGGGCGCTGCGCGAGGTGCGCATCGAGCATCGCGAACAGCGCCTCGCTCTCGCGCACCGACGCGGCGATCAGCGCGGGCTGGCGCTCCGAGGGCGGCGTGCGCACCCATTGCACGAAGGCGTCGCGGCTGGCGCGGTTGAGCGTGGTCTGCTGCCAGTCCATCCAGCGCTCGGCGTCGAAGCGCGCGGGCAGCTCGCTCGGGTAGAGCGTGCCGTGCGAATGCCGGGCGCACAGGTAGCGCACGATGACATTCGACTCCCACAGCGTGACGCGCTCGGCGCCTTCGCCGTCGTCGATGGTGGGCACCATGGCGTTCGGGTTGAGCGCGCGGTACTCGGGCGTCTGCACCACGCCGAACTTGCCGCCGGCCTCGGTGCGCTGGAAGTCGAGCCCGAGTTCCTGCGCGCACCACACGACCTTGCGCACGTTGATCGAACTGATGCGGCCCCAGATGTTGAGCATGTGTTCAGTGTCCTTGTGCGAAGAGGGCGCCGGCCGTGGCCTGCAGGTACGGCTCGATGTTGCGCATCGCGCGCGCCACGTAGTCTTCTTTCTCGCCGACCGGCGCGACGTAGTGCAGCGCGCTCTTCGCGGCCTCGAGGCCTTCGGTGCGCGCGATGAGCCAGGCCGCGAGGTAGGGCGCCGAGAAGCAGCCGCCCGCGGTGGCCACGTTGCCCTGCGCGAAGAAGGGCTGGTTGAGCACCTCGACGCCGGCTTCCTGCACCCAGGGCTTGGTCGTGAGGTCGGTGCAAGCGGGCACGGCGCCCAGCAGGCCGAGCTTGGCCAGCAGCAGCGTGCCCGAGCATTGCGCGCCGATGAGCTGGCGCGACGGGTCGAGCCCGCGCAGCACGCCCATCAGGCCCGCGTCGGCGGCGATCTCGCGCGTGCGGATGCCGCTGCCGACGATCACCGCGCCCGCCTCGCAGGCCGACTCGAGCGTCGCGGTGGCATGCACCGTGACGCCGTTCATCGAGGTCACGGTGGCGCTGGGCGAGGCCAGCGTCACGCGCCAGCCCGGCTTCTTCACGCGGTTGAGCACACCGAGCGCGACCAGCGAGTCGAGCTCGTTGAAGCCGTCGAAGGTGAGGATGGCGATGTGCATGGTCGTCGGCCGTTTCAGGCGTGGGCGGGGGCCAGCAGCGCCAGCTCTTCGCGCAGCGTGACGGCGAGCGCGGCGATGGCGGTGTCGATCTCTTCGACGCTGGCGGTCACGAAGGACAGGCGCAGCGTGCGCGGATCGCCTTCGCCCGCGTAGAACGGCGCGCCGGGCACGAAGGCCACGTTGCGCTCGACGGCCTTGGGCAGCAGGGTCACGGTGTCGATGCCCTCGGGCAGGCGCGCCCACAGGAACATGCCGCCCTTGGGGGCATTGAACTTCACGTCCAGGCCGGCCATCTCGCGCGTGAGCGCGGCCATCATGGCGTCGCGTTGGCGCTTGTACAGCGCGCGGATGGTGGGCACGTGGCGGTCGAGGAAGCCGTCCTTCATCACGGCCGAGACCATGCGCTGCGTGAAGATCGGCGTGTGCAGGTCGACCGCCTGCTTGGCCTGCAGCAGCTTGGGGAAGATGGCCTTCGGCGCCACCAGGAAGCCCAGGCGCAGGCCCGGGGCCAGCACCTTGGAGAACGAGCCCAGGTAGATCACGCCTTCGGGGTTGCGCGCGGCCAGCGGCAGCGGCGGGGCTTCGTCGAACCAGAGTTCGCCGTAGGGGTTGTCTTCGACGATCGGCAGGTTGGCGGCGGCGGCAGCAGCCGAGACAGCGGCGCGGCGCGCCTCGGTCATGGTGCGGCCGGTGGGGTTCTGGAAGTTGGGCAGCAGGTAGACGAAGCGCGCGTCGGCCGCCTTGGCCACGAGGTCGTCGACGATCACGCCGTCGTCGTCGCTGGCCACGCCCACGGGGTGCGGCTCCATCGGGCCGAAGGCCTGCAGCGCGCCCAGGTAGGTGGGCGTTTCGACGAGCACCTTGCTGCCCGGATCGATCAGCACCTTGGCCACGAGATCGAGGCCCTGCTGCGAGCCGGTGGTGATGAGCACCTGCGAGGCGTCGACGTCCCAGGGCAGCATGTCGGCCACGGCCTGGCGCAGCGGCGCATAGCCTTCGCTGGCGGCGTACTGCAGCGCGGCGGCACCGTCGTTGTGCAGCACTTCGGCGCAGGCGTCGGCGAATTCCTGGATCGGGAAGGTCTTGGGCGAAGGCAGGCCGCCGGCCAGGCTGATGATGCCGGGGCGCTCGGTGACCTTGAGGATTTCACGCAGCACCGAAGGATTCATCTTGGCGGCGCGGGCGGCGAGTTTCCAGTTCATGGGAGGCTTTCTTCTTTCTGGCGAATGAGAGGTGAGTCTGAGTGTGGGGTCAGGGCGGCGGGATGTCGCCACGGTGCACGACATGGATTTTGTTGCCGTCCGGGTCGCGCAGGTAGGCGCCGTAATAGCCCTGCCCGTAGCGGGGGCGGGGCCCGGGCGCGCCTTCGTCGCGGCCACCGTGGCCCAGGGCCGCCTCGTGGGCGGCATGAACGGCCTGCGGCGAGGGCGCGCAGAACGCGACCATGCTGCCGTTGCCGGCGCTGGCGGGTTCGCCGTCCAGCGGGATGTACACGTAAAAGCGCGGCAGCGTCTGGCCCGGCACGATCCAGCAGGCGGCGTCGGGGCCGCCGTCGGGCGTCACGGGGCGGCGGATGAGGCCCAGCGGCGCCAGCACCGCGTCGTAGAAGGCGGCGGCGCGCGACAGGTCGGTGCAACCGACGGTGACATGGCTGAACAGCGTCATGGTCGTCAGCTCCTGGCCTGCGGCTCGGCGCCGCGTGGAACGGCGGCAGGCGCCGCTGGTTGCGACAGCCGCTTGCCCGCGACCACCGTGGCGACCACGGCGGCGGCGAAGCCCAGCGTCACCAGGTCGAGCGGCTCGCCCAGCAGCGGGATCGACGCGAGGATCGACAGGAAGGGCTGCAGCAGCTGCGTCTGGCTCACGCGCAGCGCGCCGCCCAGGGCCAGGCCGCGGTACCACGCGAAGAAGCCGATCCACATCGAGAACATGCCCACGTAGGTGAAGCCGACCCAGGCCGAGGCGGCCACGGGTTGCTGCGGCCACAGGGCGATGGTGGCGGGCAGCGTCACGGGCAGCGCCATCACGCAGACCCAGCAGATCACGCGCTCGGCGCCCAGCGACGGCGTGACCTGCGCGCCGTAGATGTAGCCGACCGAGGCCGCGATGACCGCGCCGACCAGCAACAGGTCGGCCCATTCGAAACCGAAGCCGTGGCCGCTCTGCTGCGCGCGCAGCACCGAGAACACCACCACCAGCAGGCTGCCCGCGACGGCGCAGAGCCAGAAGCCGAGGCGCGCGCGCTGGTGCAGCACCCAGGCCGCGACCGCGGCCGTGACCAGCGGCAGCAGCGCCGTCACCACCGCCGCATGGCTGGCCGTGACCACGCGCAGCGCAAAGGCCAGCAAGAGCGGAAAGCCGATCGCGTTGCCCAGCACTGCCATGCCCAGCGGCTTCCACTGGTGCGGCGCCGGACGCGGCGAGCGCGTGACCAGCAGGAAGATGGCCGACAGCACGCCCGCCAGCGCCGCGCGCCCGACCGTGACGAACCACGGCGACAGCTGCGGCGCGTCCTGCGTGCCCGTGGCCAGCCGCGTCATCGGCAGCGTGACGGCGAACAGCGCCACACCGACCATGCCGAGCCACATGCCCAGCGTTTCGTCCTTGAGGGCGAGCTTCATACGCTCACCATCCACCAGGCCGTGAGCACGAGGATGAGCCCCATCGCGCGGTTGAACCACAGCAGGCGCGTGCCCTTGGCCAGCCACTCGCGCAGCAGCGCGCCGACCAGCGCATAGGCGAAGTTGCTGGTGAAGGCGTAGGTCAGCATCACCGGCGCGACGATGGCGAAGCGCGCGAGCGCGTCGGGCTGGCCGGCGATCCAGCCGGCCACGAGCGTGAGCGCGAGCAGCCAGGCCTTGATGTTCACGAACTGCAGCATCACGCCCTGCGTGAACCCGACCGAGAGGCTGGCGTTGTCGGCCTTGCCGAGTTGGGCGCTGCCGCTGAGCTTGTAGGCCAGCCACAGCAGGTAGGCGATGCCCAGGCCCTTGATCGCCAGGCGCAGCGGCGGCATCGCCACCACCAGCGCGCCGAGGCCGGCCGCGCAGATCGCCAGCAGCAAGGTCCAGCCGACCGGCACCGCGACCACGAAACGCATGGCGCGCGGCAGGCCGCCGTTGGCCGCCAGGGCGGTGGAGAGCGTGGTGTTGGGTCCGGGCGAGAAGCTCATCGCCGTGGCCAGCACCAGCAGCGCGGTGAATTCTTGCCAGTTCATGTCACAGACTCTAAACTTTGGACCATTACAGTTCCAGTACAGATGATCGAACAAATCTGAAATCTGTATTGGTCATTCCTTCGACACACGCCGCCCTTTTCTCGCTCTCTGTGCGATGCAGCCCGACCCGATGCTGACCCGAACCTCCACCCAGTCCCTGACCGGGCAGCTGGCCGACCGCCTCGCCGAGCGCATCCGCAACCGGCTGCTGGCGCCCGGCGCGCGCCTGCCCTCGGTGCGCGAGTGCGCGCGCCAGCAGGGCGTGAGCCCGTACACCGTGGTCGCCGCGTACGACCAGCTGCTCGCGCAAGGGCTGGTCGAGGCGCGCCGCCAGCGCGGCTTTTATGTGCGCGACGCGGCGCCCGTGCCCGAGAGTTCGCGCAACCCGGCGCATGCCGCGCCCGAGGTCCCGCCGATGATGGCCTCGCGCGTGCCGGCCGACGCCAGCTCGCTGATCCGCAGCATGTTCCACCGTCCGAGCGACAAGCCGCAGCCGGGCATGGGCGTGTTCCCGCCCGACTGGATGGCCTCGACCTTCCTGGCGACCGCGGTGCGCCGCGTGACGACCACGTCGGCGCTGCAGGAACTGTCGCTGCAGTACGGCGAGCCTTCGGGCGACCTCGCGCTGCGCCGCAGCCTGTCGCAGAAGCTGGTGCGCATCAACGTGCCGGCCGGGCCGGACCAGATCGTCACCACCATCGGCGCCACGCATGCGCTGGACATCGTGAGCCGCACGCTGTTGCGCGCGGGCGATCCGGTGATGGTCGAGGAGCCCGGCTGGGCGCTGGAGTTCGCGCGGCTCGAGGCGCTGGGCATGCGCATCCTGCCGGTGCCGCGTCGTGCCGACGGGCCCGACCTCGACGTGATGGCGCAGTACTGCAAGCTGCACAGCCCCAAGCTCTTCGTGAGCGTGAGCGTGCTGCACAACCCGACCGGCTACAGCCTCACGCCGGGCAGCGCGCACCGCGTGCTCAAGCTGGCCAACGAGCACGACTTCCACATCGTCGAGGACGACACCTACAGCCACCTCGCGCCCGAGCACGCCACGCGCCTGAGTGCGCTCGACGGGCTGCAGCGCACCATCTACGTCAGCGGCTTCGCGAAGATCCTGGCGCCCAACTGGCGCATCGGCTTCCTGGCCGCCTCGCCCGCGCTCAAAGAGCGGCTGCTCGAGACCAAGCTGCTGGCCACGCTGACCTCGCCCACGCTGTTCGAGCGGGCGCTGTCGTGGTGCATCGACCAGGGCCAGCTGCGCCGCCATTCGGAGCGCGTGCGCATCCGCCTGGACGGCGCGCGCGGCCGCGCGGTGAAGCTGGCCATGTCGCACGGCTGCACCTTCGCCTCGGAGCCGGCCGGGCTGTTCGGCTGGGTCGACACGGGCGTGGACACCGACGCGCTCACGCAACGCATGCTCGACCAGGGCTACCTGCTGGCGCCGGGCTCGCTGTTCCATGCGCGCCGCCCGCCGAGCACGATGATGCGGATCAACTTCGCGACCTCGCAGGACGCGAATTTCTGGAAGGTTTTCAGCCGGGTCAGGGACGAGCTCTGATTCGCTTGCAAAGGGCTTGGAGTAAGCTGGCAGCACAAGAAAACCCAGCCAGGAGACCTCCCGCATGAGCAACGCCAGCAAACCCTTCGACTTCAGCCAGTTCGTCCCCGGATTCGACTTCCTGAAGAACCTCGCCGGCGGTGCCGCCGCGGGCTCCGGCTCGGTGCCCGGCATCCCCAGCCTCGCCAGCTGGGTCGCGCCCACCATGAGCGTCGAAGAGGTCGACAAGCGCATCCAGGAACTCAAGACCGTCCAGTACTGGCTCGAACAGAACGGCCACGCGCTCAAGGCGACCATCCAGGCGCTCGAGGTGCAGAAGATGACGCTATCGACCCTGCGCGGCATGAACGTGCGGATGGAAGACATCGCGAGCGCGTTCACCAAGCAGGCCGCGGCGATGGCGCCGGCGCCTGCACCGGCTCCCGCCCCGGCCCCCCGGCCTGCGCCGGAGCCCGTCGAGGAAGAGGAAGAAGAGTTCGACGAGGCCGAGGAAGAGGTGGAAGAAGAGGAAGCCCCGGCGCCGAAGAAGACGTCGCGCGCCAAGCCAGCCACTGCTGCTGCCGGCGTCGACCCGATGCAATGGTGGGGCTCGCTCACCGAGCAGTTCCAGCAGATCGCGAGCACGGCGCTGCAGGACGCGGCGCAGCTCAAGGTGCCGGCCATGGCGCAGCCGCTGGCCGACGCGGTGGGGCAGGTCATCGGCAAGGCGACGGCGGCGCGCAAGCCGGCCGCCAAGGCTGCTCCGAAGAAAACCGCCGCCAAGAAAGCCGCGCCGGCACCCGCCGCGCGCAAGAAAACCACGTCCACCGCCGCGCGCAAGCGAACCTCCGGCCGGCGCTGACGTCTTACAGACACCTTTCCAGACGACGACGCACGGGTCGGTACGCACCATGAAACTGTTTCCCACCGGCCATGCCACCCACCCGCAATGGCGCATGGCCGCCGGCCTCGTGCTGGCCCAGTTGCGCGCGCAGATGGCGCTGCCCGACTACGCGTCGAACCCGACGCTCGGGCTGCTCTACATCACCGACCACTACGCGGCCGAGGCGCAGGAGATCCTCGATCACCTGAGTGCCGAGCTGCCCGAGGTCACCGACTGGTCGGGCACGGTCGGCATCGGCGTGTCGGCCAACAACGCCGAGTACTTCGACGAGCCCGGCCTGAGCCTGATGCTGTGCGCGTTGCCCAGCGACCAGTACCGCGTGTTCTCGGGCGTGGCGCCGCTGGGCAGCTCCGAAATGAGCGGCTTCGAGGCGCACACCGCGCTCGTGCACGCCGACCCCGCCACGCCCGACCTGGGCGAGCTCATCGGCGAGATGGCGGGCCGCACCGACACCGGCTACCTGTTCGGCGGGCTCTCGTCCGGCCGCGGCGGGGCGCTGCAGTTCGCGGTCGGCGGCAACGGCAACATCCGCGGCCACGGTGCGGCGGGCGGTGTGTTCTCGGGCGGCTTGTCGGGCGTGGTGTTCGGCGAGGGCGTGCGGCTGGTGTCGCGCGTCACGCAAGGCTGCCAGCCGCTGCGCACCGGCGGCGCGCGCGAGCGCGAGATCACCGAGGCCGACGGCAACCTGCTGCTGTCGCTCGACGGTGAGCCGGCGCTCGACGTGCTGCTGGCCGACCTGCAGGTGTCGCTCGACCGGCCGCAGGAAGCCATCGATGCCGTGCGCAACACGCTGGTCGGCCTGGCCGACGCGGGCAGCGACGGCCTGCGCCGCACCGGCGACCTGGGCGCCGACGTGCTGGTGCGCCACATCATCGGCCTCGACCCGACGCGGCGCGGCATCGCCATTGCCGACAACGCCGAGGCCGGCATGCGGCTGAGTTTCTGCCGCCGCAACGCGCAGGCGGCGCGCGCCGACCTGATGCGCATCTGCGCCGAAATTCGTGAAGAGCTCGAGCCCGAAGAACAGACGCTGGCCACCGCACGCGCCGTGGCGGCCGGCGAGGCCGAGGCCGCGCCGCATCCGGCGCGGCGCATCGCGGGCGCGGTGTACGTGAGCTGCTCGGGGCGCGGCGGCCCGCATTTCGGCGCGCCGGGCGCCGAGCTGCAGATCGTGCGGCATGCGCTGGGCGACGTGCCGCTGGTCGGCTTCTTCGCCGCCGGCGAAATTGCGCGCCACCACCTGTATGGCTACACCGGCGTGCTGACGGTGTTCACCGCGCCGGACTGAGGTCCGGCGCCGGTCGCGTTCAGGCCGGTTGCAGTGCGCGCGGCGCGGGTGCCGGCATGCCGGCGAACGCGAAGTCGACCTCGGGTGCCAGCCCGCTCACGATGCGCGCAATCGACTTGCCCGAGCCGCAGGCGTGCGTCCAGCCGAGCGTGCCGTGGCCCGTGTTGAGGAACAGGTTCGGCAGCTTGGTCTTGCCGATCAGCGGCACGTTGCTCGGCGTGGCCGGGCGCAGGCCGGTCCAGAACTGCGCGCGCTCGGTGTCGCCGGCGCCGGGGAAGAGCTCTTCGACGCGCCGCACGATGGCTTCGCAACGCACTCGGTTCAGGTCGCGGTCGTAGCCGTTGAGTTCGGCCGTGCCGGCGATGCGCAGGCGGTCGCCCGACTCGGAGGTGTAGCGCGAGAACACCAGCTTGTATTCATCGTCGGTCAGCGAGACCTGGTGTGCCTTCGACGCGTCCTTCACGGGCAGCGTCACCGAGTAGCCCTTGGCCGGGTAGATCGGCAGGCGGATGCCCAACGGCGCGGCGTACAGCGGGCTCAGTGAACCCATCGCAAGCACAAAGGCGTCGCCGCGGATGCGCTGGAAGCGGCCTTCGTTGTCGGTCGCCTCGACATGGTCGATGCTGCCGCCGGCTTCGCGCAGCGCGGTCACCGTGTGGCTCATGAGGAACTTCACGCCGGCCGCCTCGGCCAGCTTCACGAGCTCGCGTGCGAAGCGGTTGGCGTCGCCCGATTCGTCTTCGGCGGTGTAGGTGGCGCCGGCCAGCTGGGGGCGGATGTGGGCGAGGGCGGGTTCGATCTTGATGGCCTCGTCGGCCGAGATGACCAGGCGTTCGCAGCCCAGGGCGCGCATCTGCTCGGCGGGCGCGAGGGCGCCGTCGAATTCTTTTTGCGTCGTGTAGAAGTGCAGGATGCCTTGCGTGCGCTGGTCATAGTTCAGGCCCGTGTCTCGACGCAATTGCTGCAACATTTCCCGGCTGTATGTACCGAGACGAACGATCTGTTCGATGTTGTGGCGGGTGCGCGCGGGGGTGCATTCGCGCAAGAACTGCAGGCCCCAGAGCCACTGGCGCATGTCGGCGCGGATGCGGAAGAGCAGCGGCGCATCTTCCTTGCCGAGCCATTGCAGCACCTTCAGCGGCGCGCTCGGATTGGCCCAGGGTTCGGCGTGGCTGACCGAGATCTGGCCGCCGTTGGCGAAGCTGGTTTCGGCGGCCGGGGTGGCCTGCCGGTCGATCACGGTCACCTCGTGGCCGAGTTGCTGGAGGTAGTAGGCCGAAGTCACGCCGAGCAGGCCGGCGCCAAGAACGATCACACGCATTGCAAGTACCTTTGAGTTTGCAGCGCTTGAACGGCGGGCGTGGAGTGCTATTGAAAAAATAGCAAGCAACCGGACGACCGCTGTCCAAGTTGCCGCTCCCCCTGTCCTCGGTACCTGAGAGATTCACCCTGCTGCACCCGCAGCGGGTTTGCTCCTTCGGTGCGCCACATGGCGTGGCGGCTCTCCAGACGGCTGTATCGATGAGTGCAGTACTGACCCCTTGCCGAAATTCCGTGGCGTTGCCTGGAATGTCGTCGGGCCGACCTGAGCGTTTATGGGAGTTTGCGCCTTCGGTAGGGCCTCCGTGGAGGCCCGCTCTCCTGCAATTGTTGGCGATTGTAGGCGGGCCCCGCAAGCCGGCCAAGCCCTGTACATCGGCACTTCACACCGATGGGATAATTGAATGTTGATTTTCGGTAAAGCAAACTTTTTTCTACAGGTGGGGACTCCATGATCCTGGTTACCGGCGGCGCAGGCTTCATTGGCGCCAATTTCGTACTCGACTGGATCGCGCAGGGCAACGAGCCCGTCGTGAACCTCGACAAGCTGACCTACGCAGGCAACCTCGAGACCCTCGCATCGCTCAAGGGCAACGCGAACCACGTCTTCGTGCAAGGCGACATCGGCGACAGCGCACTGCTCGACCGCCTGCTGGCCGAGCACAAACCGCGTGCCGTCGTGAACTTTGCCGCGGAATCGCACGTCGACCGTTCGATCCACGGCCCGGAAGACTTCGTGCAGACCAACGTGCTCGGCACCTTCCGCCTGCTCGAATCGGTGCGCGGTTACTGGAACGCCCTGCCGGCCGACCAGAAGGCGGCCTTTCGCTTCCTGCATGTGTCGACCGACGAGGTCTACGGCTCGCTCTCCAAGACCGACCCGGCCTTCACCGAAGAGAACAAGTACGAGCCGAACAGCCCGTACTCGGCCAGCAAGGCCGCCAGCGACCACCTCGTGCGCGCCTGGCACCACACCTACGGCCTGCCGGTGGTCACCACCAACTGCTCGAACAACTACGGCCCGTTCCACTTCCCCGAGAAGCTGATCCCGCTGATGATCGTCAACGCGCTGGCGGGCAAGAACCTGCCCGTGTACGGCGACGGCATGCAGGTGCGCGATTGGCTCTACGTGAAGGACCACTGCAGCGCCATCCGCCGCGTGCTCGAAGCCGGCCGGCTCGGCGAGACCTACAACGTCGGCGGCTGGAACGAGAAGCCCAACATCGAGATCGTCAACACCGTGTGTGCGCTGCTCGACGAACTGAGCCCGCGCGCCGACGGCAAGCCGTACAAGGAACAGATCACCTACGTCACGGACCGCCCGGGCCACGACCGCCGCTATGCCATCGATGCGCGCAAGCTCGAGGCCGAGCTTGACTGGAAGCCCGCCGAGACCTTCGACACCGGCATCCGCAAGACCGTCGAGTGGTACCTCGCCCACGGCGACTGGGTGCGCAACGTGCAAAGCGGCGCGTACCGCGAATGGGTCGAGAAGCAGTACGATGCTGCGCCTGCAAAGGCTTCCGCATGAAGTTGCTGCTGCTCGGTAAAGGTGGACAGGTCGGCTGGGAGTTGCAGCGCAGCCTCGCGCCGCTCGGCGAACTGGTCGCGCTGGATTTCGACAGCACCGACTTCCACGCCGACTTCAGCCGTCCCGAGCAGCTGGCTGCAACCGTGCTGGCCGTGCGCCCCGACGTCATCGTCAATGCCGCCGCGCACACCGCCGTCGACAAGGCCGAGAGCGAGCCCGACTTCGCGCGCAAGCTCAACGCCACCTCGCCCGGCGTGGTGGCCGAGGCCGCGCAGCAGATCGGCGCGCTGATGGTGCACTACTCCACCGACTACGTCTTCGACGGCAGCGGCACCCAGCCCTGGAAAGAAGACGACGCGACCGGTCCGCTCAGCGTGTACGGCCAGACCAAGCTCGAAGGCGAGCAGCTGGTGGCACGGCATTGCGCGAAGCACCTGATCTTTCGCACCAGCTGGGTGTACGCCGCGCGCGGCGGCAACTTCGCCAAGACCATGCTGCGGCTGGCCAAGGAGCGCGACAAGCTCACGGTCATCGACGACCAGTTCGGCGCTCCCACCGGTGCCGAGTTGCTGGCCGACATCACCGCGCACGCGATTCGAGCAACCCTGCACGACCCGGCCAAAGCCGGCCTGTACCACGCCATCGCCGGCGGCGAGACCACGTGGCACGGCTACGCGCGCTTCGTGCTCGAGATGGCGCAGCAGGCCGGTGTCGAACTCAAGGCAGGCCCGCAGGCCGTGGAGGCTGTGCCCACCAGCGCCTTTCCGACGCCCGCGAAGCGGCCGCACAATTCGCGGCTCGACACCACCAAGCTGCAGACCACCTTCGGACTGCGCCTGCCGCCCTGGCAGGAAGGCGTGGCACGCATGCTGCGCGAGACGCTCTGACCGACTGATTTTTTCCGGCCTCCCACACTAGAAGACCCCATGACGCAACGCAAAGGCATCATCCTCGCCGGCGGCTCCGGCACCCGCCTGCACCCGGCCACGCTCGCCATGAGCAAGCAGCTGCTGCCGGTGTACGACAAGCCGATGATCTACTACCCGCTGAGCACGCTGATGCTTGGCGGCATGCGCGACATCCTGATCATCAGCACGCCGCAGGACACGCCGCGCTTCCAGCAATTGCTGGGCGATGGCAGCCAGTGGGGCATCAACCTGCAGTACGCGGTGCAGCCGAGTCCCGATGGCCTGGCGCAGGCGTTCATCATCGGCGACAAGTTCGTGGGGAACTCGCCGAGCGCGCTGGTGCTGGGGGACAACATCTTCTATGGGCATGACTTCGTGCATTTGCTGTCGGACGCCGATGCGAAGCAGGGCGGTGCGACCGTGTTCGCGTACCACGTGCACGACCCCGAGCGCTACGGTGTGGTGGCCTTCGACGCCAACGGCAAGGCCAGCAGCATCGAAGAGAAGCCTGTCAAGCCCAAGAGCAGCTACGCGGTGACCGGCCTGTACTTCTACGACAACCAGGTCGTCGACATTGCCAAGGCCGTGAAACCCAGTGAGCGCGGCGAGCTGGAAATCACCGCCGTCAACCAAGCCTATCTGGACCTCAACCAGCTGAATGTGCAGATCATGCAGCGCGGCTATGCGTGGCTGGATACCGGCACGCACGAAAGCCTGCTCGAAGCGGGGCAGTTCATCGCGACGTTGGAACATCGGCAAGGGCTGAAGATCGCGTGTCCTGAAGAGATCGCTTGGCGAAATGGCTTCATCGATCGCGAGCAGCTCGAAAGGCTTGCTGCACCGTTGCAGAAGAACGGCTACGGAAAGTACCTGAAGCACCTGCTGGCCGAAGAGGTGCGTTCGTGAAGGTCATCCAAACCGAGATTCCCGACGTCTTGATCATCGAGCCGAAGGTCTTCGGCGATGCCAGAGGGTTTTTCTACGAGAGCTTCAATCAGCGTGCCTTCGAAGATGCGGTCGGGTCGACGGTCGACTTCGTGCAGGACAACCATTCAAGGTCGTCCAAGGGCGTGCTTCGAGGCCTGCACTATCAGGTCCAGCAAGCGCAAGGAAAGCTGGTGCGTGCGGTGCGCGGTGCGGTCTTTGATGTGGCTGTCGATATCCGGCGTTCTTCGCCCACGTTCGGGCGGTGGGTGGGTACGGAGTTGAGCGAAGGCAATCACCGACAGTTGTGGGTTCCGGCGGGCTTCGCGCATGGATTCTTCGTTCTCACGGATTCCGCGGATTTCTTGTACAAGACGACGAACTACTACGCGCCGGAACACGAGCGATGCATCGCCTGGAACGACGCGAGCCTGCAGATCGCGTGGCCGGACATCGGTATGGCGCCGCAGTTGTCCAAGAAGGACGCCGAAGGCAAATCGCTTCAAGCGGCGGACGTCTTCGAATAATCCGGGTTTTTTGGACGAGGCACCTGAGTGCCAGCCGAATTCGGTGCGTCGTTTCTTGATGGCACAGCAATGAGCGAATGCCGAAAGTGAGATTCTTGTCTTCTTGCTGTATTTGAAATATTCCCGCTGCCTGTGAATGTGAGTTGCTTCTGATGGAGTGAACCGAACGACTCCGGCCTCATGCGCATTCGATCGACGGACAAAGGCCTGGGCGTGTGAACGCAAGGAAGCGCATCAATTTTCATGAAACCCGGAATGAATTTCAAAAAACTACTGAAGCGAAGCGCTCAGGTTGTGAACGAGTATCGCGATGCCGGTTTGCTCCGGCAGTCGGACCTGTTCGATAAAAAATGGTATCGGGAGCGCAATCCGGATGTTCCGGAAGGCGCTGAGATCCAGCATTTCCTTCGGTTCGGCGGCAGGGAAGGGCGTGCACCGAGCGAAAAGTTTGATGCAGCAGGCTATCTGGAGGCCAACAAGGACGTGGCTTACCGGGGCCTCAATCCTCTGGTGCACTACCTCAAGTGGGGCAAGGAGGAGGGGCGGAAGATTGCAGTTGTCCAGCCACCAAAGCGTGCGCCTCTCTTCGAGAAGCAGCGTTCGGCGCCAGCCATCGATCTCAGTCGCTATTCAAAAAATGGCACTCTGCTCGTGACAGAGCAGGAGATTCGCGATCTCGAATTGCTTCATGAAACGGACCTCTTCGACGCCGAGTGGTACCTCGAAAACTACCCGCATCTGAAGAATCAGGATCCTTACCTTCATTTCCTGCGGCATGGCGGTTTCGAGGGATTGAAGGCCAGCGAGAACTTCGATTGCGAGTGGTATTGCGACATCTATCCGGATGTCGTCTTGCACGGTGTACACCCGCTGCTTCACTACCTGAAGCACGGGATGAAGGAAGGTCGCTTCAAGGGCATGTCGCCCAAGATCGCATCGGTCGTCAAGCGGACCGTCGCAGACCTGATGGCGCTCGATCCCGAAATCGAATCGTGCCATCCGTTGCACGGCAAGCACTTGAGGCTGCGCCCGAATTTCAGCATCCCGACCGATGAGCTTGGCGCCGCTTGGACTGAAATTTTTCACGACCTGCCAGCCGGAATCCGGCACGTCGTTTTCATGCCCTGGCTTGTCAAAGGCGGGGCGGATCTCGCTGGGGTCAACATCCTGCGTGCGGCCCAGGAGGCGGTTGGTGTTTCTGCCACGCTGCTCGTCTTGACCGATCATGACAAGGTGGACGCCTTCGACTGGCTGCCCTCGGGGTCGCAGGTGCTCGTCTTGTCCGATTACGACGCCGATCTCAATCAGCGGAACAGGCAACGCATTGTCGAGGCGTTGATATTCACGCTTCAGCCCGAGTCGATCACGAACGTAAACAGCCTGGCATGCTGGGCCGCCCTGGTTGAAAAGGGCAAGGCTTTCCAGTCGATATGCAAGGTCTACACGACGCTGTTCTGCCGCGACTTCACGGAAGATGGCCGCGGGGCGGGGTATGCGGATACGCATCTTCGGGCCGCGATCCATAACGTCGACAAGATCTATTTCGATACCAACGTCTTCCTTGAAGAGGTGGTGGCGAGGTATGGCTTTACACCTGCATTGACGCAGAAGCTCCAGTTTCTTCCTCAGCCGGCATTGGACGATTTGCGAGAGATTTCCAAGAGCCCCTCACCCGACGAGCAACGACCAGCCGTCTTCTGGGCGGGCCGGTTCTGCCACCAGAAAAATACGGAGTTGTTGGGCCGGATCATCCGGTCTCTGCCGGAGGTCGCACTGGACGTCTACGGCGGCGGTGAGCCTCAGCGCGAAGCCGAACTGGCGGCGCTCGCAGACACGCAGCCCAAGCTGCGTCTGCTGGGGATGTTCGCCTCATTCAGCAAGCTTCCCCTGGAGCGGTACACCGCCTTCCTCTTCACGTCGCGTTTCGAGGGCATGCCGACGGTGCTGATCAATGCCGCAGCTGCAGGCGTCCCCATCATCGCGAGCAATGTCGGAGGCGTCTGCGAACTGGTGACCAACGAAACCGGATGGCTGATCGATGCGTTGGACGACGAGCGCGCTTACTGCGCGGCCATCCAGGAAATTCTCGACAACCCGGACGAGGTGGAGCGCCGCCTGCAAGCCATGAGGAAAAAGCTGGGCATCGAGCGTTCCTGGTCCGCATTCAAGTCAGGGCTTCCCTTCTCACCCATGTCTTCCAGCGAGGCTGAGCATGTCTAAGTTTCACGTCACGGCGATCGTCAATGCGCACAAGGAAGGCCTGTGGCTCAAGCCGGCATTGGACAGTGTCTGGGCGTGCTTCGAGGCAGCCCGGGAACGAGGCCTGACCACCGAACTGCTCGTCGCGATGGATCGTGCGGACGCACTTTCTGTCGAGATCGTGAGTGACAGCGTCGCAAGATTTCCCCATGTGCGTGTGGTCCCCATGAACCATGGGGATGTCGGGCACGCTCGGAATCAGGCCGCGTCGCTGGCCGAGGGCGAGTATGTGGCTTTTCTCGACGGTGATGATCTTTGGGGGGCAGCCTGGATTGCCGACGCATTTGCGATGGCGACCGCCGATGAGCGAGAGCTGGTGCTTCACCCGGAGGTGAATGTCTATTTTGGATATGACCCTCACGTCTTTGTCCATGTCGATGCCGAAGCCAAGAATTTCGATGAGGCGGCGCTTGCGTTGGTGAACTACTGGACATCGCTGTGCTTCGTGCGGAGGAAATTTCTTATAGAGAATCCCTACCCGGAGACAGACCTCGCCGCACAAATAGGGTATGAAGATTGGGCTTGGAATCTCAAGGTGATGTCTGCGGGGGCCGTACACAAATGTGTTCCAGGCACCGGTCATGCCATTCGCATGAAACAAATATCTCTTGTTCGCCAAACGAACTCGGCAGGTTGCATTGCAGCACCCAGTGATATTTTTAAAAAAATAATAAAAAATCAAGCCAAAAACTCAAACTCGAAACTTCGAATTGCTGCTTGAAGGTATTTCATTGTGGCGAGGTTTTGTTTTTTGTTGTGGCGATTGATTTGAAAAATTTATAAAATGAGCAAGCTAGAACGCGTTTCCATAGTCATTCCGGTGTATGCGGGAGAAAAAACGCTGCCAATTCTCGTGACTGAAATCGAGAAGCTGACACACCCGCAAGTCACCGCGGCCGGAAACTCGTTCGTCGTCAGCGAAGTCGTGCTGGTCCACGATTGCGGTCCGGACCGGTCAGACCTCACCATGACCGCACTCGCGGAGAGCCACGCCTTCGTTCAGCCGGTATGGCTGTCCCGAAACTATGGGCAGCACGCCGCCACCATGGCCGGCATGGCCAGCGCCACGGGGGACTGGGTCGTGACCATGGACGAAGACGGTCAGCAGGACCCCACAAGCATCGGCGCGATGCTGGACCTGGCCCTGAGTGCTTCGCTCCAGCTCGTCTACGCACAACCCATGAATCCGCCGCCGCATGGCTGGTTGCGCAACCTGATGAGCCGGACGGCCAAGGGCATCAGTACGCGTCTTCTCGGCAACAAGACCATCGGCCGCTTCAACAGCTTTCGATTCATCGATGGCGAAATTGCCAGAACGTTGTCCGCCTATTGCGGCAATGGTGTCTATCTGGATGTCGGGCTGTTCTGGATCACGGGCCGTGTGGGGCACTGCCCCTTGCGTCTCAGGGAAGAATTGGGCCGACCCTCGGGCTATTCTTTCTTGTCGCTGGTCAGGCATTTCTGGAGCCTGGTTCTCACGACCGGTACCCGGCCGCTGCGTCTGATCACCATCATGGGATTCTTCTCGATCCTGTTGGCGATGGGATTTGCGATCTACGCCATCTACGAGAAATACACCGGGCAAGTGCCGGTCGAAGGGTGGACATCGCTCGCCGTCGTGGTGGCATTTTTCTCCGGTGTCATCCTGACAGCGCTTGGCGTGATTGCGGAGTATCTGGCGGTGACGATGGGCATTGCGATGGGCAAGCCGCTCTATGTGGTGAGTTCGAAGCCGACCCGGCCAAACCGTCCATGACTCTGACCTGGGTGCTTGGCAGCCGAGGCTTGCTGGGTTCCGCTTTCTGCCGAGCGCTTCGACTCGATGGCGCCACGGTATTCGCTCCTGCTGAGCATTTCAGCTGGGCGGATGAGGCGCAGCTGGCATCGCAGATCGACGCCGCGGTGGATGCTTTTTCTCTCCGGGCGCGTCCAGCATCCAGATGGGAAATCTACTGGGCCGCCGGTATCGGGACGATGGGCAGTGCGGCAGAGTCGCTCGAGCCGGAAGTTCGGGCACTGGCATCGCTCATTCGACGAATCCAGTTGAACGACGTGTTGATGACGATGCCGGGTGCGCTGGTCCTTGCGAGTTCGGCTGGTGCAATCTACGCATCGTCGAAAGACGAAGTCATCACCGAAAACTCCGTGCCGGCGCCCAACAGTGCCTATGCGCGAGCCAAGCTGCGACAGGAAGATCTTCTGCGCGCTTTCGGGGCCGCATGCCCGCAAGTCTCTGTGCTGCTGGCTCGGATATCGACGCTCTATGGCGCAGGGCAGGCTGTCGGGAAGGCGCAAGGGCTGCTGACGCACATGGCCCGCAGCATCGTGCGCAACCGTCCCGTGGGCATTTATGTCCCGATCGACACCATCCGCGACTACATCTCGGTGGACGACGCGGCCTCCGAGATCATCGGGACCTTGCGTGAACCGGGCCTGTGGCCGGGTGTGCTCTTGAAGATCGTGGCGTCGGGGCGGCCGACGACGATCGCCGAGATCATCTCCATCTTCAAGAGAATTTCCAGGAAGCCACCCAAAATCACCACGGGCGTCAGCAAGGCTTCCAGCCTCTATCAACGGAAAATTCAATTCCAGTCCATCGTTGGAAATGGAAAGCGATTGTCACAGGCGCGCAGTCTGGGAGTCGGGATACACCAGATTCTCAGCGCCGAGCGGGCTGCGCACGCCAATCCTGGAAAAAATTCGAAATGATGGAGTTTTGTTTTTCAGGCGTTTTTTCTTCTTCGAATTCGAGCCAATATGAAGCGGGCTGAAATTTTTTCTTTTCAGTTCGTTCGGTTTCTTGTGGTTGGGGTTGCCAATACGCTGGTGGGCTTGTCGGTGATATATTCCGCCAAATATTTCTTCCATGCAGGCGATGTCATGGCCAATGCCATCGGGTACGCCGTGGGAATCTGCGTGAGTTTCACCTTGAACAGTCGGTGGACGTTCGCCTATAAAGGGCTCATGGTGCCAGCGGCGGTGAAGTTTTTTCTGGCCACCGCAGTGGCGTACGCTGCCAATCTGCTAACAGTTATGACGGCAATCGATGGTTTTGGTATAAATACTTATCTGGCTCAAGCGTTGGGCATGCCGGTTTATACGGTCGTCGCCTACCTGATTAGCAAGTATGTGGTGTTTCGTTTGAAAATAAAATAAAACATATTGAATTTTCGAGGGGAATTTTTCATTTATTGTCCTTCGGTGATTGGTCTGATGCTCAATGCTGAGGGTTTTTGAGGTTCCGGTGATTTTTGATTTTCAACCCGCGATTTTGCATTTCTCGATGCTTCTCTGATTGAGATTTGATAAATAAAAACAGGAAAATAAAATGAGTGTGCGAGGTCGGCGCTTCGTAGAGTTCTGGCGAGAGAACGGAAGCCGGGCGGCTGCGAGATTGATTCGCGAGAAGCTGGGAGACGCGATCGCAGGACGTGCCGTGTTCAGCAAGGAGGACGATGAGTCCAACGCCGAATCGGTGCCGCAGCTTCGCGCCCGCCGGTTCATTTCCCAGCAGGCACTGGAGGTCTACACGATTCCCCGGCCCTCGGTGCCCCGCATCAGCCTGGTGACGGACAGCATCGGCTCCGAGAGCCTGTTTGGCGGCGTGGGGACCGCCCTGCTTTTCTCGGCGCAACTGGCGAATCAGATGAATGCGACGCTGCGGGTCGTCACGCGAACCGAGGTCCCGTCACCAGCCAATGCGTGGCAGATCCTGAATGCATATGGGATTCAGCTTCAGCAGGAGATCCAGTTCGCTTTTGCACCGCTCAAGAGCGACGAGACCGACGCGTCGCCTGTTGTGGAGGCTGCGCCTGGCTTGGACATCCATCCCGACGAGATCTTCGTCACGACCTCCTGGTGGACCACGGCCGCCACGCTGCCCAGCGTTCCGGCCGCATCGATCGTCTATCTTCTCCAGGAAGACGAGCGCATGTTCTACGCGTTCGGGGAAGACCGCGTGTATTGCGAGCGGGTCTTGCGCAACCAGGACATCCGGTTCGTCGTGAACACGCAATTGCTCTACGACCATCTGATGGCCACGGGCCTGGCGCACCTCGGGCGCAATGGCTTCTGGTTCGAGCCGGCATTTCCGAAATCGTTGTTCCATCCGCGCCCCCGCGAGGCCAACGGGAAGAAGCGATTCTTCTTCTACGCAAGGCCGAACAATCCACGCAATCTTTTCCAGATCGGGCTCGGCCTCATCGATCACGCAGTGAACGAGGGCATTCTCGACCTTGAAGAGTGGGAGATTTTTCTTGTCGGCAAGGACATTCCCCACGTGAAGTTCGGCGCGGGCTACACGCCGCACCGCTGCGAGGGCCTCGGATGGGAGGCCTATGCCGATCTCGCGGGCACCATCGATCTGGGGCTCAGCTTGATGTACACGCCGCACCCCAGCTATCCGCCCTTTGACCTGGCCGCGAGTGGCGCGGTGGTCGTGACGAACAGGTTCGCCAACAAGCAGGACTTGTCGGGCTATTCGTCCAACATCATTTGCGCTGAGTTGGAGACCGAGGCCTTGCTGGATGCGCTTCGGACCGGTGTGGCGATCGCCAATGACAAGGAAACTCGCAACCGCAACTATGCTGCGAACGGGTTGGGCGCGGACTGGACGCTGGCGTTCGCGGATGTCCTTCAGGCGCTCACGGCAGGGCGCTGATGTTTTCTCTCGACGTTCCTGCCGTTCCCTATTCCGATCCGTGGCTTCTGCCCGTCTCGGCGCGTCTGGCGATGCTGCACCAGCGCCGGGGTGCGAAGCGCGTTGCCTACTTCTACGAAGAGCCGAACAACAGCACCTTCCGCTATCGTGCGTACAACATGGCGCAGGTGCTCAACGGGCCCGACGTCGACAACGTTTCGGCCAGCTACTTCTTCCTTTCCGACAGCGAGCGATTCGACGAGATCGCCGATGCGTCCGACGTGCTGGTGATCTGCCGCTCCCGCTACTGCCATCGCATCAACAGGCTCATCACCAAGTTCCGCTCGCGTCGCAAGCGGGTGCTGTTCGATGTCGATGACCTTGTCTTCGATACCGACTACGCCCACCTCGTGATGGCCACCTTGGGCCTCGACCTGACGCAGGCGGGAGTCTGGGACGACTGGTTCGCGATGATCGCGCGCATGGGGCAGACGCTGAGACTCTGCGATGGCGCCATCACCACCAATGACTTTCTCGCCAGGAAACTTGCCGACTATTCGGACCTTCCGGTCGCCGTCGTGCCGAACTTCATGAACCGGGAGCAGCTGGCGCTGGCAGAAAAGGTCTATGCGGCCAAGGAGCGCATGCACTTCACCGGCGATGGCAAGGTCTGCCTCGGCTACTTCAGCGGCTCACCTTCGCATCGCCTCGACTATGCGATCGTGGAGCCGGCGCTGATCGAGGTGATGGCTGCACGGCTGGATGTGGAAGTCATGGTCGTCGGCTACATCGACCACGGCCCTGCGATGAAGGAGTTCGCCCACCGCATCAGTCGACAGCCGTTTCACGACTACGTGAACTTGCAGCGGCTGCTCGGGACGGTCGAGTTCAACCTCATGCCGTTGCAGTCGAACGCTTTTACCGATTGCAAGTCAGAGCTGAAGTACTTCGAGGCCGCCAGTGTCGGGACGCTGAGCATTGCATCCCCAGGCTTCACCTACCGGCATGCGATCCGTGATGGCGAGAACGGCTACCTCGCAAAGGCCCATGAATGGACCGAAGCTATATTGAGGGCCGTAGATCGCAGCGGCGCGAGTTATGGCGCAATGGCCGCGTTGGCGCGACAGGACGCACTGGCGAAATTCGGCTGGCAACACCAGACCGAGGCGATCCTGACAGCGTTGCAGATCGCCTAGGGGCCCCTTCGGGCGAAGGGGGCGCCCCGTTCCCGCGCCTTTCAGCGCTCCACGATCCGCCCGTGCTCCAGATGGATGACCCGGTTGCATTCCTTGGCGATCAGTTCCGGCGAATGCGAGGCGAGGATCAGGATGCCGGACTTGGCGACCACATCCTTCATGCGCTGTTCGGCCTTCTCGGTGAAGGCGGCATCGCCGACCGACAGCCACTCGTCCATCAGGAGGATGTCTGCCTCGACGCTGGTGGAAATGGAGAACGCGAGACGCATCAGCATGCCGGTGGAATAGGTGCGCACGGGCATGTGCACGTATTCGCCCAGACCGCTGAACTCGCAGATCTCGGGGGTCAGCTTGTCGAGCTGCTTCTTGCTCATGCCCATGACGAGGCCACGCAGCATGATGTTCTCGATGCCCGTGGCATCGGCTTCGATGCCCAGCGAAGGATCGATCAAGCTGGAGACCGAGCCTTGGCGGGTGAATTCACCTGACGAAGGCTCATAGACCCCGGCCAGAGTGCGCAGGAGCGTGGACTTGCCCGCGCCGTTGTGGCCGACCAGCCCCAGGCGGTCGCCGCTCTTCAGTTCGAGGTTGATGTTGCTGAGCGCCTGAACCACGGTGACGCCGGTCTCCTGGCCGAACCGGCCACCGGTGACCGAGGCCGCGATGGTTTTCTTCAGCGAGTTGGCACCTGCCCCGTAGATAGGGAAGTTGACGGAGACATCTTTGAGTGAAATGAAAGCCATGTTTCTTCAGAGCCAATAGACGACGCGGCGGCGGTACCTTGCGAACAGCAGGCACGAAATGGCGACGCAGCCCGCCGTCCATCCGAGGATGCCCCACCAGCTGTGGGCTTGGGCGACCCCGCCCATCAGCGGCGTGCGCAGCAGATCAAGCATTTGTGCAAACGGGTTCCAGAGGATGTACTTGGCACGGCCCGGCAGGCTCGAGGGCAGCCAGAAGACCGGTGTCAGGAACATCAGCATCTGCATCACGCTGGTGACGATTTGCGTGACGTCGCGGAAACGGGTGCAAACAAGGCCCAGCGCGAGACCCAGCGCGTGAGCGTTGATCAGCAGGAGGAGGAACGCCGGCACGATGAGCAGCGCAGACCACGACAGCGAAATGCCCGCCCAGAGCGCCACCGGGATGTACAGCACGATCTGGTGTGCGAACTGGATGATGTTGCGCCCCATGCTGCGCCACACGAAGAGGCTGATCGGGAAATAGCTCTGCTTGAGGTAGTTGCCCGAACTGACGAACGCGTTGCATGAGTCGGTGACCATGCTCGAGAAGAAGCCCCAGAAGATGATGCCGAGGGCCAGGTGCGGGAAGAACGTGGACAGTTCGGTGCCGAACAGCGAGCTGTAAAGCGGCCCCATGCCCCCGATCATGGCGCCCATGCTCAGCGTGAGCCACAGCGGGCCCAGCATGGAGCGCCTGTAACGCAGGACGATGTCGGACCAGGCGAGGGTCCACCAGATGTCCGTGCGGCGTGTGCCCTCCCACCAATCAGCCCAGGCGCTGCGGTGGAGGTTGGAGTGAACTTGGCTCATGTGCGTCTGTACGAGTCTGCGGGGGGTGGACGGTGATGTCTTCGCCCGAAGAGCTCCGGACTGTGTCGTGACGGGCAGGAGTCGCCGCGTCAGCGATGCCGGAGGGCGGCCTCATTTTCTATCCTTTGTGTGAACCGCGCGATTTTACCGGGCGGGGTGAACGGCCTGTGCCGGCGGCTTGCGGCCTGTCCAGCCCCGGGCGGAAAGGGGAAGCGAAGATAATCGCCTGCCGACGGACATCGAGCCCTCGCTTCTCCTTCGAGCCGCCTGTACGGCGCGTATTCCACGAAAAAGTTCCCTCCTTGCCGTTTCAGCCGGCAGGTCGTCTATGAAATCTGTATCTCGGCTCTTCGACTTCTTCCTGACCGTGCTCTGGAGAACCCCCGGTGTCGGGGGGCGGCTCCAACGGGCGTGGCGGATGTTCCGCAAGGCGGGCTGGCGCGGTATTCAATGGGAGCTCGGGCGGCGCGTCACGGGGTTCAACGACTATGCGCGCTGGGTCCGCGACCATGACACCCTGACGCCCGCCACCAGGGACAGGCTGGCCCAGCGCGTGGCCGCCATGGCCGATCGGCCGTTGATTTCCGTGCTCATGCCCTCGTACAACCCCAATCCGGTCTGGTTGCGCGAGGCCATCGAGTCGGTGCGCGGGCAGATCTACCCGAATTGGGAGCTGTGCATCGCGGACGACGCGTCGCCGTCGGCGGAGGTCCGGACGATCCTGCAGTCCTATGCCGACAGCGACCCTCGCATCAAGGTGGTGCTCCGGCCGAAAAATGGCCATATCTCCGCTGCATCGAATAGTGCGCTCGAGCTGGTCGCCGGCGCATGGATCGCGCTCATGGACCATGACGACCTGCTGCCGGCGGACGCGCTGTTCTGGGTGGCCGACTGCATTGCCAGCCATCCCGATGTCCGGTTGATCTATTCCGACGAGGACAAGGTCGACGAAGCCCTGAACCGTTCCGGCCCGTATTTCAAGTGCGACTGGAATGCCGATCTTTTCCGCTCGCAGAACATGTTCAGCCACCTGGGCGTGTTGTCGACCGAGCTGGTGCGTGCCGTCGGAGGCTTCCGGTTGGGCCTGGAAGGTTCGCAGGATTGGGACCTCGTGCTTCGCTGCATGGAACGCGTCGAGGCAAGGCAGGTGCGCCACATCCCCCGGGTGCTCTACCACTGGCGCGTGCATGCCGAAAGCACCGCGAAATCGATGGATGCCAAGCCCTACGCCGTGGTGGCCGGCGAGCGCGCGCTCAACGAGCATTTCGAGCGGACCCAGACGCGCGCGAATGCAGAGCACATCGGGTTCGGCTACCGGGTGCATTACGCGTTGCCTGATGCACCGCCGCTCGTGTCGCTGGTCATTTCGACGCGCAATGCCGCAGTGTCGCTACGTCGATGCGTGGATGCGATCGTCGCAAAGACCGTCTACCCGCGCTACGAAATCATCGTGGCCGACAACGCCTCGGACGATGCCGCGGCGCAGGCCTGCCTGGAATCTGTGGCTGGGCGTCCGAACGTGCGCGTGCTGCGCCACGCGCAGAAGCAGGGCGCCGCCGCGCTGCGCAACGCGGCGGTCGAAGCCGCGACGGGCGACGCGATCGCATTGCTCGACGACAGCCTCGAGGTCATCACGCCCGAATGGCTGTCTGAAATGGTGAGTCTGGCGCTACAGCCGGGTGTCGGCGCGGTGGGCGCGAGGCTGATGGACCGGCGACGGATCCTGACGCACGCCGGCATCATCCTGGGCCTCGGACCCGATGGCGTGGCCGGCTGTTCGCACCGCGGCATGCCTGCAGGGCGTGAAGGCTACGGCGGCCGTGCCGCGCTGATCCAGTCGCTGTCGGCCGTGACATCCGCCTGCCTCGTGATCCGCAGGGACCGCTATCTTCAGGTGGGGGGGCTCGACGAGACCCATCTGAAGGAAGCGTTTGCGGATGTAGACCTCTGCCTGCGGCTGGGAGAGGCCGGGCTGCGCACGCTCTGGACCTCCTACGCGGAGCTGCTCGACCACCGACCTGCGGCGCGCGCCAGAAAGAGCACCGAGCCGGCAAGCGGGCCGTTCCGGGACGATGTGGCCTACATGAAGCGCCGATGGGGCGCTTGGCTGCAGAACGACCCCGCCTACAGCCCCAACCTCATGCTGGAGCGCGAAGACTTCAGCTACGCCTGGCCGCCGCGCGTGGCGCCGGCCTGACGCGATGGCGCCCGGCGTTTCCGTCGCGCTGTGTACCTACAACGGCGCGCGCTATCTTCCCGACCAGGTCCGCAGCATCTGCACGCAGGTGCCGCTGCCGATGGAGATCGTGCTGTCCGACGACAACTCCAGCGACGACACGCTGGCGGTCGTGCGCGACACCCTCGCCGAATGCGGCGTGGCGGATCGCGTAGCGCTACGGGTGTTCAGCAACAAGCCGTCGCTGGGCGTCACGCGCAACTTCGAACAGGCCGTGCGTGCCTGTCGCCATGAACTGATCGTGCTGTGCGACCAGGACGATGTCTGGCATCCCGGCCGGCTCGCACGCATGGTGGTGCAGTTCGAAGCGCGCCCCGACCTGCTGCTGTTGCACACCGACGCCCGCCTGGTCGACGACCGGCTGACGCCGTTGGGCTCCACCCTTTTCCATGCCCTGGAGGTGCAGCCCGGCGAGTTGGCGGCCATTGCACAGGGCGAGGCCTTCGACGTGTTCTTGCGACGCAACCTGGTGACCGGCGCGACCACCATGTTCCGCAAGACCCTGCTCGACGTGGCCCTGCCGTTCGCGCCGGAATGGGTGCATGACGAGTGGCTGGGGGCGGTCGCCGCTGCCATCGGGCGTGTGGACGTTCTGCCGGAGCCGACCATCGACTACCGGCAGCACGCCAGCAACCAGATCGGTGCGCGGCGTCTCACGCTGTCCGAAAAGGTAGCCAAGGCCCTTGCCGAGCGCGGCGACAAGCACGTGGGACGACTGCGCCGGGCAGAAGCGCTGCTGCAGCGCCTTCAGCAGCTCGGCGATCGGGTGCCTGCGAGGTACGTGGCATCGCAGCGTGCCAAGGTGGCGCACCAGCGCTTCAGGGCGCAGCTGCCAGCGGCGCGGGTCCTGCGGCTGGTGCCGATCCTCATCGAGGCCGCCCGAGGGCGTTACGCGCGTTTTGGCCGGGGTGGGCACGCCATCGCGCAGGACCTGTTCGAGCGCGGGTAATCGCTAGCGCTGCAGCCGCCAGTAGCGCCAGAACGCCCCCGACAGCCACACCTTGAGCAGGCTGGTCACGTGCCAGTACAGGTACTTCTTGCTGCGGTGGCTGGCGCGCTGGGCGTCGTGGCGCGCGCGCAGGTCTTCGGTCACCTGGAGTTTCCAGCCGGCCAGCCGGGTGCGGGCGCAGATGTCGAAGTCTTCCCCGTACATGAAGAAGCGTTCGTCGAAGCCACCGATCTTGCGGTAGGCCTCGCTGCGAAACAGCATGAACAGGCCCGGAATCCAGGCCGGCACGGCCGGCGGCTGGTAGCCGGGCTTCTTGCGGCCCAGGATCTCGAAGGGGGTCAGTAGCGCGCGGTGCGGCTCGGGCTCGGGCCGGCCCGACTCCAGGATGCGCGGCGTCATGAGGCCGGCGTCGGGCGCGGCCTGGGCGAGCATCGGGGCGAGCACGTCGGCGTCGAAGCGGATGTCGGGGTTGAGCACCAGGAACCAGGGCGTGTCGCAGCGCGCGAAGGCCTGGTTGTGGTTGGCGCCGAAGCCCAGGGGCGCCGCGTTCTCGATGCGCTCGATGGGAAAGCCCCAGTGGCGTTCTGCGAGCAGGTCGGCCTCGGGAATGTTCAGCGTGAGCACGACCTTGGCGATCGCGTCCCGGCTGTGCCGGTCGAGCTGCTCGAGCAGCGGCAGCACCAGCGCGAGCTGGCCGTGGCTCACGATCGACAGGGTGACCGGGGCTTGGGGTGAAGAAGGGGGCGTGGGCATGGTCTAATTTCGCTCGGGAATTCTAGGGTTCCCCCAACCCCACACATGATTGCCCTGATCATCCTCAGTTTCTTCGTCTCCGCCATCGCGGTGCAGCTGTTCATGCGCCGCGCGCGCAGACACGCGCGCCGCTACGGCGCCGACATGCCCCAGCGTTTCCACAAGGGCCACGTGCCGCGCCTGGGCGGGGCCGGCATCATGCTCGGCATGAGCGCGGCCTGGCTGGGCGCCGGCCTGATCGAGTCGCTGAACATCGCCTGGCCGCTCAAGACCTCGATGCTCACGCTGGTGTGCATCCTGCCCGCCGTGCTCGGCGGCATCGTCGAAGACGTGACCCAGCAGGTCAAGGTGCGCTACCGGCTGGGCCTGACCATCGGCTCGGCGCTGCTGGTGTGCTGGGTGCAGGGGCTGGGCGTGGCGCGCACCGGCTTCGAGACGCTCGACGGCTGGCTCGCAGTGCTGCCTTACGCCTCGCTGGTCTTCGCGGCCCTGGCCATCGGCGGCCTGCCGCATGCCTTCAACATCATCGACGGCTACAACGGGCTGGCCGGCACCGTGGCCGTGCTCGTGTGCCTGGCGATCTCGCACGTCGCGCTGCAGCTGGGCGACCGGCAACTGGCCGCGATGGTGATCTGCCTGGTCGGCGCCACCTTCGGCTTTCTGGTCTGGAACTACCCGCGCGGCAAGATCTTCGCCGGCGACGGCGGTGCCTACGTCTGGGGCATGGTGATCGCCGTGGCCTGCGTGACGCTGGTGCAGCGCCACCGCGTGGTGTCGCCGTGGTTCCCGATGCTGCTCTTGATCTACCCGGTGTGGGAGACGCTGTTCTCCATCTACCGCAAGCTGGCCCGGGGCCAGTCGCCGGGCACGGCCGACGCGCTGCACTTTCACCAGCTGATCTTCCGGCGCATCGTGCGCGTGGCCTTCGCGGACGACGAGGCGCGCCAGCTGCTGGCGCGCAACAACCGCACCTCGCCCTACCTGTGGATGTTCGCCGCGCTGTCGGTGGTGCCCGCGGTGCTGTTCTGGAACAACACCTTCGTGCTGATGCTGTTCTGCCTTCTGTTCGTCACGACCTACGTCGGGGCGTACCTGATGATCGTGCGCTTCAAGGTCCCGCGCTGGCTGCGGCCCTGACCGCCGGCGCCGCCTTGTTGCGAGAATTCTTCCCATCGTCCACCGCTTTGGAGCCTGACTGTCCATGACCGATCCCGTCCTCAACATCCCTCCGCGCGACAAGGCCGAGATCCTGGCCCAGGCGCTGCCGTACATCCGCAAGTTCCACGGCAAGACCATCGTCATCAAGTACGGCGGCAACGCCATGACCGACCCGGCGCTGCAGGCCGACTTCGCCGAAGACGTGGTGCTGCTCAAGCTGGTCGGCATGAACCCGGTGGTGGTGCACGGCGGCGGCCCGCAGATCGAGGCCGCGCTGAACAAGCTGGGCAAGAAGGGCAGCTTCGTGCAGGGCATGCGCGTGACCGACGCCGAGACCATGGAAGTCGTCGAATGGGTGCTGGCCGGCGAGGTGCAGCAGGACATCGTGGGCCTGATCAACCAGGCCGGCGGCAAGGCCGTGGGCCTCACGGGGCGCGACGGCGGCCTCATTCGCGCGCAAAAACTCAAGCTGGCCGATCGCACCGACCCCAACGTGCACCACGACGTGGGCCAGGTCGGCGACATCGTCTCCATCGACCCCAGCGTGGTCAAGGCGCTGCAGGATGACGCCTTCATTCCCGTCGTGAGCCCGATCGGTTTCGGTGAAGAGAACGAGAGCTACAACATCAACGCCGACGTCGTCGCCGGCAAGCTCGCCACGGTGCTCAAGGCCGAGAAGCTCATGCTCCTGACCAACACGCCCGGCGTGCTGGACAAGAACGGCAACCTGCTCACCAACCTGAGCGCGCGCGAAATCGACGAGCTGTTCGCCGACGGCACCATCTCGGGCGGCATGCTGCCCAAGATCGAAGGTGCGCTCGACGCGGCCAAGAGCGGCGTGAATGCGGTGCACATCATCGACGGCCGTGTGCCGCACGCGATGCTGCTCGAGATCCTGACCGACCAAGCCTACGGCACGATGATCCGGGCGCGCTGAAGGCCCTCGCGTGCCTTCCGTCGGCGGAAGGCGCGCGCTCACTGCGCTGTGCGAGAATCAATTGATTACATCTTTGCACGCGCTCCCATGCAGAACGAAGAGACAGCTGCCCCCGGCGTAGAGACCCCGGCCGACACGCCCGCCGCCGCACCGACGCGCAAGCGCCCCAAGCCGGGCGAGCGGCGCGTGCAGATCCTGCAGGCACTGGCCGCCATGCTGGAGCAGCCCGGTGCCGAGCGGGTCACCACCGCCGCGCTGGCCGCGCGGCTCGAGGTGAGCGAGGCGGCCCTGTACCGCCACTTCGCGAGCAAGGCCCAGATGTTCGAGGGCCTCATCGATTTCATCGAGCAGAGCGTCTTCACGCTGGTCAACCAGATCCTCGAGCGCGAAGGTGCCACCGGCAGCCAGCAGGCCGCCCGCATCCTCACGCTGCTCGTGCAGTTCGCCGAGCGCAACCCCGGCATGACGCGCGTCATGGTCGGCGATGCGCTGGTGTACGAGAACGAGCGCCTGCAGCAGCGCATGAACCAGTTCTTCGACAAGATCGAGGCCACGCTGCGCCAGGTGCTGCGCGGCGCGGCCGCCGCCGACGGCTCGGCCACGCCCAGCGTCGACGCCCAGGTGCGCGCCGCGGCGCTCACGGCCTTCGTGGTGGGGCAGCTGCAGCGCTTTGCGCGCTCGGGTTTCCGCCGCGCGCCGTCCGAACACCTGGAAGCCACGATCGCTCTGATCGTCTGAAGGCCAGGCCGGCAGGTCCGGCGCCGCACCGCTGAACTCGACGCGGCCCCTTGCGGCGCGTACGATGAATTTCTCCCTTGCCGCCACGCGGTGCCGCGGTGACAAGCCCGTTTCGCATGACCTCTGGATCGGAGGCTCGCATGAGTGCTTGTCCTTCCCGCCTTCGCTGGCCTTCCGGGGCGTGCCATGCCTGACGCCGCCGCCGCCCGCCCGGCCCTTTTCCTGCACGCTGCCGCGCTCACCGCCGTCGCCATGGTCGCGTTCGCGGCCAACTCGTTGCTGTGCCGGCTCGCGCTGCAGCATGGCGGCATCGACCCCGCCAGCTTCGGCAGCATCCGGCTCGCGTCGGGGGCGATCACGCTGGCGCTCGTCGTGCGCTTCCGGGCGCAGCCGTCGGCGCTCGGGCGCACCGGCTGGCTCCCGGCCGTCATGCTGTTCACGTACGTCGCGTTCTTCTCCTTCGCCTACTTGAGCCTGTCCGCGGGCACGGGCGCGCTGATCCTCTTCGGCGCGGTGCAGCTCACGATGCTGGGCGCGGGCCTGGGCGGCGGCGAGCGCTTCGGGGTGCTGGCGTGGTGCGGCTTTGTCCTTGCGGCGGCAGGACTCGTCTACCTGGTGTCGCCGGGCGTCGCCGCGCCGCCGCTGCTGGGCGCCGTGCTGATGGCGGTGGCGGGTGTGGCGTGGGGCGTGTATTCGCTGCGCGGCCGGGGCGTGGCCGACCCGCTGGCCGCGACCGCGCGCAACTTCCTGCGCGCCGTGCCGCTGGCCCTGGCTTTGAGCCTGGTGTTCGCCACGCGCGCGCACGCCGATGCGCGCGGCGTCGCGCTGGCCGTGGCCTCCGGTGCGCTGACCTCGGGGCTCGGCTACGTGGTCTGGTACGCGGCGCTGGGCCGCCTGTCGGCCTTGCGGGCGGCGACCGTGCAGCTGTCGGTGCCACTGCTGGCGGCGTTCGGCGGCGTGCTGTTCCTGTCGGAGGCGATCACGCCGCGGCTGGCACTCGCCTCGGTGGCGATCCTTGGCGGCATCGCGCTGGTGCTGAGCCAGAAGTCGCGCCAGGCGGCGCGGCGTTAGTTCACGGCCACGCCCACCTTCGCACCGGCGGCGACGATCTCGCCCCAGGTCGCGTCGTCGACCCACACCCCGTCGCGCCGGCGTGCCGCGCGCGCCTGGCGCTCCGGCTCGCCCGCGATCTGCACGGCCTCGAAGCCCTGGCCCGGCGGGCTTTGCCGCAGCCAATCGATGAATTCGCGCGCCTCGTCGTCGAAGGCCTTCTGCGTGCCGAGTTTCACGGGGTCGATCAGCACCGTCAGCATGCCGTTGAGCACCGTGCGCGCCGTGTCCGCGGGCCGGTGCCAGGTGCCGCCGCCCGTGAGTGCGCCGCCCAGCAGCTCGCAGGCCACCGCCATGCCGTAGCCCTTGTGTTCGCCGAAGGTCATGAGCGCGCCGAACAGGCCGTTGCCCTGCGGCACCACGACCACGCCCGGGTCGTTGGTGGGCGCGCCGTGTTCGTCGATGAGGTAGCCGTCGGGCACCTGCTCGCCCTTGTTGTGGGCCACGCGCATCTTGCCCTGCGCCACGCGGCTGGTCGCGTAGTCGAGCACGAAGGGCTCGGCGCCCGCCAGCGGAATGCCGATGCAGCACGGGTTGGTGCCGAAGCGCCCGTCGCCGCCGCCCCAGGGCGCGACCACGGGCCGCGAGAGCACGTTGACGAAGTGCATTGCCACCAAGCCCTGCGCCGTCGCCATCTCGGCGAAATGCCCGATGCGCCCCAGGTGGTGCGCGTTCGCGAGCGTGAAGATGCAGCTGCCGTGCTGCTTCGCGCGCGCGATGCCGAGTTCCATCGCCTGCACGCCGACGATCTGCCCGTAGCCGTGCTGGCCGTCCAGGCCCATCAGCGTGCCGATGTCGAGGTTGACCTTCACGGCCGCGTTCGGCACGAGGCCGCCCTCGGCCACGGCGTCGACATAGCGCGGCAGCATGCCCACGCCGTGCGAGTCGTGGCCGCTGAGGTTGGCCAGCACCAGGTTGGCCGCCACCTGTTGTGCTTCGGCAGGCTGGCTGCCCGCCGCTTCGAGGATGCGGGTGACGGTCGCTTGCAGCGCATCCGCCGGCAGGGTGTGAGACATGGTTCAGGCTCCCTTCGCGTTCAGTGTGATGGCATAGAGCGACGTGGTCGCGCAGATGAAAAGCCGGTTGCGCTTGGGCCCGCCGAAGCAGACGTTCGCCACGCGCTCGGGCAGCAGGATCTTCCCGAGCAGCGTGCCGTCGGGGTGGTAGGCGTGCACGCCGTCGAGCGCGCTGGTCCAGATGCGGCCTTCAGTGTCGAGGCGAAAGCCGTCGAACATGCCGCTCGTGCATTCAGCGAACACCTCGCCGCCGCTCAGGCTGCGGCCGTCGGCGCCCACCTTGAAGCGGCGGATGTGCCTCGGCCCGTCCTTCATGTGGCTCGCGCCGGTGTCGGCGATGTACAGCAACGATGCATCGGGTGAGAACGCCAGGCCGTTGGGCTTCACGAAATCATCCGCCATGCGCTCGACGTCACCGCTCGCGGGGTCGATGCGGTAGACATGACAAGCTCCGATCTCGCTGTCCGCGCGCAGGCCTTCGTAGTCCGAGAGGATGCCGTAGCTCGGGTCGGTGAACCACACGCCGCCGTCCGAATGCACCACCACGTCGTTGGGTGAGTTGAGCCGCTTGCCCTGCCAGTGCGAGGCCAGCACGGTGACCGATCCGTCGTGCTCGGTGCGCGTCACGCGCCGCGTGAGGTGCTCGCAGCTCACGAGCCGGCCTTCGCGGTCGATCGTGTGCCCGTTCGTGTTGTTCGACGGTTCGCGGAACACGCCGACCGTGCCGTTCACCTCGTCGTAGCGCAGCATGCGGTTGTTCGGAATGTCCGACCACAAGAGCGTGCGGTGCGCACCGAACCACACCGGCCCTTCGCACCAGCGCGCGCCGGTCCACAGCCGCTCGACGCGCTCGGGGCCGGGGATGCAGGTGTTGAAGCGTGGGTCCAACCGTTCGAAGCCGGTGCCTTCCAGGAAACCGAAGGGAAGGGTGCTCATGCCGGTGCTCACATCACCGCGCCAACTTGCCACGGCACGAACTCGTTCTGCCCGTAGCCATGCTGCTCGCTCTTCGACTGCGCACCCGACGCGGTGGCCAGCACCAGCTCGAAGATGCGCTGGCCCATCTCCTGGATCGAGGCCGTGCCGTCCACGATCTCGCCGCAGTTGATGTCCATGTCTTCTTCCTGCCGCTGCCACAGCGCCGAGTTGGTCGCCAGCTTGAGCGAGGGTGAGGGCGCGCAGCCATACGCCGAGCCGCGCCCGGTCGTGAAGCAGATCAGGTTCGCGCCGCCCGCCACCTGGCCCGTGGCGCTCACCGGGTCGTAGCCCGGCGTGTCCATGTAGACGAAGCCGTGCGCGGTGACGGGCTCGGCGTACTCGTACACCGCCTCGAGGTTGCTGGTGCCGCCCTTGGCGACCGCGCCCAGCGACTTCTCGAGGATGGTCGTGAGTCCGCCCGCCTTGTTGCCCGGCGAGGGGTTGTTGTTCATCTCGCCCTCGTTGATTTCGGTGTAGTGCTCCCACCACTTGATGCGGTCCACCAGCTTCTGGCCTACCTCGCGCTTCACCGCGCGGCGCGTGAGCAGGTGCTCGGCACCGTACACCTCAGGCGTCTCGCTGAGGATGGCCGTGCCGCCGTGCGCCACCAGCAGGTCGACCGCCGCGCCCAGCGCCGGGTTCGCGCTGATGCCCGAATAGCCGTCGGAGCCGCCGCACTGCAGGCCGATCGTGATGTGCGCCGCGCTGCACGGTTCGCGCTTCACCGCGTTGGCGCGCGGCAGCATCTCGTTGATGAGTGCCACGCCTTTTTCGACGGTCTTGCGCGTGCCGCCCGTGTCCTGGATGTTGAAGGTGCGGAAGTTCTCGCCCTCGGCCAGGTGGCCGGTCGCGAGCCACGCGTTGATCTGGTTGGCCTCGCACCCCAGCCCGACCACCAGCACGCCCGCGAAGTTCGGGTGCGTGGCATAGCCCGTGAGCGTGCGCTCCAGGATCTGCATGCCCATGCCCTGCGTGTCCATGCCGCAGCCCGTGCCGTGCGTCAGCGCGACGATGCCATCGACGTTCGGGAACGCCGCGAGCGCCTGTGGGTTGGTCTTGCGCGAGAAGTGGTCGGCAATGGCGCGCGCAGCGGTGGCCGAGCAGTTCACGCTGGTCAGCACGCCGATGTAGTTGCGCGTGGCCACGCGGCCGTCGGCGCGCTTGATGCCCATGAAGGTGGCTTCGCGTTTCGCGGGCGCGGGCTTCACGTCGGCGCCGAAGGCGTAGTCGCGTTCGAAGTCACCCTTGTCGGGGCCCATGTCCAGGTTCTGCGTGTGCACGTGCTCGCCGGCCGCGATGGGCCGGCTCGCGAAGCCGATGATCTGGTTGTAGCGGCGCACCGGTTCGCCCGGCGCGATGTCGCGCATGGCGATCTTGTGGCCCGGCGGAATGAGGCCGCGCACGGCCACGTTCTCGACGAGCGTGCCGCCCAGCAGTTGCGAGCGCGCGATGACGACGTCGTCGGCGGGATGGAGTCGGATGTAGGGGGTCATCGTGGGTATCGTTCTCGGAGCCGGCGCGGGGGCGCCGGCGGTGGTCGTTACTGCATGATCTTCGGCAGCCACAGCACGGTGGCAGGCCAGTAGGTGATGATGCCCAGGCTCAGCAGCAGCGGCACCAGCCAGGGCAGGATCGCCATCGTCGTGCGCTCGATGCTGAGGTTGGCGATGCGCGCCAGCACGAACAGCACCATGCCCATCGGTGGATGCAGCACGCCGATCATGAGGTTGAGCACCATCACCACGCCGAAGTGCACCGGGTCGATGCCCAGCTGGTTCGAGATCGGCAGCAGGATCGGCACCAGGATCGTGATGGCCGCGGTGGTCTCCAAGAAGCAGCCCACGAACAGCATCAGCAGGTTCGCGAGCAGCAGGAACACCCAGGCTTCCTTGGTGAAGTTGAGCACCCAGCCCGCGATATCGGCCGTGACGCCGGTGGCCGTCAGCATCCAGCCGAAGATCGAGGCGGCCGCCACGATGAAGAGCACTGTGGAGGTCGACTCCACCGTCTCCAGGCACACCTTGACGAACATCTTCCACTGCAGCGTGCGGTACCAGAAGAAGCCCAGCACCATGGCCCACACGCAGGCGGCAATGGCGCCTTCGGTGGCGGTGAACAGGCCCGTCGCCATGCCGCCGATGAGCAGCACCGGCGTCATGATCGGCAGCACCGCCTCGAACTTGAAGACCTTGTCGGCCGCGAAAAGAATCACCAGCGCAATGGCCACCGCCGGTTGGGCCGGCGCGCCGAACTTGTCGACCGCCAGCCACAGCAGCGTGGGCCACAGGCACACCACCAGCAGTTCGACCAGCGCCTTCATGAGGCGCGGCCACTGGAACTTCACGTCCGCGCCCCAGCCGTTCTTGTGCGCGTAGTAGGCCACCGTGAGCATCATGAGCAGCGTCATGATGAGCCCCGGCATCAGCCCCGCGATGAACAGCGCACCCACCGACACGTTGGCCATCATCCCGTAGATCACGAAGGGCAGGCTCGGCGGAATGATCGGCCCCAGCGTGGCCGAGGCCGCGGTCACGCCAACCGCGAACTCGGTCGAGTAGCCGTGCTCCTTCATCGCCTTGATCTCGATCGTGCCCAGGCCCGCCGCGTCCGCGATGGCGGTGCCGCTCATGCCCGAGAAGATCACCGAGCCCAGGATGTTCACGTGCCCCAGGCCGCCCTTGAGCCAGCCCACCAATGCGAGCGCGAAGTTGTAGATGCGGTTGGTGATGCCGGCGTTGTTCATCAGGTTGCCGGCGAGGATGAAGAAGGGAACGGCCAAGAGCGGAAAGCTGTCCACGCCGCTCACCATGCGGTGAATGACGACGAAGCCCGGCAGGTTGCCGCTCCAGAGGACGTAGACCAGCGAGGCACCGGCCATGGCCACGGCGACCGGGATGCCGGCGCTCATGAAGAGCAGGAAGGCGATCTTCAGCATGTTGTTGTCGTGATGGAGTGGGGTTGCGACCTCAGCGGTCGTCGATCGTGGATTCGGGCCGCTCCAGCACGCAGTAGCCCCGGCGCCAGTGCACCACGCTCACCTGCACCGAGCGCACGCACATGGCGACGAAGCCCAAGAGGCACACGCCGTAGACGATGTTCATCGGCAGGTCGACGATGGTCATGCTCGCGTTGTTGCCGATCTTGAGCATCATCTGCACCGTCATGACCACGGCCGCCGCGAAGAACGCCGTGCGCAGCACGTCGACCCCCATGCCCAGCGCGCGGCCCATGGCCGGCGGCATGTGGCGGTAGAAGAAGTCGACCTGGATGTGGTTGTTGCGCGCCACGCCGATCGACGCGCCCACGAACACCGTGCCCACCAGCAGGTAGCGCGCGATCTCCTCGGTCCAGGAGGCCGAGTCGTTCAGCACGTAGCGCGTCACGAACTGGTAGAGCACCGTGAGGCCCAGCACCCAGAAGATGCCCAGGGCGGCCCAGGCCTCCACGGTGGTGCCGGACAGGTCGACGGCCTCGTCCTTGGCGTGGAACTCGCCGTCGTCGCCCAGCAGCTTGTCGTCGCTCATCGTGTGGCCTTACTTGATCGCGATGATGCGGTCGTAGTCCTGCTGGCGGTAGCCGTGGTCGGTGGGCTTGGTGTTCTTGAGCACGGCCTCGCGGAACGCGCCCTTGTCGACCGTGATCACGTTGTTGCCCTTCTTCTTGAACTCATCCACCAGCCGGGCCTCGGAGGCGATGATCTCGCGGCCGGTTTTTTCGGCGGCTTCCTGCATCACGTCGTTGAACATCTTCTTCTCGTCGGCGCTGAGCTTGGCCCACAGCTGGCCCGAGACCACGGTGAGCAGCGAGTCGACGATGTGGCCAGTCAGCGAGATGTTCTTCTGCACCTCGTAGAACTTCTTGGCCTCGATGGTGGGCAGCGGGTTCTCCTGCGCATCCACGGTGCCGCTTTGCAGCGCGAGGTAGACCTCGGCGAAGGCGATCGGCGTGGCGTTGGCGCCCAGCGACTTGGGGAAGGCCAGGTAGGCGGGCGCGTCGGGCACGCGGATCTTCAGGCCCTTCATGTCCTCGGGCTTGCTCACCGGCTTGGCCGCGCTCGAGGTGACGTGGCGCGCGCCGTAGTAGTTGAGCGCCGTGATGTGGTTGCCGGTCTTGTCGTCGTAGCCCTTGGCGAGCTCCTTGAACACGTCGCTCCTGGCGTACTTCAGCTGGTGCTCCGCGTCGCGGAAGATGAACGGAAAGTAGGTGATGGCCAGCGGCTTGTAGCTGTTGCCCGCGAAGCTCGCACCGGTCAGCACGATGTCGACCGTGCCCAGCGTCAGGCCCTGGTTGATGTCGGCTTCCTTGCCCAGGCTGGAGGCCGGGAACACCTGGATGTCGTACTTGCCGTTGCTGCGCTTCTTGATCTCCTCGGCGGCCCACACCGAGTACTTGTGGAAGGGCTCCGAGGTCTCGTACACGTGCGCCCACTTGAGCTTGGTCTGCGCACTGGCGATGCCTGCCACACCCAGCGCGCCGGCTGTGAGCGCGCAGGCGGCCAGGGCCTTGAGGGCGGTGCGTTTGCTGTTCTTGCTGCTGCTTGTGCTGATCATGTGGCTTGTCTCCGTTGTAGTCGTTGGCAGGAACGCTGGCGAAAAATCAGGAAGGCTTGGCGCGGCGCCAGCTCGCGCTGAAACGGTGGTGCGAGTTGTCCATGTGCGCGTGCATCGCGGTGCGCGCGGCCTCGGCGTCGCGCGCGGCAATCGCGTCGCGAATCGCCTCGTGCTCGGTAATGGCGGCGCGCCACGAGGTCACGGTCTCGAAGTAGCCGCCCAGCCGCGTGAAGATCGGGCCGCGGCGCGAATCCCAGAAGCCCTGCACCGTCTCGACCAGCACCACGTTGCCGCTGGCGCCGACGATGGCCAGGTGAAAGGCGCGGTCGCCGTCCAGCGGCATGACGTTGCGGTCGGCCATCTCGCGCATGGTGGCGATGGCGCGCGTCATCGCGTCCACGTCCTTGCGCTTGCCCGACAGGGCGGCGATGGCGGCGGTCTCGCCCTCGATCACGCGGCGCGCGCGGATCAGCTCCAGCGGCCCCCATTCGGTGGGCGCCACCGGCGCGCTGGCGCGGTGCGAGCGGTCGAGCACGTACACGCCCGAGCCGGTGCGCACCTCGACCCAGCCCTCGACCTCCAGCGCGATGAGCGCCTCGCGCACCGAGGGCCGGCTCACGCCGAGCTGCTTGGCCAGGTCGCGCTCGGCGGGCAGGCGTGCGCCCACGTCGAATTCGCCCTTGGCGATCAGCCCTCGGAGCTGGTCGGCAATCTGGCGATAGAGGCGTTGGGGTTCGACGGTCTGGAGCGGCACGGGAGCAGGCAGTGGGTGCGGGCGAGGCGGTGGATCGGCTTAAGGGTTGTCCTGAATTGGACAAGTGGTAAGGCCAATTCAGAATACGGCGATTCAAAGATGTCACCCATCGGGCCTAACCCGAATCCACCCCGCACCCGCAGAACACCCCAGGAGACACCGACCATGAGATTGAAGGGAAAGACCGTGCTCGTCACCGCCGCCGGCCAGGGCATCGGCCGCGCCAGCGTGCTGGCGCTCGCGGCCGAGGGCGCCCATGTGTGGGCCACCGACGTCAACGAGCAGCTGCTGGCGGCCTACGACGGCGTGGCGAACGTCACGGCCCTGAAGCTCGACGTGCTCGACAAGGCCGCCATCGGCGCGGTCGTGGCGCAGTTGCCCACGCTCGATGTGCTCTTCAACTGCGCGGGCGTGGTGCACAACGGCACCATCGAGCAGGCCGGCGACGACGACCTCGACTTTGCCTTCCGCCTCAACGTGCGCGCGCAGATGTGGACCATCCAGGCCGTGCTGCCCGGCATGCTCGCGGCCGGGCGCGGCAGCATCATCAACATGGCCAGCGTGTGCTCCAGCATCAAGGGCCTGCCCAACCGCTTCGTCTACGGCACCACCAAGGCGGCGGTGCTCGGCCTCACCAAGAGCGTGGCGGCCGACTACGTGGCCCGCGGCATCCGCTGCAATGCCGTGTGCCCGGGCACGGTCGACACGCCCTCGCTGGGCGATCGCATCAACGCCAACGCCGACCCCGAGGCCGCGCGCAAGGCCTTCGTGGCGCGCCAGCCCATGGGCCGGCTCGCGCAGGCCGAGGAGATCGCCCCGGTGGTGGTGTTCCTGGCGAGCGACGAATCCATCTTCGCCACCGGCCAGTACTTCACGGTCGACGGCGGCATCACGATATGAACCGGCTCGATTTCGAAGGCCGCCACGCGGTCGTCACCGGCGGTGCCACGGGGCTGGGCTTGGGCATCGCGCAGCGGCTCGTCGCCTCGGGCGGCAGCGTCACGCTGTGGGACCGCGACGAGGCCGCCGCGGTGCGCGCGGCCGAAGCGCTGGGCGCCAAGGCCTTCGCACTGAAGGTCGACGTGACGCAGCAGCCCTCGGTCGCGAAGGCCGTGGCTGCCACGCTTGCGCACGCGCCGCGCATCGATGCGCTGGTCAACAGCGCCGGCATCACCGGGCCCAACGTCAAGCTGTGGGACTACCCGGTGGACGAATGGCGCCAGGTGATGGAGGTCAACGTCAACGGCGTGTTCCTGTGCTGCCGCGAGGTGGTGGCACAGATGCGCAGGCAGGGCGCCAAGGGCGAGGGCCGCATCGTCAACATCGCCTCGGTCGCCGGCAAGGAAGGCAACCCCAACGCCAGCGCCTACAGCGCGAGCAAGGCGGCGGTGATCGGCCTCACCAAGTCGCTCGGCAAGGAGCTGGCCGACACCGGCATCCGCGTGAACTGCGTGACGCCCGCGGCAGTGAAGACCGCCATCTTCGACCAGATGACGCCCGACCACATCACGTTCATGCTGTCGAAAATTCCGATGGGCCGTTTCGGCACGGTGGAAGAAGTGGCTGCGCTGGTCGGCTGGCTTTGCACCGAAGATTGTTCGTTCTCCACCGGCGCGGTCTTCGACCTGTCCGGTGGCCGCTCCACCTATTGATTTTTCAATGCACTGAAAGGAACGCATGAAACTCGTCCGCTACGGCAACCCCGGCAAAGAGAAGCCCGGTCTCATCGACAACGAAGGCAAGCTGCGCGACCTGAGCGCCATCGTCAAGGACATCGGTCCCGACCAGCTCGGCGATGCCGCCCTTGCCAAGCTGCGCAAGACCAAGGTCGACAAGCTGCCGCTGGTCAAGGGCAAGCCGCGCTTGGGCAGCCCCGTGGCCCACGTCGGCAAGTTCATCGCCATCGGCCTGAACTACGCCGACCACGCGGCCGAATCGGGCCTGCCGGTGCCCAAGGAGCCCATCGTCTTCATGAAGGCCACCAGCTGCATCCAGGGCCCGAACGACCCGGTGATGCTGCCCAAGGGCTCGGTCAAGTCCGACTGGGAGGTCGAGCTCGGCGTGGTCATCGGCACGAAGGCGCGCTACGTCTCGCAGAAGAGCGCACTCGATTACGTGGCCGGCTACTGCACCGTCAACGACGTGAGCGAGCGTGAATACCAGATCGAGCGCGGCGGCACCTGGGACAAGGGCAAGGGCTGCGACACCTTCGGCCCCATCGGCCCCTGGCTCGTCACGCGCGACGAGATCGAGAACCCGCAGAAGCTCGCCATGTGGCTCGACCTCAACGGCCAGCGCGTGCAGACCGGCAGCACCAAGACCATGATCTTCAGCGTGGCCAAGCTCGTGAGCTACGTGAGCCAGTTCATGACGCTGATGCCCGGCGACGTCATCACCACCGGCACGCCGCCCGGCGTCGGCATGGGCATGAAGCCGCCGCTGTTCCTGAAGAAGGGCGACGTGATGACGCTGGGCATCGAAGGCCTGGGCGAGCAGCGCCAGGAAGTGGTGCCCTTCAAGCTCTGAGCACGCGGATCAGCTCGTCGTACACCAGCCGCACGCGCGCCGGCACCGGCGCGCGCTGCGGGCGGTAGACGTGGATCGGCCAGGGCTCGGGCGCCTCGGCCGCCAGCACCTCCACCAGCGCGCCCGATTGCAGCCACGGCTGCGCCAGCGGCCCGATGAGCTGGCCGAAGCCGATGCCTGCCAGCACGGCGGCGCATTCGGCGTCGATGTTGTCCGTCACGAACGCGGGCGACGACACAGTGAACACCCGTTTCTTGCTGAAGGCCCACGGCCAGGGCCGGCCCGAGCTGTGGTCGATCAGCGCCGTCACCGGCAGCGCGGACAGCGCATCGACGGTGCGCGGCGCACCGACCCGCTCGATGAGCGCGGGTGAGCCCACCACGCACAGCGACATCTTTCCCACACCCCGGGCCACGAAGCGCGCGTCGCGCATCGGGCCGACGCGCACGCCGAGGTCGATCTGCTGGTCGACCACGTCGGCATGCTGCTCCGACAGCCGCAGGTCGAGCACCAGCCCGGGATGCTGCGCCAGCAGCGGCGCCAGCGCCTGCGGAATCAGCCGGGCGTACACATGCGGCGCCGTGACCCGCACCGTGCCCGTGTGCTGCGACAGCGCGCGCCGGTCGATGCGGTGGAAAAGTTCGTCGACGCCGCCCACGGCCACGCGGGCGCGCTCGGCGAGCTGGCGCCCGAAATCGGTGAGCTGCACGCCGCGCGTGCTGCGGTGAAAGAGCGGCTCGCCCAGCTCGTCTTCAAGCTCGCGCACGGCGCGCGTCACCACCTGCGGCGAGACGGACAGGCGCACGGCCGCCTCGCGGAAGTTGGCGGCATCGGCGGCGGTGAAGAACACGCGCAGGGCTTCGAGGCGGTTGGACATGGGGTGTTCCTTTTTGGGGAATTCTGAAGTCGCCAGAGTTTCATTTACTGGAACGCGTGGATTTTCCACACTGCATGCACTTCTTCAACACACCTCCAAGGAAATTCCATGACCTCCATTCAAGACAACATCCAGGGCAAGGTCGCCATCGTCACCGGCGCCAGCAGCGGCCTGGGCGAATCGACGGCGCGCCACCTGGCCGCGCGCGGCGCCAAGGTGGTGCTCGCGGCCCGCCGCACCGACCGGCTCGACCAGGTCGTCGCCGAGATCCGCGAGGCCGGCGGCGAAGCCATCGCCGTGGCCACCGACGTGGCGAAGCGCGCCGATCTGGAAAGGCTCGCGGCCGCCACCGTCGAGGCCTTCGGCCGCATCGACGTGCTGGTCAACAACGCGGGCGTGATGCCGCTGTCGCCGCTGGACAAGCTCAAGGTCGACGAGTGGGACCGCACCATCGACGTCAACATCAAGGGCGTGCTCTACGGCATCGCCGCCGTGCTGCCGCGCATGCAGGCGCAGGGCAGCGGCCACATCGTGAACGTCGCGTCGATTGCCGGGCTGAAGGTGTTCACGCCCATCGGCACGGTCTACAGCGCGACCAAGCACGCGGTGCGCGCCATCTCCGAAGGCCTGCGCGTGGAGGTGGGCAACAGTGGCGTGCGCGTGACCATCGTGTCGCCCGGCGCCGTGGACTCGGAGCTGAAGTTCGGCAGCAGCGACGCCGAGAGCGCCGCCGGGGTGAAGGCCTTCTACGACGCCAACCAGATTCCGGCCGACTCGGTGGCGCGCGCCATCGTCTACGCGGTCGAGCAGCCGGCGAACGTGGACATCAACGAGGTCGTGCTGCGGCCCGTGTCGCAGGAGTTCTGATCCCGCGGGGCAAGGGTGCGGCCCCCTGGCGGCCGCCCCTTGCTTTGGCTAACCTTGATTAACCTACCGCGGACCAAGGTCATTTGCGGTCAAAAGTGCAAAGCCCCTGCAAAATAGAACGACCGTTCGTTTTATTCGGAGCTTTCACGATGTCTGCCACCGCCGTTCCCGCCAAGCCGGCCCGCGCCGCCCCCAAAGGCCAGCAGACCAAGGCCATCATCGTCGACGCCGCACTGGCGCTGGCCGCGCAGATCGGGCTCGAGGGCCTGTCGATCGGCGCCGTGGCCGAAATCACCAAGATGAGCAAGTCGGGCGTCTTCGCCCACTTCGGCTCGCGTGAAGAGCTGCAGATTTCCGTGGTGCGCGAATACCACGCCCGCTTCGAGCAGGAGGTGTTCTTCCCCGCCCTGCAGGCCCCGCGCGGCCTGCCGCGCCTGCGCGCCATGTTCGCCAACTGGATGAAGCGCACCTCGACCGAAATCGACTCGGGCTGCATCTACATCAGCGGCGCCTCCGAGTTCGACGACCGCCCGGGCCCGGTGCGTGACGCGCTGGTCGAGTCGGTCAGCATCTGGCAGGCCGCCGTGCTGCGCGCCATCGTGCAATCCAAGACCGAAGGCCACCTGCGCGCCGACGCCGACGAGCGCCAGGTCGGGTTCGAGATCCACGGCCTGATCCTCGCGCTGCACTACGAAGCCCGCTTCCTGCAGGTGCCCGGCTCGATCGGCCGCGCCAACGTCGGCTTCGACAACATCCTCGCGCGCGCCGCCACGCCGGACGCGCCGCCTGCTTCCAATGCCGCCGAGTCCGCGCCCGCCGCGCGCGGCACGCGCCGGCTCAAGACCGTGCGCTGAGCGCCACGGCCGCCCGTTTCGTTTTCCGTTTTCGCTTTTTCCAATCTATCTAGCTTCGACCAGGAGAGTCCCGGATGCCTACCTACAACCCCCCCGTGCGTGACATGCAGTTCGTGCTGCACGAAGTGCTCAACGTCGCCGAGGAACTCAAGGCACTGCCGGCCCACGCCGAGACCGATGCCGACACCATCAACGCCGTGATCGAAGAGGCCGGCAAGTTCGCGGCCGAAGTCACCTTCCCGCTGAACATCAGCGGCGACGAAGAAGGCTGCGTGCTCGACAAGGCCACGCACGAAGTCAAGACGCCCACGGGCTTCAAGGACGCCTACGCCAAGTACGTCGAAGGCGGCTGGCCCGCGCTGTCGTGCGACCCGGCCTTCGGCGGCCAGGGCCTGCCGTTCGTGGTGAACCAGTGCCTGTTCGAAATGCTCAACAGCGCCAACCAGGCCTGGACCATGTACCCGGGCCTCTCGCACGGCGCCTACGAGGCACTGGCCGCGCACGGCACCGACGACCAGAAGAAGACTTACCTGCCCAAGCTCACGAGCGGCGAGTGGACCGGCACCATGTGCCTGACCGAACCCCATTGCGGCACCGACCTGGGCCTGCTGCGCACCAAGGCCGAGCCGCAGGCGGACGGCACCTACCGCATCACCGGCAGCAAGATCTTCATCTCGGCCGGCGAGCACGACATGACGAGCAACATCATCCACCTGGTGCTGGCCCGCCTGCCCGATGCGCCCAAGGGCAGCAAGGGCATCAGCCTGTTCGTGGTGCCCAAGTTCCACGTCAAGGCCGACGGCTCGCTCGGCGAGCGCAACCCGATCTTCTGCGCCGGCCTCGAGCACAAGATGGGCATCCACGGCAACGCCACCGCGCAGATCGTGATCGAAGGCGCCACCGGCACGCTGGTGGGCGAGCCCAACAAGGGCCTGGCCGCGATGTTCGTGATGATGAACGCCGCTCGCCTGGGCGTGGGCAACCAGTCGCTGGGCCTGACCGAAGTGGCCTACCAGAACGCGCTGGCCTACGCCAAGGACCGCATCCAGATGCGTTCGCTGTCGGGCGTGAAGGCCAAGGACAAGGAAGCCGACCCCATCATCGTGCACCCCGACGTGCGCAAGATGCTGCTCACGGCCAAGGCGTACGCCGAAGGCGGCCGCGCGCTGCAGATCTTCTGCACGCTGCTGCTCGACAAGGAACACAACCACCCCGACGAGAAGGTGCGCAAGGACAGCGGCGAGCTGGTCGCGCTGCTCACGCCCATCGTCAAGGCCTTCATCACCGACAACGGCCACATCGCGACCAATTCGTGCATGCAGGTCTTCGGCGGCCACGGCTTCATCAAGGAATGGGGCATGGAGCAGTTCGTGCGCGACAACCGCATCAACATGATCTATGAAGGCACCAACACCATCCAGTCGCTGGACCTGCTGGGCCGCAAGATCCTGGGCAACAACGGCGCCTCGCTGAAGAAGTTCGGCAAGCTCGTGGCCAAGCTGGTGGAAGAAGAAGGCGTGAACGAGAAGATGGCCGAGTTCATCAACCCGATCGCGATGCTGGGCGACCAGCTCACCAAGTTCACGACCGAGATCGGCTTCAAGGGCTTCCAGAACCCCGACGAAGTGGGCGCTGCCGCCGTCGATTACCTGCGCGTGGCCGGCCACTTCGTGTTCGGCTACCTGTTCGCCCGCATGGCGCAAGTGGCGCTGCGCGAAATTGCTGCCGGCAACAACGATCCGTTCTACGTCGCCAAGCTGCAGACCGCACGCTTCTACTTCGCCAAGCTGTTCCCCGAGACCGTGATGCTGATGCGCACCGCGCGCGCCGGCAGCAAGGTGTTGATGGACACCGACGCCGCACTCGCTTAAGCGACACACACAGCCTTTCTTCATCGACCCACCGGGAGCCCGCTCATGAAAGCAACGCTTGCAGCCGTCTTGTTCACCGTCACCGCCGTCTCGGCCATGGCCCAGAGCACGCCGGTGGGCCTGTGGCGCAACGTCGACGACAAGACCGGCGAGGCCAAGGCCGAGATCCGCATCGCCGAGACCAACGGCGCGCTGCTCGGTCGCATCGAGAAGTCGTTGAAGAAAGACACCAAGCCCGACGCCACCTGCGACGAATGCGCCGACGACCGCAAGGGCAAGCCCATCGCAGGCCTGGAGATCATCCGTGGCGGCAAGAAGGCCGAGGGCAAGGACGTCTGGGAAGGCGGGAAGATCCTCGACCCCGAGAACGGCAAGGAATACCGCGCGAGCTTCACGCCGATCGACGGCGGCAAGAAGCTGGAAGTGCGCGGCTACCTCGGCCCCTTCTGGCGCACCCAAACCTGGAACCGTGTGCAGTAAGTGCGCAACGGAGGCCATGTGACATGAGCGTCTCATCTGGAAAGTTGATCGGTGGCCTTGCCCTCGTGGCGGTTGCTGCTGGTGCGGCCGCTGTCATCTTCTTTCTTGGGATATTCGCAACTGTCCCCATTGCTACCGGGTACAGAGGCGGCTCGGCGACATTCCCGTGGTGGGTCGGTTTCGGTTGGGCGATCTGCGGTCTGTTTGGTTTGGGAGGACTGGTTCTCCTTGCGAACTCACTGGCAGCAGACGAATCGCCACCGACATCAGGTGCCGAGTCGGACTCGGCATAGCGCGTCATCGATGCAGCGGAGATTCCCTTTTGTTCTTGATAGCTTGACCCACTCCCGTGCTGCTCACTTCGTGTAGCAGCCTCCCCTCAAGGGGCAAGACCAGCGGCCCGGCCAAACCGGTTCCGCGGTGTTCCCCGAACTGATTCATAACTTCGAAACTCAGCCATGTCCCGATTTCAAGTGAAGAAGGTCGCCGTGCTCGGCGCCGGCGTGATGGGCGCGCAGATTGCCGCCCACCTCGTCAACGTGCGCGTGCCCGTCGTGCTGTTCGACCTGGCCGCCAAGGAAGGCCCGAAGAACGGCATCGTCACGCGCGCCATCGACAACCTCAAGAAGCTCAAGCCCGCGCCGCTGGGCGACGTGGCCGACGCGGGCCTGATCGAACAGGCCAACTACGACGACGACCTGGCCAAGCTCGGCGAGTGCGACCTCGTCATCGAGGCCATCGCAGAGCGCATGGACTGGAAGCTCGATCTGTACAAGAAGATCGCGCCGCACGTGGCCAAGCATTCGATCCTGGCCTCGAACACCTCGGGCCTGTCGATCACCAAGCTCAGCGAAGCACTGCCTGAAGCCCTGAAGCCGCGTTTCTGCGGCATTCACTTCTTCAACCCGCCGCGCTACATGTTCCTGGTGGAGCTGATCAACACGCCCACCACGCAGCTCCAGGTGCTCGACGACCTCGAGGCCTTCGTCACCAGCACGCTCGGCAAGGGCGTGGTGCGTGCGCACGACACGCCCAACTTCATCGCCAACCGCGTCGGCATCGCCGGCATGCTGGCCACGTTGAAGGAAGTCGAGAAGTTCGGCCTCACGCCCGACGTGGTGGACGACCTCACCGGCAAGAAGCTGGGCCGCGCGAGCTCGGGCACCTTCCGCACCGCCGACGTGGTGGGCCTGGACACCATGGCCCACGTCGTGAAGACGCTGCAGGACAACCTGAATGCCGAGACCGATCCGTTCTACGCCAACTTCGCGACGCCGCCCGTGCTCGCCAAGCTGCTCGAGCTGGGCAACCTGGGCCAGAAGACCAAGGCCGGTTTCTTCAAGAAGGCCGGCCGCGACATCCTGCGCTTCGACCTGAAGAGCGGCGAGTACGTGCCCGCCGGTGCCAAGGCCGACGAGGTGTATGGCCGCATGCTCAAGAAGCCCGCGGGCGAGCGCCTGAAGCTGCTGCGCGAGAGCGAAGGACCGCAAGGCCAGTTCCTCTGGGCCATCCTGCGCGACGGTTTCCACTACGCCGCCGTGCACCTGGCCGACATCGCCGAGAGCGCGCGCGACATCGACTTCGCGATGCGCTGGGGTTTCGGCATGAAGCAGGGCCCGTTCGAACTCTGGCAGGAAGCGGGCTGGGCGCAAGTCGCCAAGTGGGTGCAGGAAGACATCGACGCGGGCAAGGCGCTGAGCACGGCGCCGCTGCCGAAGTGGGTGTTCGAAGGCCCGGTCGCGCAGGCCGGCGGCGTGCACACGCCCGAAGGCTCGTGGAGCGCCTCGCAGAACAAGTTCGTGCCGCAGCGCAAGCTGCCGGTGCATGACCGCCAGCTGTTCCCCGAGAGCGTGCTCGGTGCGAACGCGGCCGATGCCAACACGGCCGGCACGACGATCAGCGACGAAGGCGATGTGCGCGTGTGGACGCTCGACGGTGAAGTGCTCATCGCGAGCATCCAGTCGAAGATGCACGCCATCAGCCCCGACGTGGCCGAGGCGCTGGGCGCCGCGGTCGACCTGGCCGAAGCCGAATACAAGGGCCTCGTGATCTGGTCGCCCGACGAGGTGTTCTCGGTCGGCGCCGACCTGCAGGCGATGCTGCCGGCCTTCGTGGTCGCCGGCATCGGCGCGGTCGAAGGCGCGGAAGAAGAGCTGCAGAACGTCATGCTCAAGATCCGCTATGCCAATGTGCCGGTGATCTCCGCCGTGCGCGGCATGGCACTGGGCGGCGGCTGCGAGTTGGCCATCCACTCGGCCAAGCGCGTCGTCGCGATGGAAAGCTACATCGGCCTGGTCGAAGTCGGCGTGGGCCTGATCCCCGGCGCGGGCGGCCTGACCTACATCGCACGCCGTGCGGCGGAGAACGCCTCGGCCTCGACGGGCACCGACCTGCTGCCCTTCCTCACCGAGGGCTTCACCGCCGCGGCGATGGCGAAGGTGGGCACCGGCGCGCTCGATTCGAAGAAGCTGGGCTACCTGCTCGACAGCGACGTGATCGTGCCGAACAAGGACGAGCTGCTGTACGTGGCACTGCAGCAGGCCAAGGCCATGGCCGACGCCGGCTACCGCCCGCCGCTTCGCCGCACCTTCCGCGTGGCGGGCCGCAGCGGCGCCGCGACGATCAAGGGCCAGCTGGTGAACATGCGCGACGGCGGCTTCATCAGCGCGCACGACTTCCACATTGCCAGCCTGATCGCGAACGTGGTCACCGGCGGCGACGTGGATGCGGGCTCGCTCGTGACCGAGGAATACCTGATGACGCTGGAACGCAAGGCGTTCTGCTCGCTCATCGTGCACCCCAAGACGCAAGAGCGAATCATGGGGATGCTCAGCACCGGCAAGCCCGTGCGCAACTAAGGACAGATTTCATGAGCAAGCAAGTACAAGACGCCTACATCGTCTCCGCCACCCGCACGCCCATCGGCAAGTCGCACCGCGGCTACTTCCGCAACTACCGTCCCGACGACCTGCTCGCGACCACGCTGAAGGCAGCACTCGCGGCCGTGCCGGGCCTGGACCCCAAGGCCATCGAAGACATCATCTGCGGCTGCGCGATTCCCGAATCGCAGCAGGGCCTGAACGTCGCGCGCATCGGCGCGGTGCTGGCCGGCCTGCCGACCAGCATTGGTGGCATCACCGTGAACCGCTTCTGCGCTTCGGGCCTGTCGGCCGTGCAGATGGCGGCGGACCGCATCCGCGTCGGCGAGGCCGACGTGATGATCGCGGCCGGCGTCGAGAGCATGAGCATGGTGCCGATGATGGGCAACTCGCCCTCGCTGTCGCCCTCGATCTTCGAGCGCGAAGGCGACGTGGGCATTGCCTACGGCATGGGCCTCACGGCCGAGAAGGTCGCGCAGCAGTGGAAGGTGAGTCGCGAGGCGCAGGACGCGTTCGCGCTGGCCTCGCACCAGAAGGCACTGGCCGCACAGGCCGCCGGCAAGTTCGCCGACGAGATCACGCCGATCGAAGTGACCGACCGCACGCCGAACCTGGAAACCGGCGAATCGATCGCCAAGACCCGCACCGTGAGCCTGGACGAAGGCGCGCGCCCCGACACCAGCATCGAAGGCCTGGCCAAGCTGCGCACTGTGTTCGCCGCGCGCGGCACCGTGACGGCCGGCAACAGCTCGCAGACCTCCGACGGCGCGGGCGCGCTGATTCTGGCGAGCGAAAAGGCCATCAAGCAGTACGGCCTCACGCCGCTCGCACGCTTCGTGAGCTTCGCGAGCAAGGGCGTGCCGCCGCACATCATGGGCATCGGCCCGATCGAGGCGATTCCGGCCGCGCTGCGCTATGCGGGCCTGAAGCACGAAGACATCGACTGGTTCGAACTCAACGAAGCCTTCGCCGCACAATCGCTCGCGGTGATGAACACGCTGGGGCTCGACCCGTCCAAGGTCAACCCGATGGGCGGCGCCATTGCACTGGGCCACCCGCTGGGCGCGACCGGCGCGATCCGCGCAGCCACCGTGGTGCACGCGCTGCGCCGCGAGAAGCTGAAGTACGGCATGGTCACGATGTGCGTCGGGATGGGGCAGGGCGCAGCGGGCATTTTTGAACGCGTCTGATCCGTCCGACCCCGGGACGCCCTAGCAAGGGGCCGCAGAACGAAGGAGACCACGGAATGCAAGCCCTGCAACTGCCGGTCGACGCCGGCGCCCACGTGGCGGTGCGCCGCTACGACCCCGCCGGCGCCCCGCGCGCCAGCATCGTCATCGGCGGTGCGATGGGCGTGCGCCAGTCGTTCTACGAGCCCTTCGCGCACTGGCTCGCGGGGCAGGGCCTGCGGGTCTGGACCTTCGACTACCGCGGCAGCGGCGACTCGCTCGGCGATGCGCCGCTGCGCGGTTTCCAGGCCGACCTGTTCGACTGGGCGCGCGACTACGAGGCGGTGATCGACGCCGCCAAGGCCGCGCTGCCCGACCAGCCGCTGTACCTGCTGGGCCACAGCCTCGGCGCGCAGCTGCCGGGCTTCCTGCAGCGGCCCGGGCAGGTCGACGGCCTCGTGAGCATCGCGGCCGGCAGCGGCTACTGGCGCGAGAACGCGCCGAAGCTGCGACGCAGCATCCTGTATTTCTGGTTCGTGCTGGTGCCGCTGGCGACGCGCCTGTGGGGCTACTTTCCGGGCCGCAAGCTGAAGAAGGTCGGCGACCTGCCGCGCGGCGTGATCCTGCAATGGCGCCGCTGGTGCCTGAACCCGCGCTACAGCGTGGGCGCCGAAGGCGAGCCCGCGCTGCAAAGCTATGCGCGCGTGCGCTTCCCGGTGCTCGCGCTCTCGATGACCGACGACGAACTGATGACGCATGCGGGCACGCGCAGCCTCGTGAGTTTTTATGCAGGCGCGCCGAGCGCGGTGGAGCGCATCGCACCGGCCGACGTGCAGGCGCGGCGCATCGGTCACTTCGGCTTCTTCCGCGAGCAGTTCAGCCAGAGCCTGTGGCCGAGCACGCTCGACAAGCTGCACCGGCTCGCCGCACTGACCGCGCCTGCGGCAGTGCAGCACGCCAACGTCCCGCACACGACTGCGTGACGTCATCCTCCGCAGGCACACTGGCGATCACCATGAGCAGCACGACCCCACACCCCCTCGACAAAGCCCTGGCCCTGCACCACAGCGACATCCGCGTGGGGCACTTCACGGGCACCACGAGTCCCGACTACTGGAACATGGTCGGCCCGTTCGGCGGCACCACCGCGGCGCTGGCGCTGCAGGCGGTGCTCAAGCACCCCGACCTGCTCGGCACGCCCATCGCGCTGACCGTCAACTACGCGGCCGCGCTCGGTGAGGGCGCGTTCGACATCCAGGCCACCGCCGTGCGCACCAACCGCTCGACGCAGCACTGGACGGTGACGATCACGCAGCCCGGCGCCGACGGCACCGCGAACATGACGACCACCGCCACCGTGGTCACGGCCGCGCGCCGCGACACCTGGAGCCAGGCTGACCTCACCATGCCCGAGGCGCCCAAGCCCGAGGCCGTCGATCGCATCCGCATCGGCCCGTCGGGCGTGGCCTGGCTCGAGCAGTACGAGATGCGCCCCTTCAGCGGCGGCATTCCCGCCAAGTGGGACGGCAGCCTGCAGCACAGCGAAACGCGCCTGTGGGTGCGCGACGCGCAGGCGCGACCGCTGGACTTCGCCTCGCTCGCCGCGTTGAGCGACGTGTTCTATCCGCGCGTGTGGCTGCGCCGCGCCACGCACGTGCCCGCGGGCACGGTGTCGATCACCACCTACTTCCATGTCGGCGCCGCCGAGCTGGCCGAGGTCGGCACGGGCTACCTGCTGGGCTGCGCGGCGGGGCAGCAGTTCTTCAACGGCTTCTTCGACCAGAAGGCGCAGCTGTGGAGCGAGAAGGGCGCGTTGCTCGCCACGTCCAACCAGATCGTCTACTACAAGGAATGACGCGATGACGCTCACCAAGGCCGCTCTCATCGTCGGCGCGGGCGACGCCACCGGCGGCGCCATCGCCCGCCGCTTCGCGCGCGAGGGCTACGCCACCTGCGTCACGCGGCGCAGCCTCGACAAGCTGCAGCCGCTGGTGGCGCAGATCGAGGCCGACGGCGGCCGGGCCCACGCCTTCGCCTGCGATGCACGCAAGGAAGAAGAAGTGGTGGCGCTCATCGAGCAGATCGAATCGACCGTCGGGCCGATCGAGGTGATGGTGTTCAACATCGGCGCGAACGTGCCCGAGAGCATCCTCACCGAAACCGCGCGCAAGTACTTCAAGGTGTGGGAGATGGCCTGCTTCTCGGGCTTCCTCAACGGCCGCGAAGTGGCCAAGCGCATGGTGGCGCGCGAGATGCCGGCCGGTGGCCATCGCGGCACGATCATCTTCACCGGCGCGACGGCCTCGCTGCGCGGCGCGGCCAACTTCGGTGCCTTCTCGGGTGCCAAGATGGCCCTGCGCGCGTTGGCCCAATCGATGGCGCGCGAGCTGGGGCCGCAGGGCATCCACGTCGCGCACGTCGTGGTCGACGGCGCCATCGACACCGAGTTCATCCGCAGCAACTTCCCCGAGCGCTATGCGCTGAAGGACAGCGACGGCATCCTGAACCCGGACCACATCGCCGACAGCTACTGGATGCTGCATGCGCAGCCGCGCGATGCGTGGACGCACGAGCTGGACCTGCGCCCCTGGTCCGAGAAGTTCTGACCGGCGCCGCGCTACGCTTCGCGTCGCGACGCACAGCCCCAAGGAGACGACACCCATGACGAAATCCGTCGCGTTCTATTTCGACGTCGGCAGCCCCGCCGCCTACCTGGCTGCCACGCAGCTGCCGCACGTGTGCGCCGATACCGGCGCCGAGCTGGTCTGGAAGCCCATGCTGCTGGGCGGCGTGTTCCAGGCCACGGACAACCATTCGCCCGCCGAGATCAAGGCCAAGGGCCCGTACCTCACGACCGACCTGCAGCGCTTCGCCAGGCGCTACGGCGTGCCCTTCGTGCACAACCCGCACTTCCCGATCAACACACTGCTGCTGATGCGCGGCGCCACCGGCGTGCAGATGAAGATGCCCGAACGTTTCGGTGCGTACATCGACGCGGTGTTCCATGCGATGTGGGTTGAGCCGAAGAACCTGAACGACCCCGCGACCGTCGGCGCCGTCTTGCAAAATGCGGGCTTCGACGCCGCGGGCCTGCTCGCGCTGGCCGGCGCGCAGGAAGTGAAAGACCGCCTCAAGGCGGTCACGCAGGAGGCGGTGGAGCGCGGCGTGTTCGGCGCCCCCACCATGTTCGTCGGCGACCAGATGTTCTGGGGCCAGGACCGCCTCGATTTCGTCCGCGAATCGCTGACCTGATGCACACCCCCAGGCTTGCCCACTTCGTGTGGCCGCCAACCCCCTTGCAGGGGGCGACACCTGCGGCCCGGCAAAGCCGGTTCCGCGGTGTCTCCCGAAGGAGCCACGCTCGATGAGCGTGGCGTTGTCCATTTTTTGTTTCAAGGAAATCCCATGAGCGACATCCTCGTCCACACCGAAGCCGGCGTGATGACCATCACCTTCAACCGCGTCGACAAGAAGAACTCGATCACCAGCAGCATGTACGCCGCGCTGGCCGACGCGCTCGCCACGGCCGAGAGCGAAGCGGCCGTGCGCTGCGTGCTGATCCAGGGCGACCCGACGATCTTCAGCGCCGGCAACGACATCGGCGACTTCCTCAACGCGCCGCCCGCCAACACCGAATCGCCGGTGTTCCGCTTCCTGCGCGGCATCGCCACCTTCCCCAAGCCCATCGTCGCCGCCGTGTGCGGCCCGGCCGTGGGCATCGGCACCACGATGCTGTTCCACTGCGACCTCGTCTACGCGGGCGACAACGCGGCCTTCTCGATGCCCTTCGTCAACCTGGGCCTGTGCCCCGAGGCCGCGTCGAGCCTGCTGGTGCCGCAGATGCTGGGCTACCACCGCGCCGCCGAAGCCCTGCTGCTGGGCGAGCCCTTCATGGCCGAGGCCGCGCTCGAAGTGGGCCTCGTCAACCGCGTGGTGCCGCCGACCGAAGCCAACGGCATCGCCCAGACGCAGGCGCGCAAGCTCGCGGCCAAGCCGCTGAGCGCGCTGATCGAGACCAAGCGCCTGCTGAAGAAGGCGCAGATGCCCGCCGTGCTCGAACGCATGGGCGAAGAAGGTGCGAGCTTCGGCCGCATGCTGCGCGAGCCGGCCGCGAAGGAAGCTTTTGGCGCTTTCATGGAGAAGCGCAAGCCGGATTTCTCAAAGGTCTAAGCCTTCCGTGGACTTGCCTGCGGACGGTGCCTGCGTACACTGTTCCTCGTGCCTGCTCCAGACATCAACCTGCCCACAACGCCCGCCACGCGGGCGATGCGTGCTACTGAAAAAGTAGCATTCAGGCCGACGCGCCGGCATGCTTTGGGCTTACTTGCGGGTACGCTCGCGGCGCCCTCGCTGGTGCTGGCGCGCGTGCGGCCGTTGCGCATCGGGGTCATCGGTTCGTGGTCGGGGCCCTATGCGGGCGGCGGGCGCCAGTTCGACGCCGGCATGGCGGTCTGGCTGGCCGACCACAAGCAGCAGATCGCGGGCCGGCCGGTGGAGCTGCTGCGCCGCGACGTGCCCGGCAGCGCGCCCGAACAGGCGCGGCGCCAGGCGCAGGACCTCATCGAGAGCGAGCGCGTCGACCTGCTCACGGGGCTGGACTTCAGCTCCAACGCCTACGCCGTCGGCACCGTCGCCACGCAGGCGCGCGTGCCGACCGTGATCATGAACGCCGCCTCCTCGGGCATCCCCGGGCGCTCGCCGTTCATGGTGCGGGTGTCGTTCACCATCGCGCAGGTCACGGCGCCGCTGGCGCGCTGGGCGCTGCAGCAGGGGCTGCGCGACGTGTGCACCGTGGTGGCCGACTACGCCTCGGGCGTGGACGCCGAGAGCGCCTTCGTCTCCGGCATCACCGCGGGCGGAGGGCGCGTGGGCGCGATGCTGCGCGTGCCGCTGAACACGCTCGACTACTCGGCCTACATGCTGCGCCTGCGCGAGCTCAAGCCGCAGGCCGTGTTCTTCTTCTTGCCCTCGGGCCAGATGCCGGCCATCTTCCTGAAGTTCTGGCGCGACCGCGGCATGGCCGACACCGGCATCCGCCTGCTCGCCACGGGCGACGCCACCGACGACCACTACCTGGACGGCATCGGCGAACTGGCCGAGGGGCTGGTCACCAGCCACCACTATTCCTTCGCCCACGAGTCGCCGGCCAACCGGCGTTTCGCGGGCGCCTTCGAGACCGAGTACGGCAGCCACCTGCGCCCGGGCTACTTCGCCGTGGCGGCGCACGACGGGCTCGCGGCCATCGACGCCGCGCTGAGCGCGCCGGGTGCGCGCGGCGGCAAGGCGGGCGCCGAGCGGCTGGTGGATGCGTTCCGCGGCCTGCAACTGGACAGCCCGCGCGGGCCGGTCGAGATCGACGCCCACACGCGCGACGTGGTGCAGTCGGTCTACATCCGCCGCGTGGAGCGGCGCGACGCGCGCTGGATCAACCGCGAGTTCGAGTGCTTCGAGCGCGTGCGCGACGCCGGCATCGGCGTCGGCTGAGAAGGCCGCTCAGGCGGCCGGCTGTTCGATGGGGCGGGGGCGGCCGTTGTCGTCGATCGCGACGTAGGTGAAGGTGGCCTGCGTCACCTTGATGTACTCGCCCTGCGCCCGGAAGCGCTCGGCGAACACCTCGACCGTCACCGTGATGGAGGTGCGGCCCACGCGCACCAGCTTCGAATAGAACGAGAGGATGTCGCCCAGCCGCACCGGCTGCTTGAAGATGAACTCGTTGACCGCCACCGTCGCCTGCCGGCCCTTGGCGTAGCGCGCCGGGATCACCGAGCCGGCCAGGTCGCACTGCGCCATCACCCAGCCGCCGAAGATGTCGCCGTTGGCGTTGCAGTCGGCCGGCATCGGGATGACCTTGAGCACCAGCTCCATGTCGGTGGGCAGGCTCTTGAGGGTGGCGGCGGCGGCCGCTGCGGCGGAAGCGGCACTGGAAGGGGAGGACATGGGCACAATCTGAAGCAACAACAACACCCACGATTGTCCCCCATGCGCCGAAGCGGCGAAGCCCTTTCCTCCTCTCCCCATGCGCCCGGCGGCCACCCGCCCGCGCGCTCCGACCGTTCCGACTGGGCGACCCTGCGCCGCCTCTTTCCCTATCTCTGGCAGTACAAATGGCGCGTGATGGCCGCGCTGGCCTTCATGGTGGGCGCCAAGGTGGCCAACGTGGGCGTGCCGGTGCTGCTGAAGAACCTCATCGACACGATGACGCCCAAGCCCGATATGGCGCAGGCGCTGCTCATCGTGCCGATCGGGCTGCTGCTGGCCTACGGGCTGCTGCGCTTTTCCACGGCGCTCTTCGGCGAGCTGCGCGAGCTGATCTTCGCCAAGGCCACCGAAGGCACGGCGCGGCAGATTGCGCTGGAGGTGTTCGGCCACCTGCACTCGCTGAGCCTGCGCTTTCACCTGGAGCGCCAGACCGGCGGCATGACGCGCGACATCGAGCGCGGCACGCGCGGCGTGCATTCGCTCATCTCGATGTCGCTGTACAGCATCGTGCCGACCATCATCGAGCTGGCGCTGGTGCTCACCATATTGGGCGTGAAGTTCGACGCGCTGTTCGTGTGGATCACCGGCGTGGCGCTGGTGCTGTACATCACCTTCACCGTGACGGTGACCGAGTGGCGCACGCAGTTCCGCAAGACCATGAACGAGCTCGACTCGATGGCGCAAAGCCGCGCGGTCGATTCGCTGCTGAACTACGAAACGGTCAAGTACTTCAACAACGAAGACTTCGAGGCCAAGCGCTACGACGCCAGCCTCGACCGCTACCGCAAGGCCGCCATCAAGAGCCAGCGCACGCTGAGCATGCTCAACACCGGCCAGCAGCTGCTGATCGCCGTGAGCCTGGTGCTGATGCTGTGGCGCGCCACCTCGGGCGTGGTCGAAGGGCGTATGACGCTGGGCGACCTGGTGATGGTCAACGCCTTCATGATCCAGCTCTACATTCCGCTCAACTTCCTGGGCGTGATCTACCGCGAGATCAAGCAGAGCCTGACCGACCTGGACAAGATGTTCGTGCTGATGGAGAAGGAGCGCGAGGTGCGCGACGCGCCCGGTGCGCAGCCGCTGGCGGGCATCGACTCGACCATCCGCTTCGAAGACGTGAGCTTCGCCTACGAGCCCGATCGCCCGATCCTCAAGCACGTGAGTTTCGAGATTCCTTCCGGCAAGACGGTGGCCGTGGTCGGCCCCTCGGGCTCGGGCAAGTCGACGCTGGCGCGCCTCTTGTACCGCTTCTACGACGTGCAGCAAGGTCGCATCACCATCGGCGGCGAAGATATCCGCGCCGTGCAGCAGTCCAGCGTGCGCCGCGCCATCGGCATCGTGCCGCAGGACACGGTGCTGTTCAACGACACGGTCGAATACAACATCGCCTACGGCCGCCCCGGCGCCACGCGCGACGAGGTCGAAGGCGCGGCGCGCGCTGCGCGCATCCACGACTTCATCTCGGCCACGCCCAAGGGCTACGAGACGACGGTGGGCGAGCGCGGCCTGAAGCTCTCGGGCGGCGAGAAGCAGCGCGTGGCCATCGCGCGCACGCTCTTGAAGAACCCGCCGATCGTGATCTTCGACGAGGCCACCTCGGCGCTCGACTCGGCCAACGAACGCGCGATCCAGTCCGAGCTGCGCAGCGCCGCGCAGGGCAAGACCACGCTGGTCATCGCGCACCGCCTCTCGACCGTGGTCGAGGCGCACGAGATCCTAGTGCTCGAATCGGGCGTGATCGTCGAGCGCGGCACGCACGCCGATCTGCTGGCCCAGCAGGGCCGCTACGCGCAGATGTGGGCTTTGCAGAAGAGCGAAGCAGTGCCGATGCTCTAGCCCGATCATTCACCCCTTCTTTCTTTTCACCGACCCCAGGAGTTCAGACGTGTCGACCAAGATTCCCCTGCTGGTGCTCAACAGCCTCTCGAGCGCCCACCAGGCCCAGATTGCCGAGGTCTACGACATGACCTACGCCTTCGGCGACGCGCAGCGCGCCGCCGCCATCGCCGAGCACGGCGCCAAGTTCCGCGCGGTGCTGACCATCGGCGTCATCGGCCTCACGCCCGCCGAGATCGACGCCATGCCGGCGCTCGAGCTGGTCTGCTGCATGGGCGCGGGCTACGAAGGCGTGCCGCTTGAGGTCACGCGCGCACGCGGCATCGCCACCGCCAACGGCGCCGGCACCAACGACGACTGCGTGGCCGACCACGCCTTCGGCCTGCTGATCAGCATCGTGCGCGAGTTCCGCACGCTCGACCGGCTGTGCCGCGAAGGCGTGTGGCGTGAGGCCATTCCGCAGCCGCCGAACGTGTCGGGCAAGAAGCTCGGCATCCTGGGGCTGGGCACCATCGGCCAGAAGATCGCCAAGCGCGCGGCGGCCTTCGACATGGACATCGGCTATCACAACCGCAAGCCGCGCGAAGGTGCCACGCACCGCTACTTCGACGACCTGAAGTCGCTCGCCACCTGGGCCGACTTCCTGGTGCTGGCCGCGCCGGGCGGGCCGGCCACGAAGCACCTGGTCAACGCCGAGGTGCTCGACGCGCTGGGGCCGCAGGGCTACCTCGTGAGCATCGGCCGCGGCAGCGTGGTCGACACCGAAGCGCTGGCGAAGGCGCTGCGCGAGCACCGCATCGCGGGCGCGGGCCTGGACGTGTACGAGAGCGAACCCAAGCGCCCCGAGCCGCTCATCGGCCTGGACAACGTGCTGCTCACGCCGCACATGGCGGGCTGGTCGCCCGAGGCCACGCAGAAGTCGGTGAACCACTTCCTCGCGAACGCCGAAGGGCACTTTGCGGGGCGCGGCGTGCTCACGCCGATCTGAAGGTTCTTGCTCCTTCCCCCTCTGGGGGAAGGCCGGGATGGGGGCCGGCGGCGCTTGCAATGCAGGCAGCGCTCGATTGACGGCCGCTTGCCCCCACCCCAACCCTCCCCCAGCGGGGGAGGGAGTCAAGCCAAAACCGGAGGGCGCCGCGCGCCCCAGCCGCAAGCCTGATCGTAGGCATGCCCCAGCCGCAGCACGTCGAGGTCCGCATGGATCGGCCCGGCCAGCTGCAGGCCCATCGGCAGCCCGCCGTCGCCGAAGCCCGCGCGCACGTTCAGCGTGGGCAGGCCCGCCAGCGTGAAGGGCGTGACGATCTCCATCCAGCGGTGGTAGGTGTCGCTCTTCACGCCGTTCACCTCGGCCGGCCAGTGCAGCTCGGCGTCGAACGGGAACACCTGCGCCGTCGGCGCGACCACGAAGTCGAAGCGCTCGAAGAGCTTCAGGAACGCGCGGTAAACGTTCGATCGGTAGTGCGAGGCCTGGTACAGCGAGGCGGCGTCCAGGTGCCGGCTTTGCTCGATCTCCCATTGCGCCTCGGGCTTGAGCTGCGCGAACAGCTTCGGGTCGCTCAGGTAGGCGCCGAGCTTGCCGCCCACCAGCAACTGGCGCAGGCGCAGCCAGGCGCTCCAGTTGTGCTCGCGCGGCACGTCGAGCGTGCAGGGCTCGACCTCGCAGCCGATGGTGCGGAAGGTGTCGAGCGCCTGCTCGCCGAGTTCGCGCACGCCCGGCGCCAGCGGCAGCTCGGGCCAGACATTGCCGAGCCAGCCGATGCGCAGGCCGCGGCCGTCGCCGTCCAGCTGCAGGTCGTCGGGCGAGGGCAGGGCGTGCGGCGACGACAGCGGCACGCGCGTGTCGAAACCCGCCTGCACGGTCAGCAGCCGGGCCGCGTCTTCCACGGTGCGGCCCATCGGGCCCTCGCAGCCCAGCTGCTGGAAGAAGAGTTCCTGCTCCGGGTCACCGGGCACGCGGCCACGCGACGGGCGCAGGCCGATCACGTTGTTGAAGGCGGCGGGGTTGCGCAGCGATCCCATCATGTCGCTGCCGTCGGCCACGGGCAGCATGCCCAGGGCCAGCGCCACGGCCGCGCCGCCGCTGCTGCCGCCCGCGCTGCGATCGGGCGCGTAGGCGTTGCGGGTGATGCCGAACACCGTGTTGTAGGTGTGCGAGCCGAGGCCGAACTCGGGCGTGTTGGTCTTGCCGATGACGATGGCACCGGCCGCGCGCATGCGCGCCACATGCAGGCTGTCGGTGCGCGCGGGCGAGCGCGGCGACAGCGGCGAGCCCATCGAGGTCGGCAGGCCGGCGGCGTGGCTCAGGTCTTTCACGGCCAGCGGAAAGCCGTGCATCCAGCCGCGCCGTTCGCCGCGCGCCAGCTCGGCGTCGCGTTCGTCGGCCTCGGCCAGCAGCTGGGCGGGGTCGCGCAGGGAGACGATGGCGTTGAAGCGCGGGTTGAGCGCGTCGATGCGGGCGAGCGACGCCTGCATCACCTCGCGGCAGGACACGTCGCGGGCCGCGATCTTGCGCGAAAGTTCGGTGGCACTGAGGTCAGGCAGGTCGTCGAAAGGCATGGCGCATGCGGGAAAAGGAGGGGGCGCCCAGTATGGCGCGGCGCTCGCATAATCGCCGCGTATGGAAACAAAGTGGCTCGAAGACTTCATCAGCTTGGCGGAAACCCGCAGCTTCAGCCGCTCGGCCCAGTTGAGGCACGTGACGCAGCCGGCGTTCTCACGGCGCATCCAGGCGCTCGAGGGATGGGCCGGCACCGACCTGGTCGACCGCAGCTCCTACCCCACGCGCCTCACGCCCGCGGGCCAGACGCTCTACAGCCAGGCCATCGAGATGCTGCAGTCGCTGCAGAGCACGCGCGCCATGCTGCGCGGCCACTCGGCCGCCGGCCAGGACGTGATCGAGATCGCCGTGCCGCACACGCTGGCCTTCACCTTCTTCCCCTCGTGGGTCACCAGCCTGCGCGAGCACTTCGGGCCCATCAAGAGCCGGCTCATCGCGCTCAACGTGCATGACGCGGTGCTGCGGCTGGTCGAGGGCAGCTGCGACCTGCTGATCGCCTACCACCACCCCTCGCAGCCGCTGCAGCTCGATGCCAACAAGTACGAGATGGTCAGCCTCGGCGAGGAAACCGTCGCCCCCTGGGTCAAGGCCGATGCCGAAGGTGCGCCGCGCTACCGGCTGCCGGGCCGCCCGGGCCAGCCGCTGCCCTACCTGGGCTATGCGCCGGGCGCCTACCTCGGGCGCGTGGTCGACCAGCTGCTCAAGGAGTCGGGCACCGCCATTCACCTCGACCGCGTCTACGAGACCGACATGGCTGAAGGCCTGAAGGTGATGGCGCTCGAAGGCCATGGCATCGCCTTCCTGCCGCAAAGCGCGGTGCGCAAGGAGATCAAGGCGCGCAAGCTGGTGAGCGCGCTGCCGCCCGAGATCGACAGCCTCGAGGCCAAGATGGAAATCCGCGCCTACCGCGAGCGGCCCAGCGCGCCGGTTCCGGTGAAGGCCGGTGCCGGCCGGTCGACGGCGCGGGCCGGGTTGTCGGAAAGCATGCAGCCCAAGCGCACGGCCGACGCGCTCTGGTCGTACCTCGTCGGGACCCAGCCGCCGCACTGAACGAGCGTGAACGGCGGGCAGATTTGTGCACTGCACAATCTATAAGCACCACGCATACGGCCCCCCGCAATCAGCATTGGCGGCCGGGCCGCGCCGCCACTACAGTCGCGGCAGTTTTTTTCGGCCGTTGCACGCCGGGGATCGCCGGTCGCTGCTTGCGCCACGCACACAGCCGCCCAACGCGGGCACAAAGGCTGCTTAGTGAAAGTCGGACAATGCGAAATGTCTGGATTGCACCAGGCTGGCGCCCCGATGGGCGCGGCCGGTGCGAGGCGGGCGGCGATGCCCGTGGAATGCACCGGGTTGGTCCGGGTATCCCGCAAAATGCGAGTGTCTAGAATTTCGTTCTATTTGTTTCAGTCACCCTCAGGAGCTTTTCGTATGAAAAAACAAGTATTGGCATTGGCTGTCGCAGCGCTCGCCACCAGCGGCGCCTTTGCACAGGCCAATGACACCCTGGCCAAGATCAAGGCCTCGGGCACCATCACCGAAGGCGTGCGTGAGTCCTCCGGCCTTTCGTACACGCTCGGCAATGGCCAGTACACCGGCTTCCATTACGACGTCTGCGCCAACATCATCAAGGACCTGGAGAAGGCCGCCGGCAAGAAGCTCGAAGTCAAGTACCAGCCCGTGACTTCGCAGAACCGCATCCCCCTCGTGCAGAACGGCACCGTGGACATCGAGTGCGGCTCGACCACCAACAACGCCACCCGCCAGAAGGACGTGGCTTTCGGCGTGACCACCTACGTCGAAGAAACCAAGATCGTCGTCAAGGCCAACTCGGGCATCAACTCGCTGGCCGACCTGAAGGACAAGACGGTCGCCACCACCACCGGCACCACGCCGCTGCAGACCGTGCGCAAGCAAAAGCGCGCAGAGAACCTGACCTTCAAGGAGGTCTACGGCAAGGACCACTCCGACAGCTTCCTGCTGCTGGAAACCGGCCGTGCCGACGCCTTCGTGATGGACGGCTCGATCCTGGCTGCCCTGGCCGCCAAGTCGAAGTCGCCCAAGGACTACAAGATCCTGAACGACGTGCTGGCCGTGGAACCCATCGCCATCATGATCCGCAAGGACGACCCCGCCTTCAAGAAGGCCGTGGACGACAGCATCAAGGCCCAGGCCAAGTCGGGCGAACTCGCCAAGCTGTATGACAAGTGGTTCCTCAAGCCGATTCCCCCGGCCAACGTGACCATCAACCTGCCGCTGGGCGAAGCCACCAAGAACGCGTGGGCCAATCCGAACGACAAGCCTGCCGAAGACTACGTCACCAAGGAATAAGCGCGCGTCGCTGCGTGAATGGACGCCCACCTTTCACGGTGGGCGTTTCTTTTCAAGGGACGGTATTTCGAAAAGAAGCTGAAGGAGTAAACACACATGGGAAACTGGGATTGGCAGGTCTTCCTGCAAGACCCCGGGGGGGAATATCCGAGCTACCTGCAATGGATGCTCTCGGCCTGGGGCTGGACCGTGTCGGTCGCGCTGCTGGCGCTGATCGTCGCGCTGGTGCTCGGCTCGCTGATCGGCATCATCCGCACGCTGCCCGACAGTCCGTGGCTCGTGCGCTTCGGCAATGCATGGGTGGAGCTCTTTCGCAACATCCCGCTGCTGGTGCAGATCTTCCTCTGGTACCACGTGATTCCGGCGCTGGTTCCCGTGATGAAGGGCGTGCCGAGCTTCATCCTCGTGGTGCTGGCACTGGGCTTCTTCACCTCGGCGCGTATCGCCGAGCAGGTGCGCTCCGGCATCCAGGCGCTGCCCAAGGGCCAGCGCTACGCGGGCATGGCGGTGGGCTTCACCACCGCGCAGTACTACCGCTACGTGATCCTGCCGATGGCGTATCGCATCATCATCCCGCCGCTCACGAGCGAGACGATGAACATCTTCAAGAACTCGTCCGTCGCGTTCGCCGTGTCGGTCACCGAACTCACCATGTTCGCCATGCAGGCGCAGGAAGAAACCTCGCGCGGCATCGAGGTCTACCTGGCGGTGACGGCGTGCTACGTGGTGTCGGCCCTGGCCATCAACCGGCTCATGGCGTACATCGAGAAGAAGACCCGCGTGCCGGGCTTCATCGTCTCGGCCAGCGCTGGTGGCGGAGGACACTGACATGATGAATCTCGACCTGTCCTTCTACAACTGGGACGTCATCAGCAACTTCGTCATCAAGGGCTTCTACTTCAGCATTATGCTGACGGTGGTGGCCACGATCGGCGGCGTGATCTTCGGCACGATCCTGGCGCTCATGCGCCTGTCGGGCAAGAAGTGGCTCGATGCGCCCGCGGCGCTGTACGTCAACGGCATGCGAAGCATCCCGCTGGTGATGGTGATCCTGTGGTTCTTCCTGCTCGTGCCGGCGTCGTTCTATTCGCTGTTCGGTTCGCTCGGCTCGAACTACCGCTCCGAAATCTCGGCGGTGATCACCTTCGTGGCGTTCGAGGCGGCCTACTTCTCCGAGATCATGCGTGCGGGCATCCAGTCGATCCCGCGCGGCCAGGTGAACGCGGGCCAGGCCGTGGGCATGACCTACGGCCAGAACATGCGTCTCGTGGTGCTGCCGCAGGCCTTCCGCAACATGCTGCCGGTGCTGCTCACGCAGACCATCATCCTGTTCCAGGACACCTCGCTGGTCTATGCCATCGGTGCCTACGACATGCTCAAGGGCTTTGAAACGGCGGGCAAGAACTTCGGCCGTCCGATCGAGGCCTACCTGCTCGCAGCCGTCGTGTACTTCGCCATGTGCTACGCCCTTTCCTGGCTGGTGAAACGCCTGCACAAGAAAATCGCCATCATTCGCTGATCGAGTTGGCTGAACTGAACCGGAGAGAAACAAATGTCCGAAAAAATGATTGAAATCAAGAACGTCTCCAAGTGGTACGGCCCGGTGCAGGTGCTCAACGACTGCTCGGTGAACATCTCCAAGGGCGACGTGGTCGTGGTGTGCGGCCCGTCGGGTTCCGGCAAGTCCACGCTCATCAAGACCGTGAACGCGCTCGAGCCCTTCCAGAAGGGCGAGATCACCGTCAACGGCATCCCGCTGCACGACCCCAAGACCAACCTGCCCAAGCTGCGCTCCAAGGTCGGCATGGTGTTCCAGCACTTCGAGCTGTTCCCGCACCTGTCGGTGACCGAGAACCTCACGATCGCGCAGATCAAGGTGCTGGGTCGCACGCCCGACGAAGCCAAGACCCGCGGCCTGAAGATGCTCGACCGCGTGGGCCTGATGGCGCACAAGGACAAGTTCCCGGGCCAGCTGTCGGGCGGCCAGCAGCAGCGCGTGGCGATCGCCCGTGCGCTGTCGATGGACCCGATCGTGATGCTGTTCGACGAACCCACCTCGGCGCTCGACCCCGAGATGGTCGGCGAAGTGCTCGACGTGATGGTGAGCCTGGCCAAGGAAGGCATGACCATGATGGTGGTCACGCACGAAATGGCCTTCGCCCGCAAGGTCGCGAGCCGCGTGATCTTCATCGACGTGGGCGGCAAGATCCTGGAAGACTGCCCGAAGGACGAGTTCTTCAACCACCCGGAAAACCGTCAGCCGCGCACCAAGGACTTCCTGAACAAGATCCTGCAGCACTGATCCGCTGCGCGCCCCAAACAAAAAGCCACGCTGTCCGCAGCGTGGCTTTTTTCTTGGGGCTTGGTTGAAGGGAAGGAGGCTCAGGGCAGCCGCGCAATGTGCTCCGTCAGCAGGTCGAAGAACCCCTGTGCATCGCCGTCGATGATCCACTGCACGTTGGCCGGCCGCTTCAGGCTGCCGTGCCAGTCGGCCAGGGTCTGGCCGAAGCCCATGCCCTCGCGGCTGTCGATCTCGACGTGGATGCGGCGGCCCTGGAACAGGTCGGGGCGCAGCAGGTAGGCCGTCACGGTGGCGTCGTGCACCGGGCCGCCGGGCATGCCGTAGTGGGCCATCTCCTGCGGCGCGTAGGCGTCGAGGATGTCGGCGACGATCGCACCGGCGCGGTTGCCCAGCTGGCGCAGTCGCGCGATGCGCGCGTCGCTCGTGAGGATCTTGTGCGTCACGTCCAGCGGCAGCATGGTGATCGGCACGCCGCTTTTCAGCACCACCTCGGCCGCATGCGGGTCGGCGAACACGTTGAACTCCGCCACCGGCGTGATGTTGCCGCCGTTGAAATGCGCGCCGGCCATGAGCACCAGCTCGCGCAGGCCGCGCACGATGTCGGGCGCCTGTTCGAGCGCCAGCGCGAGGTTGGTCTGCGGGCCGAGCATGGCGAGCGTCACGCTGTGCTCGGGTGCGGCGCGCAATGTGCGCACGAGGTAGTCGACGGCATGGCCTTCGGCCAGCGGCACGGCGGGCTCGTGCACGGCCACGCCCGTGAGGCCTTCGCGGCCGTGGATGTTGGCGGCGTAGATGGGCGTGCGCTGCAGCGGCCGCTCGGCGCCTGCGTAGACCGGAAGCTGCGGCCGTCCGGCCCATTCGCAGGCCAGGCGCGCGTTGCGCGAGGTCTTGGCCAGGGGAACATTGCCCGCCACCGTGGTCAGCGCCTGAATCGCCAGCGATTCGGGCGCCGCCAGGGCGAACAGCAGCGCGATCACATCGTCCGCGCCGGGGTCCGTGTCGATGATCAGGGTGTGCATGGCGACATTGTCATGCCACCCCGATCCACGGCGGTGCGCGGCGGCTTACTTCGCGCGCGCGGCGATGGCCTTCTCGGCCTTGGCCACCAGGTCGACGCCGACGGTCGACTTCCACTTGTCGTACACCGGGCGCGTGGCCTTCACGAAGGCGTCGCGCTCGGCCGGCGTGAGGTTGGTCACCGTCACGCCCATGGCCGCGATGTCCTTCAGCACGGGCTTGTCGGCTTCGACCAGGCCCTTGCGCGCGATGGCGATCTCCTGCTTGCCGGCGTCGAGCGCGGCCTGGCGCACGATGGCCTGGTCGGCCGGCGTCCACGAGGCCCAGATTTCCTTGTTCACGACGAAGACCAGCGGGTCGGCCACGTAGCCCCAGGTGGTGACGAACTTCTGGCCCACCGTGTGCATCTTGAGCACCGTGAACAGGAACAGCGGGTTCTCCTGGCCGTCGACCGCGCCGCTGGCGAGCGCGGGCTGCGCGTCGGCCCAGCTCATCTGCGTGGGGTTGGCGCCCAGCGCGGTGAGCATGTCGGAGTAGATGGGCGAGCCCACCACGCGGATCTTCATGCCCTTGATGTCGGCCGGCGACTTGATCGGCTTCTTCGAGTTGGTGATTTCGCGGAAGCCGTTCTCGCCCCAGGCGAGCGGCACCACGCCGGCCTTGTCGAGGGTCTTGAACATGTCCTTGCCCACCTCGCCCTGCGTGAGCGCGTCGATGGCCGCGTAGTCGGGCATCAGGAAGGGCATGGAGAACAGGTTGAGCTGCTTCACTTGCGGCGACCAGTTGATGGTCGAGCCCACGGCCATGTCGATCACGCCCTGGCGCAGCGCGCTGAACTCGCGCGTCTGGTCGCCTTGAATGAGCGACACGCCCGGGTACAGCTTGATGTTGATGCGGCCCTGGGTGCGTTCCTTCACGAGGTCGGCCCAGATCTTGCCGGCCTGGCCCCACGGCGTGGGCGGGCCCAGCACCAGCGACATCTTGTACTCGGGCTTGTAGGTGGCCTGCGCCATCGCGCCGGTCGAGAACAGGCCGAGCGTGGCGGCGACGGCGGCAAGGCCCAGCAGGGTGCGGCGGAATTTCATGAGAGAGGTCTCCTCTTTGTCTGTCGATGGATCGAAAAAATCAGTAGCCCAGCTTGCGCGGCAGCCAGAGCGCGAGTTCGGGGAAGGCGATCACCAGCACCATCACCACGAACATCGAGAACAGCATCCAGCCCACCCACTGCACGGTTTCTTCCATGCGCACCTTGGCGATGCGGCACGAGACCATGAGGTTGACCGCCAGCGGCGGCGTGAACTGGCCCAGCGCCACCTTCAGCGTGAGGATCACGCCGAACCACACCGGGTCCCACTTGTAGTGCTGCACGATGGGCAGCAACAGCGGCACGAAGATCAGGAAAATCGACACGCCGTCCAGGAACATGCCCACGGTGATGAGCAGCAAGATCAGCAGCGCCAGGATGCCGTACTCGCCCAAACCGGAGTTGACGATGGCCTGCGTCACCGGATCGATGATGCCCAGCGTCGAGAGCGAGTACGCGAAGATGCCCGCCAGCGACACCACCAGCAGGATCACCGCCGACAGCTCGCCCGACTCGCGCAGGATCACGAACAGGTCGCGCACCTTGATCGTCCGGTGGATGCACATGCCCACGAACAGGCCGTAGAACACCGCCACCACGGCCGCCTCGGTCGGCGTGAACCAGCCCGCGCGCATGCCGCCCAGGATCAGCACCGGCGCCGCCAGGCCCCAGATCGCTTCGCGAAAGCTCTTCCAGAACGGCGGGCGCGGCAGCGTCGATTCGAGCGCGCCCATCTTGTGCTTGCGCGCCAGCCACACGGCCGGAATCATCAGCGCCAGGCCGGCCATCACGCCGGGGATCATGCCGGCCGCGAACAGCGCCGGCACCGAGGCGCCGGGCACCAGCACCGAGTACACGATGAACGCGACCGAGGGCGGAATCAGGATGTCGGTGGCCGCCGCGGCGCCCACCACGCTGGCCGAGTAGGCAGCCGGATAGCCGGCGCGGCTCATGGCCGCGATCATCACCGCGCCCACGGCGGCGGCGTTGGCCGGGCCCGAGCCCGAGATGCCGCCCAGGAACATCGCCACCGCAATCGCCACCAGCGGCAGCATGCCGGGGCCGCGGCCCACGATAGCGATGGCGAAGTTGACCAGCCTTAGCGCCACGCCCGAGCGGTCGAAGATGGAGCCCACCAGCACGAACATCGGAATCGCCAGCAGCGGGTACTTGCCCAGGCCGGCGTAGAAGTTCTGCGGCACGGCCAGCAGGCCGAACCACTGGGCGTCGGCGTTGGCCAGCGCGATGCAGGCCGCGCCCGCCAAGCCGAGCGCGGCGCCGATGGGCACGCCCACCAGCATCATCACGACGAAGGCGACGAAGAGCAGGGTGGCGATCACTTGGCGTCGCCCTTCTTGCTGTTGTTGTCGTCAGACTTGTAGTTGGTCTTGCGGCCACGGCGGACCATGAGGCCGATGGCGCGCCCCGCGATCGCGAACGACACGATGGGCAGCCAGATCGAATACCACCAGGCCGGCAGGCCGATGCCGGGCGTGGTTTCCTCGAAGCGGTAGTCGTCCCAGACCATGCGGATGCTGAGCGCGCCGATCAGCGCGAACAGGATGGCGATCATCAGCGCGCCGAACTGCGCCAGGCGCTTGCGCCGCGCCATGGAGCCGCTCTCCGAGAAATACTCGATGCGGATGTGCCGGTCGCGCGCCACGGCGGCCGAGCCGGCCACCAGCGCCAGCATGATCATGAGGAACACCGAGAACTCTTCCGTCCACGCGAAGGACGAGTCTGTGAAGTAGCGCACGATGACGTTGGCGAACGTGATGAGCGCCAGCGCGCCCATGATGAGGACCGTGAGCCAGTCTTCGATGGCGAGGGGAACCTTGGTGGGTTCGTCGGCGGCTTCGATGTCGGGGGGGAGGGGACTGGCGGCGTCCAGCGTGGGGCCGGACTCGGGAGGAGTTGTCATCGCAGAAAGGGCAGCTGAGGCAGGCGCCAGGTCACCGGGCGGACGCCGGGACGCGATCCGTACACCTTGACAGGCGAGCAGCGCTCGATGCTAGGGGGTCAATGACCATTCATATATCGGGGGTTTCCTTAGCTGTGGCGGTGTGTTGACGGCCTCGGTCGGGGGCCTTCGGGGCGCGTGCACAGGACACCGGGCACTCTCCTCCGCGAATGTCCCCCGGCCTGCGGCCTCCTCCTTGATTTCGCTGCGAGGAGCACCCGATGCCCTGTGCACGATGAGTGCGGCTGTGGCGTTGGCGGTTCGATCGCTGTGGTGGATTGCAGATGGATGTGCGGGGGCGTACTGCTGAGCTTTCGTGAGCGACAGGCATTGGCGAAGCAGAAGCCTGAAGGGCTGGTGCCGGATGCGGTCGACATGGACAGGGCTGCGTTCAATGTTCGCTTCAGACTGGTTGTTGTCGTTCGATCGGGTGGACCGGAGGGGTACTATCGGCCGGAACCAACCATTCGCTGCGTCGTGAAAATTCGAATAGAAGCGGGCATCGCAGAAAGACAAGGAACCTACATGCCAACGTTCTCGATCTATGCGAGCGAGGTGCTGGTTGGGTGCTCCAGCTTGGAGTTGGGCGACCCTCCTATGGGCGTAGCGTTTGGCATATTTCGACCGGTTCCGGGGTACTCGAATATCCGCGCCGAATGCATTTCGAATCACGCTGATCAGGCCCACCTTGCCCTAACAGTGCGAACAGAAGACCAAATGGTCCTCGCCTGTGCTGGCGTGCGCATCATGGACTGCGACGATGGCCCCGATAGCATCGAGGTGAACGTCTTGGGCATTTCCTACCCGGCCTATGAGACGTTGTTTCCCGAGCACGTCGCAGCCTATGAGCGACAGTGGAGCTGATCACGTCGGCGTTCCGCTGCGAACTCGGTCACGACGGCAGCGCGACTGGCTGCAGTCGGCCAAAAGCGGAAATCCAAGTACGGTCTCATCATGCAACCTGAAACGCCTTCATCTGAAGGATTCGATGTTTTCTGGATAGCGTCTGATTCGCTGCAGCAAGTCGGCATTTTTGCGACTGGCGGTGATGGCCCTATCCCCTGGACTGCACGGCCTTGGATTTACAACGCGGAAGAACAGGCACTAATGTTGTCTGTTGTGTGTGCGGTCGAGTTGAAAATTCCCTATCCCCGCCCCGATGATTTCGTGGCGTTGGCTGAGCGAGGATTCTTTTCGTTCGACTGGACGGATGTGCACAAGACTTCCATCCAGGCAACGTCCGCGTACGAAATGGTTTGCCGACCTGTCAGTCCTTTGACAGTTGACCAGTTGCCGCCGTCCCTTCGGGTTGCTGCGCTGGCCACGAAAATCGTTGGCAAGACCTTAGACGCCGGGCGTGTAGATCAGGTGGCCTTGGGCAGCTAGGATGGCCGCCGTCGGCCAAGAGCCGACATCGCTAACCAACCACGAATTGCCCTTCTCGTACTCGAGCAAGCCAATCGCGGACTTCGAGCGGTGTGTTATCAATCAAGGAGGGAGGTGGCAGCCAGCCAATCAGGTTCAGGCCGCAGACGCCAACATCTTCGATAGTGCGAGAGCTTCGGCAGTGGCGCTCGGGCGCCAATCTTCGCCCCCTGGGTTTCCGATCTCTTTCCGTTCAATTCGGACCGCAAGTTCTGCGTAGACCATGCTCCAGAATCGAAACTCGTCCTTCGCCAAGAACAGTTCTTCAAGGTCAAGATCGATGCCTCGATAGAAGCTCTTGGCTTCAGCTTTCAGTTTCTTCACGAACGTGAGGTCCCGCTCTGAAGAGGCAACCGAATCGGCCACTTCCAGCCCAAACTCGACTAGCGTAGAGAAGCGTCGATTTGAGACAAATATCTCTTGGTCTCCAAGAAAGATCATGCTACTCATAGAAGAATCCTGAAAGGGATTTCATCGTAAGCGATGCTCTGTGTATCACTACCGGAAAGGCCTATTGGCTCATCGAATTCGGTTGGAACGACTAGCCTTCCAACGTCAAAGTGCATTTGCCGGCCGCCTACAGAGCTACTGCAGAGGCGGTACTTGGGGCGCTGGGTGATGCGGAGCAATTGATAGGCTTCTTGCAGTTCGACGGTGCAACAGCGCGGCGCATCTAACTTGGTGGGGACCGGCCTGATTTTCTGTTGGCGGACGCCGACCGCAGCCTGCTACGGCAGAATGCGGCCAGAAGCAGGCGGCCTCGGCGGCAGCTAAATTTGGCCAAAAGGCTTATCCATTCAATGTCCAAAGACCACCATGACGGTCTTTCATCACGAAGGTAGGAACCAACAATGGGAATGCTCACCGACTTCTTTGTCGCGTCTGATGAGGATGCAGGTGCATATGAAAGTCGCCTTCTTGCGGACGATGAATCTTCTGAAGATGACCTGCGCTCGTTAGAGCGGGTTGAGCACAAAGGTCTTACCGGAATTGAACTCGGGGCCCTTTGGGCTCTTCTAGCCGATAAGAAATTTTCTTATCCAGAGTTCGGTTTGCAAGTAGGTCCTATGACCGAAGAAAGTGAAGGCATTCTGGAGGCGTTTCCTTCTGACTTCACACGTCGATTGGCGCAGCTTCCCCAGGGTTCAATACCCGGTCTTAGCGCGGGCTGGGCAGATGTCGACGGTGTGCCTCATGAAGCTGATGAGCTGGTGCCGATTCTGCAAGACCTCACACGATTGGCACAAGCGGCGCAAAGCACTGGGAAATCGCTCTACATCTGGTACTCAATTTGAACGCCGGAATCATCTGGCGCTATCGGTCAGAACCGGACACCTAATGAACCTTGAAGAATACTTTGCCGAGTTCAATGCGGCGGTTAATGTGGACGCAGGTTCGGGCATCACAGTGCATGTCGCAGCTGAAGTCGCCGCAGGTCATGCGATAGGACTTACCGTCGCGCAGATGCATGCTTTCCTTGCTCGACGTACTCAGATAACGAGCGTTGCCGTCGCCCTGAAGGGCCACTTTCTATCTCCAGAGCAGATTGCCAGGATGGATTTGGCACGGGCTGAAGGTGCGGTCGAGCCCAAGGAAGTAATTCTGAGAGCCTTCACGCCGGAGGAGGTACGCCCGGACCTCCTGGCCAAAATCTCCGCATAAGAAACAAGGTCTGCTTCGGAGAAGAGTGAACTTCGGCTTAGGGCCCATTGCCGAAGTTAACCTGCAGCCAACAGAAGCGTCGAAGGCTTCTGGAGCCCTTCATAATCAAAATCTGCCCCCCGCTTGTTCGAGATACCGACCTTTCGTCATGGATAAATTCTTGCTGCAACAGCAGGTGCTGGAACGGCTCGCCGAAGACCTGCTGCAAGCCGAACAGGCAGTGCGCGCAGCCCATGAAACGGCGACTCACGAAGAGAACATCGCCGAAAACAAGTACGACACATTGGGACTCGAAGCCGCCTACCTGGCCACCGGCCAAGCTCGGCGCGCCGAAGCCATACGCCAGGCGATGGCCAATTGGCGCCAATTCCGCCCGCGTCCCTACGACGCCAGCATAGGAATACGGCTCGGCGCGCTGGTCTGCCTGGTCGATTCCGACGACAAGCAGCAACAGCTCTTTCTCGGCCCGGATGGGGGCAGCATGACGTTGGTCAGCGGCACTCAGCTTGTTCAGGTCATCAGCAGCGAAGCCCCTTTGGGTAGGGCAATGCTGGGCAAATGCGAGGGTGATGAGGTGTCGATACAGGTCGCTCCAATCCGACAGCAGTTTGAGGTGCTGCGGGTTCTCTAAGCCGCGACTGGACAGAAGCGGCACGCGTGACGTTGAGAGTCGGTCGAAGGCGGCGGACCTCGACCTGCATGGACGCAAACTAGGGTCTCGACGAACGTTCCTCGAAGATGGGCCCCGAATTTCCAGTTGTAGATTCAAGCTGCGCGTTGGCGAGATCTCCAAGACTCCTGATAGCCCCTTCCAAGCGCGGGTCGCCGAGATACCCGTAGTTGATGCGCAGGTGCCGGGTGTATCGGCGGTCGGCTGAAAACAAATGGCCCGGCGCTACGCCTATGCCGAGCCGAAGAGCGTCCTGGTGCAGTGCGAGCGAGTCGACACCTTCTGGCAGCGCGAGCCACAGGAAATAGCCACCCTCGGGGCGCGTGACCCGCGTTCCAGTTGGAAAGTATCGATCGATAAATCGCAAGCATGCCGCCTGCTGGCGGCTGAGCGAGTGCCGCAGGGCGCGCAGGTGACGATCGAAACTCTTGTGTTGCAGGTACTCCTGCAACGCCAGTTGCGAGGGGAGTGCCGTCGCCAGCGAGCTCATCAACTTGTTGCGACCCAAAGTGGCTGCAAAGCGACCGCCCGCTACCCAACCGATGCGATATCCGGGTGCCAGGGATTTCGAGAAAGAACTGCAGTGCAGCACCCAGCCATCCCGGTCCCAGGCCTTGGCTGGTGGCGGTCTCCGAGCCCCATGCGCGAGCTCGCCGTACACGTCGTCTTCGATCAGCGGTATGGCGCGGGTGGCGAGCATGCTGACCAGTTGCTCTTTGGCTGCGTCGCTCATGGTGCAGCCCATCGGATTCTGGAAGGTCGGCATGAACCAGCAGGCCTTCACCGGATGCTGGTCGATCACGCGAGCAAGAGAGTCGAGATCTACGCCTGTTCGCGGGTGCGTCTCAACCTCGACCGCGCGAAGACCGCGCCGCTCCAGTGCCTGCAACGCACCATAGAAGGTTGGCGTTTCGATCGCCACGACGTCGCCTGGCTGCGTCACCGATTCGAGCGCAAGATTGAGTGCTTCCATCGCCCCGCTGGTGATGACCAGTTCAGACGCAGGCACATCCATCCCGACGCTGCCGTAACGCAGGGAGATCTGATGGCGCAATTGGGCGTTGCCTGGTGACAAATCTTCGACGGTCTGCCAAGGATCCATCCGCTTGAGCGCTCGCGTCAGGCCGGCGGCAAGTTGCTCGAAGGGAAACAGCTCTGGCGACGGAAAGGCCGAGCCGAGCGGGACCATATCGCGCTCGCGAGCCTGTGCAAGGACCTGAAAGACAAGCGACGAGACGTCGACCGACATGGACCGCAGGACAGGCTCGCTGGCGGCGAGCTCGTTGGTCGGCATTTCCGCGCCCGCTCGAACGAAGTACCCTGACCGCTGCCGCGCTTCGACAAGCCCTTGCGCCTCCAGCAGGTAGTAAGCAGAGAACACGGTGGACGCACTGATGCCCATTTGCGACTTCAGTTCGCGCACGGAGGGAAGGCGATCGTTCGCCTTCAGGCTACCCGCGCGAATACGCTGAGCGATGTTGTCGGCAAGCTTTTCGTAGCGGTTCATGGGCATCTCTTTCTGATACGGTCGTTCTGAACCGCTCCAGAGATTGTCATATCAGACGTCGACCCGCCCCGGCGCGACTACCGGCCTCCTTGCATCTGATACGAAAATTTTCAGCTGATCTGGTTCTGTACGTATCAGCCTGGAAGATGAACACTCGACAGCACGATGAGAGTGCTTCTGTGATGCAGGCAGACTGCTCCGCTTTTCGACCCATGTCTTGCGTGCCTTTCGACGCGCCTTGCGGACGCCCATTTAGCTCACCGCAACCGTTTCGTTAGATTGATTGATTGATTGATTGAATTTCCGTTTCTTCATCGGTCTATTGAGCTACTCGCCGCACTCGGGCACTTCGCCGTCTGTCACCATTGATATCCCTTCAATCATGAATTCAATCCCTATCTCTTTTGTTATTTTCAAGGTTCTCGTGCTCAGCGTGGGCATGTATTTAGCCGTCAAGTGGCATTACGAACGGGGACAGAAGGACAAGAATCAGAAGACAGCTGCAGTGGTACTGACATCCATCAAGGTGGGCGGGGCGTTCGTCGCTTCTGCGTTCCTCGTGCTCTTCCTCACCTTTGAATTTTGCAATTGGATGGGTCTGGACCTGGCCATGCAGTGATTGGAAGTTTTCGGTCGATAGCCCGGATACGGTGCGACTGACGGCACGACCCTTTCAGAGACGGACATCGACACGATGGCGCGGTATTTGGCTGGCATGCCGACGTGCGAGGCGAGCTCGCCGATGGCAAAGTTCTCGCCCAGAATTCATGTCAAGTGATCGCCCGGCTGCATCGTCTCGCTGTGATTTGTCAGTGCGCCGAGAGCAGATACCTCATGCCCTGCGTAAAGCCACGCGGCGCGACGGTGAGATGGTCCTCGTCGTTCAGGACCGCTGACTTCAGCTTCAAGCTTGGGTACTTTCTGCTCTGTAGCGCCGTCTCCAGCGCCTGGTTGTCGGCAACCATGTCTACCGTCTGGTTGTAGCGCCGAACACCTTTGCGCAGCGCCTCATAGGCACCGACATAAAGATAGACATTCGCCGTCAGGTCCCGATTCTGTTTGGCGTAGCTCGCTTCGAGCTTCAAGGCATGTCGCTTGTCGTACCAGAGAGATGGGCTGCCGAGGATATAGCCGTTGAACAAGCCGGGCTCGGTGAAAAGGATCTGCATCCCAAGCAGGGCGCCGTAGGAGTGACCGAGAAAGATTGTTCTGGCCGGGTCGGCTCGGTAGCGAGCGGCGATGAACGGCTTTACCTGGTTGCGCAGATATTCTTGATAGGCGCGCGCCTGACCGTGGACCGCATTGGCAGGCGCGGTGCTGGGGCCGTTCGGTGTCGGTGTGTAGTCGCGCTGGCGGCTGACCGCGCCGTCCTCGCCCTTTGCGTAAGACAGGCCGACGAGGATGAATTCCTCGATCTGAGGCCCTTCAACGTTCAGGCGGCGCCCCAACTGCCGGACGATCGGGAAAGCGTAGTCGGCGTCAGTCACATACAGCACGGGGTAGCGCTGCCGCGGCTGCTTCGCATAGGACGGCGGCAAAGCAATGAAGACTTGGTAGCCGCGGCCTGAAACCGGATCGGGCACGTCCCATACCTCGCTGTCGACAACCTCGTAAGGCCGCCCCTCGCCGGGCTGCACCTTGGGCGTCGTTTGGGCTTGGGCGCGTGCCGGATCGCCAGAGATGCCGAAGCTGGCGATGAGGGCAACCAGCAAGGCATTCAGAAAACGTTGTTGCATGTGATGAGGTCTTCGCAGATCGGGGGAAATTCTGGTGCAGACCGAGAGGATGGCTTTCGTTCGACACCTGTCCCATGTTGAGTGTCTGCTTGTGGCCGAATCGTTCCGGCGCAAAAAAACGGACGGTTGTTGGCCCCTGGTGACCTTAGGGTGTTCGCGAACTGGGCGGCGTGAGCCAGGGTCCGGTTCTGGCCGATAGCACTCATTCGCGCGAGGCCGAGGGATGTCGGCAACCGCTGCATCGCCGTCCTTCGTGTGCGCCCGCTTCAGACTGTTGCGAGACAGGCCTGCACGCCTGGCTGTCTCGCGAATGCACAACCATTCATTTCATTTGCATCTTTTACTCAGAGCAAATCAGCTGGCGCATCATGCCTTGTGCATGTCGTATGGATGCACTTTGGGTCTCGGCTCGACCCACCCGGCCGCTCCGGTATCCAACTACTTCAATTGGAGACCCAAATGAAAAAATTCATTCCCAGTGCCATCGCCAGCCTCCTGATCGCAGGGGCCATCTTGCCGGTCGCCGCCAAGGAGAAAGTCGTCGACCGGAGCATCACGGAAGCGGAAGTCCTGGGGGCCCAGCAGGCCTGGTGCAAGGCGCTGGTCGACATCAGCGCCGCGAATTCCAGCGCAGGGCAGCCGGCCGCCAGGGCGCTGGCCGAGAAGGTCATCGACAGCGCCTACGCCTACCAGCTGGGCGCAGTGCTGTTCAAGCCGACGCTCACGACATCGCCGCAGACCTTCCGCACCGCTCGCGACGGCGCGCTGGCGTACTTCGTGGGCGGCAACCCTGCCTTTCCCAACGACACCGGCTTCGCCCTGAAGGGCTGGACGAAATGCGAGATTGCCAACAGTGCCTTGTTCATCCACGGCGACGTGGCCAGCACGCTGGGTAACGTGCTGTTCACCGACCCGGACGGCAAGGTCACCACGGTCGACAAGACCTGGACTTTCGTGAAGGACGGTGCCGGCAAGCTGCGCATCGTCGTGCATCACTCGTCGCTGCCGTACGCTGGCCGTTGAACACCGCGTTCGAGTGCCGGCAGGCCCAGGCTCTAGGGCGGCGCCTTCAAGGGGCCTTCATCTGGTGATGAAGGCCCCTCGGAGGAGCGTCATTGGTGGCTCAAAGGCGCGAATCGGTGGCAGCACGCCGCACGCTTGCACTTCGAGCGGCAGTGGCCAGAGTGGCTGAACGCCTGTCTGTCTTGGGTCAGTAGGCACCCATGTAGTCGCGCTTGCCGATCTCCATACCGTTGTGGCGCAAGATGGCATAGGTGGTGGTCACGTGGAAGAAAAACTGCGGCAGTCCATAGTGCAGAAGGTATGCGCTTGCGGTCAGCTTCTTTTCCTTTGGGGTGCCGGGGCGCAATACGATCTCGCGGCTCTCGCTTGAATCAAATTGCTCAGGCTTGAAGGAGCCGATATGGGCCAGAGCTTTGGCGATCAACGCTTGCAGGTCGGCGAAGCTGACCTCGGTGTCGGGCCAGGACGGCACCTCGGCACCCGCCAGGCGGGAGGCAATGCCCTTGGAGAAGTCTGCGGCGATCTGTACCTGACGTACCAGCGGAAACATGTCAGGGAACAGCCGCGCCTGCAGCAGCGCATTGGGATCGATATTTTTCTGCGTCGCCTGGTCTTCGGCCTTCTTGAGCACGTCGGACAGGGCGCGCAGCATCTGCTGCATGACGGGAACGGAGGCGTTGTACAGCGGGCTGGTCATGGTGAGTTCACTTCTGAAAAATTGGGCGCGATGGCCGGAGTTGGCGTGGCAGAGGCCCTGCCGACCATGCAAGGCTAACAGCACAGGGTGAACTGAATCGCCCCGGCTTTTGTGGCCGGCTTTTCTTCCCGCTGGCAGTCGGAGCCGCCGCGTTGAAGGGCAGTTCACTGGCAAGAAGTGGACGTCAATTGCAGATGCACGACAGACCGCGATCGCTGCATAGCAGTCGGTCGACCTCTCGCATCGAAGGACCGCTTCGGGCCCATAGCCGTCCGTGACCCGGCTCCAAAGCGGACGCCGGTTGCTATGAACTCAGCAGCCCCGGGGTTGAATCACTTGGGCGCAATGTGGGGAGGCACGCCGTTAACCCAAGGCACGTCGAGCTCTTCCTCCAAGGCACTCACTTCTTCCATGGTGAACCACACGCCGTGGGCGTCCACCCAGTATTGCTTGCCGCCGACAATGCGAACCGATTTCGAGATGCCATTGAAATCGCGTCGCAACAGCAGGTCTGTGGGAACAACTTCAGTTAGAAAGACCGTGTGCTCTGGGAGAACGCCGTGCCCGAGAGGATGCAGCGCATGTGACCTACTGCCCCTCGGCGAGGCGCAGAGCGCGACTTGGTACTTCTTGTTCGGGTCGACCTCAGACCGTTTCCACATACCTGTCCTCCAATGTTTCCTGTGGCAAGCACGGCCCAGCCCGCCCGCCTCCGGGGAAAGTCCGGTCCTGGCCGACTGTTGCTGGCCACGCCACCGTCGTGAAGACTTCCATTCCAGCCCGAACGCTCAAGTTGCAGAGGTTGGCGCCCCCACGAACCAGCTTTGGATGAATTTTGAAAATGTCTCGCCGTCTGACGGCTCGAAGCGACCATGCAAGCTATCAACGCTGCCAAAGATGGCCCCTTCTTTCCCAAAGCGAAGAGCCTCCTGGCCGCCGGCAAAGTCGTCGCCGATAAGAACCACGTCACCCAAACTCTCAGCCGTGACTGGGTCGTAGATGAACGATGGCTCTGCGGGCGCGCTGTAGACGGAGTATTGACCATCTCCGATGGTCCCCCAGCCAACCTCGCATAGAAATTCGACGTAGCCCTCAGGTAGTTTGGGATGCCGGACTAGGAGAGCGTCTCTCTTCTCTTTCGTCAGGAGTTCCAGTCGAGACTTTGGGTAGTTCTTCAAGAGGTATCTACGCAGTTCGGCGTGGGTCATATGTACGTCCAACGGTGTCAAGGACCAACCTGGGAAGAGTTTAGGGCCACGAGTGAAGGTCGGCTTCTGGCCGAGAATTGACTATCGCCATCTTGCAGATGCAAGAGCTGCTTTGAATCGCCCAAAGGCTTCAAACGCATCGCCGTCACCAGCAACCATGATGAGACTGAAATCACTTTGCGGCGAAACGACTGCGTAGTTCAAGACATAGCCCGGAACGTTGTTGGAATCGCTTTGCATTGCGCTTGAGATATGGACATCACCCACGGACGATACGGTGGTTCGCAGGGGCCAGAGCGGCCGCCCGAACTCCCGTTCGATGTCACGAAACTCTCGCGTTGTCTGCCCAACAATTTTTCGGACTTCGCCATGCGCTTCCTCCGAACTTCGATTGCGCCGAGTAGGCACCGTGACTATTCGGACGCGCTCACCAGCAGGGCCCCTGTAGATTGCCGGGCTGGTGCCCTCAACATGGGAGAACCCATCTGGCCAAGACATGATGAACCGGCCAAATGTCAGCTCTTCGGCCGGGACACGCCCACATAGGAAGAGGACGAATAGGAAGATTACGATTCTGGTCATCCGATTTGGCATCTGGTTTCCGGTGAGCTTCAGCAGCGAACTTCCGCTATTGGCCGGTTCAAGTCGGACCAGCATGCTGCCCAACATTCCTAAATTTTTCCCGCCAGACGGCCCGGGCTTCCTCCGCTGTCTCCACATTCCACCGGCGGGAGAGACTGCGGGGAACCTCCGCTCCGCAATCGCCGCATGTCTCGCGGGCCGCAACGTAGTCCCAGGGGTTGTCGCCGAGATACTTCACGCCCACTCGACTCCAGCTTGCGGCATGCGTCCCGCCGCATTCCGGGCAGATGAACGGCTTCTCCTCAACGCGTTCCTTTTGCTCGCGCCGCCGTTCACTCTGCCCACCGTCGGTGAATCGTCGGTAACCACGCTTGCATGGTATGCACAGACCTTCGTTCGCCACCGCTGTGTCCGGGTGGATAGAAGCACCGCAAGCTCTGCAAGGTAGTCGTTCGCTCATGCCGATAGGTCGTCTGAAAGCTCTACTCGGTTGGGGGGCCAATGTCCGCCTTGGCCCAGATTCTGCCTCGCCGCCGAACGGCCGGTTCTGGCCGATAGTACCCATTCGCGCAAGGCCGAGGGATGTCGGCAATGGCTGCAAAGCGGATGCTCGCATTGTCTGCCGACGATCAGCATGGAGTGCATGGCTGCCACCGAGGCCTGCACCGCAAGCACCTCAATCGAACCGAATTCCCTCCATCACAAGGGCTTCAGCCGTCGCACCCCAAAGAACCTGTTCACCAGGGCGGGCCGCGAAACACGCAGCCCGCAGACCAGCCGCTAGCCGCCGGTCTCCAGTGCTGTGCGTCGCGCCTTCTCGCTCAGTTGAAACAGCTCTCCAGCCTTGCGAGCGAGATCAGCCGCAAGCCAAAGCACGTTGTCCAGTTGTCGAGGCCCGTCACCGCTGCACCAGTCGGCGTTCTCCCCATGGCAGACCCACAGGAGCGCTTCGAGTTGAGAGAGGGTGTTTTCGAGAAGATCCACCGGGTCTTGGGCGCTGTCTTCGGAAGCTACCGGCGTGCGAGGCCGGGCTATAGTCTTGGTAGCCATTTTTGTGCGGTTCCTTTAGAGGGGTGTGCACGAACTTGGTTAGACGGCTGGGGTGCTAGTAACACCTCGGCCGTCGCCTTTTGATACCTCGCATCTGCATCGCTGCTTTCGCACCGACGACCTGCCGCGAGGCAAGCAGCCTTCAAACATCTCAGTAGGGGGTGGGTGTGGCGCCTTTCTTCTTCCCTTGGTGGGGTGTCGAGTGACAGGGGCATTCACTCTAGAGAAGAACCCGGCGAAGTGGCCGGTTCATGCGGCACGAATTCTCGGCGAGCGCCAACAAATGCAGCTTCTGCGCCGCGCACGGACCTCGTGGGCCCGGTGCCGCGCCAGTCCGAAGCGGCTCTGAACGCTCACGTCGATGGGGTGCCTTGCGCAGCGAAACCAAGGAGGAGGGGCGGAAGCCCGAAGCCCGGGGGACATTCGCGGAGCAAGGCGCCCCGTCGGCGGGAGCGCGGCAGAGCTTCAGTTCATCCAGCTGCGGGCGCGGTCCAGATGCTCGCGGCACTCGCGCACCATGCGTTCCAGCAGTTCCGCGCAGGTCGGGATGTCGTCGATCAGCCCGATGCACTGGCCGGCCGAGACCACGCCGTTGTGCACCTCGCCCGACTCCAGCGCCGCACGGCCGCGTGCGCCGGCGACCAGCGGACGGATGTCCTCGAACTCGCAGCCGCCCGGACGGCGTTCGGTGGCCACCACTTCTTCGGAGATCGCGTTGCGGAACACGCGCGCCGTGTTGTGCAGCGTGCGGAACATCAGCTTGGTGTCGCGCTCGGTCGCGGCCACCAGTGCCTGCTTGATGTTGTCGTGGATCGGCGCTTCCTGGGTCACGCAGAAGCGCGTGCCCATGTTGATGCCCTCGGCGCCCAGCGCCAGCGCGGCGGCCATGCCGCGGCCGTCGGCGATGCCGCCCGAGGCGATGATCGGAATGCGCAGCTTGCGCGCCGCCACCGGCAGCAGCACGAGGCCGGGCACGTCGTCCTCGCCCGGGTGGCCCGCGCATTCAAAACCGTCCACCGACACCGCGTCGACGCCGTTGCGCTCGGCCGAGAGCGCGTGGCGCACCGAGGTGCACTTGTGGACGATCTTCACGTCGTGACGCTTCAGGGCCTCGATGAAGTCCTTCGGGCTGTTGCCCGCGGTCTCCACGATCTTCACGCCGCTGTCGATGATGGCCTGCACGTACTCGGCGTACGGCGGCGGCTTCACCGCGGGCAGGATCGTGAGGTTCACGCCGAAGGGCTTGTCGGTCATCGTGCGCGTGTGCGCGATCTCGTGGCGCAGGTCGTCGGGCGTGGGCTGCGTGAGCGCCGTGAGGATGCCCAGGCCGCCGGCGTTCGACACGGCCGCGGCCAGCTCGGCGCGGCCCACCCATTGCATGCCGCCCTGGATGATGGGGTAGCGGATGCCGAGCAGTTCGGTGATGCGGGTCTTCATCGTCGCAGCCGCTTACAGCGTCGTCACGAGTTCGGGCACGGCCGTGAACAGGTCGGCCACGAGGCCGTAGTCGGCCACCGAGAAGATCGGGGCTTCTTCGTCCTTGTTGATCGCGACGATGACCTTCGAGTCCTTCATGCCGGCCAGATGCTGGATGGCGCCCGAGATGCCCGCGGCGATGTACAGCTGCGGCGCGACGATCTTGCCGGTCTGGCCCACTTGCCAGTCGTTCGGGGCGTAGCCTGCGTCCACTGCAGCGCGGCTGGCGCCCAGGCCTGCGTTGAGCTTGTCGGCCAGCGGCGTCATAACTTCATTGAACTTCTCGGCGCTGCCGAGAGCGCGGCCACCCGAGACGATGATCTTGGCGGCCGTCAGTTCGGGGCGGTCGCTCTTGGTGACTTCTCGGCCCACGAAGGCGCTCTTGCCGCTGTCGGCCACGCCTTCGGCGGTTTCAACGGTGGCGCTGCCACCGGTGGCAGCTGCGGCGTCGAAGCCGGTCGTGCGCACGGTGATCACCTTGATGGCGTCAGTGCTTTGCACGGTGGCGATGGCGTTGCCGGCGTAGATCGGACGCTCGAACGTATCCGGGCTGTCGACCTTGGTGATGTCGGAGATCTGCGCCACATCGAGCTTGGCAGCCACGCGCGGTGCGACGTTCTTGCCGTTGGCGGTCGAGGGGAACAGGATGTGGCTGTAGTTGCCGGCGATCGCCAGCACTTGCGCTGCGACGTTCTCGGCGAGGTTCTCGGCCAGGCTGGCGCTGTCGGCAGCGATCACCTTGGACACGCCGGCGATCTGTGCAGCGGCCTTGGCGGCTTCTGCTGCGTTGGCACCGGCCACGAGGACGTGGACGTCGCCACCGCAAGCCAGGGCTGCAGTCACGGTGTTGAGGGTGGCCGGCTTGATGCTGGCGTGGTCGTGTTCGGCAATGACGAGTGCGGTCATGTTCGTTTCTTCCTCAGATCACTTTGGCTTCGTTCTTGAGCTTGTCCACCAGTGTGGCGACGTCGGGCACCTTGATGCCTGCACCGCGCTTCGGGGGCTCGCTGACCTTGAGGGTCTTCAGGCGGGGCTTCACATCCACGCCTAGGTCTTCGGGCTTGAAGGTGTCCAGCTGCTTCTTCTTGGCCTTCATGATGTTGGGCAGCGTCACATAGCGCGGCTCGTTCAGGCGCAGGTCGGTCGTGATGACCGCGGGCAGCGTGAGCGTCAGGGTTTCCATGCCGCCGTCGACTTCGCGGGCGACGGTGACCTTGTCGGCTGCGAGCTCGACCTTCGAGGCGAAGGTGGCTTGGGGCAGGTCGGCCAGCGCAGCCAGCATCTGGCCGGTCTGGTTGGCGTCGTCGTCGATGGCTTGCTTGCCCAGGATGATCAGCTGGGGCTGTTCCTTGTCGACCAGCGCCTTGAGCAGCTTGGCCACCGCGAGAGGTTGCAGCTCTTCGCTCGTCTCGACCAGGATGCCGCGGTCGGCGCCGATGGCCATCGCGGTGCGCAGGGTTTCCTGGCACTTGGCATCACCACACGAGACGGCGATGACTTCGGTCACGATGCCCTTTTCCTTCAGCCGAACCGCTTCTTCGACAGCGATCTCGTCGAAGGGGTTCATGCTCATCTTGACGTTGGCAATGTCCACCCCGGTGCCGTCGCTCTTGACGCGCACCTTCACGTTGTAATCGACAACCCGTTTGACAGGCACCAGAACTTTCATGGCTGTTCCTCTTGAATGACAAAAATGGGGAAAGGGGTTACTCGAGCTTGGCGCCCGACTGCTTGATCAGGCGCTCCCACACGGGGCGCTCCTGCTTCCAGGCCGCGGCAAAGAGCTCGGGCGAGCTGTCCTTGATCTCGAAGCCCATGGCCGCCACGCGCTCGCGCACGTCGGGCTGCTGCGTGGCCTTGCGCACTTCGTCGGCGATGCGGTCCACGATGGCCTTGGGCGTCTTGGCGGGCGCGGCAATGGCGAGCCAGCCGGTCACGCGGTAGGCCTCGTCCTTCAGGCCTTGCTCGGCCAGCGTGGGCACGTTGGGCAGCGTGCTCATGCGGCGCTCGCCGGTCACGCCGACGGCCTTGAGCTTGCCCGCGTCGATGTGCGGCTTGGCAGCGAGCGCGCTCGCGTAGGCCATCTGGATCTGGCCGCCGATGAGGTCTTGCACCATCGGTGCCTCGCCCTTGTAGGCGACGTGGTTCATGTCGGCCTGCTGCGTGAGGCTCATGTGCGCGCCGGCCAGGTGCGGGTAGGCGCCCACGCCGTACGAGCCGTAGGCCACCTTGCCCTTGTTTGCGGCCACGTACTTCAGCAGCTCGGGGCCAGTCTTGGCGGGCACGCTGGGGTGCACCACCAGCACCAGCGGCGCCATCGCGATCTGGTAGACCAGCGTGAGGTCGCGCTGCGTGTCGTAGGGCAGTTTCTCGTAGAGGAACTCGTTGGTCATGAGCGAGTTGCTCAGCGACAGCACGATGGTGTAGCCGTCGGGCGCGGCCTTGGCGACCGCGTCGGTGCCGATGATGCCGGCCGCGCCGGGCTTGTTGTCGACCACGAGGGGCTGGCCCATGCTGGCCGACATCTTCTGGCCCAGCACGCGCGCGAGCACGTCGGTCGCGCCGCCGGCCTGGAAGGGCACGACGAGGCGGATCGGCTTGTTCGGGTAGGGTGCCTGCGCATGCGCGGGGGCCAGCGCGAACAGCGCGGCGGTCGAGGCTGCCGCGCACAGCAGGGCGCGGCGGGTCGAGGGTTGATGGGTCATGGTTTGTCTCCCGTTCGGTTTCAGAAAATCGTGTCGAAGAAGCAGGCCGGTCACTTCAGTGCGATGCGCGTCTTGAAGGGCAGGGGCTCCAGGGCCTTCTGCAGCCGCTCCTGCAGCGCAGCGGCTTGTGCGCCCGCCGCGGCGGCGTCGATCTGCACGTGCACGAGGCTTTCGCCTTCGGTACTCACCGCCGGCCGGGCCGCATCGTTCACGCCGAGTGCGGCGCAAACCTCGGCGACCGTGGCCGCCACCACCTGCCGCGCGGCCATGGCGCGCAGCTCGGGCTTGTAGATCTTGCCGACGTTGGTCATGGGCATCGTGGCGATCACCGACACCCACTTGGGACGGGCCGGTGCCTCGTCCACGCGCGCGGAGGTGAAGGCCAGCAGCTCGTCTTCGGTGGCCGAGGCGCCGGGCACCAGCGTCGCGAAGATCACCGGCAGCTCGCCCGCGTAGGCGTCGGGCGCACCGACGGCGGCGCACAGCTGCACGGCCGGGTGCGCGCCCAGCGCGTCCTCGATGGTCTTGGGGTCGATGTTGTGGCCGCTGCGGATGATCAGGTCCTTCGAGCGGCCCGTGAGGTGCAGCCGCTCTTCGGCGTCCATCCAGCCCAGGTCACCGGTTGCGAGCCAGCCGTCGGCCGTGAAGGCCTTGGCGTTGTCGGCCGGATCGACGAAGCCCGAGAACACGTTGGGCGACTTGAACAGCACCATGCCGGTCTCGCCCTGCGCCACCTCGCGGTCGCTGGCGTTGCCGTTTTCGTCGAGCGCCACGATGCGCACCTGCGCATAGGGCAGGCGAAAGCCGACGCAGCCCGCGGGCCCGTTCACGCCGGGCGGCGTGATGGTCGAGATGCCGGCCATCTCGGTCATGCCCAGGCTCTCGTGCACATGCAGGCCGAACAGGCGCTCGAAGCGCGCGGCCAGCTCGGGCGCGAGCACGGCGGCGCCGGTGCGGCAGTAGGTGATGGACGAGATGTCGGCGCCGTCCAGCGGCACATTGGCCAGCGCGGCGAGCACCGTGGGCACGGCGGACAGCGAGGTCGGGCGGTACTTCTCGACCAGCTTCCAGTAGTTGGCCAGCACCTCCTTGTTGCGCAGCAGCGAGGGCGTCGGAATGATCACCTCCACGCCCGCCGACAGCGACGACAGCGAGGCCGGCAGCACGCCCGCCACATGGAACAGCGGGTAGCCGTTGATCGAGATGCCCTGCTCGTTCATGCCCGCCAGCTGCACGCTGGCCCAGGCGGTGAACACCTGCGCGCCATGGCTGTGGCGCGCGAGCTTGGGCGCGCCCGTGGTGCCGCCGGTGTGGAAGTAGGCGGCGATGTCGGTGGGCGCGATGTCGCGGCCGCTCACGAGGCGGTCCGAAGGTTGCGCGGCGCGCAGCACGTCGAACTCGGCCACGCCTTCTGGCAACGCACCCGCAGAACCCGGTGCCTCGTCGTGCGGCGCCACGCGCAGCACGGTGGTGAGCGTGGGCACCTGGCCGCGCAGGCGCATCGCCTTCGACCACATGCCCGATTCGCTGTCGGAGCCGTAGGCGATGAGCACCTTGGCGCGGCCCGCGGTCATGAGTGCGACCAGCTTCTCGTCGGTGAGCAGTGGGTTCAGCGGCTGCACGATGCCGGCGGCCTCGCCGCCCCAGAGCGCCAGGTGGTACTCGAGGCAACCGGGCAGCAGCACCGCCACAGCATCGTCAGGCCCCACGCCCAGCGTGTGCAGCAGGTTCGCGGTCTGGTGGATGCCCGCGAGCAGCTGCGCGTACGACCAGCGGATGGGTTCATCCGCCGGGTTGCCGCTGCGCAGGAAGGTCAGTGCGGTCTTGTCGCCGAAGGCCGCGCCGGAATTGCGAAAGAGCTCGTAGGTGCTGCGCACCGTGAGCGCTTCTTCGAGCGGTGTTTCTTCCAGCCGCCGGATGTCGGCAAGACCGCGCACCGGGAACAGGGGGCGGAACGGCGCGCTGGCCGTTCCCGTGGGGTTGTTCTTGTCGTTGCCTGTTGTCATGTTGTCTCCTTGAGGGGTCTTGCCGGCTGCGGACGGATGCCGTGTCTTACTGGTTCGTGATCTTGTTGTCGCGAATGACCTTGCCCCAGCGCTCGAAGTCCTGGCGCATGCGCGTGGCGGTCTGTTCCGGCGTGCCGTAGGCCGCGAAGGAGCCCACGCTCTGCAGCTTCTCACCGACTTCCTTGTCGGCCAGCGCCTTCTTCAGCTCGGCGCTCATGCGGTCGATCACGGCCTGCGGCGTGCCGGCCGGGGCCAGCAGCCCGCCCCACGAGGTGGCGTCGAAGCCGGGGAAGCCCTGCTCGGCCACGGTCTTCACGTCGGGCAGCAGGCTCACGCGCTTGCCCGAGCCCACGGCGATCGGGCGCAGCGTGCCGGCGCGGATGTGCGGGATCACGGCCACGAGGTCGGAGAACATCGCGGGCACCTGGCCGCCGATGAGGTCGGTCACGGCGGGGGCGCTGCCGCGGTAAGGCACGTGCTGCATCTCGAACTTGCCGATGTTCTTCAGCTGCTCGGTCGTCAGGTGGCCGAAGCTGCCGGCGCCGGCGGTCGTGTAGTTGAGCTTGCCGCCGTCGGCCTTGGCCTTGGCGATCAGGTCCTGCAGGCCGTTCACGCCGGGCAGCACCTTCGGGTTCACCACCATCACGATCGGCAGGTCGTACACCGTGCCCACGGGCGTGAAGTTCTTGAAGATGTCGTAGGGCACGGTGCCGTACAGGTGCGAGGCCAGCAGCGTCGGCGTGGCCAGCATCACGAAGGTGTAGCCGTCGGGTGCGGCCTTGGCCGCAAAGGCCGCGCCGATGGTGCCCGAGGCGCCGCTGCGGTTGTCGACCAGGATGTTCTGCTTGAGCGACAGGGACATCTTCTGCGCCACGATGCGCGAGGCCACGTCGGTCGGGCCGCCGGGCGGGAAGGGCACGACCAGCGTGATGGGCTTGGTCGGCCAGGCCTGGGCGAAGGCGCTGCCGGCCAGCAGGGGAAGGGCCAGCGCGAGCAGGGTGCGGCGCACGGGGTTGCGGGGGGTACGGAGGAACGGGAAGGCCATGGATTTCTCTTCAGGGATGCGGGCGTTGTCTTCGCGTGGTGCGATCAGACGACGCCATTCGTTTTCAGCGCTGCCAGCTTTTCATCCGACAGGCCGAGCAGGGACTTCAGCACGTCGTGCGTGCCTTCGCCCAAAGTGGGCGGCGCGCTGCGCACGGGCAGGCGCTCGCCATCGAAACGGTAGGGCGGCGCCAGCACATGGACCTCGCCGGCCACCGGGTGCGGCTGCTTGGTCACCAGGCCGGCGTCGGTCGCGCGCGGGGAGTTCAGCGCTTCCAGCAGGCCCAGCACCTCGCCGCAGGGGATGCCCGAGGCGTTGAGCTTTTCGAGCAGCGCGGCGCGCGGGCGCTTGGCAAGCTCGGCGTTCAGCTCGGGCAGCAGCGCGGCGCGGTTGGCCGAGCGCAGGATGTTGGTCTTGAAGCGCTCGTCGGCCGCGAGGTCGGGGCGCTCGATCACCTCGGTGCAGAAGCGCATGAACTGCGCGTTGTTGCCTACGGTGATCACCAGCGGGCCGTCGGCCGCATCGAACACGCCGTAGGGCACGATCGACGGGTGCGAGTTGCCATAACGCGGCGGGTCTTCGCCCATCAGCAGCGCTTCGAGGCCGTAGTAGGCGGTGATCATCAGGCCGCAGTCGAACAGCGCCATCTCGATGTGGCGGCCGGTGCCGGTCTTCTCGCGCTGGTAGAGCGCGGCCAGCACGGCCTGCGCCGAGTACATGCCGGTGAACAGGTCGACGGCGGCCACGCCGAACTTCAGCGGCGGCTGGTTGGCTTCGCCGTTGAGCGCCATCAGGCCGGCCTCGCCCTGCACCACGAGGTCGTAGCCGGGGCGTGCGGCCTCGGGGCCGGTGCGGTCGTAGCCCGAGATCGAGCAGTAGATGAGGCCCGGGTTCTCCTTGCGCAGCTGTTCGTAGCCCAGGCCCAGCTTGTCGATGCCGCCGAACTTGAAGTTCTGCAGCACCACGTCGCACTGCTTGGCCAGGTCGCGCGCGATCTGCTGGCCTTCGGGCGTCTGCAGGTCGAGCGTGACGGAGCGCTTGTTGCGGTTCACGCTGTTGAAGTAGGCGGTCTCGGTCTTGCCCACGCGCAGGCCCCAGTCGCGCGTGTCGTCGCCGCGGCCCGGGTGCTCGACCTTGATCACCTCGGCGCCCATGTCGGCCAGCACCATGCCGCACCAGGGGCCGGCAAGGATGCGGGACAGATCGAGGACGCGCACGCCGGCGAGCGGCAGCGAGGAATTCAGCGAGGGCATGGGAACAACTCCAGGAAAACGAAAGGCCCCCGCATCTGCATCGGCATGCACACGCGGGGAGGGGCTCAGCGCGTCAGGACGCGTCGGGCTGGGGTGCGCGGCGCAACGCGACGAAGTCGGCCTTGCGCTTGCCGAGGAAGGCGCCGATGCCTTCGGCGGCTTCGGCATCGGCCTGCGACGCCACCATGTAGACCGCTTCGGCCTCGAGTTGTTCCTCGAGCGTCGCGCGATGCGCCTGGCGGCACAGCGTCTTGATGCGTGCGCTGGCGCGCTGCGGGCCGTTGGCCACCTTGGCGGCGAGGGCGATGGCCTCGGCCAGCGCGCCGCCCTTGTCGGTCAGGCGGTTCACCGCGCCCATCGCATGCAGGCGCTCGGCCGTGAGGCGGTCGCCGGTGAGGCACAGCTCGGTGAGCAGCTGGCGCGAGACGAACTCCGCAAGGAAGGCCGTGGCGCCGCCGTCGGGCGTGAGGCCGACCTTGACGTAGGCCACCGTGTAGAACGCATCGCGCGCGGACACCAGCATGTCGCAGGCCAGCGCCATCGACAGGCCGGCGCCGGCCGCGCCGCCTTCGACGGCGGCGATCACGGGCTTGCCGCAGTCGCGGATCGCGCGGATCAGGTCGTGCAGGCCTTCGAGCTTCTCGCGGCGTTCGGCCTCGGGCAGTTCGCGGCGCTTGGCCAGCAGGTTCAGGTCGCCGCCCGAGCAGAAGAAGTCGCCCGCGCCGGTGAAGACGATGGCGCCCACCTCGGGGTCGTTCTGCGCATCGGTGAGCGCGGCCGACAGCTCGGCGTACAGCGTCGGCGTGATCGCGTTGCGCGCGGCCGGGTTGCTGTTGGTCAGGATGCGGACGGCGCCTTCCTGGCTGATGAGGACGGTCTTCGCGTCGCTCATGCTGCCAGCTCCTTGCCGAGCGCAATGTAGCGCTGCAGGTGGTGGTCTTCGTCGCCGAGCTGGTGGTCGATCATCACGAGGCGCTTGGCGTAGTGGGGCAGCGGCAGCTCCCAGGTCATGCCGATGCCGCCGTGCATCTGGATGCTCTCTTCCGCCACCAGCGCGCCGATGCGGCCGATGCTGAACTTGGCGGCCGACAGCGCGCGCTCGCGCGCCACGCGGTCGCTGCCGTCGATGGCGGCGGCAGCGTTGATCACGGCCGAGCGGGCCTGTTCGATCTCCAGCAGCAGGTCGGCCATGCGGTGTTGCAAGGCCTGGAAGCTGCCGATGAGGATGCCGAACTGCTTGCGCGTGCGCAGGTACTCGAGCGTGGCGGTCTTGGCGGCTTCCATCGCGCCCAGGGCTTCGGCGCACAGCGCGAGCACGCCGCGGCCGATGGCGCGTTCCAGCGTGGCGGCGCCCTGGCCTTCGGCGCCCAGCAGCGCGTCGGCGCCGAGCGTCACGCCGTCGAGCGTGAGTTCGGCCACGCGGCCCCCGTCGATCGCGGGGCAGCCGCGCACGGCGAGGCCGGCGGTCTTGGCGGGCACGAGGAAGAGCGAGATGCCCGTTGCGTCGTCCACGTTGCCCGAGGTGCGGGCCGAGACCAGGAACAGGTCGGCCTGCTCGCCTTGCGGCACCACGGCCTTGGCGCCCTGGAGCACCCAGCCGTCGCCGCCGCGTTCGGCCTTCGTGGCCACGCGCGTGCGCTCGTAGTGCGTGTCGGCCTCGTCGTGCGCAAAGGCCGCCACGGTCACGCCGTTGACGATGTCACCGATCTTCTCTTTCTGCGCGTCGCTGCCGGCGGCGCTGATCGCCTCGCCGACCATCACGGCGCCCAGCAGCGGCTCGACCACGAGGCCGCGGCCCAGCGCTTCGAAGACCACGGCAATGTCGAAGCCGCTGCCGCCGAAGCCGCCGTCGGCCTCGCTGAACAGCGCGCCGATCACGCCGAGCTCGGCGAAGTTCTGGAAGATCTCCTTGCTGAAACCGTGTGCCGACTTCGCGATGCGGTCGCGCGCATCGAAGGCGTACTGCTCGGCGATGAAGCGGTTCAGGCTGTCGGCGAGCATGCGCCGGTCTTCGGTGTGTTCGAAGTTCATTGCATCTCTCCTTACAGGCCCAGGATCATCTTGCTGATGATGTTCTTCTGGATTTCGTTCGAGCCGCCGAAGATCGACAGCTTGCGGTTGTTGAAATAGCGCGCAGCTGCGGCCGATGCGTAGGCGGGGCCGAAGGTCTCGCCGTCGAAGCCGTCGTGCAGCGCTTCCTCGACGAAGGGCCGTCCGTATACGCCCATGGCGCGGCGCGCGAGCGACGAGATTTCCTGGCGGATCTCGGTGCCGCGAATCTTCAGCATCGAGCTTTCTGCACCGGGCACGCCGCCGCCGGCCACCGCCGCGATCACGCGCAGGTTGGTGGTCTTCATGTTCTCCAGGTCGATCTCGACGCGCGCCAGGCGTGCGGCAAAGGCCGGGTCGTCCGCCAGCGGCTTGCCGTTCTTGGTCTGCGATGCGGCGATGCCCTTGAGCTGTTCGAGCGCGGCCACCGAGAAGCCCACGCCCGCGATGTTGGTGCGCTCGTAGGTCAGCAGGTACTTGGCGCAGGTCCAGCCCTTGTTCTCTTCGCCCACGAGGTTCTCGGCGGGCACGCGCACGTCGGAGAAGAACACCTCGTTGACTTCATGCTCGCCGTCCAGCGTGATGATCGGGCGCACTTCCACGCCGGGCGAGGTCATGTCGACCAGCAGGAAGCTGATGCCTTCCTGCTTCTTCGCCTCGCGGTTGGTGCGCACCAGGCAGAAGATCATGTTGGCGTGCTGGCCCAGCGTGGTCCAGGTCTTCTGGCCGTTCACGATGTAGTGGTCGCCCTGCGCGTCGATGCCGCGCACGGCCGTGGTCTTCACCGCGGCCAGGTCGGAGCCCGCGCCGGGTTCGGAGTAACCCTGGCACCACCAGTCGGCGCCGCTCAGGATGCGCGGCAGCCAGTAGCTCTTTTGCGCTTCGTTGCCGTACTTGATGAGCACCGGGCCCAGCATGTTGACGCCGAAGGGCACGATGCGCGGCGCGAAGGCCAGGGCGCATTCGTTCTCGAAGATGAACTTCTCGACCGCGGTCCAACCCGGGCCGCCGTACTGCTCGGGCCAGTGGTTGGCGAGCCAGCCGCGCTCGTTCAGGATGGCGTGCCATTCCTGCATGTCGGCCTTTTCCAGGATCTTGCCGCCGCGCACCTTGTCGGACAGCCGCGCGGGCAGCTTGTTCGCCAGGAAGGTGCGCACTTCGCTGCGGAAGGCTTCTTCTTCGGTCGTGAAGTTCAGGTCCATCGCGGACTCCTCAATGAATCAATAAATTTCGAACAGGCCTGCGGCGCCCATGCCGCCGGCGATGCACATCGTGACCACGGCGTACTTGGCACCGCGGCGCTTGCCTTCGAGCAGCACGTGGCCGGTGAGGCGTGCGCCGGTCATGCCGAAGGGGTGGCCGATGGAGATCGCGCCGCCGTTCACGTTCAGGCGTTCCGACGGAATGCCCAGCTTCTCCTGGCAGTAGATCGACTGCGAGGCGAAGGCTTCGTTGAGTTCCCACAGGTCGATGTCCTGCACCTTCAGGCCGTGGCGCGCGAGCAGCTTGGGCACGGCGAAGACCGGGCCGATGCCCATCTCGTCGGGCTCGCAGCCGGCCAGCGCCAGGCCGCGGAACGCGCCCAGCGGCTTCAGGTTGGCGCGTTCGGCGTCCTTGGCTTCCATCATCACGCAGGCCGAAGCGCCGTCGGACAGCTGCGAGGCGTTGCCGGCGGTGATGAACTTGTCGTCGCCCATCACGGGCTTGAGCTTGGCCAGCGCCTCGTAGGTGGTGCCGCGGCGGTTGCAGTTGTCTTCCGTGGCGGTGACTTCGCGGTGCGTGACCTCCTTGGTCTCCTTGTCGGTCACGGCCATCGTGGTGGTGCAGGCCACGATCTCGTCCTTGTAGCGGCCGGCCAGCTGCGCTTCTTCGGTCTTGCGCTGGCTCTCGGCCGAGAAGCGGTCCTGTGCTTCGCGGCTGATGTTGTAGCGCTTGGCGACGATGTCGGCGGTGTCGATCATCGCCATGTAGAGCTCGGGCTTGTGCTCGACGATCCACGGGTCCAGGCTGAGGTCGCCACCGTCGCCGGGGCTGCGGCCGCGGATCTGCGAGATGCTTTCCACGCCGCCCGCGATCATGGCCGGCGCGCCGTCCACCACGATGCGGCCGGCGGCCATGGCGATGGCCTGCAGGCCCGAGGCGCAGAAGCGGTTCACGGTGGTGCCGGCGATGCCGATGGGCAGACCCGAACGGATGATCGACTGGCGCGCGATGTTGCGGCCGGTGGTGCCTTCGGGGTAGCCGCAGCCGAGGATCGCGTCCTCGATCAGCGCCGGGTCCAGGCCCGAGCGCTCGACCGCGGCCTTCACCGCGAACGAGGCCAGCGTGGCGCCGGAGGTGATGTTGAATTCGCCGCGGTGCGCCTTGGTGAGCGGGGTGCGGGCGGTAGAAACGATGACGGCTTCACGCATGGGGTTGTCTCCTGGGGGCTCTTGCTACGGGTTACTCGGATTGATTCAGGCTGGCGAAATCGGCGCCGCGTTCGACCAGCTCCACGAGCAGCGGCGACGGCTTCCAGAAGATCGGGTCGGCCTTGGCGAACTCGCGGATGTCGGCGAGCACCTTGGGCAGGCCCACGGTGTCGGCGTACTTCATGGGGCCGCCGCGGTGGCGCGGGAAGCCGTAGCCGTAGAGGAAGGTCACGTCCACGTCGAGCGGGCGCAGCGCGATGCGCTGGAGCACGACGTTGGCGCCTTCGTTGACCATGGCGGCCATGTAGCGGCGCATGATTTCTTCTTCGGTGAAGCTGCGCGGCGTGATGCCGGCGCGCACGCGCTCGGCGTCGATGATGGCCAGCACCTCGGGGTCGGGCACGCCGGTGCGCGCGCCTTCGGGGTAGAGGTAGTAGCCGCGCTGCGTCTTCTGGCCGAACCAGCCGCGCTCGCAGATGCGGTCGGCCACCTGCACGTAGCGCGCCTGCGGGTCGCGCGTGGCGGCCTTGCGCTTGCGCGTGGCCCAGCCGATGTCGCCGCCGGCCAGATCGGACACCTGGAACGGACCCATCGGGTAGCCGAAGTTGCGCACGGCCGCGTCGATGTCGTAGGGCGAAGCGCCGTCTTCCATCATGTGGTCGGCGGCCTGGCGGTACACGGCCAGGATGCGGTTGCCGATGAAGCCGTCGCACACGCCGGCGCGCACAGGCACCTTCTTGAGCTTCTTGGCAAGCTCGAAGCCGGTGGCGACCACGTCGGCGCTCACCTTGGCGGGCACCACGATCTCCAGCAGCTTCATGATGTTGGCGGGCGAGAAGAAGTGCAGGCCCACCACGTCCTGCGGTCGCGAGATGCTGGCGGCGATCTCGTCGATGTCCAGGTACGAGGTGTTGGTGGCGAGCACGGCGCCCTTCTTGCACACGCGGTCGAGTTCGGCGAACACGGCCTTCTTGACGCCCATCTCCTCGAACACGGCCTCGACCACGATGTCGACGTTGGCGAAGGCGTCGTAGCTGGTCGAGCCCGAGAAGCGCGCCATCACGGCGGCCTTGGCCTCTTGTGTCATGCGACCCTTGGCGATGAGGCCGTCGTACACCTTCTCGACGTGCGCACGGCCGCGCGCCAGGCTGGGCTCGTCGCGCTCGACCATGGTCACGGGCAGGCCCGCGTCGAGCATGGCCACGGCAATGCCCGCACCCATGGTGCCGCCGCCGACGATGCCGGCCGAGGTGAGCGCGCGCGGGCTGGCCGAGCGGGTCTCGGGCGCCTTCAGCACTTCGCGCTCGGCGAAGAAGGCGTGGATCAGGCCGGCGCGCTGCGGGCTGTCGATGCACTGCAGGAACAGCTTGCGCTCCAGCGCCATGCCTTCGTCGAAGGGCAGCGTGAGCGCGCCTTCGACCGCTTCGACGATCTTCATCGGCGAGAACAGGCCGCGGCTCTTCTTGGCGGTGTCGGCGCGCGCGGCCTCGAGGGCGGCGCGGGCGGCATCCTTGTCGGCCAGGCCGGCGGCTTCGCGCGTGCGGCGCACGGGGGCGTTGGCGGCGACCAGTTCCTGCGCGTAGGCGAGGCCTTCGGCGCGGGCATCGGCTTCGGCGCCGAGGCGGTCGACGAGGCCGAGCGACAGCGCTTCTTTCGCGCCCGCATGGCGTCCGCTGAGCATCAGTTCGAGCGCGGGCTTCACGCCGATGAGGCGCGGTGCGCGCTGCGTGCCGCCCGAGCCGGGCAGCAGGCCCAGCGCCACTTCGGGCAGGCCCAGCTTGGCGGTGGGCGCGGCGAGGCGGTAGTGCGTCGACAGGGCAATTTCCAGCCCGCCGCCGAGCGCGGCGCCGTGGATGGCAGCGACCACCGGCTTGGTGCAGTTCTCGATCTTCAGGCAGACCTCGGGCAGCGAGGGTTGCTGCGGCGCCTGGCCGAACTCGCGGATGTCCGCGCCGGCGATGAAGTTGCGGCCCGCGCCGACGATCAGCACGGCCTTGGCGCCGCTGTCGGCCTCGGCCGCATCGATGGCGGCGGCCAGGCCGCGGCGCACGTCCACGCCCAGGGCGTTGACAGGCGGGTTGTCGATGGTCACCACGCACACGTCGCCTTGACGCTGGAAGGTGACGGGACCGTTGGACGTGGAAGGGCTGGGAGTGGGGGTGGCCATGTGCGTGTCGCTTGTCTCTTGCTTGCGTGGCAGGCCCTCGTGAAGTCGAGGGGTCCGGGGCTCTGGGGAGCCCTGCATTCTTGGCCGGCATCGCTGCTTTGACAATTGCATAGGTGGTTGACAGACTGTCAAAGAATTTTTGACACAATCCGCCCATGGACCTGCAATCGCTCACCCTGCTGGTGGAAATCCTTGACGCGGGCAACCTGAGCGCGGCGGCGCGCCGGCTCAAGATGACCCGGGCCAACGTCAGCTACCACCTGAACCAGCTGGAGCGCTCGGTGGGTGCGCAGCTGATCCGGCGCACCACCCGGCGCGCCGAGCCCACCGAGATCGGCCTGCGGCTGTACCAGCACGGCGTGGCGATTCAAGGCGAGCTGCTGGCGGCGCGCGAGTCGGTCACCGCGCTGGGCGAGGGTCTGCAGGGCCGCGTGCGCCTGAGCGTGCCCAGCGGCTACGGCCAGCTCGTGATGGCCGACTGGCTCATCGACTTCAAGCGCCAGTACCCCGGCATCGTGCTCGACGTGGTGTTCGAGAACCGCATCGAAGACCTGCTGCGCGACGAGGTCGACATCGCCATCCGCGTGATCCCCGAGCCGCCGCAGAACCTCGTGGCGCGCGAGATGGGCCCGGTGCGCTACGTGGCCTGCGCCACGCGCGCGTACGCCGAGCGCCACCCACTGCCCGTGCAGCTGGACGCGCTGCGCGCCACGCCGGTGGTCACGGCCGCCGTCATCGGGCGGCAGCTGCGCATCTCGGCCTACCAGGGCGAGACGCGGCGCGAGGTGATCCTGGAGCCGACGCTGATCTCGGAAAACTTCCTGTTCCTGCGCCAGGCCATCCTCGCGGGCCTGGGCGTGGGCCTCGTGCCCGACTACGTGGTGCAGGAAGACGTGCGCCGCGGCGACGTGGTGACCACGCTGGACGACTGGCGCCTGTCGATCTTCGGCACCCAGATGTTCATGCTCTACATGCCGAACCGCCAGCACACGCGGGCGATCCGGACGTTCATCGATTTCATCCTGGCGCGGGTGCGGCCGGAAGAAGCCGAAGAAGCTCAGTCGCAGCGGTAGACGACTTCCCCCGCCGGCACACCTTCTGCCGGCACCTCCGACAGCGTGCTGCTCAAAAAGCGCATCGGCGCGCCGAAGTTGCGGCAGTAGTTCTCGGCGTCCTGCGCGGTGGGCGACTTGAACACGCCGTCGGCCAGGAAGGTGACGCGCGGCGCGGGTCGCGAGACGCAGCCCGCGCCGATGAGCAGGGCCGGAACGAGGACGGAGAAAGCAGCGAATCGGCGCATGGGGCAGGGCGGAAAGAAGAGGTCGCGACTGTAGCCGCTTGGCGGCGTCAGTCGGCCAGCCACACGCTGCCGTCCGCCGCCTCGCGCAGCGCCAGCGGCGTGAGGCGCGCGCCGCGGCAGGGGCCGCCCACGCAGCGCCCGGTGTCGGGCTCGAAGATCGCGCCGTGCCGCGCGCACATCAGGTAGCGCCCGGAGCTTTCGAGGATCTGGCCTTCGAAATCGAGCGGGCCGCCGGCGTGCGGGCACTGGTTGAGGTAGCCGTGCACGGCGCCCTGCCAGCGCACCGCGAAGGCCGGCGCGCCGCCGGGCGCGGTGAACAGGGCCGCGAGGGCGCCGTCGGCGAGTTCGGTGGCGATGGGGTGGGCGGTCGGGGCGGGCGCGGCGGTCATGGGAGCGAGCCTACCAAGGTCAAAGTCCATCGCTCGGGGGCGAACCCCTGTGTCATCACATGTTCTGGCTATGTCCTCCGACCAATAGACGCAGGGGCGCGCCGTTTTCACAATGCATCCGCTCGCTTTCATTCGTCCGTGCATCCTTGTGTCAAGGGGGATTCCCACCGATGAGCACGCTGAAACAGGGCTGGCGCGGGGCCGATGTCCGTCGCCTGCAGGAGGCCCTGAACCGCAAGCTGCAACCCAGCCCCGCCCTCGTACCCGATGGCGACTACGGCCCCGTCACCCGGGCGGCCGTGCTGCGCTTGCAGGCCGCGCACTGGCTGTGCGAGGACGGCGAAGCCGGCCCCTGCACCCGCAACGTGGCCTTCGACAACGAAACCCACGCGCCGCTGCTGCACCCCGTGGCGCTGATCCCGCAGCCTGCGCCCGCGCTGTGCTGGGCCGCGGCCACCGCGATGCTCACGCGCGCCACCGTGCAGACCGTGCTGGCGCGCACGCCCTGCGAGCTGATGGGCGCCGACGGTGCCTTGCGCCGCTGCGTGGACAGCGACCGCCATGCGCAGGGCAGCCGCGATGACGACGACGACAACCGCCGCTTCGCCGCCGCGCACGGCCTCACGCTGCGGCCCCACGGCCCGTGGACCGTTGCCGCGCTGCGCACCGCGCTGCACGCCGGGCCGCTGATGTTCGACCTGCGCTGGGGCGCCAAGGGCGGCGCGCCTGTCGGCCAGCCGGGCCACATGGTCGTGCTCGCGGGCATCCGCGGCGACAACGACCCCGGCGGGGGCGGAACCACGCTGCGCCTGTTCGACCCCTGGCCGCCGGGCCGGGGCGCGCGCAGCTCGACCAGCCATGTGCGCTGGATGCAGGCCGTGGCCGACCGCGTCTGCGGGGTGTTCCAACGGTAGCTGTGCCTCGTGCGGGTGGGCATTGCCGCGACGGCATGAAAAAATCCTGACTTTCCGCGAACCGTTTCGGCGGGTGGCCGCCTCTTTCCATGCGGGAGGGGCGTTCTGTTCCTCCGCATTCACACGTCACGGATCGAAGGAACCCACCATGCTCTACGTCAAGAACCTCCCCGGCTGGGAACGCGCCCTGCGCATCGCCCTGGGCCTCGCCGGCCTCGCCTTTGCCGCCATGAACTGGCCGGCGGACGCCATGGCCGTCGCGGTCGGCCTCATGGGCGCGATGCTGGCCCTCACCGGACTCGTCGGCTTCTGCCCGATGTGCGCGATGGTCGGGCGCACCCTCGACAAGGGCCGCTGACCCATGGCCCCCGCAGCGATCGACCGCACCTGCCTGATCCTGGCTGCGCAGACCGGCGACCCCGTCGCCCTCGAGGGCCTGCTCGCCGCCTGCCAGACCGACGCGCGTCGCTACGCCCGCCGGCACTGCCAGGCCAGCGACGTGGACGACGCCGTGCAGGAATCGCTGCTCGTGGTCGCGCGCCGCGTGCGCGGGCTGCAGGCGGCTGCGGCGTTCTCGTCGTGGCTGTTCACCGTCATCCGGCGCGAATGCCTGCGCCTGCAGCGCGCGATGTTCCGCCACGACCCGCTCGACGAAGACGTGGTCGAACGCCAGCTCGCGGCCCGCAGCGACGATGCGCTGCGCATCGACCTGGCCAACGCGCTCGAATCGCTGCCGGCGCATTACCGCGAGGTCGTGCTGCTGCGCGACTTCGAGGAACTCACCATCGCCGAGATCGCCGAGCGCCTGGGCGAGCCGCCGGGCGCCGTGAAGAGCCGGCTGCACCGAGCGCGACTGCTGGTGCGCGAGTACCTGCTGGGGTAGGGGCCGCCTCAGGGGGCGATGCGACAATCCCCTCGCCATGACAGACACCCTCACGATCACCCGCCCAGACGACTGGCACTTGCACGTGCGCGATGGCGCCGCCCTCGAAGCCGTCGTGCCCCACAGCGCCCGCCAGTTCGGCCGCGCGCTGATCATGCCGAACCTGCGTCCGCCCGTGACCACCGCCGCCCAGGCCGTGGCCTACCGCGACCGCATCCGCGCCGCCGTGCCCGCGGGCACGTCCTTCGAGCCCGTGATGTCGCTCTACCTGACCGACAAGCTGCCGCCCGAGGAAATCGCGCTGGCCGCCGAAGCCGGCGTGCGCGCGCTCAAGCTCTACCCGGCCGGCGCCACCACCAACAGCGATGCCGGCGTGACCGACATCCGCAAGACCTACAAGACGCTCGAGGCCATGCAGAAGCACGGCCTGCTGCTGCTGGTGCACGGCGAAGTGACCGACCCGGCCATCGACCTGTTCGACCGCGAAGCCGTGTTCGTCGACCGCGTGATGATCCCGCTGCGCCGCGACTTCCCCGAACTCAAGGTGGTGTTCGAGCACCTCACCACCAAGGAAGGCGCCCACTACGTGCGCGACGCCGACCGCTTCACGGCCGCCACCATCACGGCGCACCACCTGCTGTACAACCGCAACGCCATCTTCACCGGCGGCATCCGCCCGCACTACTACTGCCTGCCCGTGCTCAAGCGCGAGACGCACCGCGTCGCGCTCGTCGAGGCGGCCACCAGCGGCAGCGACCGCTTCTTCCTGGGCACCGACAGCGCACCGCACCCCGCGCACCTGAAGGAACATGCACTGGGCTGCGCCGGCTGCTACACCGCGCTCACCGCCATCGAGCTGTACGCCGAGGCCTTCGACAGGGTGAACGCGCTCGACAAGCTCGAAGGCTTCGCCAGCTTCCACGGCCCCGACTTCTACGACCTGCCGCGCCACACCGACACCATCACGCTGAAGCGCGAAACCTGGACCCTGCCCGAGACCGTGCCCTACGGCGAAGCCACGCTCAAGCCGCTGCGCGGCGGCGAGACCGTGCAATGGAAGCTCGCATGACGGCGCCGGTGCCCCTGTCGTCGCTGCGCGTGATGCTGCTGATCGACGCCGACAACGTCTCGGCCGACGTGATCGAGCAGGCCGTGCAGCGCACGATGGAGGACTTCGGCGCCATCCACGTGCGCCGCGCCTACTGCAACGCCGAGATGGCCGTGAACCGCCAGGCGCTGTTCAAGCGGCTGTCGGTGCGGCCCATGGTGAACCTGTCGGCGGGCAAGAACAGCACCGACATCGCGCTGGCCGTCGACGCCATCGACCTCGTGATCGCCGAGCGGCCCGACGTGGTCGTGCTGGTGTCGTCCGATTCCGACTTCGCGCCGCTCGTGATCCGCCTGCGGGAAAAGGGCTGCCGCGTCTGCGGCATCGGCCAGCAGGGCAAGACCGGCGAAGAGACCGTCGGCATCTACGACAGCTTCATCGACCTCGCGCACCACGGCATCAAGCCGGCCGTGCGCACCGCGCCGGCCAAGAAGGTGGCGGCTGCGAAGAAGACGCCAGCCGCGAAGACCGCCCCTGCGAAGAAGGCTGCGGCCAAGACCGCGCGCAAGACGGCGGCGAAGACGGCCAAGCCTGTGGCACCGCCACCGCCGCAGCAACCGGAAATCTCCGAAGCCGCCGAGTTCATCCTGCAGGCCGTGCCCGCACTGCGCCGCGGCACCGACGTGCCGCTGAACGACGTGGCCAAGGCCCTGCGCACCGCCGGCCTGCTCAGCAAGAGCGGCAGCTCGCTCAAGCTCTTCGACAAGCTCACGGCCGAGTTCGCGGTGATGCAGCACCCCGACCGCATCCGATGGACGGGGGCGCCCGCGCCTTGAGCCCGGGCCTGCCGGCGGTCGCGGCCATCGAGTGGGCCGCACCCTGGCTGGCACCGTACCGTGATCCCGGCGAAGCCGTGGCGCGGGCCATTGCACAGAGCGGCACCGTCGCCGCCGCGCTGCAAAGCGCCAAGCCACCCACCGTGCCCGACTTCGTCACGCAGGACGCGCTGCCCGAAGGCCAGGCCTACGAGGCCCACATCTTCCGCACGCGCACCGTGCCCACGCGCGACAACCTGCACGACTTCTTCAACGGCCTCGTCTGGCTGGCCTTTCCCGAAACCAAGCGCCGCCTCAACGAACTGCAGGCCGCCGAGATCGCACGCGCCGGCGTCGGCGCCACGCGCGGGCCGCTGCGCGATGCGCTCACGCTCTTCGACGAGAACGGCGCGGTGCTCGATGCACCGCCCGCGCTGTGGGAGGCGCTGGTGGCGCGCGACTGGCAGGCGTTGTTCGTCACGCGGCGCGCACTCTGGGCCCAGGCCCGGCTGCGCGTGTTCGGCCATGCGCTGCTCGAAAAGCTGGTGGTGCCGCGCAAGGCCGCGACCGCGCATGTGCTGTTGCTGCCTGCCGTCGCAGGCCCGCTCGACGACGCGGCGCTGGCGCGCCACCTCACGCCCGAACACATGGCACGCAAGCCCTTCGCACCGCTGCCGGTGCTTGGCGTTCCGGGGTGGTGCGGCGCCAACGAAACACCCGATTACTACGACGATCCGAAGGTCTTCCGGCCCCGTTCGTAGAACTTTTACTCCTATCATTGCTCTACCGCACGCCACCGCGCCGCGTCCGTCACAACCTACGACAACAGCGGTCACCCCGGCCGGGCAGGCTTGAAGCGGGCCTTGTGGCCCTCATCTGGTCGGCAGTGTTCCCCACGGAGAATTCAACTTGAAACGTATCCTTCTGTTTGTCCTGACCAACGTGATGGTCGTCGCGGTGCTCGGCGTGGTCGCCAGCCTGCTCGGCGTCAACCGCTTTCTCACGGCCAACGGGCTCAACCTGACGGCGCTGCTCGGCTTCGCGCTGGTCATGGGTTTCGGCGGCGCGATCATCTCGCTGCTCATCAGCAAGCCCATGGCCAAGTGGACGGCCGGCCTGCGCATGATCGACAACCCCCAGTCGCCCGATGAGGCCTGGATCGTCGGCACCGTGCGCAAGTTCGCCGACAAGGCCGGCATCGGCATGCCCGAGGTCGGCATCTTCGAAGGCGAGCCCAATGCCTTCGCCACCGGCGCGTTCAAGAACTCGTCGCTCGTGGCCGTGTCCACCGGCCTGCTGCAAGGCATGACGCGCGAAGAGGTCGAGGCCGTCATCGGCCACGAAGTCGCGCACATCGCCAACGGCGACATGGTCACGATGACGCTGATCCAGGGCGTGATGAACACGTTCGTCGTGTTCCTCTCGCGCGTGATCGGCTATGCGGTCGACAGCTTCCTGCGCCGCGGCGACGACCGCTCGTCGGGCCCCGGCATCGGCTACTACGTGAGCACCATCGTGCTGGACATCGTGCTCGGCTTCGCCGCCGCGATGGTGGTGGCCTGGTTCTCGCGCCAGCGCGAGTTCCGCGCCGACGCCGGCGCCGCCGCACTCATGGGCAACCGCCAGCCGATGATGAACGCGCTCGCGCGCCTGGGCGGCCTGCCGGCTGGCGAACTGCCCAAGGCCGTCGAGGCCATGGGCATCACGGGCGCGATGGGCAAGCTGTTTGCCTCGCACCCGCCGATCGAAGAACGCATCGCGGCGCTGCAGAACGCGCGCTGAGCCCACTGCAGAAGGCGACCAACGCCGTCGCCCATGAAAAAAGCCGCCACAGTGATGTGGCGGCTTTTTTCGTTGGGGCGGGCGTGTGGCGTCAGTCCGCGGCGGGTGCTTCGGGAGCGGCCGGGGCGGTTTCTGCTTCGGGCGCCGCCTGCACCTCAGGCGCTGCGGCTGCTGCCGCGTCGGCGGCCACCGCTGCGGCAGCGGCTGCCGCCTCGGCCCGCTTCTTGTCGTCCCGCACGCGCTGCAGCGTGCGCGTCACGTCGCCGGGCTTCATGCCGTACATGTCGGCGAATTCCTGTTCGCTGCGACCGCTGGCTTCGAAGGCGCGCAGCAGGGCTTCGCGCTTGGCGGCCTGCTGGGCGAGTTCGGCCAGGGCTTCGTCGACGACGGCGTTGTTGTTAGCGTCGCGCGAGCGCACCAGCACGGCATACGCCTCGTGGTCCAGGCCCGAGGCTTCGATGGCCTTGGCGATGCGCGTCACCAGCTGCGGGCGCAGGTCTTCGCCGGGGTTGCGGTGCGAACGGCGGCGGTGCAGTTCGAGGATGGCGTGGTGCACGTGCTCGGGCGCGACCGGGTCGAGCGCGTTGCCGTCCAGGTCGTGGCGCGCATGGCCGGCGGCCACGCTCTCGAGGTAGCGCGTGGAGCGCGCATGCTGGCCCATCGCGATCTTCAGGTCTTCGGCCTTGAAGTCTTCGGGATGGCGCGCGATCAGCTCTTCATACACGCCGAGCTTCAGCGGCACGAAGCGTGCGCCGAAGAGCTGCGGGTAGAGCGCGAACAGGCGTTCCAGCACCGGGTTGACCTTGCGCGGTGCGCGTTGGGCTTCGGGTTGCTGTTGTTGTTGCTGCGGGCCGCGCGGCTTGCGCCCCTGCTGCGGCTGTTGCTGCCCGTGCGGGCGCTGCTGCTTCGCCCGCGGCGGGCGTTGCTGTTGCTGCTGTTGCGCGGGAGCGGGCTGCGTTGCCGACGCGTCAGCGCCTGCGTCGGTGCTGCCCGCGCCGGACTTCAGCTGCTGCAGCTGCTCGGCCATGTCCGGGCGCTGGCGCCGTGCGTTGCGCGAGTTCGTGTTCGGGGCGGCGGTGGATGCGTCGGTCATACGGAAGGCTCGGCGATGGGCGCGAGGGATGGAAAGGGAAGAAAAAGAACAACCGGTCCCGCGCGGTCAGCGCGGCCGGAACATCCTGCGGGTATTGTCAGGGCGGATCGTCATGCGCGTGCAGCGCCTCGGTCAGCGGCTTGCCGCCCGATCAGCAGCCGGAACGGCAGCAGCATCAGCACGCCGACACCGAGCTTCACGCCCAGGTCGCCGAGCGCCCAGGTGAGCCAGGGGCCGTCGGTGCCTGCGAAGGCGATGCCCCAGAAGACGATGCTGTCGAGCACGGCCGCGATCACCGTGGCCACCAGCGGCGCGCGCCACCACAGGCCGCGGCGCAGGCGGTCGAACACGCGGATGTCGAGCAGCTGCGAGGCGATGAAGGCCAGGCCCGAGGCGGCGGCGATGCGCGCCGGTGCGAGCAGCAGCGACACCGCCACGGCCACCGCGAAGCCGACCCACGCCACGCGCCGCGCCATGCCGGGGCCGAAGCGCCGGTTGACGAGGTCGCTCACGAGGTAGGCCACCGGGTAGGTGAAGGCGCCCCAGGTGAGCCAGTCGTTGATGGCGAACTGCACCAGGAGGTTGGACGCGAGCACCACGGCGGCCATCGCCAGCGTGGCGACGGCCAGCTGGCCGGTGGTGGGACGGTGGAAGTGCATTGTCAAACGGCGCTGCCGAGCACGCTGCGCGCCACGGCCTCGGCCACCTTGATGCCGTCCACGCCGGCCGACAGGATGCCGCCCGCGTAGCTCGCGCCTTCGCCGGCCGGGTAGAGGCCGCGCACGTTGAGGCTCTGGAAGTCGTCGCCGCGCGTGATGCGGATGGGCGACGAGGTGCGCGTTTCCACGCCGGTGAGCACGGCGTCGTGCGTGTCGAAGCCCTTGATCTTGCGGCCGAAGGCCGGGAAGGCTTCGCGCATCGCCTCGATGGCGTAGGCGGGCAGGGCCTGGTGCAGGTCGGTCGGTGTCACCCCAGGCTTGTACGACGGGATGATGCTGCCGAGCGCGGTGGACGGCTTGCCGGCGATGAAGTCGCCCACCAGCTGGCCGGGCGCGTGGTAGTTGCTGCCGCCGAGCACATAGGCGTTGCTTTCGAGCTGGCGCTGAAGCGCGATGCCTGCCAGCGCATCGCCGGGGAAGTCCTTCGGGTCGATGCCCACCACGATGCCCGCGTTGGCGTTGCGCTCGTTGCGCGAGTACTGGCTCATGCCGTTGGTGACCACGCGGCCCGGCTCGCTGGTGGCCGCGACCACGGTGCCGCCGGGGCACATGCAGAAGCTGTAGACCGAGCGGCCGTTGCTGGCGTGGTGCACCAGCTTGTAGTCGGCCGCGCCCAGCAGCGGATGGCCCGCGTGGCGGCCCCAGCGGGCGCGGTCGATGAGGCCCTGCGGGTGCTCGACACGGAAGCCGATCGAGAAAGGCTTGGCCTCGATGTACACGCCGCGCGCATGCAGCATCTCGAAGGTGTCGCGCGAGCTGTGGCCCAGTGCCATCACGACGTGGTCGGCGCGCAGCTCGCTGCTCTGGCCGGTCGTCTGGTCGAGCACGGTGAGGCCGCGCAGGTGGCCGTCTTCGATGTGCACGTCGGTCACGCGCTGCTCGAAGCGGATCTCGCCGCCGAGCGCGACGATCTGCTCGCGGATGTTCTCGACCACCTTCACCAGCTTGAAGGTGCCGATGTGCGGATGCGCGACGTACAGGATTTCGGGCGGCGCGCCAGCCTTCACGAACTCTTCCATCACCTTGCGGCCGAGGAAGCGCGGGTCCTTGATCTGGCTGTAGAGCTTGCCGTCCGAGAAGGTGCCGGCGCCGCCTTCGCCGAACTGCACGTTCGACTCGGGGTTGAGCACGCTCTTGCGCCACAGGCCCCAGGTGTCGCGGGTGCGCTGGCGCACGGTCTTGCCGCGTTCGAGCACGATGGGCTTGAAGCCCATCTTCGCGAGCATCAGTGCCGCGAAGATGCCGCAGGGACCGAAGCCGATCACCACGGGGCGCGTGGCGTCGTCGGGCGCCTGGCCCGGCGGCGTGTAGCGCATGTCGGGCGCGGGCTGGATGTGCGGGTGGCCGGCGTGTTTGGCCAGCAGCGCGGTTTCGAGCGCGGCGTCGGCCAGCTGCACGTCGCAGATGTAGACCGTGAGCAGGTCGACCTTGCGGGCGTCGAAGCTGCGCTTGTAGACGGTGTGGGAGGCGATCGCTTCGGGCGGAACGTCGAGCGTTCGGGCGATCAGGGTGGCCAGCGCGTCAGGCGCGTGGTCGAGCGGGAGTTTGAGTTCGGAGATTCGCAGCATGTCGTGGGGCTTGTGGTTATCAAGCAGACCGACGATTTTAAGCGCCCGAGGCGCTATGAAACTTGTAGCTGGATCAGGCGGGCAGGAAGCCTTCGACGGAGAGGTAGCGCTCGCCCGTGTCGTAGTTGAAGCCCAGCACCACCGCGTCGGGCGCCAGCGAGGGCAGCTTCTGCGCAATGGCCGCGAGCGTCGCGCCCGACGAGATACCAACCAGGATGCCTTCCTCGACCGCGCAGCGGCGCGCCATTTCGCGCGCGGGTTCGGCGTCGACCTGCAGCACGCCGTCGAGCAGCGAGGTGTCCAGGTTCTTCGGAATGAAGCCCGCGCCGATGCCCTGGATGGGGTGGGGCGCCGGCGCGCCGCCCGAGATCACGGGCGAAGCCACGGGCTCCACCGCGAACACCTGCAGCTTGGGCCACTTCTTCTTGAGCACCTTCGCCACGCCGGTGATGTGGCCGCCCGTGCCCACGCCGGTGATGAGCACGTCGATGCCCTCGGGAAAGTCGGCCGCGATCTCTTCGGCCGTGGTGCGCACGTGCACGTCGACGTTGGCGGGGTTGTTGAACTGCTGCGGCATCCACGCGCCCGGCGTGCCGGCCACGATTTCCTCGGCGCGGGCGATGGAGCCCTTCATGCCGTTGGCGCGCGGCGTGAGGTCGAAGGTGGCGCCGTAGGCCAGCATGAGGCGACGGCGCTCCACCGACATGCTGTCGGGCATCACCAGGATCAGCTTGTAGCCCTTGACGGCCGCGACCATCGCCAGGCCGATGCCGGTGTTGCCGGAGGTGGGCTCGACGATGGTGCCGCCGGGCTTGAGCGCGCCGCTCTTCTCGGCGTCTTCCACCATCGACAGCGCGATGCGGTCCTTGATCGAGCCGCCGGGGTTGGCGCGCTCCGACTTGATCCAGACCTGCTGCTTCGCATGGCCGAACAGGCGGTTGATGCGGATGTGCGGCGTGTTGCCGATGGTCTGGAGGATGTTCTGGGCCTTCATGGAATCTCCTTGGATCAATGCGGTTGTTCGGGCGGACAGCGCGCATTGTGAGACCAGCCCGCGACCGTTTCAGCGCAGGGCTTTGCTTCCCTCAGGCTTCCAGGGCTTCCAGCGGCCCGAAGAACTCGTAGCGAAGCTGCTGCTTCGGCACGCCGAGCGCCAGCCCGTTCGCATACACCGCCTGCATGAAGGGCTTCGGCCCGAGAAAGTACAGGTCGACGTCGCGGTCTTCCGGCAGCAGCCCGGCCAGCAGCTCGCGGGTGACGAAGCCGGTCGCATGCGGCGTGTCGGTGTCGCGCGGCGCGTCGTAGACATACAGCGGCTTCACGTTCGCATGCCGCTGCGCGAGCGCATCCACGCGGGCGCGGAAGGCATGCGCACCGCCGTGCCGCGCCGCATGGACGAAGTGCACCGGCCGGCCCGTGTGCGCCACCGATTCGAGCATGCTCATCGCGGGCGTGATGCCCACGCCGCCCGTCACCAGCACGAGGGGGCGCGCCTGTTCGCCCGCGGGCTGCAGCACGAAGTCGCCGCACGGTGCCTGCACCTGCAGCCGCGTGCCGACCGCGGCGGCCTCATGCAGCCAGTTCGAGGCGCGGCCGCCTTCTTCCTTCTTCACGCTGATGCGGTACCACGGCTTGCCCGGCGCGTCGGACAGCGAGTAGTTGCGGCGCACCGGCTGGCCGTCGATCTCCAGCACCAGCGTGAGGTACTGCCCCGGCGTGAACGCCAGCAGCGCGCCGCCGTCCACGGGCTCCAGGTAGAACGAGGTGATGACCTCGCTTTCATCCTCGCGCCGGGCCACGCGGAATTCGCGCGTGCCGCGCCATCCGCCGGGCTGCGCCGCGTTGGCGCTGTAGACGGCTTCTTCCGCGGCGATGAGCAGGCCCGCCAGCGATTCGTAGGCCTCGCCCCAGGCGGCGATCACCTCGTCGGTGGCGGCATCGCCGAGCACCTCCTTCACGGCGCGCAGCAGGTAGTGGCCGACGATCGGGTAGTGCTCCGGCAGCACGCCCAGCGCGGCGTGCTTCTGGATGATGCGGGGCAGGGCGCCGGCGATCGCTTCGAGCCGGTCGATGTGCGCGCCGTACGCGATGACCGCACCCGCCAGCGCACGCGCCTGCGTGCCGGCGGCCTGGTGCGCTTCGTTGAAGAAGGCCTTCACCTGCGGATGGCCCTCGAACATGATCTTGTAGAAGTGGCTGGTGATGGCCTCGCCGTGGGCCTGGAGCGCGGGCACGGTGGACTTGACGATGGCGATGGTTTGCGGGTTCATGGTCTGGCGCTTCCTCTGTTGAGATGCCTTTGTCGTCTCACGATCCGTGCCAGCCGGAAGACCGCTGCAAGTGCTTGATGCCGTTGGGGATTTATCAGGCGTGGTCAAATTCACAACAACTTCAGCGTTGTACTTATGACCACATTGCGTGTCGATTCGACCACCGAGGCCTCACCACCCGAGCCCGAAGCCGAGGCCGCCCGCTACCGGTCGCTGCTCGCCGCCGCGCGCGGACTGGTCCGCTGCGATGCCGCCGCGCTGCTGCAGCTCGACGTCGATGTGCTGAAGCCCGTCGCGGTCGACGGCCTGAGCGATGAGACCTTGGGGCGCCAGTTTCCCGTGGCCGCCCATCCGCGTTTCGCGCGCCTGCTCGACAGCGAACGGGGCCTGCGCTTCGCCCACGACAGCAACCTGCCCGACCCGTACGACGGCCTCGTCGCCGGCCAGCCGGGCATCCTGCCGGTGCACGACTGCATGGGCGCGCCGCTGCGCCTGCGCGGCGCCGTCTGGGGCCTGCTGACGCTGGACGCGCTGGAGCCACACGCCTTCGATGCCGTGGGCCCGGCGCAGATGGAGGCACTGATTGCGCTTGTCGAAACCGGCATCGAGGCCGCCGACACGATCCGCGAAATGCAGGCGCGCGCGATGCGCGAGCAGGCTGTGGCCCAGGCATTGCGCGCAGGGCGCGGCGCCCCCCGCGAGCTGCTGGGCAGCAGCCCGGCGATGAAGCAGCTGTGCCACGAGATCGACACCGTCGCCGTCTCCGACCTCACGGTGCTGCTGCTCGGCGAAACCGGCGTCGGCAAGGACCTGGTCGCGCAGCGCCTGCACGCGCGCTCGCGGCGCAGCGAGCAGCCGCTCGTGCAGGTCAACTGCGCGGCGCTGCCCGAGTCGCTGGCCGACAGCGAACTCTTCGGCCACAAGCGCGGCGCGTTCACCGGCGCCGTGCAGGACCGCGACGGCAAGTTCGAGATCGCCGATGGCGGCACGCTCTTTCTCGACGAGGTCGGCGAGCTGCCGCTGAGCGTGCAGGCCAAGCTGCTGCGTGTGCTGCAAAGCGGCGAGGTGCAGCGCCCCGGCAGCGACCGCATGCGCAAGGTCGACGTGCGCGTGATCGCGGCCACCAACCGCGACCTGCCCGCGGCGATCGCGCAGGGGCGTTTTCGCGCCGACCTGTACCACCGGCTGTCGGTCTATCCGCTCGTCGTCGCGCCGCTGCGCGAACGGGGGCGCGACGTGCTCGTGCTCGCCGGCAGCTTTCTCGAGGAGAACCAGCACCGACTGGGCGCGCGCAACCTGCGGCTCTCGCCGGCGTCGAAGGCCGCCATGCTGGCGCACGGCTGGCCGGGCAATGTGCGCGAGCTCGAGCATGTGATCAGTCGCGCCTCGCTGCGGGCGTTCAGGGAGCAGCCGCGCGGCTCGCGCTGGACGGCCATCGAACCGCATCACCTGGCGCTGGACAGCGCTGCCGTCGTGGGAAGCGCCGTGGCAGCGCCCGTGCAGGCCCCGGCGAACGAACACGCGGGGCCTGCCATCGCTGGCGGCACGTTGCGCGACGCAACCGAGGCCTTCCAGCGGGCCTGGCTGTCGGAACTGCTCGCCCGCCACGGCGGCCGCGTGGCCAGCGCCGCGCGCGAGGCCGGCATCGACCGCAGCAACTTCCATCGGACGTTGCGCAAGCTGGGTCTGGTGCAGGCCGGCGACCACGAAACGCCCGGTTGAAGGTCGGCGCGCGGCATCGCCTGAAGGGTCATTGACGGGGCGGGCGATAATCGAGCGGTGAAGCACGCCAGACCGCCGCTGGTGCAAGCCCGAAAGGGACGATGCTCTGCCTTCGGGCAACAGCATCGGGTCGAAAGATCGCACTGGAGGAACGTCCGGACTGCACAGGACAGCGCAGGAGTTAACGACTCTCCACCGTGAGGTGAGGATCAGAGCAACAGAGACGAGCCGATTCAGTTCGGGTGAAACGGGCAATCTCTGCGCGCAGCAACACCAAGTAGGCCAGTATCGAGGTGGTTCCGCTGAGCTGGCGGGTAGGTGGCATCGAGCCGTTTGGCGACAAACGGCCCAGAGTAATGGCGGTCACGCCGGGGTCTTCGCAAGAGGGCTCCGGTGCACAGAATCCGGCTTATCGGCGAGCTTCACACTTTTCTTTCTCTCCCCCTTTTCCCTGGGCCGCGCGCTGACGACGTGCGCGGTCGCGTGCAAAACTCGGTAGAAACCCGTACAATTGTTAGCAAGCTAACTAATTGATAACGCCGTGGCCGATACCGAACCCATCTCCCCGTTGCGCGAACACGCGCTGATGCGGCTCGGCACCTCGCTGTCGGTGCTCCAGCGCGGCTACCGCGCGGCGGCCGACAAGGCGGTGGCGCACGTCGGCCTGTCGCAGACGCTGGCCTGGCCGGTCGTGGTGCTCGGGCGGATGGAAGACGGCGTGCGCCAGGGCACGGTGGCCGAGGCGCTGGGCATCGAAGGGCCGTCGCTGGTGCGCTCGCTCGACCAACTGGTCGAGGCCGGCTTCGTCGAGCGCCGCGAAGACCCGGCCGACCGCCGCGCCAAGACGCTGCACCTCACGCCCGCCGGCCGCGCCGTGTGCGAGCCCATCGAGGCCGCGCTGCGCCAGATGCGCGCCGCGCTGTTCGAAGGCATTCCCGACGAGGACATCGCCGCCACCTTGCGCGTCTTCGGCGCGCTCGAGGCCAAGCTCGGCCGCAGTGCCGCCGGCATGCAGAGCCTGCAGCAGGAAGGGCGCGGCCAGTAGATGTCCACGGCGATGTCGTTGCCGCGCTTCACCCGCGCGGAAGTTCTCTTTTCCGTCAAGAGCTTCGCCGCCGCGATGCTGGCGATGTACCTGGCCAGCCGCGCCGGCCTGCCGCGCCCCTTCTGGGCGCTCATGACCACCTACGTCGTCGCCCATCCGCTGGCCGGCGCCGTGCGCTCCAAGGCGATGTTCCGCTTCTGCGGCACGCTCATCGGCAGCGTCGCCACCGTGCTCATGGTGCCCGCGCTGTCCAACGCGCCCGAGCTGCTCACGCTGGTGCTCGCGCTGTGGGTCGGGCTGTGCCTGTACATCTCGCTGCTCGACCGCACGCCGCGCTCGTACGTCTTCATGCTCGCGGGCTACACGGCGGCGCTGATCGGCTTTCCGTCGGTGCAGACGCCGCTCGTGCTGTTCGACACCGCCGTGGCGCGCGTGGAAGAGATCGGCCTGGGCATCTTCTGCGCCACGCTGGTCCACAGCCTCGTGCTGCCCGCGGGGCTCGCGCCCACCGTGCTGGGCCTGCTCGACCGCACGCTGAAGGACGCGCGCCAGTGGCTCGGCGACCTGTTCCAGCCCGGCGACCGCAGCACCCCCAAGGACGCCGACCCGAAGCGCCTGGACGACGACCGCCGCCGCCTCGCGGGCGACATCACGCAGCTGCGCCTGCTCTCGACCCACGTGCCCTTCGACACCACGCACCTGCGCTGGACCGCCGGCGCGATCCGCGCCATGCAGGACCGCGTGGCGGCGCTCACGCCCGCGCTGTCGGCCGTCGAAGACCGGCTGCAGGCGCTGGCGCAGGCCGAAGGCCGCCTCGCGCCCGACGTCACCGCCGTGCTCGCGCTGGCCGCGCAATGGCTGCGCGACGAAAGCGACCCGGCCGTCGACGCCTCTGCACGCCTGCAGGCGCTGCGCCAGGCCATCGCCGCGCTGGGCACCGCACAAGACACGGGGCTCACGCCCTGGGCCCGCGCGCTGCGCATCGGCCTCGCAGGCCGGCTCGAAGAGCTGGTCGACGGCTGGACCGCCTGCGCCCAACTGCGCCGCGACATCGACGAAGGCCTGAAGGGCGGCGCGCCGCTGCGCCGCACGGCCGCGCTCGGCCAGCGCGCGATGCACCGCGACCACGGCATGGCGCTGCTCTCCGCGCTCGCGGCCGTCATCGCCATCTGCCTGTGCGGCGCGTTCTGGATCCTCACGGGCTGGCCCACGGGCTCGGCCGCCACCATGATGGCCGCGGTCTTCTGCTGCTTCTTCGCGACCATGGACGACCCGGTGCCGGCGATCCACGGCTTCCTGAAGTGGACGCTGTGGTCCATTCCGATCTCGGCCGTCTACGTGCTCGTGCTCATGCCCACGGTGCAGGACTTCGGCATGCTGGTCGTGATCTGCGCGCCGCTCTTCCTGTTGCTGGGCCTGTACCTGCCGCGACCGACGCACTTCATGGCCGCGATGGCGCTGGTCTTCGGCGTGTCGGGCACGCTCGCGATGCACGACACCGCCAGCGCCGACCTCGTGAGCTTCATCAACAGCATGATCGGCCAGGTCGTCGGCGTGCTGGTCGCAGCGCGCGTCACGCGGCTGGTGCGCTCGGTGGGCGCCGACTGGAGCGCGCGCCGCATCCAGCGCGCCACCTGGCGCGAGCTCGGCGACATGGCCGCTTCCTCCCAGCCGCAGTACGCGCAGAGCGACGCCTACGCCGTGCGCATGCTCGACCGCATCGGCCTGCTGGCGCCGCGCATCGCGCAGGCCGGCGGCACCGTGGAGGGTGTGGCCGCCAACGACGCGCTGCGCGACCTGCGCATGGGCGCCGACATCGCCGTGCTGCAGCGCGTGCGCGCCCAGCTGCCGATGGCCACCTCGGCCGCGCTGCTCGGCGGCATCGCGCGCTTCTTCCGCCAGCGCGGCGAAGGCCGCATGGCACCGCGCCCGGCCGCGCTCTTGCCGCAGATCGACGAGGCGCTGGCCGCTGTGCTCGCCGCGCGCGACACCTCCACCGCGTCGCGCGCCGCCGTCACCGCGCTGGTCGGCCTGCGCCGCAACCTGTTCCCCGACGCGCCGCCTTCGCTCGCGGCTGTGTCTTCTTCACCGCAAGGAGCTTCCGCATGATCGGCGAAGCCAGTTTCTACGGGCTCTACGTGCCCTGGCTCATGCTGCTGGCCGGCGCCGCGCTGCTCGCCCTGTGGGGCGTGCGCCGGCTGCTCGCCGCCACCGGCCTGTACCGCTGGGTGTGGCACCCGGCGCTGTTCGACATGGCGCTGTACCTGCTGCTGCTGTACGGCCTGAGCCGCCTCACGGCGCACCTGCAATGACAACGCAAACCACACAGAGATTCCCATGAAAGCCAACCCCTTCGCAGACAACCCCCGGGCGCAGAGCCTGCTGCGCGTTCTCCTCACCGTGGCCGTGGTGGCCGCCGCCGTCTGGGCGGGCTTTCGCCTGTGGGACCACTACGAGCTTGCGCCATGGACGCGCGACGGCCGCGTGCGCGCCAACGTGGTCCAGATCGCGCCCGACGTGTCGGGCCTCGTCACGGCCGTGCCGATCCGCGACAACCAGCCGGTCGCCGCCGGCACGCTGCTGTTCGAGGTCGACCGCGCGCGCTACGACTTGGCCGTGCGCCAGGCGCAGGCCGCGCTCGCCGCGCAGCGCGCCGTGAGCGCCCAGGCCCAGCGCGAGAACGCGCGCAACACGGGGCTCGATGAGCTGGTGTCGAAGGAGTCGCGCGAACAGACCCGCGCCCGCGTCGAGCAGGCCCAGGCCGCCGTCGCGCAGGCCGAGGTGGCGCTCGATTCGGCGCGCCTCAATCTGCAGCGCGCCGAAGTGCGCGCGCCGGCCGACGGCCTCGTCACCAACCTCGACCTGCGCCAGGGCAGCTACGCCGCCGCCGGCCGGCCGGTGCTCGCGCTGGTCGATGCGCAGTCGTTCTACGTCGAGGGCTACTTCGAAGAAACCAAGCTGCCGCGCATCCACCTGGGCGACCGCGTGCGCGTGACGCCGATGGGCGGCGGCGCGGTGCTCGAAGGCGCGGTCGACAGCGTGGCCGCCGGCATCGCCGACCGCGACCGCTCCACCAGCGCCAACCTGCTGCCCAGCGTGAACCCGACCTTCAACTGGGTGCGGCTGGCGCAGCGCATCCCGGTGCGCGTGAAGCTCGACCCATTGCCCGAAGGCTCGCGCCTCGTGGCCGGCCAGACGGTCACGGTGCAGGTCCTCGAACACGACGCGGCCCACGCGGCCGCCGCACCGAAGAAGGGATGACCGCCATGACCCGCTTCGCCTTTCGCATGGCTTCGCTCGCGGTCGCGGCCGGGCTCGCGGCCTGCGCGGCGGTCGGCCCCGACTACCGGCAACCGCCCGAGGCGCTGGCCAGCCAGCCCGCTGCGGCCAAGCCTTTCGCCGAAGCACCGGCGAATGCCGCGCCGCTGCCCGCGCACTGGTGGCGCCTGTACCACGACCCGCTGCTCGACCGCCTCGTCACCCAGGCCCTCGCGCACAACACCGACCTGCGCCAGGCCGTCGCCAACCTCGAGCGCGAACGCGCCATCGAAACCGAAGTGGCCGGCGCCAAGTACCCCACCATCGGCGTGAACGGCGGGCCGTCCTTCGGCCACGTCTCGGGCCTGTCGCTGCTGCAAAAGGGCTACGAGCCGCCGAACACCTTCAACTACAGCGCGGGCGCGTCGCTGTCGTACCAGGTTGACCTGTTCGGCCAGATCCGCCGCGCCATCGAGGCCTCGGCCGCCAGCAGCCAGGCCGCCGAAGCCGCGCTCGACCTCGTGCGCGTGAACGTCGCGGCCGGCACCGCGCGCGCCTACGCCGAGGCCTGCTCGGCCGGCCTGCGGCTGCAGATCGCGCAGAAGTCGGTCGCGCTGCAACAAGACGCCGTGAACGTCACCGAGCGCCTGCAACGCGCAGGCCGCGCCGGTGCCATCGACGCTGGCCGCGCGCGCGCCCAGCTCGCGCAGCTCGACGCCGCGCTGCCGCCGCTGAAGGCCCAGCGCCAGGGCGCGCTCTACCGCCTGGCCACGCTCACCGGCGCGCTGCCGCAGGACTTTCCGCGCGAGGTGGCCGACTGCACCACGCCGCCGCGCGTGGCCGGTGCACTGCCGGTGGGCGACGGCGCCGCGCTGCTGCGCCGCCGGCCCGACATCCGCCAGGCCGAGCGCAGCCTCGCTGCATCGACCGCGCGCATCGGCGTGGCCACGGCCGACCTTTACCCGAAGGTCACGCTGGGCCTCTCGGGCTCGTCGGCCGGCCATGCGACCGGCTTCGGCCGCCAGGACACGCTGGCCTGGAGCGTCGGCCCGCTGATCTCGTGGACCGTGCCCAACACCGGCGCCGCGCAGGCCCGCATCGCGCAGGCCGAGGCCGGCACGCGCGCCGCGCTCGCGAAGTTCGACGGCACCGTGCTCACCGCGCTGCGCGAGACCGAAACCGCGCTCGGCACCTACGCCCGCGAGCTCGACCGCCGCGCCGCCCTGCAGGCCTCGCGCGACGAAAGCGCCAAGGTCGCCGCGCAGGCGCGCCAGCTGTACCGCAACGGCCGCACCGCCTACCTCGACGCGCTCGACGCCGAGCGCGCACTGGCCGGTGCCGACGCCGCCTTGGCCGCCAGCGACGCGCAACTGGCCGACGACCAGGTCGTGCTGTTCATGGCGCTCGGCGGCGGCTGGGAGCCGGCCGACGACGCGCTCGCGCAAGGCGATCAAGGCAAGCCCGCCACGACCACCGTTCGATGACCGCGTCCTTGCCGCCACGCCCGCGGCACGCGCCGCTCTGGCTGCTCGCGCTCGTCACCTTCAGCGGCACGCTGGCGATGCACGTCTTCGTGCCCGCGCTGCCCATCGCCGCCAAGAACCTCGGCGCCGGCATGGGCGCGATGCAGATGACGGTGAGCCTGTACATCCTCGGCCTGGCCGCCGGGCAGCTGGTGTACGGCCCGCTGGCCGACCGCTTTGGGCGGCGGCCGGTGCTGCTGGCGGGGCTCGCGATCTATGCCGTGTCGGGCCTGGCCGCGGCCGTGGCGCCCGACGTGCATGCGCTGATCGCCGCGCGCCTGTTCCAGGCCGTGGGCGGCTGCGCGGGCCTCGTGCTGGGCCGCAGCATCGTGCGCGACACGGCCGAGCCGCAGGAGGCCACGCGCCGCCTCGCGCTCATGAACCTCATGGTGGCCGTGGGGCCGAGCGTGGCGCCGCTCATCGGCGGCGCGCTGGCCACCGCGCTGGGCTGGCGCTCGATCTTCTATGCGCTCTTCACGCTCGGCGTCGTCGGCTTTCTCTTCGCCTGGCGCCTGCTGCCCGAGACGGGTTCGCCCGGCGCGGCGCTCGACGGTGCCGCGCTCGCGCGCAACTACCGGCAGCTGGTGGGCTCGCGCGCGTTCGTCGGCTTCTCGGTCGGCGGCGGTTGCGCCACCACGTCGATGTACGCCTTCATCGCCTCCGCGCCCTTCATCTTCGTGGACCAGCTGCACCGGCCCTCGCATGAGGCCGGCATCTACCTGGCGATCCTCGTCTCGGGCGTGTGGCTCGGCAGCTTTCTCACGAGCCGGCTGATCTCGCGCGTGCGGCTCGATCGGCTCATGGTGCGCTCCAATGCACTGAGCGTGGCAGCAGCATTCGTGCTGCTGGGCGCGGCACTCGCGGGACAGCTCTCGGTGCCGCTGATCGTCGCGAGCATGTTCCTCTTCACGGTGGGCGCCGGCATGGCCTCGCCGGCCGCGCTGACGCTGGCGATCGGCGTGAACCCGAAGGTCATCGGCTCGGCTTCGGGGCTGTACGGCGCCACGCAGATGGCGATCGGCGCGCTGTGCACCGCGCTCGCGGGCCTGGGCCACGGCAACCCCGCGCTGGCGGCGGCGGCCGTGCTGGCCGGTGCGGGCATCGTGGCGCAGCTGTCGTTCGGCGTCGGCCTGCGTGCGCAGGCCGCGGCGGCCACCACGCTCAGCGCGTGAACAGCCAGCCGCCCTTGGGCTGGCGCATCAGTTCGTGGCGCTTGATGGCGCGCTCTTCGCCGTCGTCGCCCACGTAGACCACGTCGAAGCGCAGCAGCCGGGGCGACACCAGCTTCCAGTTCTGGATGCGCTGCACCGTCACGCAGGCGGTCTTGTCGTGGTACTGCATCTCGGCCATCGGCCCGCCCTGGAAGCCCGTGCCGTCGAACAGCCGGCCGGGTGCCGCGAAGGGGTTGAGCACCGCGCCGTTGCGCGCCGTGATGCAGCCTTCGGTACGCAAGAAGGATTCGATGGTCGACGACGCGCTCTCCACCACCTTGCCCACTGCGGGGCTCGGGGGCTTGCCGCCGACGGCTTCGCGGATGCGGTCCACCTGCACCGCGGTGATCGGCGCGAGGCCGTCTTTCGAGACCACGGTGGGCGGCGATGCCGGCGGGGTGGCCGTCGCAGCGGTCGGCGAACCGACCGGCGCGTCGGGGAACAGCAAGGCCGTGAGGTAGCTGCAGCCCGCCAGCAGCGTCAGGGGCAGGGTGCAGGCCAGGGTGCGGATCGGTGTGCCGAACTTCATGGTGCTGGTATCTCCCGTGTGCGGCGCGGGGCCGCTGTCTTCAGGTGGCAGTTTGCGGTGCTGCCTCGTCGTCCTCAAGCCGCTTTCAAAAACGCTCGTGCGGTGCCAGGTAGCGCCACTGCCCCGGCTGCAGCCCGGCCAGCGAGACGCGGCCCACGCGCAGGCGCCGCATGGCGACGATGCGCAGGTTCACGCCGTCGCAGATGTGCGCGATCTGCCCGGGCCGCGCGCCCTTCAGCGCAAAGCGCAGGCCGGTCTGCTCGGGCGACTGCCGGCCGATGCTCACGCGCGCGGGCGAACGCTCCAGCCGCGCCAGCACCTCGGGGCTCACCGGGCCGGCCACGTCGACCATCACTTCATGCTCGAGGATGCCCGCGTCTTCCTGCAGTTTGCGCTCGATGCGCCATTCCTGCGTGTAGGCCACGAGGCCGCTGGCGCCGGTTTCGAGCGGCGTCATGCAGCGCTGGCCGCGTGCATGCGCCGGCAGGAAACGCTGGCCCTCGCGCTCAGGCTCGTGGTGGTTGGCGGCCACCAGCAACTGGTGCGCGTTGTCGGTCGGCATGCCGGCGGGCTTGTAGAGCACCATCGTCACCGGCACGATCGGCTCGGGCCGCGCACCGGCGGCGATCTCGACCTGCTGGTGCGCCTGCACGCGCGACTGCGGCAGCAGGGCGGGCACGCCGTCCACGCGCACCGCGCCGTTCTCGATCAGCAGTTCGGCCTCGCGGCGCGACACCTGGGCCATCGCGGCCACGCGCTTGGCCAGGCGCACGCCTTCGTCGTCGGGCGCAGAGGGGCGGTTCGAGCGGTTCATCGCGCGTCGGCCAGTTGACGGATGCGCGCCACGTGCGCCGCCAGCGAACGCGCCGCCACCGGCCACATGCGCTCGGGCACGTCGTCGTAGGCGAGCGGCAGCCACTGCTCGGGCGTGCCGTCGGGCAGCCGCTGCATCGCGGCGGCGATCTTGGCCTCGCGCTTGAGGCGGTGCGCCTTCAGGTGCGCGATGGCCGTGCGCGCAAAGCCGATCACGTAGCCGTGCGCCGGCAGGATGAAGTCGATGCCGCCGGCCGCGCAGGCCGCGTCGAGCTTGTCGAGCGAATCGAGGTAGGCCGTCATGTCGCCGTCCGGCGGATCGACCACCGTCGTGCTGCCATTGAGGATGTGGTCGCCCGAGAACAGCAGGCCGTCTTCCTCGAGCACCAGGCACAGGTGGTTGGCCGCATGGCCGGGCGTGTGGATGGCGCGCAGCGTGTGCACGAGCGGCGCGCCGTCGGGCGCGGTGCCCGAGAGCACCAGCCGTTCGCCGTCGGCCAGTTCGCGCTCGGCGCTGAAGCGTGCGGTGGAACGGGCCGTGGGCGCCGACGACAGGCCGAGGATCGGCGGCTTGCGCTCCGCAGCACACAGCGCCTGCAGCGGCGCGGCGCCCGGCGAGTGGTCGGCGTGCGAGTGCGTGCAGACGATCAGGCGGATGTCGCCCTGCGTGGCTTCCACGAGCCGCGCCAGGTGCGTTGCATCGTTCGGGCCCGGGTCGATCACGAGGTAGCCGGTGGCCGCGTCGCCCACGAGGTAGGTGTTGGTGCCCGGGCCGGTCATGGCGCTGGGGTTCGGCGCGGTGAGGCGCTGCACGTTCTTCAGCAGCGCCACGGGCTGCGTGCTCTGCCAGTCGAGCGCGTGCGCGATCTGGCCGTCGGGGCACACCAGCGCGAGCTCGCCGAAGGGCGACTCGTGTTCCATGTAGCGCGCGTCCTCGCCCTTGAGCAGGCCGGCGCGCGGGCAGCTGGTCCACAGCGGCTTCTCCTGGCCGTCGGCTCCGGGCGCGCAGGCCGCGAGCACCGCATCGACCGTCGCGTAGGCCGCCATGCGCTGCAGCGTGCGGATGGTCGGGAAGATCATGAAGAAGCTGCCCGCCTCGTGGCGCGCCAGCGCGTCGGCCGGGCGCACCCAGCAGGGCTCGAACTGCTCGCTCTCGTCGGCTGTGGGCTCCTGGCCCTCGGGCATGCGCGCCACCAGGAAGGGCACGTCGAAGCGCTTGGGCAGGTCGCGGTCGGTGATCCAGTGCGCGAAGGTGAAGACCTGGTCGGCCGACAGCACCAGGCCGCGCGCGGCGCACTGGTCGGCGAAGGCCGTGCCGGCGGTGGCGTTGCGGTCCATGGCGGCGACCTCGTCGGCAGTCACGGCGCGGCCGTCGGCGTGGCGGGCCAGCAGGAGGCCGAGTTCTTCGAAGGCCTCGCGGATCGCGGCGATGGCCTGCGTGTGCTGCGTGTCGCTCTGCGTGGCGCGGCGTGCCGCGATGCGCGCGGCGGCGGCGTCGGCCGCGTCGATGTGGCCCCCCGGAAAGACGTAGGCGCCGGGCGCGAAGCTCGCGGTGGCCGAGCGGCGGGTCATCAGGACCTCCAGGCCGGCGTCGGTGTCGCGCAGCAGCAGGACGGTGGCGGCGGCGCGCACGGGCACCGGTTCGCGATGGGTGTGGAGTTGTTGTGTGGGGCGGACCATGGAGCGATTATGGAGAGGCAAGGGGCGCGGTGCATAAGCACATGTGCAAACAGATATCAGCCGCGCGCCACAATCGGCGCCTGCACCGTCCGCCTCGAAGAAAGACCGACATGGCCCATTCTCCCTTCCCGCGTCGCGCCCTGCTGGCCGCTGGCGCCTTGCTCTGCACCGCTGCCGCATCGACCCTGGCGCTGGCCCAGCCCGACTGGCCGCAACAACCCGTCACACTGATCATGGGCTTCCCGGCCGGCTCGGGCGTCGACGTGGTGGCCCGCGCCATCCAGGAGCCGCTGTCGCGCCAGCTCGGCAAGCCGGTGATCATCGACTACAAGTCGGGCGCCGCCGGCAACATCGCCAGCGAGTACGTCGCGCATGCCAAGCCCGACGGCTACACGCTCTCGTTCGGCACCGCTGCCACCCACGGCAGCAATGCCGCGCTGTACAAGAAGCTGCCCTTCGACGTGGAGGCCGACTTCGTGCCCGTGGCGCCCGTGCTCGACGTGTCGAACGTGCTCACCATCAACCCCGACGTGATCAACGTGCGCACGCTCAAGGAGTTCGTCGAGCTGGTGAAGGCCAACCCCGGCAAGTACAACTACGCCTCCACCGGCAACGGCGCGGGCACGCACATGGCCTTCGCCGAGTTCAACTCGCGCCTGGGCCTGAACATGGTCCACGTGCCCTACAAGGGCGGCCCCGAGGCCATCACTTCGGTGGTGCGCGGCGAGACCTGCTGCATCATGAACCAGGTGCAGACCGTGCTGCCGCACTACAAGGCCGGCAAGGTGCGCCTGCTGGGCGTGACCACCGCCACGGCGGTGCCGGCCGTGAAGGAAGTGCCGACCATCGCCTCCAGCGGCCTGCCCGGCACCAAGGGCTTCGACAGCGCCATCTGGTTCGGCATCTTCGCGCCCAAGGGCACCGACGCCCACATCGTCGACAAGCTCAACGCCGCCGTGAAGACGGTGCTCGAGCAGCCCGAGGTCCGCGAGCGCTTCGAGAGCCAGGGCAACACCGTGCGCATCGAGTCGCCCGCGCAGTTCAAGAAGACCGTGCACGCCAACCGCGTGAAGTGGGCCGAGGTCGCCAAGGCGGCGAACATCAGCATCGACTGATCACAAGGTCTTCGTCAGCGTCAGGATGAAGCGCGCCTTGTTCGGCGAGTACGTCGTCTGGCCGACGGTGCCGAAGCCGTAGTCGAAGCCCGGGTTGGCCACGGAAACGTACGAACTCTTCTTGTTGGCGCCCTGCACCGAGCCCGTGAGCGTGAGGCCGCTGCCGAAGTCGTAGGTGGCGCCGACGTTGTAGTCCACGTAACTCTTGTAGCCCAGGCTGCGGATGTCGCTCGACATGTTCGTGTAGCCCACGGCCGCCTTCAGCGTGACCTTGGGCACGATCTCCTTGCTGTAGGCCAGGTTCAGGTAGCCGGTGTTGCGGCCCGTGCGGCCCGAGCCGGTCTTGGCGCCGGCATATCCGAAGTAGTCCTTCGACACCGTGTGCGAGTACTTCAGCGTGAACGACCCGAGCGTGGCGTCGGTGTAGCCCGCGCTGGCGTACAGCTCCGTCGTGTTGCCCGTCGAATTGCCCGGGTACAGGTAGGTGAGGGCGCCCACGTCCATGTCGAGCGGGCCGGCCTTGAACTTGTAGCCGCCGTACAGGTCGCTCTCCAGGCTGTTGCCCTTGAGCCAGTTGACGCTGGAGTTCCAGTTGCCAATGTAGAAGCCGCTGTCGCCGAAGGCGTAGTCGAAGCCGCCCTGCACGGCGGGCTTGAAGCCGCGGGTCTTGGCGTAGTCGTTCTTGCCCAGCATGTCCTGGTCCTGGCCGCGGAACTTGTAGTTCGTGGTCAGCGCCACGTTGCCCGTGAGCTGCGCGTTGGCGAGCAGGGGCAGGGCGAACAGGGTGGGAAGAACGAGCACCGGCAAGGCGGTGCGGAGAAGGTGTTTCATCGAAAGAATTCGCTAACGGATGGAGGAGCCGGCAGCGTAGAAGCGCGGGTCTAAAAGCCGCGTAAAAAACGAAGGCCCCGGCGCAAAAGTTGTGTGTCAGGCACCGTCATCGCGACCACGCCCACCACCACGCAGGCCAGCCCGATCCATGCCGTGGCCGCCAGCGTCTCGCCCAGGCACACCACGCCGATCGTCACGCCGATGGGCACGCGCAGGTAGGCCTGCGCCGAGGTCGACATCGGCCCCAGCGTCCTGATGAGCCGGAAGTAGATCGTGAAGGCCAGCGCGGTCGACAGCACCGCCAGCGCCAGCACGGCGAGCATCGAGGCGGTGGAGGGGGCGAGCGTCCAGGGCCTGTCGATCGCCAGGCTCGCGGGCACGAGCAGGGCCGCGCCGCTCAGCAGCGAACCGGCCGCGGGCACCATCGGGTCCAGGCCCTTGAACACGCGGCCGAACATCGCGGCGCAGCCGTAGCAGACGGCGGCCACCACCAGCGCCAGCTGCGCCAGCAGCGAATGCCCCAGCCCCTGCAGCGCCTCGACGCCGACGATCAGGCAGATGCCCGCCAGCCCCGCGCCCACGCCGAAGAGCCGCTGCAGCGTGGGCTTGCCCGCGCCGCCCAGGCCCCAGCCCAGCAGGAAGATGAAGATCGGTGAGGTCGAGTTGAGGATGGTCGCCAGCCCCGCATCCACGCTGCGCTCGGCCCAGGCGATCAGCGTGAACGGCAGCACGCTGTTCAGGCCAGCCTGCAGCGCGAAGCGCCGCCATGTCGCGCCGTCTTTGGGCAAGCGCACGCCGCGCACGCGCAGCACCGCGAGCAGCAGCAACCCCGCGATCAGGGTGCGTGCCGCGATCAGCGTGACCGGCGGGATCGTCGCCACGCCGATCTTGATGAAGGTGTACGAGGCGCCCCAGCAGGTCGCGAGCACCGCGAGCAGCGCCCATTCGAAGGCAGGGGCGTGGGGGCGGACTGAGGCGGCGAGCGGGGTCGTTGGCATGGTGCGCCGATCTTCGCGAGACCGGCCCCTCGACACTTCGCTGGTGGACGAAACGTGCGCGCGAAGCCTCAGTGATCGTGCCCGTGGCTTCGCGCCGGCGCAGCGCCGTTCAGCAGCGCCGCCAGGTCGACCTCCTGCTCCGCCGCCGCCCCCGCGATCACGCGCTGCTCCAGCTCGTCCAGGTGTTCCAGCGCCACGGCCAGCGCGGCGTCGAGCGAGTCGCCCATGAGCGCTTCGATGATCTGTTCGTGCTCGCGCGGCGCGCAGCTCGCGGCCTCGGCCGAGTCGTACAGCGCCTTGTACAGCTCGGTGTTCGCAATCAGCCGCCGGATGTACGACAGCAGCTCGTCGCTGCCCGCCATCTGCGCCAGCAGCAGGTGGAAGTCGCCGGCCAGGCGGATCGCGTCCTCGCGCCGGCCTTCCTTGAACGCCTTTTGCTCCGCCTGCACGTGCTTGCGCAGCGCGGCCACCTGCTCGCGCGCCAGCCGGCCGAACAGCGTGGCGACCAGCCCGGCTTCCACGATGCGGCGCGCGCGGTAGATGCCGCGCATGTCGTCGATCGACGGGTTGGGCACGAAGGCGCCGCGGTTGTGCTCCAGCACCAGCCGCTTTTCGGAGCCCAGCCGCGCCAGCACCTTGCGCACCGCGCCGCGCGTGCAGCCCAGCGCCTCGGCCAGCGCACGCTCGCGCAGCGGCGTGCCGGGGCGCAGCTTGCCGCTGAGCAGCGCCTTGGACACGGCGGCGTAGACGCGCTCGTCCACGTTCGCGTCGTCGGCGGACTCGATGGGTTCGGTCGAAGGGGCGGGCGCGGCGGATCGGCGGGTGGCGGCAGGCATGGGCCTGCGGATTATTGCCTGCACCCCGCCACCTCCGGGAAAGCCCCCGGATTGACGCGGCCCGCCCGGCTCCGTACCATTCGCGCCGTTTGGTTAACCAAAATATTTAAAATGGTTAACCAAAAGAAGATCGAATTTCCAACCACCCGAACACACAGAGACATCCCATGAAACTCGCCAAATGGCTGGCCCTGCTGCCGGTCGCCGCCTTCTTCAGCGGGGGATGGCTGTCGTCCGTCGCGCCCACCTTCGTGCTCGGCATGCCCTTCCTGATGGTCTGGAACGTGAGCTGGCTGGTGCTGACCTCGCTCGTGATGGTGGTCATCGACCGCGCCGAAGGCGACCTCGACGCGCAGGACGCGCAGGCTGCCCAGGCCGCAGGAGACGCGCGATGAACGCCGCACTCGGCGTGATCGCGCTCTTCGTGGCCGGTGCCCTCGGCCTGGCCGTGCTCGCGCGGCGCGGGCGCACCATGAGCCTGGAGCAATGGGCGCTGGGCGGGCGCGGGCTGGGCACGATCATGGTGTTCCTGCTAATGGCGGGCGAGTCGTTCTCGACCTTCACCTTCCTGGGCGCCAGCGGCTGGTCGTACAGCAAGGGCTCGCCGGCCTTCTACATCCTGGCCTACGGCGGCCTGGCCTACCTCATGGCCTTCTGGATGCTGCCGGCCATCTGGCGCTACGCCACCGCGCACAAGCTGGTGTCGTTCTCCGACTTCTTCGCCCACAAGTACGACAGCCGCCCGCTCGGCGTGCTGGTGTCGGTGGTCGCGCTCATGGGCATGGTGGCGCTGCTCACCATCCAGCTGCGCGGGCTGGGCATCATCGTGTCGGAGGCCTCGTACGGCTCCATCGCGCCGCAGGTGGCGATCTGGATCGGCACGCTCGTGATGGTCAGCTACATCCTGTTCTCGGGCATCCACGGCTCGGCCAGCATCGCCATCGTGAAGGACATCCTGATCCTCGTGCTCGCCGTGTTCCTGGGCGTGTACCTGCCCTGGCACTACTACGGCGGCGTCACGCCGATGTTCAGCGCCATCCACGCGGCCAACCCCAGCTTCTTCGAGTTTCCGAAAGAGGGCCTGAACCTCACCTGGTACAACTCGACCATCCTGCTCACGGCGCTGGGCTACTACCTGTACCCGTTCAACCTCACCTCGGTGTACGCCGCCCGCAGCGCGAGCGCGGTGCGCCGCAACACCATCCTGATGCCGCTGTACCAAGTGGTCATCGCCTTCCTGTTCCTGGTGGGCTTCGCGGCGATCCTGCAGGTGCCGGGGCTCAAGGGCTCCGAGGTCGACCTGGCCCTGTTCGGCCTCGTGAAGCACACCTTCGACCCGTGGTTCGTGGGCGTGATCGGCGGCACGGGCGTGCTCACCGCGCTGGTGCCGGGCTCGATGATTTTGCTGACGGCTTCCACGGTGATCGGCAAGAACGTCTACAAGGAAGGCTTCGCGCCGCACGCCACCGACAAGCAGGTCTCGCGCGTGGCGCGCGGCGTGCTGCCCCTGTTCGCGCTGGTGGCCGTGTACTTCGTGCTGCGCGGCGGCACCACCATCGTGGCCGTGGCCATCTTCGCGTCGAGCCTGCTCACGCAGCTGCTGCCCTCGCTGCTGTTCAGCCTGCTGAAGAAACCCTTCGGCAGCAAGCACGCCGCCTTTGCGGGCATTCTCGCGGGCGGTGCGGTGCTGGCCTTCACGATGACCACCGGCGCGAACCTCGGCACGCTGTTCCCGGCGGCGCCCGTGGTCTTCAAGTCGCTCAACACCGGGCTGGTGGCGCTGGCGGTCAACGCGCTGGTCTTCGTGGCGGTGGCGCTCGTCACGCCGCGCGTGCTGCCGCGCACCGTGGCGGCGCAACCCGCCTGACCGGTCTTCTCTTGCCTCTGACCCACGAACGAAATCGAATGACCTCGCAGCTCCTGATCCGCAACGTGCGCCCCCTGGGTGCGTCTCCTGTCGATGTGCGCGTGCACGACGGCCGCATTGCCGAGATCGGCGCGGCGCTGGCCGCGCCGGCCGGCGCCACCGTCGAAGACGGCGAGGGCGCCTTGCTGCTGCCCGGCCTCGTCGAAGGCCACACCCACCTCGACAAGACGATGTGGGGCATGGCCTGGTACCGCAACGAGGTCGGCACGAACCTCACCGACAAGATCAAGAACGAGCGCGCCTTCCGCCACGCCAGCGGGCACGACGCCGCCGCGCAGTCGCTGGTGCTGGCCAAGGCCTTTCTCGCGCTCGGCACCACGCGCCTGCGCACGCACGTCGACGTCGACACCCAGGCCGGCCTGCGCCACCTCGAAGGCACGCTGCGCACGCGCGAGACGCTGCGCGAGGTGCAGCAGATCCAGGTCGTCGCGTTTCCGCAGTCGGGCCTGCTCGGGCGCGCCGGCACGGCCGAGCTGCTCGACCAGTCGCTGGCCATGGGCGCCGACGTGCTCGGCGGCCTCGACCCCTGCGCCATCGACGGCGACCCCGTGAAGTCGCTCGACGTGCTCTTCGGCATCGCCCACAAGCACCAGCGCCCCGTCGACATCCACCTGCACGAGCCCGGCGCCATGGGCGCCTTCTCGCTCGAGCTGATCCTGCAGCGCACCGAGGCGCTCGGCATGCAGGGCCAGGTCGCGATCAGCCACGGCTTCTGCCTGGGCGACGTGAGCGAACGCGAGCGCGACGCGCTGCTCGCGCGCATGGCCAAGCTTGGCGTGGTGCTCATCACCAGCGCGCCGGCTTCGCGCAACGTGCCGCCGCTCATGGCGTGCCGCGCCGCCGGCGTCACCGTGCTGGGCGGCAACGACGGCATCCGCGACACTTGGTCGCCCTACGGCAACCCCGACATGCTCGAGCGCGCCATGCTCATCGGCCTGCGCTACAACCTGCGCCGCGACGACGAGCTCGACGTGGCACTCGACACCGTCACCCATTCCGGCGCGCGCGGCTGCGGCTTCACGGCCTACGGGCTCGACGTGGGCTGCCGCGCCGACCTCGTGCTGGTCGACGCGCAAACGCCCGCGCAGGCCGTGGTGGGCCGCCCCGTGCGCCAGCTCGTGGTGTCGAGCGGCCGCGTGGTCGCGCGCCACGGCACGCTCGTGCCCGGCGCCGTGCCCGCGTGAGCCGCGCCGCCTCTTCCGCCTCGGACAACCCGCGCACCGGCGCGGGCCCGGTCTTCTTCGCCTGCGTGGTCGTGCTGGTGGCGCTCAACCTGCGCGCCTTTCTCACGTCGAGCAGCCCCTTGCTCGAACCGATCCGCGCCGCCACCGGCATCGGCTTCCATGCCGTCGCGCTGCTCACCGTGCTGCCGATGTTCGCGATGGGCGCGGTGTCGCTGTCGGGCGCGGCCGTGGGCCAGCGCCTCGGCGCGCGCGGCGGCATCGCGCTCGGGCTCGGTGCCATCGCGCTGGCCTGCGCCGGCCGCTACGTGGCGGGCGGTGCCGCGGCGCTGCTTTGGAGCGCAGCGCTCGCGGGCGCGGGCGTGGGGCTGGTGCAGGCGCTCATGCCCGGCGTGGTCAAACAGGCCTACCCCGCGCGGCTCGGCCTCATGACCGGGCTCTACTCGGCCGCCATCATGGGCGGCGGCGGGCTCGGCGCCATGGCCAGCCCGTGGCTCGCGCGCGCCGTGGGCGGCGAGGCGCAACTCGACTGGCACGTCGGCCTCGCCGTGTGGGCGGTGCTCGCGGTGGTGGCGCTGGTGGCGTGGCTGCGCGGCGCGCGGCAACTGCCGTCTGCGTCGTCATCCGTGCGTGCCGCCGACCCCTCGCTCGACCGCGCCTGGCTGCGCTGCTTCGGCCACCGCCGCGCGTGGCTGCTGGCGCTGTGCTTCGGCCTCATCAACGGCGGCTACACCAGCCTCGTCGCGTGGCTGCCGCATTACTTCCATGCCGAGCGCGGCTGGACGGCGCAGCAGGGCGGTGCCGTGCTCGCGCTCATGACGCTGGCGCAGGTCGTCGGCGCGCTCACCTTGCCGGCGCTCGCGCGGCGCGGCGGCCAGCGCGACCTGCGGCGCTGGCTGGTCGGCGCGCTGCTGGCGCAGCTCGCGGGCTTTGCGGCGCTGGGGCTCGCGCTGCCCGTGCCGGCGGCCGTCATCGCCGTCGTGCTCGGCGCCGGCCTGGGCGGCGCGTTCTCGCTGTGCATGGTGCTCGCGCTCGACCACCGGCCGGACCCCGCGCAGGCCGGCGCGCTCGCGGGCTTCATGCAGGGCGTGGGCTTCATGATCGCGGCGCTCGCGCCCTTCGTCACCGGCTGGGTGCGCGAGCAGACCGGTGGCTTCACCATGGCCTGGGCCTACCTGGCCGCCGTGACCGTGCTGCTGCTGCCCGCCGTGCTGCGCTTCGATCCGCGCCGCTACGCCAGCGCCACCGCCGGCCTGTTCGGCGCGCAGACTGCATCCGCGCCGTCCCCCATCGACCAGGCCCGCAAGGCCTGAGACAAACGGAGATTCGACCCATGTACCAAGAACACTTCATGCAGCGCGCCCTGGCCCTTTCGGCCCGGGCGCTCCAGGAGCCCGGCACCGAGCCCTTCGGCGCGGTCGTCGTCAAGAACGGCGAGGTGGTGGGCGAGGGCTTCAACCACTCCGTCGCGCACCACGACCCGACCTCGCATGGCGAGGTCGAGGCCATTCGCGATGCCTGCCGCCGGCTGGGCACCGTCGACCTGTCGGGCTGCGAGCTCTACACCTCGTGCGAACCCTGCGCCATGTGCGTGGCGGCCATGCACATCGCGGGCATCGGCCAGCTGTACTACGCGGCCACGCTCGCGCAGTCGGGCGACGCATTCAAAGGCGTGACCGTCGCGGCGCGCCACCCCATCGACGTCGACGTGCTGCGCGCCGAAGCCGGCGCACCGCTGGCCGCGCGTGTGCAACCGGCCGAGCAGAAGATGGACGCCGAAGCCGTGCGCATCCTCTCGGCGTGGGCCGAGCCGCGACGCGGCAACTGAAGCGCTACGCGGCGGCAGCGTCGCCGCGCGTTGCGGCTTCGAACTCGGCGCGGTTGAGCAGGCCGAAGTACAGCACGTCGTACCACTGCAGCCCCAGCGGATATTCCGTGGCGCGGCTGCGCGTGCTGTCGCAGTCGTCGTCGAAGCGCAGCCCGAAGAAGGCATCGAGCGGGGCTGCTTGTTTTTTCGCACCGGCTTCGCGCAGCACCTGCGCCGCCGCCGCGATGTCTTGCGGCAGCGCATCGAGCGCGGCGCCGGCCTGCTGGCAGCGGGCAAGCTCCTTCTCGACGCAGGCCCGCAGCGGGGCCTCTTCCGATTCGGTCATGGTGTCGAGCTCGACCGTCTCCAGCAGCAGGTGCTCGTTGCGGTGGGCTTCGAGAAAAGCCAGGGTCTCGTCCAGCCAGCCCGGCAGCTGCGTCGAGCCCGTCGCGGGTGTGGCCGCTGCGGGCGCGACAGCCGCAGGCGGTGCCTTCGGTGCGGCGGGCGGCGAGAACCAGCCCTTGAGCCGGTCGACGAACGACGTGGCCTTTGGCGCGGCCACGACGGGCGCGGCGGCGGGCGCGGGCGCAGGCACCGGCGCCTGCGCCGCCAGGTACCGCATGATGTCGATCAGGCGCTTCACCCGCGCAAAGCCCGGCTCGAAGCGGCCGCTGATCGCGTACAGCCTGACCTTCTCATCCCCTTCGTCGCTGTCGAGGCCGTCGGAGATCAGCGACGCGCACAACTGCGGATCGCCCGACATCAGCAGCCGGTACATGAACGGAATGTCGTAGTTCCATTCGGACAGGCCCGAGATGGTTTCGGGGCGGTCCGTGTACGCCGTGGGCCGGTTGGTGAGGCTGTAGAGGTAAGAGCGATTGGCCATGGATTGATGAAGTGTGAACGGCGGCTGCACTCTGAACGTGCCGCGGTGAACCAACAAAAAATGAAGAAGAGCCACCCCTCGCGAAGCGGCCTTCGGCCTGGTCGGCAGATTCTGCCTTCGCCAGATTTACACTCCGCCCCATGCAAGGAAAGCAAGGCAACGGCGACGTTCAGAGAGGCCTGCAGCCCGTGGTGGAGCTGCGGTCTGAAGGCGCGTCGTACCTGTATTCCGTGCGCGCGCCGCGCTCCAAGGGCGTGATCCCGCCCAGCTCGTACAGCCACACCGGCTTTGCCAGCGTGGCCGATTGCCTGCGCGACATTGCACGCGCGCTCGGCGGCAACTTCAGTCGCATCTATGTGCGCCTCGAAGGCCACTGCGTCGGCGAGCGCGACATTGCCGAGCTGCGCAAGGCGCCCGACATCGTCGCGGCCGAACTGCAGGCCCTGTGCCGCGCGGTGATCGCCGAGCAGCAGAAGCCGCCACAGCAGCAACAGGAACAGCCCAGCGAAATCGCCGTCACGCCGCGTTGCTAGTGGCGCGAAGCGGGGTGCCGTTCGCTCACTGCGGCACGTTCACGATGGTCGCCTGCATCATTGCCACCACCTTGTAGTCGGTGTCGCCCGCCTTCGCGAAGGCACGCACTTCGCCCGTGCACACCGCGAGCAGCTTGCCCGAGCTTTGCACGCGGCCCACCGCCAGGAAGCGCTCGCCCAGCGCGGGCCGCATGAAGTTGATCTTGAACTCCGCCGTCACCACGTCGCAGCCCTGCGGCGCCTTCGTGAGCCCCGCGTAGCCGCAGGCGCTGTCGACGATGCTCGTCACCGCGCCCGCATGCACATAGCCGCGCTGCTGCGACAGCGCTTTTGAAAACGGCATCTCGATGTGCACCTCGCCGTCGCCCACATGCACCAGCCGCGCGCCGAGCGTGGCCATCAGGCCCTGTGCGTTGAAGCTGTCGGAGATGCGGGTGTGGAGGTCGGTCATGGCTGGCAAGCGAAAAGAAGCAGAAGAAAAAGGGCGCCCATGAGGGCGCCCCGAGGGGTCACAGCATTCTGCCGCGCGGCGTTATGCCCCGCGCCAGCGCCTCAGTCCCACGCCGGCGACAGCCCTTGCGGATCGGTCAGCCGCTCGTCCCGGTCGAGCGCGGCGATCTGCGCCATCTCGGCCTCGGTCAGCGTCAGTTGCTGCGCCTTCAGGTTGCTTTCGAGGTTCGCGCGCTTCGTCGACGACGGAATCACCGCATAGCCCAGCTGCATCGCCCAGGCCAGCACCACCTGCGCGGGCGTGGCGCCGTGCGCCGTGGCAATGGCGCCGATCACCGGGTCGTTCAGCACCTTGCCGTAGGCCAGCGTCATGTACGAGGTGATGCGAATGCCCTGGCTCTGCGCGAAGGCCGCCACCTTGCGGTTCTGCAGGTAGGGGTGCAGCTCGATCTGGTTCGTGGCGATGGCCGGCGCGCCCACGGCGGCAATGGCCTCCTGCATCAGCGCGATGTTGAAGTTCGACACGCCGATCTGCTTCGTGAGCCCCTGCGCCTTGGCCTCGGCCAGCGCGCCCATGAACTCCGCCACCGGCACCGCGTTGGCGGGCGAGGGCCAGTGGATCAGCGTCAGGTCCACATGGTCTGTGCGCAGCTTGGCGAGGCTGTCTTTCAGGCTCGGCACCAGCTTGTCTTTCGCGTAGTGGTCGGTCCAGATCTTGGTGGTGATGAACAGATCGTTGCGGGCCACGCCGCTTTCGGCAATGGCCTGGCCCACCTCGGCTTCGTTGCCGTAGATCTGCGCTGTGTCGATCGTGCGGTAGCCCAGGTCGAGGCCGTTCTTCACCGAATCGATCACCACCTGGCCCTGCAGGCGGAAGGTGCCGAGGCCGAAGGCGGGGATGGGGGAGTTGTTGTTCGTGGTCATGGCGTGTGTGTGCCTTGTGTTCAAAGAAAGAAAGGAAAGAAGAGAAGAGGAAAGAGGGCTCAGTGCCCGACCGGCACCGGCCCCGAGGCGCGCACCGGAATGCCGGCACGGCGGTCGAGCGAGCCGCTCCACTGCGTGAGGGCCAGCGACACCAGCACGACGAGTGCGCCGATCCAGGGCGTGTGCATCAGCCCGAGGTGCGTCACGATCAAGCCGCCGGCCCAGGCCGCGCCTGCAATGCCCAGGTTGAAGGCCGCGATGTTCAGGCCCGAGGCCACGTCCACCGCCTGCGGCGTGAAGCGTTCGGCCTGCTTCACCACGTACACCTGCAGCCCCGGCACGTTGCCGAACGCCACCGCGCCCCACATCAGCACCGCCACCAGCGCCAGCCACTTGTGCGGCGCCGCGAAGTTGAAGACCAGCAGCACGGCCGCCAGCAGCGCAAAGATGATCTTCAGCGCCGGAATCGGGCCCATGCGGTCGGCCAGCTTGCCGCCCCAGATGTTGCCCACCGCCACCGAGATGCCGTACACCAGCATCACCCAGCCCACCGCGCCGGCGCTGAAGCCCGACACCTCGGTGAGGATCGGCGCCAGGAACGTGAACGGAATGAACGAGCCGCCGTAGCCGATGGCCGTCTTGGCATACACCAGCAGCAGGCGCGGCTCGGCCAGCACCTTCGCTTGTTGCGCCAGCGAGGCCGGCGGCGTGTGGCGGATGTTGCCCGGCACGAAGATCCAGCTGCCGATGAAGGCGACCACGCCCAGCGCCGACACCGCCAGGAAAGTCTCGCGCCAGCCGAAGTGCTGCCCGATGAACGTGCCCAGCGGCACGCCCGTGACCAGCGCCACCGTGAGCCCGGTGAACATGATCGCGATGGCGCTCGCCGCCTTTTCCTTCGGCACCAGGCCGGTGGCAATCGTCGAGCCGATCGAGAAGAACACCCCGTGCGCCAGCCCCGTGAGCACGCGGGCGGCAATCAGCGATTCATAGCTGGGCGCTTGCCAGGCCAGCAGGTTGCCGACCGTGAACAGCGCCATCAGCCCGAGCAGCAGCGCCTTGCGCGGCAGCTTGCCCGTGAGGGCCGTGAGCACCGGCGCGCCAATGGCAACGCCCAGCGCATACAGGCTGACCAGCAGGCCCGCCGAGGGAAGGCCGATGCCGAGGTCGGCAGCGACGGTGGGAATGAGGCCAACGATGACGAACTCGGTCGTTCCGATGGCGAAGGCGCTGAGGGTCAGCGCGAGTAAGGCGATTGGCATGAGAGCACTCCTTGTGGGATGGGAGGAGTGTCTTGCGGTTACCTTTGCGGATAAATGGGGAGTGGGGAAGAAGATAGTTGATGTAGAAGCAAGAATCGTTGGATTCCATGCGCACAATAAGTGCGACTGTCGTTTGCTGATTCGGCATTTGGCCGCCGAGGTCGACTAGTTTTTCATTTGGTTGCGCATGGTCGGATAGCATGCGCACTACAGATTGACTGCGCCAGGAGAAGAAATGCCCGTAGATGTACAAGCACTCACTATCGATCGCGATGATCGACTTCGTTCCCACTGTGTTACAGCAACCTGTTCGTATGCAGATTTCTTGACGCTTACCGCCGGTGCTGAAAGTAATCTGGACATTCAGCGGTCAATCATTCGCGGGGCAAAAGCGTATGCGACTCTAAGGCAGGATCTTCGGCGGGGCTGCGTCTTGCCCCCGGTAGTTCTGGCGATCAATTTGCAACTTACTCTTCCCATCGAGCAAATCCATGCAGGGCGGCTACTTGGTCAGCTAACGGCGGACTTTGCGAACATCGACAGCGGGCAGGTTTACGTGATCGACGGGTTGCAGCGAACCAATGCAATCCGACAAACGCTTGCGGAGCTTGATGGCGCGGAGCGAGACGATTTTCTGCGCAGACCCTTACGCATTGAGATTTGGGTGAACATAGCGTTCGGTGCAATTGCATATCGAATGCTTCTGCTTAATGCAGGCCAGCGGCCAATGTCTGTCAAGCATCAGGTGGAAGTTCTGAGTTCAAAACTTATTGATGACCTAGCTGGCATTCCTCGGCTCGATGTGTTTCGTGTCAGTGATGCTAGGCGTCGTACTCAGCCCGGGCAATTCGCGTTGGCGAAGCTCGCGCAAGGTTTTCAAGCGTGGTTGCAAGGCCAACCAAACTTGGACCTAAGAAATACAGTGATGGAAGAGTTGCTTGCGGAGTCAGCAGTGGAAGTTCTAGGAAAGACGGTGCCGGCCGATGCCAATCAGCAGCATGGTGATGGATTTCGACGATTCGTCGAGTGGGTCGTTCAACTTGATCTAGCTTTGGGGCAAGCAGGTGTCGGTTTCTTTGGAAATGAGACCGTTCTGCTAGGTGTTGCTGCAGCTGTAGGCTCTCTGGAAAGAAGTGACTCGCTTGCTGCTCGTGTTTGGCCGGCACTAAATCAGTTGCTGGCTGAGACCCAAGCAGATACTGACGCTTTGGCGGTTGGTGTCTTCGATGCGCTGAGAGTTGGGATCGACCCAGGCAAGGTGAATGTGGGGGTCGCTACGCGGGAGATGGTGTTTAACGCATTTCGAGAATTTATTCGAGGGGCTGGAGAAACACCAATGAGAGACTGCTGGCCGCTCGGGGCTGCCCGCTCCTGAGATGGCGCTTCTACCTGCTGGAATGTGTGACGCACTGGGCTTGCCTCAAGGTTCGGCCACTGAGCAATTACTTGAACTGTTGCGCGCAGGTTCTCATGACTATTTTGACGGGCTGATCCTCACAGAGGACGGGCGTCAGGCTGCAATTGAGGCTTTAGCTCTGCGTGAAGCTTATGACATCCGAGTTCTTCCTCAAATAGGCAGAATTCAGGAGCGCTACTGTTCGGTCATATTTAACGATCTAGCAGTGCCCGTACTTGTTGGCCTGCTTTCGAAAAATCCTAGCCCACAGCTACCGACAGCACTTGAGAACTTGGTTTTTTGGGTGCTTATGGATCCGTCCCTTCAGTGGCAAACTGCGTGGACGGCGACTGACTCGGGAACCGTTTCTGACTGGCGCCGGCTAGCCGCTGATCATGCAATTTTGGCGACCCCGAAAGGAATGGGGGGCGAGGGACTGCGGCTCATATGTGCCATGTTCGGCTTGCAGCATGGGGACATAGGCGCGCCCGTTCCCGTGAATCATCTCCTACATTTAGCTGCCTCGGTCAATGTTGGTGCCTCTTCTACTTCCTTCACCGTCATGCAGGCAAGGCTCTTAAGTGAGGCTGGGGCTGTGCATCATCCTAAGTGGAGGTGTCTGTCCTTGTATCGAGTGCTCGAGCACGCCTATCTAAACAATATCAAGAATGCGCTTCTCGCAAGTTTTGATGCAGATGCCACAAAGGCGTTGGATGAGGCCAAAGTCAAGCTCGCAAGCGAAGTGAATCAACTCGTTGCATTAGCCCAAGAGGCCGATCTGAAGGACGAGTTTGTTGCGTTCGATAAAACATTCGAAGAGCAAATTACAGCAAAAAATCGATTCATCCTTGGACTAGATCGAGCCGCGCAGGGCGAGCCGCTGTATCGCTCGCCTGATCGCTACAAGAAGGCCGTGCTCCGGTTCTACAAACTCAGATGTTCAATAGCTCACGCAGGGACATCCAGTGTGATTTATGAGCAATTTTCTGATGCAGATCACGGCGTTACTGCGCTACTTTCTTCGATTGAGACTATTGCACTCAAGAGTTTGAGGATGGCGGCTTAGAAGGTGTGGGGAGAATTTGGATTGACTTTGCTCGCTCCACCGCGGCACCCTGCGCTCAAATCAAACCCTTTGGCAGACGAATCAACTTGCTGCCTCATTTTCCTGACTGAAAAGTAAGGAGCGGCGAGCGTCTTTCGCTCGGGAGCCTCACCGATATACTGCGGCGTCGCGCAAAAAACGCGACCGGGTTTGGAAGCCCGTCGAAGTTCTGCGACGAAAGCCGCAGTCACCGCACATGGTCTGCGGCTTTTCTGTTTGCGCCTCCAGTTTTTGGCGGCTCGAACGGGAAGGCGCGAGCCTTGCCGGTTCTCGTCAGAGCTTCCCGGTCTTCCAACCCGTTCGAGCTGCCGCCACCGTTTGGAAGCGGGGGCGTCGGTTGTTGCAAATCGAAGTTCTGGGAGGCCACTCATGGCTGAATCCGCACCCGTGTTCGCGCAACCTTGCGCTGGCACTTCTTCTCTCGACCCCGCGCTACCTACGCTCGACGACCTCGCCCTGCAAGCCTGCGACGACGCCGACAACCTCAACGCCGTAATGCGCGCCTACACCGCGCTAGAAAAGCTCGTAGACACCAGCGCGCTGAACGACAGCGAAGAGCTCGCCCCCACCCGCACTGAACTGAGCGCCTTGCTGCGCCTGCTCAACGAAGCGTTGATGACCCGCATCGCCACCGTCAACGCAACAGCCATCGCTGTGCGCGATGCGCTGCAAGCGCATCCCTTGTTCAAGCCGGCCTAGCCCCCGGCGGCCGGCGTGAAGCCTCTGCCTCACGACCGGCCCGCAGCCCTCAAGCCGCCTTCGTCTCCGGCAACACCGCCGTCAACGCAAAGTCCACCAGCATCAGCCAGGTCTCCTCGAGCCCGGTGATGTTGTGGTGGTCCGAGTTCGACACGGTCTGCACGCTCACGGGCGTGGGCCAGGCGGCGATGAGTTTTTCGGAGCGTTCGTGGGGCACCACGTCGTCCTTCGCGGCGAGCAGCACCTGGGTCTTGGCGGCGACTTCCTTGCTGTGCTCGATGGAGTTGAAGCGGTGCCGCAGCAACAGCGACAGCGGCACGAGCGGAAAGCGCTTCTTGGCGACTTCGAGCAGCGAGTCGTAGGGGGTGATGAGCTGCAGGCTCGCAAACTCCTGCCGCGCCACGAGCTGGATGGCCACGCCGGTGCCCAGGCTGCGGCCCACCACGTGCAGGCGCGCCTGCGGAAAGGCGCGGCGCAGGTGGCTGGCGAACTGGGCGGCGTCGGCCACGGAGGCAATTTCAGAAGGCGCGCCCTGCGAGTCGGCCACGCCCCGGTAGTTGAGGGCGGCAAAGCCGAAGCCCTCGGGCAGCCAGTGCAGCATCTGCGCGGTGGCGCGCACGTCTTCGCCGCGGCCGGCGAAATAGATGAACAGGTCCTGCAGCGCGTCTTCGCCCTGCGGGTGGTACACGTAGCCGCGCACCATGCCGCCGGGCACGGGGTGCGAGTAGGTCGAGAAGTCGTCCGACAGATGCACCACGGGCAGCTTGCGGGCGTTGAAAAGAATGTGGCCCTGGCGCGTGGCGAGCAGGGTCCAGTAGGCGGCCAGGCTGCCAATGGCGGCGGCCGAGGCCGACAGGGCAATGCGGGCAATCTTGGCTTGGGTGTTCTTCTGCAAATCAGGGCTCCCGGGAAAGTGGCGGCGTGGCATCGCAAGGGCAGGGCCCAGCCGATGCAAACGCGCAAGGGGCGTAGTTTCACCGCGTTCGCGAGGCGGTGCGTTGCGAGGTGTATGGCCGTGGCGCGCGGCGCGCCGGCCGGGGGCTGAAGATAATCCCCGCATGATCGCCATCGACTGCTACTACAGCCTTTCCTCGCCCTGGGCCTACCTCGGCGGCCCGCAACTGCAAGACATCGTGCGCCGCCACCATGTGCAGCTCACGCTCAAGCCCTACGACTTCCAGGCGGTGGTGCCGCAGACCGGCGGCATTCCGCTGAAGACGCGCCCCGAGCCGCGCCGCACGTACCACGCGCTGGAGCTGTCGCGCTGGCGCGATTACCTCGGCATGCCGATGAACCTGGAGCCCGCGCACTACCCGAAGGGCGCGCCGACCGACCCGAACTGGAACAAGTACCCCGGCTGGATGGTGATCGCCGCCCAGCTGCAGGGCCTGGACGCGCAGCCGCTGTCGCACGCATTGCTGCGCGCGCTGTGGGCCGAGGAGCGCGACACGGCGCAGGCCGCGGTGCGCATCGCGATCGCCGATGAAAACGGCTACGACGGCGCGGCGCTGCAGGCGCTGGAGCAGTCGGCCGAGGTGCTGGCGGTGTACCGCGCCAACAGCGCCGACGCGGTGGAGGCGGGCGTGTTCGGCGCGCCCACGTTCATCCTGAACGGCGAGCGCTTCTGGGGACAAGACCGGCTGGCGTTTCTCGACCGGGCGCTCGACAAGCTGCGCACCGGCGGCTGAGCGACAACTTCTTTTTTCTTTTCTCAGAGGAACGAGCGCGGCAGCAGCGCGGGCACGAGCGTGCGGTGCAGCCGCTCGCGCCACCAGCGCAGCGCCTGGCCCTGCGCGCCGGTCTTCCACGCGAGCCAGAAGGCCTCGGGCGCGCGCGGCTCCTCGGTCGGCAGTTCGACCAGCGTGCCGCGCGCCAGCTCGTCGGTGATGCAGGCGCGCGGCAGGAAGCCGTGGCCGAGCCCGGCGACCTGGCAGGCGACCTTGGCGGCCATCGATGGCACGGTGATGCGCGGCTGGCCGGCCATGAGGCCCACGGTGCGGTCCGACAGGGTGCGCGCGGTGTCGCCGACGACGATGGCGTTGCAGTCGATGAGGTCGCCGCGCTGCACGGGGCGCTTCAGCCGCGTGAGCGGGTGGGTGGGCGCGACGCAGAAGGCGAACTCGAGGCTGCCCACGGCCACGGCCTGGTGGCCGCCGCCGGCCGGGCCTTCGCCCGCGGCCACGACGATGTCGGCGCGGCCCTCGCGCAGCGCCTCCCAGCTGCCGGTGAGCGCCTCGCAGCCGATGCGCAGCCGCGTGCCGCAGCGCAGGTCTTCGAAGGCGCGGATGTCGTCCATGAAGGCCTGCGTGGGAATGAGCGAGTCGTGCACCAGCCGCAGCTCTGATTCATAGCCGGTGGCAATCTGCCGCATGCGCGATTCAAGGTCGCTCGCGGCGCCGAGCAGCCAGCGGCCTTCCTTGAGCATTTCCTCGCCGGCGGCGGTGAGGGTCACGCGCGGGCCGTTGCGCTCGAACAGCAGCATGCCCAGCTGCTCTTCGAGCTTGCCCACGGCGTAGGAGATGGTGGAGGGCACCTTGTTCAGCCGCGCGGCGGCGGCGGCAAAGGAGCCGTGGCGCGCGATGGCGTCGACGACCTCGATGGCTTCCAGGGTGAGCTTGAGCACGGGGTGTTCCTCGCAGCAAAAAGGAATGATCGAAAACTTCGATCATTGATGGTGAAAAGTTTCGTCGATGGGGCCCTGTGCGCACCGGATGATTCAGCCCACGCCAAGGAGATTCCCTCCGAAAGCGATTGTGAACCGAATCGAATATCCACGCACCCAACTTTGCCGAAGGAGCCTTTCATGACCGTCCAAGCCACCCCCACCGCCGGCGCCAAGCTGCTCACCCCCACCGACCACACGCTGGTGATGATCGACTTCCAGTCGCAGATGGCCTTTGCCACGCACTCGACCGACGCCGTGAACCTGCGCAACAACGCCGCGCTGGTGGCGCAGGCGGCGGCCGGCTTCAAGGTGTCGACCATCCTCACGACCGTGGCCGAGAAGAGTTTTTCGGGCCCGATGTTCAGCGAGATCACCGACGCCTTCCCCGGCCAGAAGATGCTGGACCGCACCTCGATGAACACCTGGGAAGACGCCGCCGTGATCGAGCGCGTGAACGCCATCGGCAAGCCGCGCATCGTGCTGGCCGGCCTGTGGACCAGCGTGTGCATCGTGGGCCCGGCGCTGTCGGCGCTGGACCAGGGCTTCGAGGTGTACGTGATTGCCGACGCCTGCGGCGACGTGTCCACCGAGGCGCACAACCGCGCGATGGAGCGCATGGTGCAGGCCGGCGCGCAGCCGATGACCTCGCTGCAGTACCTGCTGGAGCTGCAGCGCGACTGGGCGCGTGGCGACACCTACGAGTTGACGACCGGTATTGCGAAGAAGGTGGGCGGCGCCTACGGTCTGGGCGTGACGTACGCCAAGACGATGTTCGGCGCCCACGAGGGTTGAGCGCAGCGCACCCGGAAGGCCGACCGACCATGAAGACCTATGTCGTTTCCCTCGCGCTCGGCCTGCTGGTCGGCGTGATCTACGCGCTCTTCCAGGTGCGCTCGCCGGCGCCGCCGGTGATCGCCCTGGTGGGCCTGCTGGGCATCCTGCTCGGCGAGCAGATCCCGCCGCTGGTGCGGCAGGTGTTCGACCGGCCGGCCGCCACCTCGTGGCTGCATGACCAGGTCAAGCCGCACGTGTTCGGCGAACTGCCGACCTGCGCACAGCCTGGGGCGGTGAAGTCTGCCGCCGCCGGCAGCCGCCCGTCCGAGCGGAGCGACGCATGAACGCCCCCGACCCGCAACGCCGCCACTTCCTGGGCGCCCTCGGCGCCTTTGCAGCCACCTCCCTCGCACCCGCATCCACCATGGCCACCACCCAGACCCCCGACCTCATCCTGCGCAACGGCCGCTTCACCACGCTGGACCGTGCCAACCCCACGGCCGACGCGGTGGCCATCAAGGACGGCCGCTTCACCCGCGTGGGCCGCGCCGAAGACGTGCTGCCGCTGGCCGGCAGCCACACCCGCGTGATCGACCTGCAGGGCCAGCGCGTGCTGCCGGGCCTCATCGACAACCACCTGCACATCATTCGCGGCGGCCTGAACTACAACATGGAGCTGCGCTGGGACGGCGTGAAGAGCCTGGCCGATGCCATGGGCATGCTCAAGCGCCAGGTGGCGATCACGCCCGCGCCGCAGTGGGTGCGCGTGGTGGGCGGCTTCACCGAGCACCAGTTCGTCGAGAAGCGCCTGCCGACCCTGGCCGAGCTGAACGCGGTGGCGCCCGACACGCCGGTGTTCATCCTGCACCTGTACGACCGCGCGCTGCTCAACGGCGCCGCGCTGCGCGCCGTGGGCTACACCAAGGACACGCCCGCGCCGCCCGGCGGCGAGATCGTGCGCGACAGCGCCGGCAACCCCACGGGCCTGCTGCTGGCCAAGCCGAACGCGGCCATCCTGTACGCCACGCTGGCCAAGGGGCCGAAGCTGCCGTTCGACTACCAGCTCAATTCCACGCGCCACTTCATGCGCGAGCTCAACCGCCTGGGCGTGACCGGCGCCATCGACGCGGGCGGCGGCAACCAGAACTACCCCGACGACTACGAGGTGATCCAGAAGCTGCACGACGACGGGCAGCTCACGATCCGCCTGGCCTACAACCTGTTCACGCAGAAGCCCAAGGCCGAGAAGGACGACTTCCTGAACTGGACCGCGAACTCCAGATACAAGCAGGGCGACGACTACTTCCGCCACAACGGCGCGGGCGAGATGCTGGTGTTCTCGGCGGCCGACTTCGAAGACTTCCGCCAGCCGCGCCCCGACATGGCGCCCGAGATGGAAGGCGACCTCGAAGGCGTGGTGCGCATCCTGGCGCAGAACCGCTGGCCCTGGCGCATGCACGCGACCTACGACGAAACCATCAGCCGCTCGCTCGACGTGTTCGAGAAGGTCAACAAGGACACACCGCTGGCCGGCCTGAACTGGTTCTTCGACCATGCCGAGACGATTTCCGAGAAGTCGATGGACCGCATCGCCGCGCTCGGCGGCGGCGTGGCGGTGCAGCACCGCATGGCCTACCAGGGCGAGTACTTCGTCGAGCGCTACGGCCCCGGCGCGGCCGAGGCCACGCCGCCGGTCAAGAAGATGCTCGAGCGCGGCCTGAAGGTGTCGGCCGGCACCGACGCGACGCGCGTGGCCTCGTACAACCCGTGGGTGTCGCTGTCGTGGCTGGTCACGGGCAAGACGGTGGGCGGCATGCAGCTGTACCCGCAGCGCAACTGCCTGGACCGCGAAGCCGCGCTGCGCATGTGGACCGAGAACGTCACCTGGTTCTCGAACGAGGAGGGCAAGAAGGGCCGCATCCAGGAAGGCCAGCTGGCCGACCTGGTGGTGCCCGACCGCGATTTCTTCGCCTGCGCCGAATCGGAGATTGCCGACACCACGGCGCTGCTCACGATGGTGGGCGGCAAGGTGGTCTACGGCGCCGGCCCGTTCGCCGCGCACGACGAAGGCGGCCTGCCGCCCGCCATGCCCGACTGGTCGCCCGCGCGCACCTTCGGCGGCTATGCGGGCTGGGCCGACACGGCAGAGGGCGCACCGCTGCAGAAGGTGATGCGCAACGCCGCGATGTCGTGCGCCTGCGCCAACGACTGCAACGTGCACGGCCACAGCCACGCGACGGCCTGGAGCAGCAAGCTGCCCATCGCCGACCTGAAGAGCTTCTGGGGCGCGCTGGGTTGCGCCTGCTGGGCGGTGTGATGAAGGCCATGCACTGGACCCTGTCGCCCGCCGTGCGCTGGATCGCCTTGCTGCTGCTGTGCGCGGCCTACCTGCAGGGCGGCCTGAACAAGGCGCTGGACTTCAATGCCGCCATCGCCGAGATGAACCACTTCGGCCTGGCGCCGGCCGGCCCGCTGGCCGTGGCGGTGATCGTGCTGGAGCTGGGCGCCGCGGCGCTCATCCTCACCGGCTTCTGGCGCTGGCTCGGCGCGCTCGCGCTGGGCGGCTTCACGCTCATGGCGACCTTCGTCGCGCTGCGTTTCTGGGAGATGCCGCTGGGGCAGGAACGCTTCATGGCGGCCAACTCCTTCTTCGAACACCTGGGCCTGGTCGGCGGCTTCGTGCTCGTCGCCTGGCTCGACCTCCAGGAGCGCCACGATGACTGAGCCCCAAGCCAAAGCCGCCGGCGCCTTCGCGCCACTGCGCCAGCCGGTCTTCGCCGTGCTGTGGGCCGCCACGGTGCTGGGCAACATCGGCAGCTTCATGCGCGACGTGGCCAGCTCGTGGCTGGTGACCGACCTGTCGGCCAGCCCGACGGCGGTGGCGCTGATCCAGACGGCGGCGACGCTGCCGATCTTTCTGCTGGCGATTCCGGCGGGGGTGCTGTCGGACATCCTCGACCGCCGGCGCTTCCTGATCTTCGTGCAGGTGCTGCTGGCTGCGGTGAGCGGCACGCTGCTGGTGCTGTCGCACACGGGCACGCTCACGGTCGAGTACCTGATTGCGCTGACCTTCGTGGGCGGCATCGGCGCGGCGCTCATGGGGCCGACCTGGCAGTCGATCGTGCCGGAGCTGGTGCCGCGCAGCGAGCTCAAGGGCGCGGTGGCGCTGAACTCGCTGGGCATCAACATCGCGCGCTCCATCGGGCCGGCGGCGGGCGGGCTGATTCTGGCGAGCTTCGGCGCGGCCGCCACCTACGGGCTGGACGTGCTGAGCTATGTGTTCGTGATCGCGGCGCTCCTGTGGTGGAAGCGCCCGGCGGCGGTGGACAGCGGGCTGTCCGAGAACTTCTTCGGCGCCTTCCGCGCGGGCCTTCGCTACACGCGGGCCAGCAAGGAGCTGCACGTGGTGCTGCTGCGCGCGGCGGTGTTCTTCCTGTTCGCCAGCTCGGTGTGGGCGCTGCTGCCGCTGGTGGCGCGCCAGATGCTGGGCGGCACGGCGAGCTTCTACGGCATCCTGCTCGGCGCGGTGGGCGCGGGCGCCATCGGTGGCGCGCTGGTGATGCCGCGGCTGCGTGCACGGCTCGATGCCGATGGCATGCTGCTGCTGGCCTCGCTGCTCACGGCCGCGGTGATGGGCGCCCTGGTGTTCGCGCCGCCGCAATGGCTGGCGGTGCCGATGCTGGGCGTGCTCGGCCTGGGCTGGATCATTGCGCTGACCACGCTCAACGGCGTGGCGCAGTCGATCCTGCCGAACTGGGTGCGCGGGCGCGGGCTGGCCGTGTACCTCACGGTGTTCAACGGCGCCATGGCCGCCGGCAGCCTGGGCTGGGGCCTGGTGGCGCAGCAGATCGGCGTGCCGGCCACGCTGGTGGCGGGCGCGGTGGGGCTGGTGGTGATGGGGCTGGTGTTCCATCGCGTGCGGCTGCCCGCCGGCGAGGCCGACCTGCAGGCCTCGAACCACTGGCCCGAGCCGCTCTTGGCCGAGCCGGTGGCGCACGACCGCGGGCCCGTGATGATCCAGGTCGAGTACCGCATCCGCAAGGAAGACCGGCCGGCGTTCCTCGATGCGATGAAGCGCCTGTCGCTGGAGCGCCGCCGCGACGGCGCCTACGCCTGGGGCGTGCACGAGCACACGGCCGACGCCGAGCGCGTGATGGAGTGGTTCCTCGTGGAGTCGTGGGCCGAGCACCTGCGCCAGCACCACCGCGTGTCGCACGCCGACGCCGACCTGCAGGCCGAGGCGCTGCGCTTTCACATCGGCCCGGGCAAGCCCGAGGTGCATCACTTCCTGGCGCTCTGAGCGGCGCGGATTCTTCTTTCTCTTTCCCTTTCACCCTTTTGCCCATCTCAAGGAAAAACCATGACCACACTGACCCTTCGCGACGGCACCGAGCTCTATTACAAGGACTGGGGCAGCGGCCAGCCCATCGTCTTCAGCCACGGCTGGCCGCTGAGCGCCGACATGTGGGACGCCCAGATGCTGTTCTTTGCCGAGCGCGGCTACCGCGTCATCGCGTTCGACCGCCGCGGTTTCGGCCGCTCCAGCCAGCCCTGGACCGGCTACGACTACGACACCTTCGCCGACGACATCGCCGAGCTGATCGAAACGCTCGACCTGAAGAACGTGATCCTGGCGGGCTTCTCGATGGGCGGCGGCGACGTCACGCGCTACCTCGCGCGCAAGGGCAGCGCGCGCGTGGCCAAGCTGGCGCTCATCAGCGCGGTGACGCCGCTGTTCATGAAGACGCCCGACCATCCCGTGGGCCCCGAGGCCTCGCTCTTCGCGGGCATCCGCGCCGGGCTGGCCGCCGACCGGGCGCAGTTCATCGACGACTTCAGCACGCTGTTCTACGGCACCAACCGCCCGGGCGCGAAGGTGTCGCAGGGCGTGTTCAAGCAGACGCTGCAGATCGCGCTGCAGGCCTCGATCAAGGCCACCATCGACTGCGTGACGGCGTTCTCCGAGACCGACTTCCGCCCCGACATGGCGAAGATCGACGTGCCCACGCTGGTGATCCACGGCGGCGACGACCAGGTCGTGCCCTTCGAGGCCACGGGCAAGCTGGCGGCCGAAATGATCAAGGGCAGCCAGCTCAAGTTGTACGCCGGCGCGCCGCACGCCACCTGCACCACGCACGCGGCGCAGGTGAACGCCGACCTGCTGGCGTTCATCCAGGGCTGAGGCCGGGCACGCACACACGCGCAGAAAGGGCCGCGCCCTGCGGCCCTTCCGGCGCGAAGGGCGGCGCCGGTGGCGATAATCCGGCGATGCGAATCCGCTTTACCAAGATGCAGGGAGCCGGCAACGATTTCGTCGTGCTGGACGAAACGCGCGGCACGCTGGGCCTCACGGCCGCGCAGTACCGCTTCCTGGCCGACCGCCATTTCGGCGTCGGCGCCGACCAGATCCTCACGGTGCGCCCGTCGCCCGCTGCAGGCATCGACTTCCAGTACGTGATCCACAACGCCGACGGCGGCGAGGTGGAGCAGTGCGGCAACGGGGCGCGCTGTTTCATGCGCTTCGTGAGCGAGCACGGCCTGACCGAGAAGAAAGACGTGCGCGTGCAGACGCTGGCCGGCGTGATCGAACCCCGCATGGGCGACGACGGCCGTGTGACGGTCGACATGGGCGCCCCGGTCTTCGAGCCGGCGCGCGTGCCCTTCGACACGGCCGGGCTCGACCCGCAGCACCGGGGCGACTGGCAGACCTGGCACCTGGCGCTGGGCACCCGGGCCGGCAGCGCTATCGTTTCGGTAGCGGTGCTGTCCATGGGCAACCCGCACGCGGTGCAGGTGGTCGACAACGTCGACACCGCGCCGGTGGCCGAGCAGGGCCCGCAGATCGAGCATCACCCGCGTTTTCCGCAGCGCGTGAACGCGGGCTTCATGCAGGTGGTCGACCGTACCCACATCAAGCTGCGGGTGTTCGAGCGCGGCGCCGGCGAAACGCTGGCCTGCGGCACGGGCGCCTGCGCGGCCGTGGTGGCGGGCATTCGCCTGGGGCTGCTGGACACCCGCGTCGACGTGCAGACGCACGGCGGCATTCTCACGATCGAGTGGCAGGGCGACGGCCGGCCGGTGCTCATGACAGGACCGGCCACGACGGTGTTCGAGGGCGAGATCGACGTGCCCGACATTTCGGAACAGCCATGACCCCATTCACCCACGACAACAACGCCATGAACCCGATCACCGAAGACGACATCGCGAACTACCTGTCGAACACCCCCGACTTCTTCGAACGCCACGCCCAGCTGCTGGCGCAGGTGCAGCTCACCAGCCCGCACGGCAACCGCGCCGTGAGCCTGCAGGAGCGCCAGGCCGAGATGCTGCGCGAGAAGATCAAGGCGCTGGAGCACCGCCTGATGGACATGGTGCGCCACGGCACCGAAAACGTGGTCATCGCCGACCGCCTGCAGCGCTGGACCAAGGGCCTGTTGACCACGCGCGACCCGCGCAGCCTGCCGTACCGCATTGCGGTCGACCTGCAGTCGCTGTTCCTGGTGCCGCAAACGGCCATCAAGGTGTGGGACTGCGGCACCGAGTACCTGAACGAAGCCTATGCCCAGTGGGTGAGCGACGACGTGAAGGCGCTGGCCACCTCGCTCACCTCGCCGTACTGCGGGCTCAACGCGGGCTTCGAGGCGGCCAACTGGCTGCCCGAGCCGCAGGGCGCGGCGTCGATCGCGCTGATTCCGCTGCGCGCCGACGCCGAATCGCCGGCTTTCGGCCTGCTGGTGCTGGCCTCGCCGGACGCGCAGCGCTTCAACGCCGAAATGGGCACGGACTTTCTCGAGCGCATCGCCGAGCTGTCGTCGGGCGCGCTGTCGCGGCTGCGCCCTTGAGCCGTTCCGCGCGAAGCGGGTGGCGCCGCCGGCCTTGGCTGACCGGCCTGTGCGTGGTCCTGCTGGCCGGCGTGCTGACGTATGCCGCCATCGCGGGCGTGATCTGGCAGCGTGCCGAGGCCGCCCTGGCCGGCCCGCTGCCGCGCGCGGCCGACGTGGCGCTGGTGCTGGGCAACCGCGCCTACCTCGACGGCAAGCCCAACCCCTGCCTCACGGGCCGGGTCGACCAGGGCATCGTGCTGGCGCGCGCCGGTCGCGCGCAGACGCTGGTGTTCTCGGGCGGCGTCGACGTGGAAGACGGCCGCATCGAAGCCGAGGTGATGCGCGACCACGCCACGGCCGAGGGCTACACGGGGCCGATGGTGCTGGAGTCGGTGTCGTCGTCCACGCGCGCCAACCTGTCGCTGTCGCGCACGCTGCTCGAAGCCAACGGCGTGCGCAGCGTGATCATCGTGTCGGAGCCGTACCACCTGTGGCGCATCGAGCGGCTGGTGCGTGCCAGCGGCTTCGACCAGGCCTTCGACGTGCAGTACGCCGCCGCGCCCACCTCGTGCTGGCGCCGCTGGGGCATGCTGTTCAAGGGCGCATTGCGCGAGCCGGCGGCGATCGTGAACAATGCATCGCTGGGCTATCTGTTCTAGTTCTAGCTAACGGGCCCGGGCGCCGCACGGAGCACGACGACATGGAATGGATCGACAAATACCTCGAACACGTGCGCGTGGAGCGCCGGCTCGCGCCGCGCACGGTCGAGCTGTATGCGTTCCACCTGCGCGCGCTGACCGACCACGCGGCCGAGGCCAGCCTGCCGCTGGACCGCGTGCAGACCGCCCACATCCGCCGCTGGATGGCGCAGCTGCACAGCGCCGGGCGCGAGCCGCGCGGCATCGCGCTGGTGCTGTCGTGCTGGCGCAGCTTCTACCGCTGGCTCGGCCATGAAGGGTTGATCGGCTTCAACCCGGTGCAGGACGTGCACGCACCCAAGGCGGGCCGGCCGCTGCCGAAGGCGCTGGGCGTGGACGACGCGGTGCGCCTGGCCGAGCTGTACGACCCCGAGGCCGACCCCTGGACCGAAGCGCGCGACGGCGCCATCGTCGAAATGCTTTACGGCTGCGGCCTGCGCGTGAGCGAGCTCACGGGGCTCGACGCCCAGGCCAGCGCCACGGCGCTCGGCTGGGTCGATCTCGATGCGATGGAAGCCCACGTGCTCGGCAAGGGCAGCAAGCGGCGCAGCGTGCCCGTGGGCAGCAAGGCGGCCGAGGCGCTGCGCGACTGGCTCGCGGTGCGCGGCGAGCGCCAGGAGCCGGCGCTGTTCGTCAGCGCGCGCGGCGCACGCATGTCGTCGCAGGCGGTGTGGAAGCTGCTGCGCGAGCGCAGCCTGAAGGCCGGCCTGGCCGCGCCGGTGCATCCGCACATGCTGCGCCACTCGTTCGCGAGCCACGTGCTGCAGTCGAGCAGCGACCTGCGCGCGGTGCAGGAGCTGCTGGGCCATGCCAACATCGCGACCACGCAGGTCTACACGCGGCTGGACTTCCAGCACCTGGCCAAGGTCTACGACGCGGCGCATCCGCGCGCCAAGGCCCGGCCGGACAAGGACGGCAAGTAGCCACGGCCCGTCGCCTGCATCGTTTTCTTTCGTCTTTCATTTCTTCTTTCATTCATCTCCCATGAAAACCCTCCGCCTCAAGCCGGGCAAGGAGCGCTCGCTCCAACGCCGCCATCCCTGGGTCTTCGAATCCGCCATTGCGCGCGGCGGCGCGGACTCGGGGGAAACGGTGCGCGTGGAGTCGCACGACGGCCACTTTCTCGCGTGGGCGGCCTTCGGCCCGACCTCCAAGATCCGGGCACGGGCCTGGAGCTTTGACGAGAAGCAGCGCATCGACGCTGCTTTTTTTTCCACGGTCTGTGCGCGCGCAGTGCATGCGCGCGGCCTCTTCGACCTGCAGAGCGACGGTGTGCGGCTGGTGCACGGCGAGGCCGACGGCCTGCCGGGGCTGATCGTCGACCGCTATGGCGACACGCTGGTGGCGCAGTTCCTGTCGGCCGGCGTGGAGCGCTGGAAAGACGTGCTGGCCGATGCGCTGCTCAAGGCCACGGGGCTCACCAAACTGTATGAACGCTCCGACGCCAGCGGCCGCGAGCGCGAGGGTCTGAAGCCCGTCACGGGCTGGCTGCGCGGCGAGGGCCCCACCCAGATCACCATCCGCGAGCACGGCTGGCAGCTGTCGCTGGACATCGCCACCGGCCACAAGACCGGCTTCTACCTCGACCAGCGCGACAGTCGCCAGCGCTTTGCCGAGCTGGCGCAGCACCGGCGCTTCCGGCGCGTGCTCAACTGCTTCTGCTACACGGGCGGCTTCACCGTGGCGGCGCTCGCGGGCCTGAAGGCGGCCGGGGCGCTCGAGGGCGCCTCGCTGGTGTCGGTCGATTCGTCTCAGCCCGCGCTTGAGCGGGCGCGCGCGCACCTGGCGCTCAACGGCTTCGAAGGGCAGGGCATTGCCACGGAGTTTCTCGACGCCAACGTGAACACGGTGCTGCGCGAGTTCATCGACCAGGGCCGCACCTTCGACGCCATCGTGCTCGACCCGCCGAAGTTCGCGCCCACGGTGGCGCACGCCGAGCGCGCCGCGCGTGCCTATAAAGACATCAACCGCCTGGCGCTCAAGCTGCTGGAGCCGGGCGGCGTGCTGCTCACCTTTTCCTGCTCGGGCGGCATCAGTGCCGACCTGTTCCACAAGATCGTGGCCTCGGCGGGGCTGGATGCCGGCGTGGACGGTTACATCGCCGAACGCCTGGGCGCCTCGCCCGACCACCCGATGACCATCGAGTTCCCGGAAGGCGAGTACCTGAAGGGGCTGGTGGTGGTGAGAAAGCCCCTGTGAACGAGGGCTTGACCCCGTCGGCAACGCAACTCAGTGGCATTGGCTAAACTGCCCGCCAATCCCCCGCCTTTTTCTGTTTTCCGTTTCCGGAGCACTTTTCCATGGCCCTCATTCCCGCGACCATCCTGACCGGCTTTCTCGGCTCGGGCAAAACCACGCTGCTCAAGCGCATCCTGACCGAGGCCCATGGCCAGAAGATCGCGGTCATCGAGAACGAGTTCGGCGAAGAGAACATCGACAGCGACATCCTCGTGACCGAGTCGAAGGAGCAGATCGTGCAGATGAGCAATGGCTGCGTCTGCTGCACCATCCGCGAAGACCTGCGCGAGGCCCTGCAGCTGCTGGCCGCCAAGAAGCGCCAGGGCCTGCTCGACTTCGACCGCGTGGTGATCGAGACCACCGGCCTGGCCGACCCCGGCCCGGTGGCGCAGACCTTCTTCATGGACGACGAGATCGCCGAGAGCTACCTGCTCGACTCGATCCTCACGCTGGTCGACGCCAAGCACGCGCCGCAGCAGCTCAACGACCGCCAGGAAGCGCGCCGCCAGGTGGGCTTTGCCGACCAGATCTTCATCAGCAAGAGCGAGCTGGTGTCGGCCGAAGAGACCGACGCGCTCATCCATCGCCTGAAGCACATGAACCCGCGCGCGCCGCAGCAGAAAGCGCACTTCGGCGACGTGCCGCTGAAGGACATCTTCGACCTGCGCGGCTTCAACCTGAACGCCAAGCTGGACATCGACCCCGACTTCCTGAAGGAAGACGACCACGATCACCACGACCATGACCACGCGCATGGCGAGGCGTGCGACCACCCCTCGCACAAGCACGAAGGCCACGGCCACCATCACCACACGGACGACGACGTGAAGAGCTTCGTCTACAAGGCCGACCGGCCTTTCGACCCGGCCAAGCTCGAAGACTTCCTGGGCGCCATCGTGAACATCTACGGCCCGCGCATGCTGCGCTACAAGGGCGTGCTGAACATGAAGGGCACCGAGCGCAAGGTGATCTTCCAGGGCGTGCACCAGCTCATGGGCAGCGACCTGGGCCCGGAGTGGGGCAAGGACGAGGCGCGCCAGAGCCGCATGGTGTTCATCGGCATCGAGCTGCCGCGCGAGATCCTGGAGCAGGGGCTGGAGCAGTGCCTGGTCTGAGCACGCCCGCTTGAAATAAAAAACGGCGCTGACCGCGAGGTCAGCGCCGTTTTTCATGGGGCAGACAACGGCTACTTGCCGAAATTCCCCATCGGCTTGCCCAGGAGCTTGAGCTGGCCTTCGCTGAACTCGACCTGGCTGACCACGTCGTCGCCTGCGCGCTTCACGTAGCCGTTCTGCTCGGCCTGTTCGATCAGGCCCGCCACCATTTCAGGCGGCGGCATCTGGCCGCTCTCGGCGCCGGTTTCGGCCAGCTTCTCGATCCACTTCACGGGCACGCGCGCGTTGGCCTTGAGCACGCCGCGCTGGAGCACCAGCGTGTTGCCGGGCAGCTTCAGGTCTTCGTCGGTCACGCCAGCGAGGGCCACCGAGTAGCTGAGTTCGGCGCTCTTGCCGCCGATTTCGATCAGCATGCGGTCCAGGCCTGCTTCGGGGCTGTGCTTGGCCATGGCCTTGAGGTCGGGCGCGAGCTGCTTGATCAGCGCCTGCATCGCGTCCTTCTGGCCCTTGCTGCGCTGGCCGCAACCGGCGCCGTCGGTCGACTGCAGCCAGGCGTCGGCCAGCTTCTTGTAGCCGGCCGTCTGGATGCGGCGCGCACTGCTGGCGATCTCGAACTTGTCGATGGTGGTCTCGTTGACCTTGCCCTTGCCCTTGAAGGCGCCTTCGGAGGCGTACAGGCCGTCCTTGATGGTGGCTTCGCCGGTCAGGTCGATGCTTTGCAGCAGCACCCTGATCGCCTTGGCGGGGGCGGCACCCTCGCCGCCGGGGACCAGGCCCTTGGGCGCGTTCAGCTCGAAGCTGTCGAGCCGGCCTTCGGACTTGCCGGTGGCCAGGAGCCAGCCGGCGCTCCCGTCCATGTCGGCCTTGGCGGTGAGCTTGCCCATCTTGACCTGCACGCCCTTGGAGGCGGTGTTGACGTCCAGGCCGGGCATCGTCATGTCGTAGCGCAGGTGGGTGCGGGCCGCGTTCATGTCCAGGCGGGCCTGTGCGCCTTGCCAGGCGAATTCGCCCTTGCCTTCTTCGACCAGCTTCGCGGGCGCGACGGTGAGGTCGCTGGTGAAGCCGCCGCCGAAGCCGACCTTGGTGTGCGCGGTCAGCGGCTTGGCCTTGCCGAACAGCTTTTCGGCCTCGGCCTGCGCCTTGGCGTCGAGCACCAGCTCGCTGTCGATGACGGCCGCGGCCAGCGTGGCGCCGGCGATCGGGCCGTGGCGGATGGTGTCGCGGAAGGTGATGCGCACGGGCTTGGGCGGGGTGGCCACGGCGTCGCTGTCGTCTTCGCTCGGCTCTTCTTCCTCGCCTTCGGTCGTGGCCTGGGCGGCTGCGGCCGGCGCGGCGGCGGGTGCCGATGCAGCAGGGGCGGTGGCGGCTTCGGCCGGGCAGCCCAGCTCGAGCGTCACCGTGCTCACGGCGCCGAAGAAGTTGCGCTCGTAGCTGCGCTCGATCACGCGCACCAGCGCGGTCTGCTTCGGCAGTTCGCCGAGCGCGACGTCGTAGCTCGATTTGATCTGCGTGCCTGCCCACCAAGTGCTGCCGCCGTAGGCGACGGCGATGGCCGCGGCCAGGACTCCCAATACTGCTTTTTTGCTCAAGATTTCTTTCCGATCAGTTGTATTTGAATGGCGGGTGCGGCGCCTCCCGGCGCGCACACCGTGCCTGCGCCGCCTCCTCCGGCGGCGCCGCAAGATGCTAACGGAGCAGGGCAGTGCGGTACCCCATGGCGCTGCGTTTCGAGTTCTCTATACAATCGCGCGCCTGTTCCGGGAGCCATGCTTCGTCCACAGGGGCGAGATATGACTTACGGCACGGGGCGCCAAGGGTTTTTGGCGGGCTTTCGGGGGTATAACCCCGGGGTTCGCCCACCTGCGGACGCCCCCCGACACGTGGAGCCCGCGCGGCCTGACACCCGCAACGACTCCCTTGGGAGGAGACACCCAGTGAAAGCGCGTTCCAGTTCGTACAAGGAGCCAGTCACCGTGAAGAAACCCGCCGTCAAGGCCACGCCAGCCACCAAGCCCGCCGCAAAGAAGGCGCCGGCTGCGAAGGCTGTACCCGCGGCGAAGAAGGTTTCCGCCACCGCTGCTGCTGCACCTGCCGCGAAAGAGAAAAGCGCTGCCAAAAAGCCTGCGGCAACCCCGGCCAAGACCGGGACCGCGGCTGCCAAGAAGTCCGCCAAGCCCGCAACGAAATCCGCGGGCGCGGCGCCTACGTCATCCCAACCGGTCGGCCGTCCTGCGGCCACCCTTTCTGCTCCCCCGACCCCCATGAAAAAAACGGCTGCCGCCTCTTCTTCCGCCCCGGCGACACCCTCGATCCCCGCTACGCCCGCTCCCGCCGCGCGTGGTGGCCGCGTGTCCCGGCTGTCGCAACTCACCGTGCCCTCGATGCCGCAATCCGTGGCCTCGACCGCCGCCAAATCCAGCTTCTCGCAGGCACCTTCCACCGCGCTGGTGCCGCCGCCGCCCCTGGCCGTCAAGAAGGACCCGAAGCTGGCCAACAACTGGAAGACCAAGACGCCCGCCGAGATGAGCGACGCCGAGGTCATCGCGATGCCCGACGACGAGTACATGAACGACAAGCAGATGGCGTTCTTCCGCCTGAAGCTTGAAGAACTCAAGCGCGGCATCCTCGAGAACGCCGGTGAAACCACCGAGCACCTGCGCGAAGACACCGTGGTCGTGCCCGACCCGGCCGACCGCGCCACCATCGAGGAAGAGCACGCGCTCGAATTGCGCACGCGCGACCGCGAACGCAAGCTGCTCAAGAAGATCGAGCAGTCGATCCAGCGCATCGACGCCGGCGACTACGGCTACTGCGACGAGACCGGCGAGCCCATCGGCGTCGGCCGCCTGCTGGCCCGTCCGACCGCCACGCTCTCGCTCGAAGCGCAGCAGCGCCGCGAGCTGAAGCAGAAAATGTTCGGGGATTAACAGCAGCAAGGTAGAGCGAAATTCGCGCTTTCGATAACCTTCTCTGAATGCCAAAGGAAGAGTCAGGCCGCCTTTTTTCGAAGGTGGCCAAGTTCGTTCGAAATCCCCTGAAAGACTGGTCGGAGCTGGACACCCCGTCCTCCGACTCGTCGCTGCCCGAGCAGACCTACAGCCGCGAGATGCTGAAGGAAATGATCGAGCGGCGTCAGCGCAACGACTTCGTGCGCCGCCGCGAGTTCGACATGCTGCGCAAGCTGCGCCAACGCGAAGCGGCGGCCCATGCCTTCGAGGCGACGGTCACGCCCTCGTCGTTCAACCTCAACAGCACCTCCGAAAAGCCCGAGGGCCGCGCACTCACGCTCAAGAAGATCGACGAGATCGAAGAGCAGATGTCGCAGCAGTGGTGGAAGGGCCGCGGGCCGAACGGCGAGACGCTGGTCAATCCGCCGCCCGACGCCGGCGCTGAAACGCTGCCGCCGGTCGACAGCGGGGGCGACCAGTTGCCGGCTGATCCAGGCGCTCCGGCGGCTTCCGCGCCCGTCGCCGCAGCGCCGGCGGTTGCTGCTGCAGCTGCTGCCCCCGCGCCGCAGCCGTCCCGGCTTGCGCACGACGGCGCGCTTGAAGAAGCCGTGATCCGTTTTGCGCACGGCGACGACACCGGCGCCGAAGCCATCCTGTTGCAAGCACTCGCCGCCGAAGTTGCGCCCGTCACCGAAGACGGCGCCGCCGCCGCCACGCTGGAGCGCGACGACGCCCGCTGGCGCGCGCTGTTCGACCTGTACCGTGCCACCGGCGACGCCGCCAAGTTCGCGGCCGCCCGCATGCGCTACGCGCAGCGCATGAAGCGCATGGGGCCTGACTGGGTCTCGCTCGACGAGCTTGCCCGCAGCGTGAAGGCCGTCACCGCCAGCGAGGACGCCGAAGCGGCTTCCGACACCACCGGCGCCGCCGACTGGGCCAGCCCTGCGCACCTGACGCGCGAGGGGCTCATGGCGCTCACGCGCGCGCTCTCGCAGGCCGGCATGGTCTGGACGCTCGACTGGCGCGCGCTCACCGAGATCGATCCGCCCGCCGCCGCGCCGCTGCGCATCCTGTTCGCGCACTGGTCCGACTCGCCGGTGCAGCTGCGCTTCTTCGGTGCCTCGCAGCTCATGGCGGTGCTGGCCGCGGCCACGCCCAACAACGAGCGCCATCCCGACGACGCCTGGTGGCAGCTGCGCCTCGCGGCGCTGCGCATGATGCACCTGCCCGACGACTTCGAGCTGGTGGCGCTCAACTACTGCATCACCTACGAGGTGTCGCCGCCCTCCTGGCAGGACCCGAAGGGCGAGTGCACCTCGCTGGCCGCGCCGCCGGCGAGCCGGCCGAGTTCGGTCTGGTCGCTGCTGTCGGTCGGGGGCGATTCCGAGAGCTTCCCGTCCACCGACAGCGGCTTTGCCGCGCTGGCGGGCGACCTGCGTGGCGACTCGCTGTCGTGCTGGCAGCGCCTGGACCACGACCTGCGCCACACGACGGCGCCGGTCATCTCGTGCGCGGCCCTGCTGCGCATGGACCTGACGGCGGCCGGCACGCTGCTGAGCTGGGTCCGCGAGCGCGACGCGAACGGCGAGCGGGTGCAGTTCGTCGACGCGCACCGGCTGATTGCTGCGCTCTTTGGGCTGATCGGCATCACCGACCACGCCACGGTCGCAGTCCGCAAGAACTGACCCCGTCACAGGGGTTCCGCGGCCCCGGCGGGGCCGTGTTTTCCGCCAGCAGCTTGTCCGACCTCAGGGGTTGCATTGCCTTGGCCCATCCCCAGATGGCTGCGATGGAACAGTTTCACGGCACCACCATCGTGAGCGTGCGCCGCAAGACCCCCCAAGGCGATCAGGTCGCCATCGGCGGGGACGGGCAGGTCACTCTCGGCAACATCGTCATCAAGGGCACGGCGCGCAAGGTGCGGCGGCTCTATCACGGCAAGGTCCTGGCGGGGTTCGCCGGCGCCACGGCCGATGCCTTCACGCTCTTCGAGCGTTTCGAGGCCAAGCTCGAGAAGCACCAGGGTCACCTGACCCGCGCAGCGGTCGAGCTCACCAAGGACTGGCGCACCGACCGCGTGCTGCGCAAGCTCGAAGCCATGCTGGCCGTGGCCGACGCCACGACTTCGCTCATCATCACCGGCAATGGCGACGTGTTGGAGCCTGAAGACGGCGTGATTGCCATCGGTTCGGGCGGTGCCTACGCCCAGTCGGCGGCCAAGGCGCTGATCGACAACACCGACCTCTCGGCCGAGCAGATCGTGCGCAAATCGCTGGCGATCGCCGGAGAAATCTGCATTTACACGAACATGAACCACACGGTGGAAGCGCTCTGACCATGTCCATGACCCCCCAGGAAATCGTCTCCGAGCTCGACAACCACATCGTCGGCCAGCCCGCCGCCAAGCGTGCCGTGGCCATTGCGCTGCGCAACCGCTGGCGCCGCCAGAAGGTCGACGACTCGCTGCGCCACGAGATCACGCCCAAGAACATCCTCATGATCGGCCCGACGGGCGTCGGCAAGACCGAAATCGCCCGCCGCCTGGCCCGCCTGGCCGACGCGCCGTTCATCAAGGTCGAGGCCACCAAGTTCACCGAGGTGGGCTACGTGGGCAAGGACGTCGACTCGATCATTCGCGACCTCGCCGAGATCGCCGTCAAGCAGACGCGCGAATCCGAAAGCGTGAAGGTGCGTGCCCGCGCCGAAGACGCGGCCGAAGAGCGCATCCTCGACGCGCTGCTGCCTCCGGCGCGTGGCGTCGATGGTGCCGCGCCCGCACTCGACAGCCCCAACCCGACGCGCCAGGCCTTCCGCAAGAAGCTGCGCGAGCACCAGCTCGACGACAAGGAGATCGAGCTCGACCTCGCCGAAACCCGTGCGCCGCTGGAGATCATGGGCCCGGCCGGCATGGAGGAAATGACCGAGCAATTGCGCGGCATGTTCGGCCAGCTCGGCGGCGGCAAGCGCAAGACGCGCAAGCTCAAGATCGCCGAAGCGATGCGCCTCTTGATCGACGAAGAGGCCGCCAAGCTGGTCAATGAGGACGAGATCCGCACGCAGGCCATCGCCAACGCCGAGCAGAACGGCATCGTGTTCATCGACGAGATCGACAAGGTCGCCACGCGCAGCGACGCGCAAGGCTCCGACGTCTCGCGCCAGGGCGTGCAGCGCGACCTGCTGCCGCTCGTGGAAGGCACGGCCGTGTCGACCAAGTACGGCGTGGTGCGCACCGACCACATGCTGTTCATCGCGAGCGGCGCCTTCCACCTGAGCAAGCCGAGCGACCTGATCCCCGAGCTGCAGGGGCGCTTTCCGATCCGCGTCGAGCTGCAGTCGCTCTCGGTGTCGGACTTCGAGAGCATCCTCACGCAGACCCGCGCGTCGCTCGTGAAGCAGTACCAGGCGCTGCTGGCCACCGAAGGCGTGACGCTCGACTTCGCGCCCGACGGCATCACGCGGCTAGCGGCCATCGCCTTCGAGGTGAACGAGCGCACCGAGAACATCGGCGCGCGCCGTTTGTCGACCGTGATGGAGCGCCTGCTCGATGAGGTAAGCTTCGATGCCACCCGCATCGAGGGCCAGACGGTCCGCATCGATGCCGCTTATGTCGACGAGCGCCTCGCGGCACTAAGTCACGACGAAGACCTTTCGCGCTTCATCCTCTGAAGCCGCCTCCCTCGGCCCCTGTAACGGGGTCGTCCTTCACGCATCACTTTCACTGCGTGAGCTAAGTACTTCATTTTCAACACAATTCGCCGATTTCCAGGTTTGGAAATCGGCGCTAAGTCGTTGATTCCATTACAAAAAATACCCCCGAGCCCCAGTTGCGTCGCAAGTGTTTCCTGCTACAGTGGAAAAAAGTGCAGTTAAGTGGGAAAAAGTGCGGGCAACGCCCCTTCCGGGTGTCGCGGCACCTCCCACCACAGGGGTTTCGTGGTCGTGTTTCAAGGCGCTTCATCGCTCAGTCTGGATGCCAAGGGGCGGCTCTCCGTGCCGACCCGGCATCGCGACGTCCTGAGCGCCACGGCAGGCGGCCAGCTCACGATCACCAAGCATCCGCACGGATGCCTGATGGTGTTCCCCCGTCCCGAATGGGAAAAATTCCGCGAACGCATTGCTGCGCTGCCGATGTCGGCGCAGTGGTGGAAGCGCGTCTTCCTTGGTAACGCGATGGACGTCGAGATGGACGGCACCGGCCGCGTGCTGGTGTCGCCCGAGCTGCGCGCCGCCACCGGCATCAACCGCGAGACGCTGCTGCTGGGCATGGGCAACCACTTCGAACTCTGGGACAAGGCCACCTACGAGGCCAAGGAGGCCGAGGCCACCCAGGGCGAGATGCCGGATGTGTTTCAGGACTTCGCGTTCTGAGGAGCCCCGTGAACACCCCCCTGACCCACACGACCGTCTTGTTGAACGAGGCGGTGGAAGCCCTTCTTTCCGGCAGCGCGGCAGCCACGGGCACGTACGTGGACGCCACCTTCGGCCGCGGAGGACATGCGCGCGCCATCCTCGCGCGGCTGGCGCCGGAAGGCAGGCTCATCGCATTCGACAAGGATGCAGAAGCGGTGGCCGAAGCAGCGCGCATCTCGGATGCGCGTTTTTCTATCCGCCACCAGGGATTCCGCTCGCTGGGCGAATTGCCCGACGCCAGCGTCAACGGCCTGTTGATGGACCTGGGCGTGAGTTCGCCGCAGATCGACAACCCGGTGCGCGGCTTCAGTTTCCGTTTCGACGGTCCGCTCGACATGCGCATGGACACCACGCGCGGCGAGAGCGTGGCCGAATGGCTGGCAACGGCTGAACTTCAACAAATTGCAGAGGTGATCCGTGACTATGGCGAAGAACGGTTTGCTGTTCAGATTGCAAAGGCGATTGTTGCTCGCAGACAAGAACGGGGCGCAATTTCAACCACCACCGAACTGGCCGAGCTCGTGGCTGGCACGGTCAAAACCCGCGAGCAGGGCCAGAACCCTGCAACGCGCACATTTCAGGCTTTTCGGATTTTCATCAACGCCGAGCTTGAGGAGCTGCAACAAGCGCTAGAAGCCAGCCTGTCGGTGCTCGCGCCCGGCGGCCGGCTCGCGGTGATCAGCTTCCATTCGCTCGAAGACCGCATCGTCAAGCAGTTCATCGCCAAGCACTCGAAGGAGGTCTACGACCGCCGCGCGCCCTTCGCCGCGCCCAAGGTGATGAAGCTGCACGCGCTCGAGCGCATCAAGCCGTCCGAAGAAGAAGTGCGCGGCAACCCGCGCTCGCGCAGCGCCATCCTTCGGGTGGCCGAACGCACGGAGGCCGGGTAGCCATGGCGCGCATCAACCTGCTCCTTCTGCTGGCCGTCATTGCGACGGCTTTGTACCTTGTGCACACCCAGTACCAGTCGCGCCAGCTCTACACGGAGTTCGACCGCGCCCAGCAGGAGACGCGCAAGCTCGAAACCGAGCATGACCGCCTGCAGGTGGAAAAGCGCGCACAGGCCACGCCGCTGCGTGTGGAGAAGCTCGCCAAGGAGCAGCTGCAGATGCGCACGGCCTCGCCGGCCATCACGCAGTACGTGCGCCCCGACGGCTCGGTGATCCCGGCCATCGCACCGCTGCCGCCCACCACGCCGCCCAAGCCCGGCGCCGCCACCGCGAGGCCCGCCCGATGAGCCGCGGCAACCGCAGCGTGCGCTACACCACCAGCCCCTTGCTCGCGAGCAAGACGCCGGTGTGGCGCAGCAAGTTCATCGTCGCCGGCATCGCCTTCGGCTTCGTCATGCTGGCGGGGCGGGCTGCGTACGTGCAGGTCTTCAACAACAGCTTCTTCCAGCGCCAGGGCGAAGTGCGCTTTGCGCGCACGCTGGAGCTGCCGGCCAACCGCGGACGCATCCTCGACCGCAACGGGCTCATCCTCGCCTCCAGCGTGGTGGCGCCCAGCATCTGGGCCATTCCCGAAGACGTGGAGCGCGACGACCCCGAGGTGCGCGCCAAGCTCAAGCAGGTGGCCAAGCTGCTGGGCATGCCGCAGAAGGACTTCGACAAGAAGCTCGAGGACGAAGACAAGACCTTCGTCTGGATCAAGCGCCAGGTCGACGAGCCCATCGCCAAGCAGATCGCCGCGCTCAACCTCAAGGGCATCTACCAGCGCAAGGAATACAAGCGCCAGTACCCCGAGGGCGAGGCGGCCGCGCACGTGGTGGGTTTCACCAACGTGGAAGACAACGGCCAGGAAGGCATCGAGCTGGGGTTCAACAAGGAGTTGGCCGGCAAGGCCGGCTCGCGCCGCGTCATCAAGGACCGGCTGGGCCGTGTGGTCGAGGGCGTGGGCGAGCAGGTGCCGCCGGTCGAAGGCCGCGACATCCAGCTGAGCATCGACAGCAAGGTGCAGTTCTTCGCCTACCAGAAGCTGCGCGACGCCGTCACCGCACGCCGCGCCAAGGCCGGCAGCGTGGTGGTGCTCGACAGCACCACCGGCGAGGTGCTGGCGCTGGCCAACTACCCGAGCTACGTGCCCGACAAGCGCCAGAACCTCACCGGCGAGCAGCTGCGCAACCGCGCGCTCACCGACACCTTCGAGCCCGGCTCGACCATGAAGCCGATCACCGTGGCGATGGCGCTGGAGGCCGGCCGCGTGAAGCCCTCGACCATCATCGACACCGCGCCCGGGCGCTACCAGCTGGGCGGCTTCACCATCAGCGACACCCACAACTACGGTTCGCTGACCGTGGAGGGCGTGATCCAGAAGTCGAGCAACGTGGGCGCGCTCAAGATCGCCCAGAAGATGACGCCCCACGAGATGTGGGACACCTACACCGCGCTGGGCTACGGCCAGAAGCCGCAGATCCAGTTCCCCGGCGCCGTGACGGGCCGGCTGCGCCCGTGGAAGACCTGGAAGCCGGTCGAGCAAGCGACCATGGCCTACGGCTACGGCCTGTCGGCGTCGCTGTTCCAGATGGCGCATTCGTACACCTCGTTCGCGCACGACGGCTCGCTCATTCCGGTCACCATTTTGAAGAACGCCGAGCCGCCGGTCGGCGTGCGCGTGTTCTCGCCGTCCAACGCGCTCGCCGTGCGCAAGATGCTGCAGATGGCCGCCGGCCCCGGCGGCACCGGCACGCGCGCGCAGACGGTGGGCTACTCGGTCGGCGGCAAGTCGGGCACGGCCCACAAGCAGGTCGGCAAGGGCTACGCCAGCAACAAGTACCGCGCCTGGTTCACCGGCATGGCGCCGATCGAGAAGCCGCGCATCATCGTCGCGGTGATGATCGACGAGCCGACCGACGGCCAGTACTTCGGCGGCCTCGCCGCGGCGCCCGTGTTCAGTGAAGTCGTGCAGCAGACCCTGCGCATGATGAACGTCCCGCCCGATCTGGCGGTCAAACCCCTCGTGCAGACGCAAGACGTCCCCGAGAGCTTCTGACATGCTGACACTCACTTCCCCCACCACCGCCGCGTTCTGGCTGAAAGAACGCGTGCAGGGCGCGCTGCTCGCCGACAGTCGCGCGGTCGGCCCGGGCGATGCCTTCATCGCCTGGCCCGGTGCCGCGACCGACGGCCGCCAGCACGTGGCGGCCGCGCTGGCGCAGGGCGCCGTGGCCTGCCTCGTCGAGCACGAGGGCGTGGACGCCTTCGGTTTCGATGGCGACGAGCGCATCGTGAGCTACCCCGGCCTCAAGGCCGCCACCGGCCCGATCGCCGCCGCCTTCTACGACAACCCCTCGGCGCAGCTCGATCTGCTGGCCGTGACCGGCACCAACGGCAAGACCTCCACCGCGTGGTGGCTGGCCGAATCGCTGTCCACGTTGCGTGCGGCCGGCGGCGTGCGCGCCATGCGCCCCGACGGCACCACCGAGCGCGGCGCCCCGTCGCCTTGCGCCGTGGTCGGCACGCTGGGCATCGGCGTGCCGCCCGAACTCACCTACACCGGCCTGACCACGCCCGACCCCGTGATGCTGCAGCGCGCGTTGCGCGACTTCGTCACCGAAGGCTTCGGCGCCTGCGCGATCGAGGCCTCGTCCATCGGCATCGCCGAACGCCGGCTCGACGGTTGCCGCATCGCGGTCGCCGTGTTCACCAATTTCACGCAGGACCACCTCGACTACCACGGCAGCATGGACGCCTACTGGCAGGCCAAGGCCGAGCTGTTCCGCTGGCCCGGCCTGCGCGCCGCGGTGATCAACATCGACGACATGCATGGCGCCAGCCTGTGCGCCAACCTGCTCGACGCCGGCATCGGCGCGCTCGACGTCTGGACCGTCTCGGCCGTCGGCAAGCCCGCACGGCTCATGGCGCGCGACATCGGCTACGACGCGCAGGGCCTGCAGTTCACCGTGGCCGAGCACGGCAGCACGGCGCCGGCCGAGCGGCTCGCCACCGGGCTGATCGGCCAGTACAACGTCGCCAACCTGCTCGGCGTGCTCGGCACCCTGCGCGCGCTGGGCCTGACGCTCGCACAGGCCGTGGCCGCCTGCGCCCACCTCAGCAGCGTGCCGGGCCGGATGGACCGCGTGCAGCCGACCGAGGGTGCGCCGCTGGCCGTGGTCGACTACGCCCACACGCCCGACGCCCTCGACAAGGCCCTCGCCGGCCTGCGCCCGCTGGCCAAGCAACGCGGCGGCGCGCTGTGGTGCGTGTTCGGCTGCGGCGGCAACCGCGACCCGATCAAGCGCCCGCTGATGGCGGCCGTCGCCGAACGGCAGGCCGACCACGTCGTGCTCACCAGCGACAACCCGCGCAACGAGAACCCCGACGCGATCATCAGCCAGGCGCTGCGCGGCTTCACGCGCGTCGAGGCGGCCCGCGTGCAGGTCGACCGCGCGCGCGCCATCGCCGAAACCATCGCCCAGGCCGCACCACAAGACGTGGTGCTGATCGCCGGCAAGGGCCACGAAGAGTGGCAGGAGATCGCGGGCCAGCGCCTGCCGTTCTCCGACAAGACCCACGCGCTCGACGCGCTCGCGAAGCGGGGTGCCGCATGACCGCCATGGCCACGCCCATCTCCACCCCGTTGAACCTCACGCTGGCGCAGGCGCAGCAATGGGTGCCGGGTTCGCGCCTCGTGGGCGACCCGGCCACCGTGATCGCGCGCGTCCACACCGACACCCGCACCCTGGCCGCCGGCGACCTGTTCGTCGCGCTCAAGGGCGAGCGCTTCGACGCCAACGACTTCCTGGCCGACGCGAAGAAGCAGGGCGCCGTGGCCGCCATTGCGCACGGCGGCCTCGAAGCCGCCGGGCTTGCCGGCCTCGAGGTGGCTGACTCGCTCATCGCGCTCGGTGCGCTGGGCGCCGGCTGGCGCGCGCAGTTCCAGCTGCCGCTGATCGCCGTCACCGGCAGCAACGGCAAGACCACGGTCACGCAGATGATCGCGGCCGTGCTCGCCGCCTTCCGCGCCGACCGCGCGCTGGCCACGGCCGGCAACTTCAACAACGAGATCGGCGTGCCGCTCACGCTGATGCGCCTGCGCGCGCAGCACCAGCTGGCGGTGCTCGAACTGGGCATGAACCATCCGGGCGAGATCGCGCGACTGGCCGCCATGTCGCGCCCGACCATCGCGCTGGTCAACAACGCGCAGCGCGAGCACCAGGAGTTCATGGCCAGCGTCGAGGCGGTCGCCATCGAGAACGCCGCCGTGTTCGCCGAACTGCCCGACGACGGCACCGCCGTGTTCCCCTACGGCGACACCTTCACCTCGCTGTGGACCGACCTGGCACGCCAGAGCGGTTCGCGCCGCTGCCTGACCTTCGGCGAGCACGCCGACGCCGACATTTCGCTCGACGGCGCCGAATGGCAGCAGGGCGCCTGGCGCGTTCGTGTGCGCACGCCGCTGGGTGCCTTCGATGCGCGCCTGCACATCGCGGGCCGCCACAACGTGGGCAACGCGCTCGCTGCCACCGCCTGCGCGCTGGCGGCCGGCGTGTCGCTCGACACCATCGCCGCGGGCCTGTCGGCCTTCGAGCCGGTCAAGGGCCGTTCGCGCGCCAGCGAGATCGTGCTGCCCGGCGGGCACGCGCTCACGCTGGTCGACGACAGCTACAACGCCAACCCCGACTCGGTGATTGCCGCCATCGACGTGCTCACCGGCCTGCCCGCGCCACGCCTGCTGGTGCTCGGCGAAATGGGCGAGGTCGGCGACCGCTCACCGGAATTTCACGCCGAGGTCGGCGCCTGGGCGCGCCAGCGCGGCATCGACGCCGTCTACACGCTGGGCGGCGAGACCGTGCATGCGGCGACGGCTTTCAACAACAACGATGGTGTCGATGGACGCCATTTCGACGATTTCGACACGCTCCGCGCGGCCGTGCTCGCCCGCCTGCCGCAGCTGGGCAGCGTGCTGGTCAAGGGGTCGCGCTTCATGAAGATGGAGCGCGTGGTGCAGGCGATCGAAGCACAACAACAAAAGGAGGCCGGTCATGACGCATGAGCCGCGCAACACAACATGCTGATGTCCCTGGCCCAATGGCTGCAGACGCTGTCGCCCGAGTTCGGGTTCTTGCGCGTTTTCAACTACCTCACGTTCCGCGCGCTCATGGCCGCGCTGACCGCGCTCGTGGTCGGCCTGGTGGCCGGCCCCTATGTGATTCGTCGCCTCGCCGCGCTCAAGATCGGCCAGCCGATCCGCGGCTACGGCATGGAAACGCACCTGACCAAGAGCGGCACGCCGACCATGGGCGGCGTGCTCGTGCTGTTCGCCATCGCCTTCGCCACCTTGCTGTGGTTCGACATCTCGAACCGCTTCGTGTGGATCGTGCTGTGGGTCACGATGGGCTTCGGCGCCATCGGCTGGGTGGACGACTGGCGCAAGGTGGTGCGCAAGGACCCCGAAGGCATGCGCTCGCGCGAGAAGTACTTCTGGCAATCGCTGGTCGGCCTGCTCGCGGGCTTCTACCTGCTGTTCAGCATTTCCGAGAGCTCCAACTGGCGCGTGCTCGAGCTGTTCTACGCCTGGGTGCGCTCGGGCTTCGACCTCGACTTTCCGCCCAAGATCAACCTGCTGGTGCCCTTCTTCAAGGAAGTGAGCTACCCGCTGGGCGGCATCGGCTTCGTGATCCTCACGTACCTCGTGATCGTGGGCGCGAGCAACGCCGTGAACCTCACGGACGGCCTCGACGGCCTGGCGATCATGCCGGTGGTGATGGTGGGCTCGGCGCTGGGCGTGTTCGCCTACGTCACGGGCAGCGCGGTGTACTCCAAGTACCTGCTGTTCCCCAACATTCCGGGTTCGGGCGAGCTGCTGGTGTTCTGCTCGGCCATGGCCGGTGCGGGGCTCGCGTTCCTCTGGTTCAACACCCATCCGGCGCAGGTCTTCATGGGCGACGTGGGCGCGCTCGCACTGGGCGGCGCGCTGGGCACCATTGCGGTCATCGTGCGCCAGGAGATCGTGTTCTTCATCATGGGCGGCATCTTCGTGGTCGAGGCGATCTCGGTGATGGCGCAGGTCATGTACTTCAAGTACACGAAGAAGCGCTACGGCGAAGGCCGCCGCGTGCTCAAGATGGCGCCGCTGCACCACCACTTCGAGAAGAGCGGCTGGCGCGAGACGCAGGTCGTCGTGCGCTTCTGGATCATCACGATGCTGCTGTGCCTCATCGGCCTGTCGACGCTGAAGCTGCGGTAACCACACAACCATGCGGCACCTGAAAGACCTCCCCGTTCTCATCCTCGGCCTCGGCGCGTCCGGGCTGGCGATGGCGCGCTGGTGCGCGCGCCACGGCGCGGTCGTGACCGTGGCCGACACGCGCGAGGCACCGGCCTCGCTCGCGACGCTGCAGGCCGAGCTGCCCGATGTCACGTTCATCGGCGGGCCGTTCACGGCCGCGCTGGTCGAAGGCACGCCGATCCGCGCCGTCTACCGCTCGCCGGGCCTGTCGCCCGCGACGCTGGCACCGGTCGTCGACGCCGCCAAGGCCGTGGGCCTCGTGGTCGGCGGTGAGCTGGACCTGTTCGCGCGTGCGCTGCTCGACCTGCGGACGGTCGAGGTGCCGGTGGTGGAGGCTGAGGCTGACGTGCCGGCTGAAGCCGCTGTCGCCGAACCTGTCGTCGAAACGCCTGCCCAGGCCGAGCTGGCCTTGAGCGAGGAAGCCCCTGTGGCGGATGCTGCGGTGGTCGAGACGCCGGAAGTGCCTGCGCCGGAGACGACAGCGGTTGTCGAAGGCGAGGCCGAAGCGGCTGCACCCGTCGACGCTGTTGAGGCGACCGAGGCCGCTGCACCCACGGAGGCCGTGGTCGCCGAGTCGACCGAAGCCGCACCGCCAGTCGATGCGACTGCCGCAGAAGCCGAACCCGTCGCTTCCGTCGAACCGACCGAAGCCGCCGAACCCACGCCGCCCGCCATGGCCGAAGCCATGCCGCGCGACGCGTCGCTGAGCGTCCCGGTGACGCCACCCACCGAAGACGTCGTCGCCGAAGACGCCGCCACGGAAGAAGGCGCAGCGCCGACCGCCACCGGCGACGCACCCGATGCGCCGCCCGCACCCGCGTCCGCCGCCAGCCTCTCCCGGCTCCCGCCTCCCGGCAAGCCCTACGTGCCCACCGCGGCGCGCGAGGCCGCCGCGTTCGTCGCCACGATCGCCGAGCTCTCGGCCACCAACCCGGCGTCGGCCGCGGTCGAGGAAGACACGCCCCAGATGGTGCTCGTGCCGGAACCCGAGCCCGAAGCGCCCAAGGGTTACACACCGGCCGTGCTCGCGGTCACCGGCACCAACGGCAAGACCACCGTCACCTCGCTCACCGGCCAGCTGGTCGAGCGCGCGGGCAAGACCGTGGCCGTGGCCGGCAACATCGGCCCGACACTGCTCGACACGCTGGCTGCGCACCTCGACGCCGACACGCTGCCCGAGGTGTGGGTGCTTGAACTCTCGAGCTTCCAGCTCGACGGCGTGCAGGGCTTCGAGCCCACGGCCGCGACCGTGCTCAACCTCACGCAGGACCACCTCGACTGGCATGGCGACATGCCGGCGTATGCGGCTGCCAAGGCGCGCATCTTCGGCGCCAAGGGTCTGTTGATCCTGAACCGCGACGACGCCGGGGTGATGGCCATGCTGCCGCCGCCCGTCCGCGTGAAGCTGCAGCGTCCGCAGATCCGCGCCCACGTCACCTTCGGCGGCGCGATGCCGCTGCGTCCCGGCGACTACGGCATCGAGCGCATCAACGGCGTGGCCTGGCTGGTGCGCGCGCTGGAGGCCGACGAAACGCAGAAGCGCAAGCGCGGCGCGGTGGTCGAAGAAGAAATCTTCTTCCAGCGCCTCATGCCCGCCGACGCGCTGCGCATCCGCGGCCGACACAACGCCATGAACGCCCTGGCGGCGCTCGCGCTCGCCAGCGCCGCCGACTGCCCGCTGGGCCCGATGCTGTACGGCCTGCGCGAGTACCGCGGCGAGCCGCACCGCGTCGAACCGATCGCCATCGTGGACGAGGTCGAGTTCTTCGACGACAGCAAGGGCACCAACGTCGGCGCCACCGTGGCCGCACTGAGCGGCCTCGGCGAGGAGCGCCGCGTGGTCGTGATCCTCGGCGGCGAAGGCAAGGGCCAGGACTTCGAGCCGCTGGCCGACCCCGTGCGCCAGTACGCGCGCGCCGTCGTGCTCATCGGCCGCGACGCCCCGCTGATCGAGGCCGCGCTGGCCTCCACCGGCGTGTCGCTGAAGCACGCGGGCTCGATGGAAGAAGCCGTGAAGCTCGCCGCCGCGCGCGCCCACCCCGGCGATGCCGTGCTGCTGTCACCGGCCTGTGCGAGCTTCGACATGTTCAAGGACTACGCGCACCGCGCCGAGGTGTTCTGTGAGGCCGTCGAGGCCTACGCCGACAGCCCGCGCGAGGCCGTGGGTGGCGACGACGCGGTGGTGTCGTACGTGCCCGGCGCGTCGCTGTCCACCGCCGGATCGATGGAGGACCCGATTTGAACTCCGCAGCCGCAGGCCAGGAAACCCGCACCGGCAGCCGTTTCGGCGGCTGGTTCCGGCGCGCCCGCAGCGGCATGGACGCGCTGCCCGTGCACCTGCCCGTGCGGCTGGGCGGCGCCGGCATCGCGCAGACCAAGGCCACGCCGATGCGCGTGCTGGGCTTCGACCAGGCGCTGGTCTGGGTCACGGTCGCGCTGATGACCTGGGGCCTGATCATGGTGTATTCGGCCTCGATCGCGCTGCCCGACAACCCGCGCTTCGCACGCGCCGGCTACAGCGCCTCGTACTTCCTCACGCGACACGCGGCTTCGCTGGTCATCGCCTTCATCGCCGCGCTGCTGACCTTCCAGGTTCCCATGAAGACCTGGGAGCGCGTCGCGCCCTGGCTCTTCGTGGCTTCGCTGCTGCTGCTGGTGGCGGTGCTCATTCCGCACATCGGCATCAACGTGAACGGCGCGCGCCGCTGGTTGCCGATGGGCTTCATGCGCTTCCAGCCGTCGGAGCTGGCCAAGTTTGCGATGGTGCTCTATGCCGCCAGCTACATGGTGCGCAAGATGGAGATCAAGGAACGCTTCTTCCGCGCCGTGCTGCCGATGGGCATCGCGGTGGTGGTGGTCGGCATGCTGGTGATGGCCGAGCCCGACATGGGCGCCTTCATGGTGATCGCCGTGATCGCCATGGGCATCCTGTTCCTGGGCGGCGTGAACGCGCGCATGTTCTTCGTGATCGCGACGCTGGTGGTGGTGGCCTTCGGCTCCATCGTGGCGAGCAGCCCGTGGCGCCGCGAGCGCATCTTTGCGTACCTCGATCCGTGGAGCGAAGAGCACGCGCTGGGCAAGGGCTACCAGCTGTCGCACTCGCTGATCGCCATCGGCCGCGGCGAGGTCTTCGGCGTGGGCCTGGGCGGCAGCGTCGAGAAGCTGCATTGGCTGCCCGAAGCGCACACCGACTTCCTGCTGGCCGTGATCGGCGAAGAGTTCGGCCTGGTCGGCGTGCTGCTGATCATCGGTATGTTCCTCTGGCTCACGCGCCGGATCATGCACATCGGCCGCCAGGCGATCGCGCTCGACCGCGTGTTCTCGGGCCTCGTGGCGCAGGGCGTGGGCGTGTGGATGGGCTTCCAGGCCTTCATCAACATGGGCGTGAACCTCGGCGCACTGCCGACCAAGGGCCTGACCTTGCCGCTGATGAGCTTCGGCGGCTCGGCGATCCTGATGAACCTCGTGGCGCTGGCCGTGGTGCTGCGCATCGACTACGAGAACCGCGTGCTGATGCGGGGAGGTCGCGTATGACGCGCACTGCGCTGGTCATGGCGGGCGGCACGGGCGGCCACATCTTCCCGGGTCTCGCGGTGGCCGAGGCCCTGCGCGAGCGCGGCTGGCGCGTGCACTGGCTGGGCGCGCCCGGCAGCATGGAAGAAAAACTCGTGCCCCCGCGCGGCTTCGCCTTCGAGCCCGTGCAGTTCGGCGGCGTGCGTGGCAAGGGTCCGCTCACCTTGTTCCTGCTGCCGCTGAAGCTGCTGCGTGCCTTCTGGCAGAGCCTGGCCGTGGTGCGCCGCGTGAAGCCCGACGTGCTGGTGGGCCTCGGTGGCTACATCACCTTCCCGGGCGGAATGATGGGTGTGTTGATGGGCAAGCCGCTGGTGCTGCACGAGCAGAACTCGGTGGCCGGTCTCGCCAACAAGGTGCTGGCGGGCGTGGCCGACCGCGTGTTCACGGCCTTCCCGAACGTGCTGAAGAAGGCGCAGTGGGTGGGCAATCCGCTGCGCGCGGCGTTCACCTCGCAGCCCGATCCGGCCACGCGCTTCGCGGGCCGCACGGGGCCGCTCAAATTGCTGGTGGTCGGCGGCAGCTTGGGCGCGCGTGCGCTCAACGCCGTGGTGCCGCAGGCGCTGGCACACATCGCGCCGGCCGAACGCCCGCAGGTGCTGCACCAGAGCGGCGCCAAGCAGATCGACGAGTTGCGCGCCAACTATGCGGCGGCCGGCGTCGAGGGCGAACTCACGCCCTTCATCGACGACACCGCGCAGGCATACGCCGAAGCCGACCTCATCGTCGCGCGGGCGGGTGCCAGCACCGTCACCGAAATCGCGGCCGTCGGCGCAGCAGCGCTGTTCGTGCCTTTCCCCTCGGCGGTCGACGACCACCAGACCACCAACGCGCGCTTCCTCGTGGACGCGGGCGGCGGCTGGCTGGTGCAACAGACCGACCTCACCCCTGAATTGCTGGCTGATTTGCTACAGAAAACCGAACGCGCGACCTTGATCGACCGGGCCACCAAGGCCAAGACCCTGCAGAAGACCGAAGCAGTGGACGCGGTTGTCCGCGCCTGCGAGGAGCTTGCGAAATGAAGCACGCGATCCGTCACATCCACTTCGTCGGCGTCGGCGGCTCGGGCATGAGCGGCATCGCCGAGGTGCTGTTGAACCTGGGCTACCGCATCACCGGCTCCGACCTGTCCGACAGCGCCACGCTGCGCCGCCTCGCGGGCCTGGGCATCGGCACCTTCGTGGGCCATGCCGCCGCGCACATCGACGGCGCGGACGCGGTCGTCACCTCCACCGCCGTGCAGTCGGACAACCCCGAGGTGCTGGCCGCGCGCGAAAAGCGCATTCCGGTCGTGCCGCGCGCGCTCATGCTCGCGGAGCTGATGCGCCTGAAGCAGGGCATCGCCATTGCCGGCACGCACGGCAAGACCACCACCACCAGCCTGGCCGCGAGCGTGCTCGAGGCCGCCGGGCTCGACCCGACCTTCGTGATCGGCGGGCGCCTGAACAGCGCCGGCGCCAACGCGCAGCTGGGCAGCGGCGACTACATCGTGGTCGAGGCCGACGAGTCGGACGCCTCGTTCCTGAACCTGCTGCCCGTGATGGCGGTGGTCACGAACATCGACGCCGACCACATGGAGACCTACGGGCACGACTTCGCGAAGCTGAAGAAGGCCTTCGTCGATTTCCTGCACCGCATGCCGTTCTACGGCGTGGCCATCCTGTGCACCGACGATCCGGCGGTGCGCGAGATCGTGGCCGACGTGACCTGCCCGGTCACCAGCTACGGCTTCGGCGAGGACGCCCAGGTGCGCGCCATCGACGTGCGCGCCGTCGGCGGCCAGATGCATTTCACCGCGCAGCGCCGCAACGGCGTGACGCTGCCCGACCTGCCCATCGTGCTGAACCTGCCGGGCGAGCACAACGTGCGCAACGCGCTGTCGGTGATCGCCATGGCGGTTGAGCTCGGCATCGCCGACGAAGCGGTGCAGCGCGGCCTGGCCGGCTTCAAGGGCGTGGGCCGCCGCTTCCAGAGCTACGGCGACGTGGCCGTGCCGAACGACACGACCGGCGGCACCTTCACCGTCATCGACGACTACGGGCATCACCCGGTCGAGATGGCGGCCACCATCGCGGCCGCGCGCGGCGCCTTCCCGGGGCGCCGGCTGGTGCTGGCCTTCCAGCCGCACCGCTACACCCGCACGCGCGACTGCTTCGAGGACTTCGTGAAGGTCATCGGCACGGCCGATTCGGTCTTGCTGGGCGAGGTCTATGCCGCGGGCGAGGCGCCCATCGTGGCCGCCGACGGCCGCACGCTGGCGCGCGCGCTGCGCGTGGCCGGCAAGGTCGAGCCGGTGTTCGTCGACGACATCGTCGCCATGCCGCAGGCCATCCTGGACAACGCCCGCGCGGGCGACGTGGTGCTGTGCATGGGCGCGGGCTCCATCGGCGCGGTGCCGGGCAAGGTGGTCGAACTCGGCACGCCGCCCGCACCCTCATCAACAACTTCAGAGCGCACTGCGCGCAAGGGGAGGGCCGCGTGAGCCTTCAGGATCCACAACTTTTCGGCAAGGTCGCCGTGCTGTTCGGCGGCAGTTCCGCCGAACGCGAGGTGTCGCTGATGTCCGGTGCCGGCGTGCTGCAGGCCCTGCGTTCGCGCGGCGTCGACGCGCATGCCTTCGACCCGTCGGAGCGCGAGCTGACCGACCTGAAGCGCGAAGGCTTCGCGCGCTGCTTCGTCGCGCTGCATGGCCGCCATGGCGAAGACGGCACCGTGCAGGGCGCGCTCGAGCTGCTCGGCATTCCCTACACCGGCTCGGGCGTGATGGCCTCGAGCGTGGCGATGGACAAGGTCATGACCAAGCGCATCTGGCAGGCCGACGGCCTGCCCACGCCCAAGTACGTGCGCCTGGCCTTCGACCAGCAAAGCCGCGAGCAGATCATGGTCGTGCCCGACGTGCTCGGCCTGCCGCTGATCGTGAAGCCGCCGCGCGAAGGTTCGTCCATCGGCGTGACCAAGGTCGAGGGCTACTCGCAGATGCAGGATGCCGTGGCGCTGTCGGCCAAGTTCGACGCCGACGTGCTGTGCGAGGAGTTCATCGACGGCGAGGAAGTCACCTGCGCCGTGCTCGGCCAGGGCCTGGACGCGCGCGCGCTGCCGGTGGTGCGCATCGCCGCGCCCGAGGGCGCCTACGACTACCAGAACAAGTACTTCACCGACGACGTGAAATACCAGTGCCCGAGCGGCCTGCCCGAAGCCGAGGAACGCGAGATCCAGCGCATCACGCTGGCCGCGTACCACACGCTCGGCTGCCGCGGCTGGGGCCGCGCCGACGTGATGATCCGCGCCAGCGACCGCAAGCCCTTCCTGCTCGAGATGAACACCTCGCCCGGCATGACCAGTCATTCGCTGGTGCCGATGTCGGCGCGCGCGGCGGGCATTCCCTACGAAGAGCTGTGCGTGCGCGTGCTGGCTTCGGCCGCACTCGATGCCAAGGGAGGCGCGAACTAAGCCATGGCCGACAGCATCCCCGCTCCCTTCGACGTCAAGCTGATGAACATCGTCGCGAACGTTGCGTTCGTGCTGGTGGCGCTCATGCTGCTGGCGGCGAGCGCGTGGTGGGTGCTGCGCCAGCCTTTCTTCCCGATCTCGGGCATCAAGGTGGACGGCGAGGTCACGCACAACAACGCGGTCACGCTGCGCGCCAACGTGGCGCCGCAGCTCAAGGGCAACTTCTTCACCATCGACCTGGCGCGTGCGCGCACCGCCTTCGAGACGGTGCCGTGGGTGCGCAGCGCGGTGGTGCGGCGGGAGTTCCCGAACAAGCTGCGCGTGACGCTGACCGAGCAGGTGCCGGTGGCGGTGTGGGGCGACGAGGCCGGCTCCAAGCTGATCAACGGCTTCGGCGACGTGTTCGAGGCCAACGTGGCCGAGGTCGATGCCGACCTGCCGCGCCTGGACGGCCCGATCGAGCAGGCCGGGCAGGTGCTGGGCATGTACCGCGTGCTCGCGCCGATGTTCGAGCCCTACGACTTCGACATCGCCGAGCTGCGGCTGTCCAGCCGCGGCAGCTGGAAGGTGCTGCTGGACAGCGGGGCCGAGATCGAACTCGGCCGCGGCCAGAGCGACGAGGTGTCTGCGCGCCTGCAGCGGTTCCTGAAGACCGTGACGCAGGTCGCGGGCCAGTACCGCCGCACGGTGGCCGACGTCGAACGCGCCGATCTGCGCCACAACGACGCGTATGCCCTGCGGCTGCGCGGCGTCACCACGGTCTCGCCCGAGGCCCCAAGAAAAATCAAGTAGCGAATACCGAGGACATCTACATGCCCAAAGAATACAAAGACCTGGTCGTAGGCCTGGACATCGGAACCGCCAAGGTGATGGTGGTCGTGGCCGAGGTGCTGCAAGGCGGCGAGCTCAAGCTGGCCGGCCTGGGCATCGCGCCCAGCAACGGCCTCAAGCGCGGCGTCGTGGTGAACATCGACGCCACCGTGCAGAGCATCCAGCAGGCGCTGAAAGAAGCCGAGCTGATGGCCGACTGCAAGATCAGCCGCGTCTACACCGGCATCACCGGCAGCCACATCCGCGGCATCAATTCGAGCGGCATGGTGGCGGTGAAGGACAAGGAAGTCACGCCCGCCGACGTGGCCCGCGTGGTCGAGACGGCGCGCGCCATCAACATCTCGAGCGACCAGCGCCTGCTGCTGGTGGAGCCGCAGGAGTTCGTGATCGACGGCCAGGACGTGAAGGAGCCGATCGGCATGAGCGGCATGCGCCTGGAGGCCAAGGTGCACATCGTGACCGGCGCGCAGAGCGCGGCCGAGAACATCATCAAGTGCGTGCGCCGCTGCGGCCTGGAGGTCGACCAGCTGATGCTGAACCCGCTGGCCTCGAGCCAGGCGGTGCTCACCGAAGACGAGCGCGAACTCGGCGTGGTGCTGGTCGACATCGGCGCGGGCACCACCGACGTGGCGATCTTCACCAACGGCGCGATCCGCCACACGGCCGTGATCCCGATCGCGGGCGACCTCATCACGAGCGACATCGCGATGGCCCTGCGCACGCCCACCAAGGACGCGGAGGACATCAAGGTCGAGCATGGCTATGCCAAGCAGCTGCTGGCCGACCCTGAATCGCAGGTCGAAGTCCCCGGCCTTGGCGATCGCGGCCCGCGCATGTTGAGCAAGCAGGCGCTTGCCGGCGTGATCGAGCCGCGCATCGAAGAAATCTTCTCGCTGGTGCAGCAGGTGGTGCGCGAGTCGGGCTACGAGGAAGTGCTGTCGTCGGGCGTGGTGCTCACGGGCGGCAGCGCCGTCATGCCCGGCATGGTCGAGCTGGGCGAAGACATCTTCCTCAAGCCCGTGCGCCGCGGCATTCCGAAGTACTCGAGCGCGCTCTCGGACATGGTGGCGCAGCCGCGCGCGGCCACCGTGATGGGCCTGCTCGAGGAGGCACGTTTTGCACGCATGCGTGGCTTCAAGGTCGCACAGAAGAACGGGTCCGTAAAGACTGCGTTCGGACGTTTCAAGGACTTCATCGTGGGGAACTTCTGACCATGAACCACTCCCCACTCTGGCTCGCACGCGCGGGTCCTCCGCTGCATTTCAACGAGCGATGGCGACGCACCGGTCCACCATCGCGACGGCGATCCCGTTGATCACGTCACGGCAGAAGAAATATTCATAGACACATAACGGCAACTGCAATATTCAAGGAGTTAGAAATGACCATCGAAATGATCGAAGTCGAAGAATTCAACCAGGGCACGCAGATCAAGGTGATCGGTGTCGGCGGCGGCGGTGGCAATGCGGTCGCCCACATGATGGAGCGTGGTGTGCAAGGCGTGCAGTTCGTTTGCGCCAACACCGACGCACAAGCCCTGCAACGCAGCAACGCGCACAAGAACATCCAGCTGGGCATCAGCGGCCTGGGCGCCGGCAGCAAGCCCGAGAAGGGCCGTGACGCGGCCGAAGCCGCAGTGGACGACATCCGCGCCGCCATCGACGGCGCGCACATGCTGTTCATCACGGCCGGCATGGGCGGCGGCACCGGCACCGGCGCGGCTCCCGTGATCGCGCGCGTGGCCAAGGAGATGGGCATCCTGACGGTGGGCGTGGTGACCAAGCCCTTCGACTGGGAAGGCGGCCGTCGCATGACCAACGCCGACGCCGGCCTGGCCGAACTCGAAGCCAACGTCGACTCGCTGATCGTCGTGCTCAACGAGAAGCTGCTGGACGTGCTCGGTGAAGACATCACGCAAGACGAAGCCTTCGCGCACGCCAACGACGTGCTGAAGAACGCCGTGGGCGGCATCTCGGAAATCATCAACGAGTACGGCGGCGTGAACGTCGACTTCGAAGACGTGCGCACCGTGATGGGCGAACCCGGCAAGGCCATGATGGGCACCGCTGCCGCAGCAGGCCCCGACCGCGCGCGCATCGCCGCCGAACAGGCCGTGGCCTGCCCGCTGCTCGAAGGCATCGACCTCTCGGGCGCCAAGGGCGTGCTCGTGCTGGTGACGGCATCGAAGGGCTCGCTGAAGCTGAACGAGTCGAAGCTCGCGATGAACACCATCCGCGCCTACGCCTCGCCGGACGCGCACGTGATCTACGGCGCCGCCTACGACGAAAGCCTGGGCGACCAGATGCGCGTCACGGTGGTGGCCACGGGTCTGTCGCGTGCCGATGCACGCCGCCAGGCCCCGACGCTCGAAGTGATCCGCACCGGCACCGACAACATCCCGTTCACCGTGCCGACGCTCGGCGGCATGGGTCACGCGGGTGGCGGTTCGAGCAGCCAGCCCAACTACGACGGCATGGCCGTGCCCAGCGTGTGGCGCACCAACCGCACGATGGCCGCCGCCAAGGTCGACGCGCTGTCGTCGGGTGGCATGGACGACTTCGAGATCCCGGCTTTCCTGCGCCGTCAGGCAGACTGACCGCAGGCCACCGAACGCAGAGGGCACGAGGGTTCGCAAGGGGACGGGGAAGACCTGAAAGGGACTGCCCCCCGGCTCTAGGCGCTGCGTCCACCTCGTGCCCCTTGCGTCCATCGCCGGGGGCTCCCCGGCTTCTTTGCTCTTTCTTGTCTGACCGGTCCATGTCTATCGCGGCCATAGCGAAGGGAATAGGGCGTCACGGTCGCCGCCCGCCTAAAATCTCGGGCGTGCTGCAACAACGAACCCTCAAGTCGATCAGCCGCGCCGTGGGCGTGGGGCTTCACAGCGGCCAACGCGTGGAGCTGACCCTGCGACCGGCCCCGGCCGACACGGGCATCGTGTTCCGCCGCGTCGACCTGCCCGAGCCGGTCGAGATCCGCATGACCGCCGAATCGGTCACCGACACGCGCCTGGCGTCCACCGTCTCCACGGGCGGCGCCAAGGTGCAGACCGTCGAGCACATCATGTCCGCCTGCGCGGGCCTGGGCATCGACAACCTCTACATCGACATCACGGCCGACGAAGTGCCGATCCTCGACGGGTCGGCTTCGTCCTTCGTGTTCCTGCTGCAAAGCGCGGGCATCGAACTGCAGAAGGCGCCGCGCCGCTTCATCCGCGTGCTGCGCAAGGTCGAGGTGCGCGAAGGCGAGGGCGCCAACGAGAAGTGGGCGAGCCTGGAGCCGTACCACGGCTTCAAGCTGAGCTTCGAGATCGACTTCGACCACCGCGTCGTCAACTCCACCGGCCAGCGCGTGGAGTTCGACCTGGGCACCGACTCGTACAGCCGCGACATCGCACGCGCACGCACCTTTGGCTTCACGAAAGAAGTCGAGTACATGCGCAGCAAGGGCCTCGCACTCGGCGGCGGTCTCGACAACGCCATCGTCATGGACGACACCAAGGTGCTCAATGCCGGCGGCCTGCGCTACGACGACGAGTTCGTGAAGCACAAGATCCTCGACGCCATGGGCGACCTGTACATCATCGGCAAGCCGCTGCTGGCCGCGTACACCGCGTTCCGCTCGGGCCATGCGCTCAACAACAAGCTGCTGCGCGAGCTGCTCTCGCACAGCGACGCCTACGAGGTCGTGACCTTCGAAGACGAGAAGCGCGCACCGCGCGGCTTCGGCGAAGTGGCGCGGGCCTGGTAAGCCCGGCGCAGGCCTTTTCTTTCCGATGCTTCTCTTTCGCTGGGCCATCCTGCTGCTTCTGCTGGTGGCGGGCGTGTCCTTCGCGTTCTATGCGGGCACGGGGCAGGTCAAGTACCGCCGCTTCGGCTGGATCGTGTTCAAGTGGACGGTGCTGGCGGCGCTGGGCTTCTTCGCGGTCCTGATCGCCGAGCGCGTCGCTTAGCGCGAGCCGTTCAATCGACCAGGGCCTGCAAGGCCTGCACCTGCTGCGCAAGCAGAGGCCCCTTGCGGTGCGTGGGCACCAGCAACATCAGCGTGTCTCCCAGCGCCTTCGGCCGCCCCCAGGGCGCGTGCAGCCGGCCTTTCTCGAGCAGCGGCGCCACCAGCCGCTCGCGTCCCATCAGCACCCCTTCGCCGTCGAGCGCGGCCTGCAGCGCGAGGCTGTAGAGCGAGAAATCGGGCCCGGCAGCCAGCGCATCGGCTTCGGTGGAGGTGGTGCCGGGGCGCACGGCCTGCAGCCAGCGCGACCAGTCGTCGTGCCACACCGTGTCGTGCAGGCCGCCGCAGCGCGCGAGCACGTCGAGGAGGTCGTCGAGTGGGCGCGGGCGTGCGCTCTCCAGCGATGCGCGCATGCGCGGGCTGCACACGGGCACGAGGCGGTCGCGTGCGAGCGGGATGCACGTGGCGCCGACGGCGGCTTCGGCGCCGTAGAACAGCCCGAGGTCGAAGGGCTCGCGCCGGAAGTTCGGCGGCTGCTCCAGCGCCGTCACCGACACCTGCACGCCGGGCAGCGCGGCCTTCAGCCGCGAGAGCCGCGGCGACAGCCACAGCTGCGCCATCGCCGGCAGGGCTGCCACCTGCAGCGTGCTGCGGCGCGCGGCGGTCTGGGTTTCCTGGCGCAGCGCCTGCACCGCGAGGCCGAGCTGGTCGACCGCCGCGCTGAGCGCAGGCAGCGCGCGCCGGCCGTGCGCGCTGAGCCGGATGCCCTGGCTGTGCCGCTCGAACAGCGCACCGCCGGCCCAGGTCTCGAGCGCCTTGATCTGCTGCGCGACGGCGGCGGGCGTCACGAACAGTTCCTCGGCCGCGCGCGCGAAGCTGCCGTGGCGCGCCGCAGCCTCGAAGGCGCGCACGGCCGTGTGCGGCGGCAGGCGAGGGCGGGGTGGGGCGAGGGACATGATCTGAATGCCGTGCAGGCCAAGTTTTTCTAGGGCTCAGGCCCAGTTTATCCGTGTTGCCCGTTGGGGCACGGGGCGCGACCATGCGGTCATTCCCTTCCACCACTCCCAGCGAGACACCGCATGCCCGCAGCCCTTCACCGCCGTTCCTGGGTTCCCGCCGCCAGCGAGGACCACGTGCTCGCCATTGCCGCCGACGCCGCCGCGCGCGACGCGGCGGGCGTGGCCGCCGAGATCGAACGCCTCGTGGCCGACAGCCACCGCATCCACGACGTCGAGGGGCTGAACCTCAACCCCGCCACCAACGTGATGAACCCCGCCGCCGAGGCGCTGCTGTCGCGCGGGCTGGGGTCGCGCCCGTCGCTGGGCTACCCGGGCGACAAGTACGAGATGGGGCTGGAAGCCATCGAGCGCATCGAGGTGGTCGCCGCCGAGCTGGCGGCCGAGGTGTTCGGCGCGCGCTTCGCCGAGGTGCGCGTGAGCTCGGGCGCGCTGTCGAACCTCTACGTGTTCATGGCGACCTGCCAGCCCGGCGACACGATCATCGCGCCGCCGCCCGCCATCGGCGGCCATGTGACGCACCACGCCGCCGGCGCGGCCGGGCTCTACGGCCTGAAGACCGTGCCGGCGCCGGTCGATGCCGACGGCTACTCGGTCGACGTGGTGGCGCTGGCCAAGCTGGCGCGCGAGGTGAAGCCAAAGCTCATCACCATCGGCGGCAGCCTGAACCTGTTTCCGCACCCGGTGCCCGCGATTCGCGAGGTGGCCGACAGCGTGGGCGCCAAGGTGCTGTTCGATGCCGCGCACCTCTCGGGCATGGTGGCCGGCAAGGCCTGGCCGCAGCCGCTCGAAGAGGGCGCGCACGCGATCACCATGAGCACCTACAAGAGCCTGGGCGGCCCGGCCGGCGGGCTCATCGTGTCGAACGATGCGGCGCTGATGGCGCGCATCGACGCCATCGCCTACCCCGGCCTCACGGCCAACTCGGACGCGGGCCGCACCGCGGCGCTGGCGCGTGGCCTGCTCGACTGGAAGGTGCACGGCGCAGCTTATGCGGCGGCGATGCGCGACACCGCGCAGGCGCTCGCACGCGCGCTCGATGCGCAAGGCCTGCCGGTGTTCGCCAAGGCGCGCGGCTTCACGCAGTCGCACCAGTTCGCGCTCGAGGCCGCGCGCTGGGGCGGCGGGCAACGTGCCGCGAAGCAGCTGGCCCAAGGCGGGTTGCTGGCCTGCGGCATCGGCCTGCCGATCGCGCCGGTCGACGGTGACATCAACGGCCTGCGCCTGGGCGTGCCCGAGATCGTGCGGCTGGGCTTCACGCCCGAGGACATGCCGCAGCTGGCCGACTGGGTCGCGCGGGCGCTGGCTGGCGATGCGGTGTCGGTGGCCGCCGAGGTGCGCGAACGCCGCCGGCGCCTGGGCGACCTGCGCTACATCGTGCGCTGAAGCCTCAGCGCGAACGCCCTTGCCGGTAGGTGCCGGCGTGGGTCTTCGACAGCTCGGCCGCCTCCGCGAGCCGCGCCATCGAACGGCCGACCTGTGCGTGCGTGATGGCAATGCCCAGCGCGTCCGCCGCGTCGGCGCCCGGCAGGCCGGGCAGGTCGAGCAGGCGCTTCACCATCTCCTGCACCTGCGCCTTCGCGGCCTGGCCGTGGCCGGCCACGGCCTTCTTCATCTGCAGCGCCGTGTACTCGGCCACCGACAGGTTGTGGCTCACCAGCGCCGTCACGCAGGCGCCGCGCGCCTGGCCCAGCAGCAGCGTCGACTGCGGGTTGACGTTGACGAAGATGATTTCGACCGCCGACGCCTCGGGCTGGTAGCGCGCCGTGATCTCGCCGATGCCGTCGAACAGCACCTTCAGGCGCGCCGGCAGGTTGCCGCTGCCCAGGTGCCGGGTGCTGATGGTGCCGCTGGCCACGTAGCGCAGCGCATGGCCGTCCGCATCGACCACGCCGAAGCCGGTGGTCTGCAAACCGGGGTCGATGCCGAGGATCCGCATGAAAAGGAAGCGTAAAGGCCTAAGCCTGGGTGAGGAAGGTTGAAGAAGGTGCGAATTCGCGCGCGATGCGTGGGGGATCGCGGGCAGAATCCGCCGTTCTTGCATTCCGCCCCGCTCCGCGCGGGGCGCGCCACACAAGGAAGCGAAGGTGAATGTAGTCGAGTCCTCCGCGCAGCAGCAACCGAAGCCATTGAACGACGCCCCGGCCTTGCCCGCGCACCTGCAGCAATCTCCTGCCGAACGTGCCGCCGCGAGCTTCCGCCAGGCGGAGCTGTTGAGCGACCTCGGCCGCCGTCGCGAGGCGATCGCCGCCTGCAGCCGGCTGATCGCCGAGTTCGGTGCGCTGCCCGACGCCGCCGTGGTCGTGCCCTGTTGCCAGGCGCTGCGGCTGCTCGCGCACGTGCTGCGCCAGCTGCACCGCCCGGCCGACGCGCTGGCCACGCTCGACCGCCTGGTCGCTGCGCACGGCGGGCGCAGCGAGCCCGAGATCCGCACGCACATCGCCCACGCGCTGTACCAGCGCACCTGGCTCATCGACGACGCAGCGGCGCGCTGCGAGGCCTGCGATTTCATGAGCGAGCAGCTCGACGCGCAGGCCGACGCCGCGCTCGATGCATGGCGGCTCGACGCGCGCCTGCTGAAGGCCGAGATCGAACACCACCGTGGCCTGCCGCAGGACGCATTGGCCACGCTCGAAGCGGCCATCGAACGCTTCGAGGGCGGCGCCGACGCCGGCGTGGTCCTGCGCGTGGCGCGGGCCCGGCTGGCCGCGGTGCTCAACCTGCGCGAGCTGGCGCAGCACACGCAGGCGCAGGTGCTGTGCCTGCAGGTGGCCGACCAGATCGAGGCCGGGCTGGCCGAGGCCGCGCCTGAGCTGCGGCTCGAAGGCGTTCGCGCGCTGGCCCTGTTCTTCGACGGCCTCGGGCTCGACGAGGTCGCGCGCCGCGCCGAGCTGGTCGGCTGGCTGCTCGACCGCTACGGCCACGACGCGTCCGCGCAGGTGCGCCGCCTCGCGGCCGTGCGCGCCCATGAGTGGGCCGTGGGGCTGCGCGACCAGGGCGACGGCGAGGCCGCGCTGGCCGCCTGCGAGCGCCTGCTCGGTGCTTTCGCGCACGACGCCGACGCCGTGGTGCAGCGCACCGTGGCCACCACCTTGCTGCACAAGGGCTTCGTGCTGCTCGACCTGCTGGGGCGGCCCGAGGCGGCGCTTGCGGTGTACGAGCCGCTCGTGGCAGCGTCGCGCGACGGCGCCACGCCGGAACTGCGCGAGCTGCGCGTGAAGGCGACGGCCGGGCGCGAGGCCTGCCTGAAGCGCCTGCGCAAGACCGGCGGGCTCGATGCCGGCGAGTTGCCGGCCGAGCTCTTCGATGCGGCGTGCGACACCGTCCGCGAAGGCCGCAAGCTCGGCGACGCGGGCGCGTCGCGCGAGGCCATCGCGCTGTTCGACGAGGTGCTCGCGGCGCATGCCGCCTCGCCGCACCCGCTGATGCGCCGCCAGTGCGCCCGCGCCCTGTCGCACAAGACCTTCTGCCTGCTGGCGCTCGAGCACTTCACCGAGGTCGTCGAGGCCGCCGACGCGATGGACGCGCGCTACGGCGCCGATGCCTCCACCGAGATGCAGTCGCAGGTGGCGCTGTGCCTGCAATACAAGAGCACCGCGCTCGACCGCCTCGCGCGGCCCGCGGACGAGATGCGCGTGCACGACGAGATCGTTGCGCGCTGGGGCAATTCCGAGCTGCCCGACCTGCGCGCGCGCGTGGCCGGCGCGCTGTTCCGCAAGGGCGCGGTGTTGCGCCGCGCGGGCCGCTTCGCCGAGGCCGTGGCCAGCTACGACGAGGTGATCGCGCGCACGGCAATGGCACGAGACAGCGCCCTGCAGCTGTGGGCCGCCAAGTCGATGATCAACAAGGCCAAGGCCTTCGACAAGATGGACGACGCAGCGGGCCAGGCCAAGGCCTACCGCGTGCTCATCGCGCGCTTCGGCGAGTCGGGCGACGCGGCCTTGCGCGAGCGTGTGGCCAATGCCTGCGAATGGCTGGCCGAGGCTGAAGGGCGGCAGGGCCGGGTGGTGGCACAGCGCGAGGCGCTGGAGCTGGCGCTCGGGCGTTTCGGCACGGCGCTGTCGGCCGAGCAGCGCACGCGGCTCAAGCGCGAGCTTCAGGCGCTGAAGACGAGGGCTCTAGGGCGGCGTGCGAAGCAGGCCTTCGACCGGGTGGTGCGGCGCAAAGTCTGATCGCCCGCCGGCCGGTGCTTCAGACGTTGAAGTACCAGCGGATCGAATGGAAGAAGATCGGCGCCGCGAAGCACAGCGCGTCGACGCGGTCGAGCAGGCCGTTGGCGCCGGTCACGCCCACGCCCTTCTGGCCCCAGTTCGGGATGCCGCGGTCGCGCTTGAGCGCCTTCATCACGAGGTGGCCCATCGAGCCCGCGACGCACGCAATGATCGACACCGCGAGTGCCTGCCCGAACTTGAACGGCGTGATGAACGAGAACAGCGCACCGACCAGGCTGGCCACGACGATGCCGATGCCCCAGCTGGTCCAGTTGAAGCTGCGGCTCACGTTCGGCGCGAACGGCGTGCGCTGCATGCGCCGCGAGATCAGGTGCTGCACCAGCACCGAGGTCTGCACCACGAACACCAGGAAGAACACGAGGAACGCGCTCTTGCCTTCGTAGCCCGGGAAGGTCAGCAGCAGCAGCGCGGGCACGTGGCTCATGCCGTAGACGCAGACCATGATGCCCCACTGCAGTTTGGCGTTGCGCTCGAGGAAATGACTGGGGTCGTTGGCCAGCGCGCTGGCCACCGGAATGGCGAGGAACACGTAGACCGGAATGAACACCGTGAACAGGTCGAAGCGCGCGGTGGCCACCAGCCAGAACTGGATCGGCAGCACCACGAAGAACGCGAGGATCAGGCTGCGGTGGTCGCCGCGGCGCGTCGGCGAGAGCGTGATGAACTCGCGCAGCGCAAAGAACGCGATCAGCGCGAACAGCACGGTGGCCACCGTTTCGCCCAGTGCCCAGCCGATCCAGAACACGATCACCATGAACCAGGTGGTGCCCAGCAGCGCGCGGAAATGCGCCAGCTCGGCCTGCCACGACTCGTCGTGCACCGGGTTGCGCCGCTCCTTGAAGCTCAGGAAGAAGACGGCAGTGCTCACGATGAAGAGCAGGCCGAAGACGATCAGGAAAAGGGCCGCGACCTGCTGGGTCGGGCTGAGGCTGCGCAGGAACTGGTTCATACCTTCAGACGTCGCGCAAGGCGATCACGGCGGCGCGTGCACGGTCGAGGAAAGGGCGGCGCTCTTCGCCTGCTTCGACGCGGATCGGCGCGCCGAAGGTGACGGAGCACAGGATGGGCACGGGCACGATCTCGCCCTTGGGCATCACGCGCTGCACGTTGTCGATCCAGGCCGGCACGAGCACCACGTCGGGGAACATCGTCGCCAGGGCGTAGAGGCCCGACTTGAATTTCTGCGGCTCGCCGGTGTGGCCGCGCGTGCCTTCGGGAAAGATGATGATCGAGTCGCCGCTGCGCAGCGCGTCGATGAGTGGGGCGAGCGGGTCGGCGGCAGGGGGCTCGGGCGCGGCGGCTGGCGCTTCGGGCTCGATGGCGGGCGGCGGTGCGACCGGTGGTGGAGGCGGCGGGGGCGCGGGAAGGTCGAGCTGTCCCTGAATCTCCTGCGGACCTTCCGCAGCCGATGCGTGAACCACCGTTTCGATCGGCAGCAGCGGCTCCATCGACGGCTCGATGCGCTCGGCCGGGGTGATGGGCGCCGCGGGTGGCGGTGCCTGAGGCGGTGCTTCCGGCGCCGGCGCAACCGGTGCAGCCCCCGTGGCCGCCCGCTCCACATACACCGCGTTGAACACCTCCGTCGTGATCCAGCGCTTGACCGGCGTGTTGGCCCAGTAGTCGCGCGCCGCGATGGGCCGCGTGATGCTGCGCAGCTCCTCGGGCAGCGCGGCCCAGATCATCACGAGGTCCGCGTGGCTCTGGTGATTCGCGAAGTAGATGCGCTGCTCGGCCTTCGGTGGACAGCCGTACCAGCGCGCCTGCGCACCGGTGAGCAATCGGACGATTCCCAGCAGCAACCAACCTGTGAGCTTTGCCAGCATATGGAGGCGATGATACGGGCCATGCGATGGCGATTCGATCTTCTTTCCCTGGCGTGGGCGGTGGCCCTCTTCGTGTTGCTCGTGCTGCTGGCCACCGTCGGCGCGCGCTGGGGCTGGGTGCGAAGCTTCTTCGGCGACGTGCTGGCCGTGGCGTGGGTGTACGTGGTGTTCAAGACCTTCGTCGCCGCGCGCGTGCTGCCGCTCGCGCTGGCGGCTTTCGGCGTGGGGCTGCTGGTCGAACTGGGGCAGTTCCTTGCGTCGACGTGGCACCTGCACATTCCGAACCGCGCGCTGCGCATCGTGCTCGGCGCCACCGCCGACTGGTGGGACGTGCTGGCCTACGCGATCGGCTTCGTCGCCGTGCTGGCGGTGGAAGGCGCGGTGCGTAGGCTCAGGGCAGGTCGACCGCCGGCATCCGCGCCACGATCGTCGATGCCCGTCCGTTGATGTACGAGGAGTTGGGCCGCCGCTCGAAGAACTTCGGGCTCGGCAGCATCACGGCCAGGCGCGCGGCTTCGTATGAAGTCAAGCGTGCGGCCGGTTTCCTGAAATAGTACTGCGCCGCGGCCTCGGCGCCGAACACGCCTTCGCCCCATTCGACGTTGTTCAGGTAGATCTCGAGGATGCGCTGCTTGTCGAGCAGCACCTCGAGCAGCGTGGCGAGCACCAGCTCCTGGCCCTTGCGCAGCATCGTACGTTCGCCCGACAGCAGCAGGTTCTTCGCGAGCTGCTGCGTGATGGTGGAGCCGCCGCGCAGCGGGGCCGGCTGCACCGGCTTGCCGCGTGCCGCCGCGCGCGCCATGCGTTTGGCGGCCAGCTGCTCGGCGCGGGCGTTGCGCTGGCGTGCACGCTCGATGGCTTCCCACTCCACGCCGTTGTGGTCGACGAAGCCGGCGTCTTCGCTCGCGATCACGGCGCGCTTGAGGGTGTCGTTGATCTGCGTGTACGGCACCCAGTCCTGGCGCCATCCGCCGTCGCGGCCCTGCGAGAGGGCGACGCGCCAGGCCTCGGAGCGCTGGAAGGCCGTGCTCTGCGGATCGATCACCGCCATGGCCGCGATGCGCACCACGAAGAACAGTTCGAGCGCCAGGCCCGCCACCACGAGGCAGGCGATCAGGCGCAGCAGGCCCTTCATGCGCCGGCGGCGAGCGAGGCGCGCAGCTCGGCCAGCACCTGCGCCGACGGCGGGCGCACGCCGCGCCAGAATTCGAAGGCTTCGGCGGCCTGTTCCACCAGCATGCCGAGGCCGTCGCGCGCGACGGCGCCGTGCGCTTCGGCCCAGGCCATGAAGCCTGCGGCGGCGGGGCCGTACATCATGTCGACGGCCAGCGCGCCGGGGCGCAGCACCTGCGCGCGCACGGGCACCGCGTCGCCCGCGAGGCTGGAGGCGGTGGCGTTGACCACCACGTCGAAGTCGCCCGGCACCTCGTCGAGCGCCCAGGCCTCGAGCGTGGCGCCGTGGCGCAGCGCGAGCGCGGCATGGCGCTGCACCAGCGCGATGGCCTTGTCGAGCGTGCGGTTGGCCACCACGACGTGCGCGGCACCCGCGTCGAGCAGCGGCCCGAGCACGCCCGCCGCGGCGCCGCCAGCGCCGATCAGCAGCAGCGACCGGCCCGCCAGCGGCACGCCGGCGTTGCGCACGATGTCGTTGACCAGGCCGATGCCGTCGGTGTTGTCGGCGTGGATGCTGCCGTCGGCCTCGAAGCGCAGCGTGTTCACGGCCTGTGCCAACGTGGCGCGCTCGCTGGTGTGCTGCGCGAGCGCGGCGGCGTCGAACTTGAAAGGCACAGTGACGTTGCAGCCGCGCGCGGTGTCGCCCTGCGCGGCGGCCTCGCTGCGGAAGGCGGCGAGGCCTTCGGCGAAGGCGCCGATCGGCACTAGGCGCCGGCCATAGGCCATGGGCTGGCCGCAGAGTTCGGCAAAGCGTGCGTGGATGCGGGGCGAGCGGCTGTGCTCGACGGGGTTGCCCATGACGCAGTACTGATCCATGGCCGATGCTCCGTGTTCTGCTGGGGGTGCTGTTGCTACTGGGACGACAGCTCGATCGTCTCGTCGCGCGTGAACTTGAAGCGCGACTGCAGCACGATCTGGTCGGTCTGCTTGCGCATCGCGTCGGTGAAGTTGCCGAAGTTGCCGACGCTGCGCACGATGGCCTGGGCACGGCGGTCGAGCGTGGTGTTGCCCGAGCTTTCGTCGACCACGGTGTCGAGCACGCGCCCGTCGTGGTTGATGGTGACGGTCATCTTGAGTTCGCCGTAGAGCTTCTTGCCGGCCGCGGTCGGGAAGTTCTCGGTGCCCTTGACTTCGATGCGGCGGCGCAGCGTGTCGACGTACAGCGCGTAGGCGGCCTCGCGCGTGGCGGGGCTCAGGTAGCGCTTCTTGGGGCGCGCGTTTTCCTCGTTCACACGGCGTTCGATCTCGGCGAGCAGCGCGACCATCTGGCGGCGCTTTTCCTCGCGCGCGGCGGCCTCGGTCGGATCGCCGGCCTGGCGCGGATCGGGCACGGGCATGGCGGCCAGTTCGCGCTTGAGCTGCGCCAGCATCTGCATCTGCTGGGCCTGCATGGCCTCGACCTGGCGGCGCGATTCCTCGAACGAGTCGCCCATGGTGGTGAAGCTCGACGGCGGCAGAGGGCTGGTGGCCCGGCCCTTGTCGAGGTCGCCGCCGCCCGCGAGCGTGGTCTGTGCCATCACGCGGGCCGCGGGGTCGGGCTTGTCGTTGGTCTTGCTGTTGACCAGGATCACCTCGAGCGGGGTTTCGCTGAAGACCCGGTTGAACGATTCGGGATCGACGAAGCGCACCGCGAGCAACGCGGCATGCGCGATGACCGACACGCCCAGAGCGATCTGCAGCGTGCTGAGGTCCTTGAGATTCATTCTCGAAACTCCTCCAGGGGTCGCGTGTCTCCGGTCGTTCGACCGGGGGTCATGCAGGCGTGGTCGTCGTCGGGTCGGGTGCGGCCTCGGTGTCGCTCAGGTCGACCGCGATGGCGATCGGGCCGGCGACTTCTTCCTCGTCGTCCTCGCCGCCGTCAGCGGCTGCGGCATCGGCCTGCGGCACGTCGAAGCGCTCGAGCACGGTGCCGCTCACGTCGAGTGCGATCTCGTCGATCTCGCCGAGCTTCACGCGCACGCGCGCGCCGCGCTCCTGCTGGCCGGCCACCGGGAACACCAGCGGCAGCGTGTCGGCGCGCACCAGCGCGCCGTTGGGAATGTCCTTGATGACCGTGGCCTCGAGCTCGGTGATGCCCTGCTGCTGCAGGTACTTCAGCGTCCAGAAGCGCTCCATGCCGCCCTGGTAGGCGTTGTACGTGGCGTAGGCCGCGTCGAAGCCCGAGAGGATCGAGAACAGGTCGGCGTCCTTCGGCTTGAAGGGCGCGGCCAGCGCGGCGGTCTTGCCGTGGCGCGCGGCCGCGATGATCTGCCACTGGTTCACGAGGTCGGTGTAGCGGCGCAGCGGTGAGGTGCTCCAGGCGTAGCTCTTCACGCCCAGGCCCGCGTGCGGCAGCGCGCGCGTGCCCATGCGCACCTTGATGCCGGGTGCCAGGCTGGCCTGGCTGCGGTACAGGCCGGGCACGCCGAGCTCGCCGAGCCAGCCGCCCCAGCTGCTGTTGGCCAGGATCATGGCCTCGGACACGATCAGGTCGAGCGGCGCGCCGCGCTGGCGCGTGCTGATCTGCACCTGCTCGTTGCCGGTGGGCTCGGCGCCGTCGTTGCCGACGAGGCGGAAGTTGTAGTCGGGCCGGCTGAAGTTCTCGGGCTTGCCGCGCACCACTTCGCGCTGCGCCTTCAGGTGCTTGGCCAGGCGGAACAGGAAGGACAGCGGCGCGCGCAGCTGCGCGGCGGCGTCGGGGGTGTTGTCCGAGTTGAAGGTGGCGTCTTCGAGCCAGGGCTGCGTGACGACGGCGTCGAGCTGGTCGTGGCGCAGGTTGGCGACGATCGGCACGCGTTCGAGCTTGGTCTCGGTGCCCTGCAGCTCCAGCGTGGCTTCGTCGAAGCGCGCATAGAGCGACACGGCCGGGCGGTCGCCGCCTTCGAGCAGCGTGTAGGTGTCGACCACCTCGTCGGGCAGCATGGTGATCTTGTAGCCCGGCATGTACACGGTGGACATGCGCGCGCGCGCCACGGCGTCGATGGCGCTGCCCGGCGTGAGCGCCAGGCCCGGCGCGGCGATGTGGATGCCGACCGTGATGGTCCCGCTGCCCATGCCCTGCACGGACAGCGCGTCGTCGATTTCGGTGGTCTGCGAATCGTCGATCGAGAAGGCCCGCACGCCGTCGGCCAGCGGCAGGTCGTCGGCGACGGCCGGTGCCGCGAGCGCGGGAAAGCCGGTGCCCTTGGGGAAGTTCTCGAACAGGAAGCGCCGCCAGTGGAACTGGTAGGGCGAATCGATGGCGCCGGCGCGCTCCAGCAGGTCGAGCGGCGGGCGCTGCGTGGCGCGCGCGGCGTCGACCACGGCCTTGTATTCGGGTGCGTTCTTGTCGGGCTTGAACAGGATCTTGTAGAGCTGCTCGCGGATCGCCGGCGGGCACACGCCCTCGGCCAGCTGGCCCGCCCATTCGACGATCTGCGCCTGGATGGCCTTCTTCTTCTCGATGGCGGCCAGCGCCTGCTGCACGATCTCGGCCGGCGCCTTCTTGAAGCGTCCCTTGCCCGCGCGGCGGAAGTAGTGCGGCGCCTCGAACAGCGCGAACAGCGCGGCGGCCTGCTGCGCGAGCGTGGGCTTCTCGCTGAAATAGTCGGCCGCCAGGTCGGCAAAGCCGAACTCGCCTTCGGCCGCGAATTCCCAGGCGAGGTCGAGGTCCATGGCGGCGGCGAGCGCGCGCGCCTCGGCCATCAACTCGGCCGGGGACGGTTTCTCGAAACGCAGAACGATGTTGGCGCCCTTGACCTTGACGCGCTTGCCGGTCTCGAGCTCGACCTGTGCCGAGGCTTCGGCTTCCGACAGGATGCGGCCGCCGAGGTATTTGCCGGCTTCTTCAAACAATACAAACATCCGGCGATTCTCCCACGCGGGATCGGGCGCGCTTCCGGGCCCGGGCGGACGCTAGACGGGGTTGATGAACGCCATCACGTCGCCGAGGTGCGCTTTTTCGAAGTCAGACAGCGCATGGTCGCCGCCCTCGAGCAGCTTGATGCGGCTGTCCGGGTAGCGCGCCGACATCTCGTGCCAGTCGAGCGCTTCGTCGCCCTTGGCGATGATCGCGAACAGGCGCTCCGGCCGCGTGAGCGCGCCGATTTCCATGGCGCGCAATTCCTGGATGAATTCCGGCTGGAAATAGAAATGCTCGGCAGGGTCGTGCCAGGCGGTCTGGCTGCCGATGTAGCGCGTGAGATCGCGCGCCGGGTGCACCGCGGGGTTGAGCAGCACGGCGCGGCAGCGGGTCATGCCCGCGACGTAGGTGGCGTAGAAGCCGCCGAGCGACGAACCGATCACCGCCATCGACTTGCGCGGCCAGTCCGCGATGCCCTTCATCACCATGTCGATGGCATCGTGCGGCGACGGCGGCAGCTGCGGGCACCACCACTCCAGGTTCGGGTGCTCGCGCGCCACGTGCTTCGCCACCAGCCGCGCCTTGGTGGAGCGGGGCGACGAACGAAAGCCGTGCAGGTACAACAGATGGGTGGTTTGCGGGTCCATGGGAGGAGGTGACTGGCGGCGCGCAGATCGCGCCCCGTGGCCGGATTCAGACAATTTTGCATGAGGTCCGCAGCGCCAAAGGCGCGGTGACCCCACAAATCCCTGCGAAACAGGCGACAAGGACGTGTCTGGAATTCGAAAGTACTCACGGTGCGCCCCGCGTGGCGCCTGCAGTGCAGCGAAGGGGGAGAAGAATGAGACAAGTTTCGTGACGCATCTGGCAGGGGGCATCCCATGAACGAGGGAGTCCGGGCCGGCATGGCAGCAGGTGCCGAGGCTTATGCTCCATCCCATGAATACCGAGGTACAGGATGACGGGATGCCACGCCGCTGGGGCGTGCTCGTGGTCGAGGACGACAGCCGCGCACGCGCCTTCTTCGAGGCCAGCGTGCAGCGCAGCCCGCGCCTGTTCTGGCTCGGCAGCGCCGGCACGGTGCAGGAAGCACGCACCTGGCTGGCCGGCACCGCGACCATCCCCGATGTGCTGCTGGTCGACCTGGGCATGCCCGACGGCACCGGCCTGGACGTGATCCGCGACGCTGTCGCCCGCTTTCCCGGCTGCGAGCCGCTGGTGGTGTCGGTCTTCGGCGACGAGGAGAATGTGCTCGCCAGCATCGAGGCCGGCGCCGTCGGCTACATCCACAAGGACGCCGCACCCGAGGACATCGCGCAGACCATCGTCGAGATGAAGGCCGGCGCCTCGCCGATCTCGCCCATGATCGCGCGCCGCGTGCTCGCCAAGTACCGCAGCCTGCAGGCGGCCGTGCCGGGCACAGCCGGCGCGGTGCCGGCAGAGACGGCGCTCGACGAGGCCGACCGCGGCCTGCTCTCGGCGCGCGAGCACGAGGTGCTGACGCTGATTGCGCGCGGCTTCTCGTACGCCGAGATCGCGCGCCTCAAGGGCCTGAGCGTGCACACGGTGCAGACCCACATCAAGAACCTCTACGGCAAGCTCGCGGTGCATTCCAAGAGCGAAGCGGTGTTCGAGGCCACGCGCCTCGGCCTGCTGTCCCACCCGGGCTGAGGGCGGATGCTGCGGCGGCTGGCGTTCCTGTGCCTGCTGGGACTGGCGGTGCTGTTCGCTGCGGGGAGTGCCGCAGCGGCCGGGGCGCAAGGCCCGATCGAGCTGCGTCACGCCATGGTGACCACCACCATCGACGGTGTCGTGCAGACCGAAGCGGTCGACCTGTCCTACCACTGGGACCGCCGGCACCACGGCCGCACCGGCTTTGCGAGCTTCGAGCTGCCGTTCCGGGTCGAGACCCTGCCCGAGGTGCCCTGGGGCATCTTCATTCCCCGCGCCGGCAGCGTCTTCGAGGTGCAGCTCAACGGCACGCTGCTGCAGGCCTACGGCGACCTGGGCCAGGGCAACCGCGCCGACTACGCCAAGGCCCCCATCTACGTGCCGGTGCCCGGGCGGCTGCTGAAAGAGGGCGAGAACCTGCTGCAGATTCGCATCCGCGCCGACAGCGAGCGGCGCGCCGGCCTGTCGCGCGTCACCATCGGGCCGGCGACGCCGGTGCGCACCGCGCTGTTCGAGCGCGCCTACGCCTGGCGCTTCACGGGATCGGTGCTGCTGACGGCGTTCAGCCTGATCGTCGGCAGCATCGCGCTGGCGCTGTGGTTCACGCAGGTCGACACCGGCGCGACCGGCCGCCGCCAGCGCGACGCCCTCTATTTCTGGGCCGCGCTGGCCGAGTTCTGCTGGGCCGTGCGCGTGGCCGACGCCATGATTCCCGAGCCGCCGCTGCCGTGGCAGCTCTGGGGCGTGCTGATGGCCGGCTGCTACGCGGGCTGGGCCGCGTCCGCCATGATGTTCTGCTACCACCTCGCGGACTGGGCGCAGAACCCGCGCATGCGCTGGGCGCGCTGGCCGATGGCGGCCGTGGTGGCCGGCACCGTGGTGTTCACCTGGCTGGCGCTGAACCGCGAGGAGCCGCGCTGGCTCACGGCCTGGCTGGCGGTCGAGATCACGATCGTCGTCGGCTTCGTGATCGCCTTTGCCGTCGCCACGGTGCGCCGGCCCAGCGTCGAGCGGCTGCTCGTGGCCGGCGCCGCGCTGGTCACGGTGGCCTTCGGCACGCGCGACTGGCTGGTGATCCGCCTGAGTGACGCCTACGGCGAAACCACCTGGGTGCGCTATTCCTCGGTGATGTTCGGGGTGGCGCTGCTGCTCATCGTGCTGCGGCGCTTTCATTTCGCCAGCGTGCAGGCGCGCGGCTGGGTCAAGACGCTGGCCGACCGCGTGGCGCAGCGCGAGCGCGAACTGGCCTCCACCTACGCCGAGCTGGAGGAGGTGGCCCGCGACCAGGCGCGCACCCACGAGCGCGAGCGCATCCTGCGCGACATGCACGACGGCGTGGGCTCGCACATCAGCTCGGCGATCCGCCAGCTGCAGTCGGGCCAGACCAGCCCGGAAGAATTGCTGCGCACCCTGCGCGATTCGCTCGACCAGCTCAAGCTGTCGATCGACTCCATCCACCTGCCGCCCGGCGACATCGGCGCGCTGCTGGCGGCGCTGCGCTACCGACTGGAACCCCGGCTGGCCGCCGCCGACATCGCCTTCGAATGGGGCGTGGACGAACTGCCCACGGTCACGCAGCTCGACGCCCATGCCACGCGGCAGCTGCAGTTCCTGCTGTTCGAGGCCATCTCGAACGTGCTGCAGCATGCCCACGCCAGCGCGCTGCGCATCGAGGCCGACGCGCGCGCCGGCGCCGTGCACCTGCGCGTGATCGACAACGGCGTGGGCTTCGACGCCGCCGAAGTGCCGAAGGCGCTGTCGAAGCGCGCCGCCGCCATCGGGGCCCGGCTGGCGCTCGAAAGCCGACCGGGGCGCACGGTCGTTCAGCTCGGTTTCGACTGAAGGGGCGGGCGGGGCGGGGATAATCCGCCCCCATCATGTCTGCCGTGTTCAATCAGCCCTCCCTGGCGCGTCGCATCGCGCCCATCTTCCAGGGCTTCGACGGCTTCCTGGCCTTTGCCGTGATGCTGCTCGCCTTTGCCGGGCTGCTCACCATGTATTCCTCCGGCTACGACCATGGCACGCGCTTTCTCGACCATGGCCGCAACATGCTGCTGGCCGGCGGCATCATGTTCGTGGTGGCGCAGGTGCCGCCGCAACGCCTCATGGCGTTCGCCGTGCCGCTCTATGCGGCGGGGGTGGCGCTGCTGATCGCGGTGGCGCTCTTTGGCATCACCAAGAAGGGCGCCCAGCGCTGGATCAACGTGGGCGTGGTGATCCAGCCCAGTGAAATCCTGAAAATCGCGATGCCGCTGATGCTGGCCTGGTGGTTCCAGCGCCGCGAAGGCCAGCTGCGCCCGCTCGACTTCGTGGTGGCGACGCTGCTGCTGGCGGTGCCGGTCGGGCTCATCATGAAGCAGCCCGACCTGGGCACCTCGCTGCTGGTGCTGGCGGCCGGGCTGGCGGTGATCTTCTTTGCCGGGCTGCCGTGGAAGCTGATCGTGCCGCCGGTGGTGCTCGGCGCAGTGGCGATCACGCTCATCGTGGGTTTCGAGTCGCAGCTGTGCGTCGACGGCGTCGACTGGCGCGTGCTGCACGACTACCAGAAACAGCGCGTGTGCACGCTGCTCGACCCCAGCAAGGACCCGCTGGGCAAGGGCTTCCACATCATCCAGGGGATGATCGCCATCGGTTCGGGCGGCGTCGGCGGCAAGGGCTTCATGCAAGGCACGCAGACGCACCTGGAGTTCATTCCCGAGCGCACCACCGACTTCATCTTCGCGGCGTACTCCGAGGAATTCGGCCTGATCGGCAACCTGACGCTGATTGCGGCCTTCATCCTGCTGATCTTCCGCGGGCTGACCATCGCGCTGAACGCGCCCACGCTGTTCTCGCGCCTGCTGGCCGGGGCGGTGACCATGATCTTCTTCACCTACGCCTTCGTGAACATGGGCATGGTCAGCGGCATCCTGCCGGTGGTGGGCGTGCCGCTGCCCTTCATCAGCTACGGCGGCACCGCCATGGTCACGCTGGGGCTGGGGCTGGGCATCCTGATGTCGATCGCGCGGGCCCGCAAGCTCGCCCAGAACTAGAGTCCCCCGGGGCGGCACGGACGGGGGCGGCTGCCTAGAATGGCAGCCATGATCTCCCGCGAACCCACCATCGAGCGCTTGGCTATAGCGCAACAGCTCCTGCTCACGCCGTTCGGCCTGGACGAATCGCACCTGAGCAAGGCCCTGGCCGAGATCACCGCGCACCGCGTGGACGATGCCGACCTGTACTTCCAGTACACCCGCAGCGAGGGCTGGAGCCTCGAGGAAGGCATCGTCAAGACCGGCAGCTTCAGCATCGACCAGGGCGTCGGCGTGCGTGCCGTGAGCGGCGAGAAAACCGCTTTCGCCTATTCGGACGACATCTCCGAAGCCTCGTTGCTCGACGCAGCGCGCACGGTGCGCTCCATTTCCTCCGCCGGTCGCACCGCGCGCGTGAAGACGCCTGCCCGCAAGATCGCTGCGAGCCGCTCGCTCTACAACGGTGTCGACCCCATTTCCACGCTCGACAGCACCGCCAAGGTGAAGCTGCTCGAAAGGGTCGAAAAGCTCGCCCGTTCGCGCGATCCGCGCGTGGCGCAGGTCATGGCGGGCCTGGCGAGCGAGTACGACGTGATCCTGGTGGCGCGCGCCGACGGCACGCTGGCGGCCGACGTGCGCCCGCTGGTGCGCCTGTCGGTCACCGTGATCGCCGAGCAGAACGGGCGCCGCGAGGTCGGCTCGGGCGGCGGCGGCGGGCGTTTCGGCCTGGCCTATTTCACCGATGAACAGATCGCCGAGTACGTCGACCACGCCGTGAAGGCCGCGCTGACCAACCTCGACGCCCGCCCGGCCCCGGCCGGCGAGATGACCGTGGTGCTCGGCTCGGGCTGGCCCGGCATCCTGCTGCACGAAGCCATCGGCCACGGCCTGGAGGGCGACTTCAACCGCAAGGGCTCGAGCGCGTTCTCGGGCCGCATCGGCCAGCGCGTGGCGGCCAAGGGCGTCACGGTGCTCGACGACGGCACCATCGCCGACCGCCGCGGCTCGCTCAACGTGGACGACGAAGGCCACGCCAGCCAGCGCAACGTGCTGATCGAGGACGGCATCCTCAAGGGCTACATCCAGGACTCGATGAACGCGCGCCTCATGAAGGTCAAGCCCACGGGCAACGGCCGCCGCGAGAGCTACGCCCACGTGCCGATGCCGCGCATGACCAACACCTACATGCTCGGAGGCGACAAGGACCCGCAGGAAATCGTCGCCAGCATCAAGAAGGGCCTGTACGCCACCAACTTCGGCGGCGGGCAGGTCGACATCACGAGCGGCAAGTTCGTGTTCTCGGCCAGCGAGGCCTTCTGGGTCGAGAACGGCAAGATCCAGTACCCGGTGAAGGGCGCGACCATCGTGGGCAACGGCCCCGACGCGCTCACCCGCGTGACCATGATCGGCAACGACATGGCGCTCGATTCGGGCGTCGGCACCTGCGGCAAGGAAGGCCAGAGCGTGCCCGTGGGCGTCGGCCAGCCGACCCTTCGGATCGACGGCCTGACGGTAGGTGGAACGGCTTAGGACTTTCGGCACTTGCCGGCGGTTTCATTCGGTTGCTAAGCTGCGCTCCTTTTTTGCGAACGACGCATCAAGGAGCATTTCAATGGGGAACAGGATCAATTCGCCCGCCGTGCTGTGGGCCGTGACCGCCGTGGTCGCGCTGGCCACCGCCGGTTGCGCATCGCGCGGCGGTTCGGGCAGCCAGCCCGCCGCCGCACCGGCACCCGCCCCGGCCGCCGCCGCGCCTGCGGCGCCCAGCGGTTCGAAGGCCGGCATGGACGCACGCGGCAACGTGGTGGATTCTTCCAAGGTCGAGGCCGGCAGCGGCCGCACGGTCAAGGGCCTGAACGGTTTCGAAGGCGAGATCACCGGCAACCCGGCGCGCAACAGCAAGTTCACGCGCCTGCAGATCGGCATGAGCACCAAGCAGGTCACCGACCTCGCCGGCCAGCCCACCGACCAGGGCGCCTACATCACCGGCAAGGCCTGGATTCCGTTCTACTTCGGCAGTGATCGCCATCGCTTCGAGATGACCTACAAGGGCCAGGGCCGCCTGATCTTCGCGGGCGGCGGCATGGGCGATTTCAGCAGCGGCAACCTGATCTGGATCATTCACAACGCCAACGAATCCGGCTACAGGTAAAAACAACACCGACCCGGCCGCCTGGCCGGGTTTTTGTTTTCCGTGCTACATTCCGCCCACATGTCCGCCCTCCGCGCTTACTTTTTTGCCTACTTTTGGTTCCCGGTTTCCGGCGGACGAGAGGCGAGCGCGTAAAGCAAACGAACACCCTCCCAGAACCGCCGGTGGCTTCCAGCCCCCGGCGGTTTTTTTATGCCCTGACGATTTTTCATTCACACCAACAAGGAAGAGAACCATGAGCACGAACACCCCTCCCACCGGCGACAGCTGGTATGCGAGCGTCGAAAAAACCAGCAAGACCGACGACGAACGCATCAAGGACATCAACGTGCTCCCCCCTCCCGAACATCTGATCCGCTTCTTCCCGATCCGCGGCACGCCGATCGAAACGCTGATCACCGGCACCCGCCGCGGCATCCACAACATCATGGCCGGCAAGGACGACCGGCTGCTGGTGATCATGGGCCCGTGTTCGATCCACGACCCGGCCGCGGCCCTCGAGTACGCCCGCCGCCTCAAGGCCGAGCGCGACAAGTACGCCGGCACGCTGGAGATCGTGATGCGCGTGTACTTCGAGAAACCGCGCACCACGGTCGGCTGGAAGGGGCTCATCAACGATCCGTACCTGGATGAGAGCTACCGCATCGACGAAGGCCTGCGCATCGCGCGCCAGCTGCTGATCGACATCAACCGCCTGGGCCTGCCGGCGGGCAGCGAGTTCCTCGATGTGATCTCGCCGCAGTACATCGGCGACCTGATCGCCTGGGGCGCCATCGGCGCGCGCACCACCGAAAGCCAGGTGCACCGCGAGCTGGCCTCGGGCCTGTCGGCGCCCATCGGCTTCAAGAACGGCACCGACGGCAACATCCGCATCGCTACCGACGCCATCCAGGCGGCGGCGCGCGGCCACCACTTCCTGTCGGTGCACAAGAACGGCCAGGTCGCGATCGTGCAGACCAACGGCAACCGCGACTGCCACGTGATCCTGCGCGGCGGCAAGACGCCGAACTACGACGCCGCCAGCGTCGAAGCGGCTTGCAAGGACCTCGAGGCCGCCAAGCTGCCGCCCGCGCTCATGGTCGACTGCAGCCACGCCAACAGCTCCAAGCAGCACCAGAAGCAGATCGACGTGGCCAAGGACATCGCCGGCCAGATCGCCGGCGGTTCGAAGCGTGTGTTCGGCGTGATGATCGAAAGCCACCTGCAGGCGGGCGCCCAGAAGTTCACGCCGGGCAAGGACCAGCTCTCGGGCCTCGAGTACGGCAAGAGCATCACCGACGCCTGCATCGGCTGGGACGATTCGGTGCAGGTGCTCGAGACCCTGTCCCAGGCCGTCAAGCAGCGCCGGGGCTGAAAGCGCCTTTAGTTAGTTAGAGCATGGTGGCCAGGTCGGGCCAGTGGTGCCGCATCGACGCCGCTTCGTCGCTGCCCTGCGGCACCAGCGAGAAATCGCTGAAGTCGAAGCCCGGCCCGACCATGCAGGCGACCAACGTGTAGTCGCCGCTCGCGTGGCCCTGGATCGGGCGCGCGGCCTGCCACTGGCCGGCGGGCACCACGTGCTGTGGCCGGGTGCCGTGCGCATCGACCGGGCCCAGCTTCACGTGGGCCGGCGCGGTCCGCATCGCGGCATCGCAGGTCCACAGCGCCAGCGGCACGCCTTCCAGGTGCGCCCAGACTTCGTCGGACAGCACGCGGTGCCAGCGCGAATGCTGGTGAACTTCGAGCAGGAAATAGATGCTGGTCAGCGCGCTGCGCGGCGCGCGGCCGTCGGCGGGCGTCACGCTCGCGGCCGACCGGAACACCTCGGCATACCAGCCGCCCTCGGGGTGGGGCTGGAGCTTCAGGGTGTCGATCAGCTCACGCGCGCGCATGCCGTTCATGACGCTTGGGCCGAGCGCAGGGCGTCCAGCAGTTTCTCGTGCACCCCGCCGAAACCGCCGTTGCTCATGCAGACGATGTGATCGCCGGGCCGCGCCGCGGCCACGACCTGCTGCACCAGCGGCTCGATGGCGCCGGCGACCTGGGCGCGTGCGCCCATCGGTGCCAGCGCGGCGGCCGCGTCCCAGTCAAGGCCGGCCGTGTGGCAGAACGACAGGTCGGCCGATGCCAGGCTCCACGGCAGCTGCGCGGCCATCACGCCCAGCTTCATCGTGTTGCTGCGCGGCTCGAAGGCCGCGAGGATGCGCTCACTTTGCTTGCCGGCGTCGTCGAGCTTCTTGCGCAGCCCGTCGAGCGTGGTGCGGATCGCGGTGGGGTGGTGCGCGAAGTCGTCGTACACGGTGATCGCGCCGCCCTGGCCCTCGACCGTGCCGCGCAGCTCCATGCGGCGGCGCACGTTGCGAAAGCGCCCGAGCGCCCGGGCTGCGTCGGCCGGCGGCACGCCCACGTGGTCGGCTGCGGCAATGGCGGCCAGCGCGTTCATCTGGTTGTGCAGACCCGAGAGTGCCCACTCGACCCGGCCGACCACCTCGCCGCGGTGCAGCACGTCGAAGGCGTCGTGCGTGCCGCGCGCCTGCCATTCCGTGGCCGGACCGCCGTCGCCGAAGCGGGCGAGTTCGCTCCAGCAGCCCTGGGCCAGCACGCGCTGCAGGCTCTCTTCGGTGGCGTTCACCACCAGGCACCCGGTGCCGGGCACCGTGCGCACGAGGTGATGGAACTGGCGCTCGATGGCGGCCAGATCGTCAAAGATGTCGGCGTGATCGAACTCCAGGTTGTTCAGCACCGCGGTGCGCGGCCGGTAGTGAACGAACTTGCTGCGCTTGTCGAAGAAGGCGGTGTCGTACTCATCGGCCTCGATCACGAAGGCCGGGCCGTCGCCCAAGCGGGCCGACACGCCGAAGTCCAGCGGCACGCCGCCGACCAGGAAGCCGGGCGCCTTGCCGCCCTGTTCGAGCACCCAGGCCAGCATCGAGGTGGTGGTCGTCTTGCCGTGCGTGCCAGCCACCGCCAGCACATGCCGGCCCTGCAGCACGTGTTCGGCCAGCCACTGCGGGCCGCTGGTGTAGGGCTTGCCGGCATCGAGGATGGCTTCCATCAGAGGGAACTTGGGGCTGCCGTCGGGCAGGCGGGCCCGCGACACCACGTTGCCGACCACGAACATGTCGGGGGCGAGGTCCAGCTGGTCGGCGCCGAAGCCTTCGATCAGGTCGATGCCGAGCGCGCGCAGCTGGTCGCTCATCGGGGGGTACACGCCGGCGTCGCAGCCCGTGACCCGGTGGCCTGCTTCGCGTGCGAGGGCGGCCACACCGCCCATGAACGTGCCGCAGATACCCAGAATATGAATGTGCATCGGCCAATTCTAGGGAGGCGCTGCGGGTGCTCCGGCCGCTTCGCCCCGGGCGCCGTACTGATGTTCATGTGAGGGACGCTCGCAGCGGGCAAAATGCCCCGATGGACACGTCCAAGCGTGAGATCGCCGCCGTTGCCGCCCGACTCGTCGTCGAGGAGGGGCTCGAGTACGGCCCGGCCAAGCGCCGGGCGCTGCGCGAACTCGGCCTCCCGACGCGCACCGCGCTGCCCAACAACGACGAGGTCGAGGCCGAGGTGCGCGACTACATCGCGGTCTTCTGCGCCGACACCCAGCCCCAGGAACTGCACGCGCTGCGCCTGCTCGCGCTCGAGTGGATGGAGCGCATGGCCGTGTTCCGGCCGCATGTGGGCGGCGCCGTCTGGCATGGCACGGCCACACGTTTGTCAGACATTTATATTCAATTGTTCTGCGATGATTCCAAGTCGGCCGAAATCGCCCTGATCGATCACCACGTGGACTACGAGCCGCGCATGGTGACCGGCTTCCATGGCGAGCAGGTCGAAGCCCTCAGCGTCCACGCGCCGAGCCGGGCGCTGGGCGAGGAAATCGGGGTGCATCTGCTGGTGTACGACCTCGACGACCTGCGCGGCGCCCTCAAGCCCGACGCCCAGGGGCGCGCGCCGCGCGGCGACCTGAACGCGCTGCGCCGACGCATTGAACAAGAAAAGGACCAGTAATGACTTCAACGCCCACACGACGCGGCATGCTGTATGCCGGCGTGGCGGCAGTCGCTGCCGCGGCCGGCGTGGCCGGTGCCTGGTGGCGGGAACGCAATGACAGCGGCGTCGCGGCCAGCGGCGGCGAAAAGCTCGATGCGGCCATGTTCTGGGACCAGCGCTTCGAGCGCCCCGAGGGCGGTGAGCTGGCGCTGACGAGCCTGCGCGGCAAGCCCTTGCTGCTCAACTTCTGGGCCACGTGGTGCCCGCCCTGCGTCGAAGAAATGCCGATGATCGACGCCTTTTTCCGCGAACACGGCGCCAACGGCTGGCAAGTGGTGGGATTGGCCATCGACCAACCCAGCGCCGTGCGCAAGTTCCTGCAGCGCACGCCAGTCACCTACCCGACCGCATTGGCCGGGTTGGAGGGCATGGAACTGGTCAAGAATCTGGGTAACACTGGGGGCGGCTTGCCGTTCACCCTGGTGCTTCACGGCGACGGTTCGGTGCTGGCTCGTAAAATGGGCAAGCTTGAAACGACCGACCTGGACGCTTGGCGACGCCAACTTGTTCACGGTTAGAATTTAAATACACAAGCTGGCGTTAGACGCCAAACGCCGAAAATCGACGGTTTTCGGTCAAGTTCTTTCCTAAAGACCGGCAAAGCTGGCACTGGAGTCCCATGGATCTGCGCAAACTCAAGACACTGATCGATCTGGTGTCCGAATCGAATATTTCCGAACTGGAAATCACCGAGACCGAAGGCAAGGTCCGCATCGTCAAGGGTGGCGGTGCCGCCCCCGTGCAGTACGTGCAGACCCTGGCCGCCGCGCCCGCCGTGGCAGCGCCCGCTGTTGCTGGTGCCGCTGTGGCCGCCGCTGCCCCCGCCGTCGAGGCTGCCCCGACCGGCCATGCCGTGAAGTCGCCGATGGTCGGCACCTTCTACCGTTCGTCCAGCCCGGGCGCCGCGGCTTTCGTCGAAGTCGGCAGCAAGGTGAACGAGGGCGACACGCTCTGCATCATCGAGGCGATGAAGATCCTCAACGAAATCGAGGCCGACAAGTCCGGCACGGTCACCCAGATCCTCGGCGAAAACGGCCAGGCGGTCGAATACGGCCAGCCGCTGTTCATCATCGAGTAAGCATGTTCAAGAAGATTCTGGTTGCAAACCGGGGGGAGATCGCCCTTCGGATCCAGCGCGCTTGCAGCGAAATGGGCATCAAGGCCGTGATGGTCTATTCCGAAGCCGATCGCGAAGCCAAGTACGTCAAGCTGGCGCAGGAAGCCGTGTGCATCGGCCCGGCGCCTTCGGGCCTGAGCTACCTCAACATGCCGGCCATCATCTCGGCCGCCGAGGTGACCGATGCCGAAGCCATCCACCCCGGCTATGGTTTCCTGAGCGAGAACGCCAATTTCGCCGAACGCGTGGAGCAAAGCGGCTTCCAGTTCATCGGCCCGACGCCCGACAACATCCGCACGATGGGTGACAAGGTCTCGGCCAAGCAGGCCATGATCAAGGCCGGCGTGCCTTGCGTGCCCGGCTCGGAAGGCGAACTGTCCGACGACGCCGCCACCAACAAGCGCATCGCCCGTGCGATCGGCTACCCGGTCATCATCAAGGCGGCAGGCGGCGGCGGTGGTCGCGGCATGCGCGTGGTGCACACCGAAGCGGCACTGGTCAACGCGATCCAGATGACCAAGGCGGAAGCCGGCGCGGCCTTCAACAATCCGGCCGTGTACATGGAGAAGTTTCTCCAGAACCCGCGCCACATCGAAATCCAGATCCTCGCAGACAAGCACAAGAACGCCGTCTACCTGGGCGAGCGCGACTGCTCCATGCAGCGCCGCCACCAGAAGGTGATCGAGGAATCGCCGGCCCCCGGCATTCCGCGCAAGCTGATCGAGAAGATCGGCGAGCGCTGCGCAGCGGCCTGCAAGAAGATCGGCTACCGCGGCGCCGGCACTTTCGAGTTCCTGTACGAGAACGGCGAGTTCTACTTCATCGAGATGAACACGCGCGTGCAGGTGGAGCATCCGGTCACGGAGTTCACCACCGGCATCGACATCGTGAAGACGCAGATCATGGTCGCCGCCGGCGAGAAGCTGCCGTTCACGCAGCGCCAGATCGAGATGCGCGGCCACGCCATCGAAGTGCGCATCAACGCCGAAGACCCGTGGAAGTTCACGCCGTCGCCGGGCCGCATCACCATGTGGCACCCGCCGGGCGGCCCGGGCGTTCGCGTCGACTCGCACGTGTACACCAACTACTTCGTGCCCCCGAACTACGACTCGATGATCGGCAAGATCATCGTGTACGGCGACACCCGCGAACAGGCCATGGCGCGCATGCGCACGGCCCTGAACGAGACCGTGATCGAAGGCATCCAGACCAACATGCCGCTGCACCGCGAGCTGATGGTCGACGCCAAGTTCATGAGCGGCGGCACGAACATTCATTACCTCGAAGAGTGGCTCGCGGCGCACAAGCGCTGAGTCCATGCGCAACGCCCTGTATGTTTGAACTCCGCCTGATGGCGCCCGAAGACCGGGTCGAAATGCTCGGCGATGCGCTCGACGCACTCGATGCGCTGAGCGTGTCGGTCGAAGACGCCGACGCGCAGACCGATGCCGAACAGGCCCTGTTCGGCGAGCCCGGCATGCCGCCGCCCAAGGAGGGCTGGCAGCGCTCGCGCGTGATTGCGCTGTTCCCCGATGAGGATGCCGCCAACGAGGCCGCCTCGGTGCTCGCGTTGCAGGACTTCTTCGACGGCTGCGCGGTGCTCGGCGTGGCGCCGGTGCCTGATCAGGACTGGGTGCGGCTCACGCAATCGCAGTTCGCGCCGGTCGAGATCACACCCGAATTCTGGATCGTGCCCACCTGGCACGAGCCGCCCGCGCAGGCCAAGCAGGTGATCCGGCTCGATCCGGGCCTGGCCTTCGGCACGGGCACGCACCCGACCACGCGCATGTGCCTGCGCTGGATCGCGACGCAAGGCGAGGGCGCCTTTGCCGACCAGCGCGTGCTCGACTACGGCTGCGGCTCCGGCATCCTGGCCATCGGCGCGGCCAAGTTCGGCGCGCGCAACATCGACGCCGTCGACATCGACGAAGCCGCGGTCTCCTCGACCCGGCTCAACGCCGAGGCCAACGGTGTGCAGCTGAACGCGGGCCTGCCCGAAGCAGCCAAGGGCGAGTACCAGACGGTGCTCGCCAACATCCTCGCGACACCGCTCAAGGTGCTGGCGCCGCTGCTGCGCAGCCATGTGGCCGCCGGCGGTTCGCTGGTGCTGGCCGGCATCCTCGAGCGCCAGGCCGACGAGCTCAAGGCGGCCTACGCGCCGTACGCCGCGCTCGAAGTCAGCGACACCGAGGACGGCTGGATCCTCATGACCGCACGCTGCTGAAGCGTGTGGTCGGGCGCTCGCGCTGCGGGTGCCCCGGGCGCCTGCCTGCACGGCGAGGGCCCAACCCTACAATCGCCCGGTCATGAGCCTCGTCACGCGTTGCCCCGCCTGCACCACCACCTTCAAGGTGGTGCGCGACCAGCTTCGCATCTCGGACGGCTGGGTGCGCTGCGGTCGATGCAGCCATGTGTTCGATGCGACCCTCGACCTGCAGGAGGCGCCCGATGGCACGGTGTCCGCGCCTGCCGCGCCGGCACCCGCGCCCACGCCGTCACCTTCGCCGATGTCGTCGATGGCCGCACTGGTGGCGTCTTTCGAGGACGCGCGCCTCGACCTGGCGGCCGCACGACCGGCGGTCGAGGAGGCGGACTTTCTCGATGACGAGTCCGAGCCGCAGGCGCCATCGCCAGCCCCTCAAGACGAAGCCGGGTTGTCGACCGCCGCCGCCAACGTCGCGCCGGCTGCATCCCCGCTGCCTTTCGAACTGACGCTGCCCGCACACGGCCTTGCCGCGGACGAGCCCTGGTCCGACCTCGACGCCACCGAACCTGCATGGCGTCCGCCCGCGAGTTCGCTGCCGCCGTTTCCGAACATCGACCTGAACCTCGGCGCACCGCCGCCCGCATCGCCGCAGCCTGCGCCGCCCTTGCCCGACCTGCCGCGCAGCTCAGCGCTGCGCGGGCTGGTCGCAGCGACCGGTGAGAACGACGATGGCGCGGCTGCGGAGCGCGAGCAGGAAGAGAAGGACCACGACCAGCTCCTGATCCAGAAGGCGCTGCGCCGTGCGCGCGCCAAGTCGGCCAAGATCGCGAACGCCAAGGCCCGCGACGCGCAACACGAAGAGGCGTCCGCGCCGCTGCCGGGCCCCGGCATCCGTGCCGAAGGCGAGCCGGATTTCTCGCTCTCCGCGACCTTCGAGGCGCCTGAAGACCATCCCTTCGCCGAAGAAGACGAGCCGGCCGAAAAGGCCGCCGGCTTCTGGCAGCGCAAGGGCGTGCGCCGCCTGCTCGTGCTGCTGGCCGTGCTCGCGGCATTGATCCTGGTCGTGCAGGTCGTTCGTCATGAGCGCGACGGTATCGTGGCGCGCCAGCCGAACCTGCGACCCGCGCTGTCGGCGCTGTGCCAGTACGCCGGCTGCGAACTCGCGGCGCTGCGCCAGATCGGCGACATCGTGATCGAAGGCGCGGCCTTCGCGCGCGAGAAGAGCGGCGGCAACGACTACCGGTTGAGCTTCACCTTGCGCAACGCGGCGACCGTGCCGCTCGCGATGCCGGCCATCGAGCTGTCGCTGCTCGACACGCAGGAGCAGGCCGTCGTGCGCCGCGTGCTGACGCCCACCGACTACGGCGCGCCGGGCGTGCTGGCGGCGCGTGCCGACCGCGCGGCCTCGCTGCCGCTGACCTTGTCGGCCGGCGAAGCAGCGGCACTGCCGCCGATCGCGGGCTACCGCGTCGAAGCTTTCTATCCCTGAGCGGAGCGCCGACACGCGCGCCGTTCGTTCTCTTTCTCATCCAACCTACGGTCCACCCATGGCAGCAGTGATTTGCGGTTCCCTCGCGTTCGACACCATCATGACTTTCGAAGGCCGGTTCGCCGACCAGATCCTGCCGGACCAGCTGCACATCCTGAATGTGTCGTTCCTGGTGCCGGGCCTGCGTCGTGACTTCGGCGGGTGTGCCGGCAACATCGCCTACAGCCTCAACGCCCTGGGCGGCACGGCGCTGCCGATGGCCACGCTGGGCAGCGACGGCGCCGACTACGCCGAGCGCATGCGCACGCTGGGCATCAGCACGGAGTTCGTGCGTCAGCTCGACGACACCTTCACCGCGCAGGCGATGATCATGAACGACACGGACAACAACCAGATCACGGCGTTCCATCCCGGCGCGATGCAGCAGGCGCACGTCACGAAGGTGGTGGCGCGCGAAGACATCAAGCTCGGCATCATCGCGCCCGATGGCCGCGACGCGATGCTGCAGCACGCCGAGCAATTCGCCGCCGCCGGCATTCCCTTCGTGTTCGATCCGGGCCAGGGCCTGCCGATGTTCGACGGCGACGCGCTGCGTCACTTCATCGAGCTCGCGAGCTGGGTCGTGGTCAACGACTACGAAGGCAAGATGCTGTCACAGCGCACCGGCTGGAGCCTGGCCGAGATCTCGCAGCGCGTGCGCGGCCTCGTGGTCACGCTGGCTGCCGAGGGCTGCGAGGTGTGGACGAAGGGTGAACGCGAGCACGTGCCCGGCGTGACGCCGACGGCGGTGATCGAGCCCACGGGTTGCGGCGACGCATGGCGCGGTGGCCTGCTCTACGGTCTGGAAAAGGAATGGCCGCTGGCGCGCTGTGCAGCGCTCGGCAACCGCATCGGCGCGCTCAAGATCGCGCAACGCGGACCGCAGAACTACCAGATCGATCGCGCCACGCTCGACCTGTGATTCGCTGACATGCCCGCATCGCTTCGGCGATGCGGCCACAGCGGGCGCCCATGAAAAAAGCCCGGCACCTTGCGGTGCCGGGCTTCATGCCTTTCAGGGCCGCTGAGAATTCACTCAGGGCTTGCTGGCCGTCGGAAACGGCCAAGCAGCCTGGGGATTCAGCGTCGTTTGCGCCGCAGGGGCAGGCGCTACGGCAGCCTTCGCAGGCGCGGCGGCCTTCTTGGCGGCAGGCTTCTTGGCAGCAGCGGCAGGCTTGGCAGCGGGCTTTTTCGCGGCTTTCTTGGCCGCGGCCTTCTTGGCAGGAGCCTTCTTGGCGGCAGCCTTCTTCGCAGGCGCCTTCTTGGCAGCAGCCTTCTTGGCAGGCGCCTTCTTCGCTACGGCCTTCTTGGCAGGCGCCTTCTTGGCGGCGGCCTTCTTTGCCGGAGCCTTCTTGGCAGCGGCCTTCTTCGCCGGTGCTGCCTTCTTCGCTACGACCTTCTTGGCTGCAACCTTCTTGGCCGCGACCTTCTTTGCCGGAGCCTTCTTCGCTACGACCTTCTTGGCGACAGCCTTCTTGGCCGGAGCCTTCTTGGCAGCGACCTTCTTTGCCGGAGCCTTCTTCGCGGCGACAGCCTTCTTAGCCGGAGCCTTCTTTGCAGCGACCTTCTTGGCCGGCGCTTTCTTTGCAGTTGCCATTTCTATTTCTCCTTGATCAAGTTGAAAAAATCAACCTATTGAAGCACTCCACGCGCGTTGGGAGCGTGAAGCGATTCATGGCGTTGGAATCTGAGCCCCAGCACCATGAACACCTGAGCCCTCGTCCATGCCGCGCTCTGTGGCGCGATCGGTGGCAAGGGCAATTCTTGAATTCATGAATTGTTGTGTATCGAAAAATTCAATCCCAGGAGAGCGCACCACCCGACTGGTACTCGATCACGCGGGTTTCGAAAAAGTTGCGCTCTTTCTTCAGGTCAATCATTTCGCTCATCCAGGGGAACGGGTTTTCCTCGTTCGGGAAGAGCGTTTCGAGGCCGATCTGCTGCGCGCGCCGGTTGGCGATGTAGCGCAGGTAGCCCTTGAACATGGAGGCGTTCATGCCGAGCACGCCGCGCGGCATGGTGTCTTCGGCGTATTTGTATTCGAGCTCGACGGCCTTCATGAAGAGGTCTTTGATCTCGGCCTTGAACTCTGCGGTCCACAGGCCAGGATTCTCGAGCTTGAGCTGGTTGATCAGGTCGATGCCGAAATTGCAGTGCATCGACTCGTCGCGCAGGATGTACTGGTACTGCTCGGCGGCGCCGGTCATCTTGTTCTGGCGGCCCAGCGCAAGGATCTGCGTGAAGCCGACGTAGAAGAAGAGGCCTTCCATCAGGCAGGCGAACACGATGAGCGACTTGAGCAGCGTCTGGTCGGTCTCGTGCGTGCCGGTCTTGAAGAGCGGGTCGCTGATGGCGTCGATGAACGGGAGCAGGAACTGGTCCTTCTCGCGGATCGATTGCACTTCGTTGTAGGCGTTGAAGATCTCGCTCTCGTCCAGGCCGAGCGACTCGACGATGTACTGGTACGCGTGCGTGTGGATCGCTTCCTCGAAGGCCTGGCGCAGCAGGAACTGGCGGCACTCGGGGGCCGTGATGTGGCGGTAGGTGCCCAGCACGATGTTGTTGGCGGCCAGCGAGTCGGCGGTCACGAAGAAGCCGAGGTTGCGCTTGACGATGCGACGCTCGTCTTCGGTCAGGCCGTTCGGGTCTTTCCACAACGCGATGTCACGCGTCATGTTCACTTCCTGCGGCATCCAGTGGTTGGCGCAGGTGGCGAGGTACTTTTCCCAGGCCCACTTGTACTTGAACGGCACCAGTTGGTTGACGTCGGTCTGGCCGTTGATGATCCGCTTGTCGGAAGCTTTGACGCGCTGGCCTGCAGCGGCGGCCACCGGTGCGGTGGCAGTGGCGGGTTGTGCAAGCGACGAAGTCGGAGCGGCGACCGCGCGACCTGCGGAAGAACCGCTGGTCGATGCGTGGTGCTGCTGCAATCCTTGTTGCATATCCTTTGGTAAGGAGGGCTTGACTTCTTCGTCCCAGGTCAACATAGAAAAATCCAATGCGCAATTATCGGAGCAACGATGTGAGTTGCAAAGTGCTCGTTCACATCGTGCGCCATTTATGGGGTTGTTATGTTGCTCGCATGCATCGCGAGACGTCAGTCAATGCCTTGATTGATTGAACGTCGCGCGCTTTTTACGTGTGCGAGCACCTCGCTGATCGATCGAAGCGTCTGGTGTGTTGACGCTTCACTTGCACATCACTGGCAGGCTTCGCAGGTCGGATCGTCGACACCGCAGAACGCGATGTCGGTGGCGGGCATCGCGCTCATCTGTGCCTGCGCTGCAGCAGCGGCGGCTTCGAGTGCGCTCATGCCCGAGGGTGCGTCGTTGCCCGACGACACCGCGTTGAGACGGCCCGATTGCACCGTCGACTTTTCAGCGTGCGTTGCGCTCTGCGTGCGCAGGTAGTACGTGGTCTTCAGGCCGCGCAGCCAGGCGAGCTTGTAGGTGTCGTCGAGCTTCTTGCCCGAGGCGCCGGCCATATAGATGTTCAGCGACTGCGCCTGGTCGATCCACTTCTGGCGACGCGCGGCGGCTTCGACGAGCCACGTGGTTTCCACTTCGAACGCGGTGGCGTACAGCGCCTTCACGTCCTGCGGCACGCGGTCGATGGGGCGCAGCGAACCGTCGAAGTGCTTCAGGTCCATGACCATCACGTCGTCCCACAGGCCCAGGCGCTTCAGGTCGCGCACCAGGTAGTGGTTGATCACGGTGAACTCGCCCGACAGGTTCGACTTGACCGACAGGTTGCCGAAGCAGGGTTCGATCGAGGCGTCGACGCCGATGATGTTCGAGATGGTCGCGGTCGGAGCGATGGCCACGCAGTTCGAATTGCGCATGCCCTGGCTCTTGATCTTCTGGCGCAGTGCGTCCCAGTCGAGCGTGGACGAGCGGTCCACCTCGACGTAGCCGCCGCGGGCCTTCTCGAGCAGGTCGAGCGTGTCGATCGGCAGGATGCCCTTGTCCCACAGCGAGCCCTTGTAGCTCGAGTACTTGCCGCGTTCGCGCGCCAGATCGGCCGATGCCGAGTACGCGTGGTAGCAGATGGCTTCCATCGACTCGTCGGCGAACTGCACGGCTTCCTGCGAGGCGTAGGGAATGCGCAGCTCGTACAGCGCGTCCTGGAAGCCCATCAGGCCCAGGCCGACCGGACGGTGGCGCAGGTTGGAGTCGCGCGCCTTCTTCACAGCGTAGTAGTTGATGTCGATCACGTTGTCGAGCATGCGCATCGCCGTGGAGATCGTCTTCTGGAGCTTCTCCTGGTCGACCTTGCCGTCCTTCAGATGCTGCAGCAGGTTCACGGAACCCAGGTTGCACACCGCGGTTTCGGTGTCGCTGGTGTTCAGCGTGATCTCGGTGCACAGGTTCGACGAGTGCACGACGCCGGCGTGCTGCTGCGGCGAGCGCACGTTGCAGGCGTCCTTGAACGTGATCCAGGGGTGGCCGGTCTCGAACAGCATCGTGAGCATCTTGCGCCACAGGTCCGATGCCTGGATGGTGCGCGCGGGCTTGATCTCGCCGCGGGCGGCCTTCTCTTCGTAGGCGACGTAGGCCTTCTCGAAGTCGGCGCCGAACAGGTCGTGCAGGTCAGGCACGTTGGAGGGCGAGAACAGCGTCCAGGTGCCCTTTTCCATCACGCGGCGCATGAACAGGTCGGGGATCCAGTTGGCGGTGTTCATGTCGTGCGTGCGGCGGCGGTCGTCGCCGGTGTTCTTGCGCAGCTCCAGGAACTCCTCGATGTCGAGGTGCCAGGTTTCCAGGTACGTGCAGACGGCGCCCTTGCGCTTGCCGCCCTGGTTCACGGCCACGGCCGTGTCGTTCACCACCTTCAGGAACGGCACCACGCCTTGCGATTCGCCGTTGGTGCCCTTGATGTGGCTGCCCAGCGCGCGCACGCGGGTCCAGTCGTTGCCCAGGCCGCCGGCGAACTTCGACAGCAGCGCGTTTTCCTTGATCGACTCGTAGATGCCGTCCAGGTCGTCGGGCACGGTGGTCAGGTAGCAGCTGGACAGCTGCGAGCGCAGCGTGCCGGCGTTGAACAGCGTGGGCGTGCTCGACATGAAGTCGAACGACGACAGCACTTCGTAGAACTCGATGGCGCGGGCTTCGCGGTCGATTTCGTTCAGCGACAGGCCCATGGCCACGCGCATGAAGAACGCCTGCGGCAGCTCGATGCGCGACTTGCGCACGTGCAGGAAGTAGCGGTCGTACAGCGTCTGCAGGCCCAGGTAGTCGAACTGGTTGTCGCGCTCGGCCTTGAGGGCGGCGCCCAGGCGGGGCAGGTCGTACTGCAGCAGCTTTTCGTCGAGCAGCTCGTTGTCCACGCCCTTCTTGATGAATTGCGGGAAGTAGTCGGCGTAGGCGGTGGCACGGTCGACCGGCATCACTTCGCGGCCGATGATCTCCTTGAAGATCGTGTGCAGCAGCAGGCGCGCGGTGGCGAAGGTGTAGTCGGGGTCCTTCTCGATCAGCGTGCGGGCCGCGAGGATGGACGCCTTGTAGACCTCGTCCAGCGGCACGCCGTCGTACAGGTTGCGCATCGTCTCGGCGACGATGGGGGCGGCGGTGATGCTGTCGCCCAGGCCCTGGCAGGCCGACTCGATCAGGCCCTTGAGCTCGTTCAGGTCCAGCGCCACGCGCTCGCCGTTGTCGAGCACGTGCAGTGCCGGTGCGGCGGGCACGTCCTGCTCGCCTTGCTTGGAGCGTTCCTGGGTGCGGCGTTCGCGGTACAGCACGTAGGCGCGTGCGATTTCATGGTGGCCGCCGCGCATCAGGCCGAGCTCGACCTGGTCCTGCACGTCTTCGATGTGGAAGGTGCCGCCGCCCGGACGCGAGCGCACCATGGCGCGGATCACGCCTTGCGTGAGCACGTCGACCGTTTCGCGCACGCTGGCCGAAGCCGCGCCCTGGGTGCCATGCACGGCCAGGAAGGCCTTCATCATGGCGATGGCGATCTTGTTCGGTTCGAAGGGAACGACGGCGCCGTTGCGGCGAATGATCTGGTAGTGGGCGAGGTTCTGACCGGTGGGCGAGCCCGCAGTGTCTTGTTGCTGCTGCGGCGTCGCGGGGACGGCGCGGGGGGTCGACGGGGTGTTCAGTGCAGTTTGCATTCGCTTCCTCTCGGTTGTGCAATTCTTGTTGGTTGGCAAGGCCTCGCGGGCCTTGCGTCGGCGTTGTTGCCGAACGGGAGGACACTATATCTAGGGTCTGGGAGGGCTACAACCACTAGATGTAGTGTTTGCCCCTGGATACAACCCCTACGGAAATTGCATCGGACTCAGCACATCGCCAGCGATGCCGCGTGAATACTGGCCCATGGTGGCGAAACCCACGTCTGGCGCGGCTTGCAAGGCGATTTGGGCCTGCAGGCCGCATGGTTGCTGCGCTGCGCGCTTGCGCTCATCGAATTGCTGCGCCGCGAGAGCGCCGCATCACGAGGCGCCGCGCGATTGAAAAAATTAGCGCGCCACCACCTGCTCGGGAAACATCTGTGGATTCCAGCCGAGCTGTTCGCGCAGCAGGCGCCAGTCGAAACCGGCGCCGGGGTCCTGCTTGCGGCCGGGCGCGATGTGCTCGTGGCCGGCGATGTGGGCGATGGCGTAGTGCTGCGCGAGCGCGGCGCACAGGCTGGCCAGCGTTTCGTACTGCGCGTCTTCGAAGCGCTCGCCCTCGAGGCCTTCGAGCTCGATGCCGACCGAGTCGTCGTTGCAGTTGGTGCGCCCGCGCCACGACGACACGCCGGCGTGCCAGGCGCGGTCCTCGCAGCTCACGAACTGCCAGAGCTCGCCGTTGCGCCGCACATAGAAATGCGAGGACACCTCGAGCCCGCGGATCGACTGGAAGTACGGGTGCGCGTCCCAGTCGAGCCGGTTGGTGAAGAGCTGCTGCACGGCGTCACCGCCGTATTCACCCGGCGGCAGGCTGATGGAGTGCAGCACGATCAGGTCGGTCTGCGCGCCGACGGGGCGCGGGCCGAAGTTGGGCGAGGGCAGGGCCTTGGCGAAGCGGTACCAGCCGGCGCGCCAAAGTCTGTCGTCGCCGGCCGGTGTCGTGGCGAGGTCGTCAGTCGTCGGCATGCGCGGTGGCACCGTCGTCGCCGTTGGGCGTGGAGATGCCCAGGCGCGCGATGCGGTAGCGGATCTGGCGCAGGCTCATGCCCAGCCGCGCGGCGGCGGCCGTGCGGTTGAAGCCGCTTTCGTGCAGCGCGCGCACGAGGATCTCGCGCTCCTGCTGGTCGAGCCAGGCTTGCAGGTCGGAGGGCAGCGGCGGCGGTGCGGGCTTGGGTTCGACGGCCGGCGCGGGGGGCGCAGCCACCGCAACGGCGGGCGGCGCTTCGGCGGATTCGCTGCGCGGCGCGGCCGGCATCGGCGTCATCGCGCCCATCAGGTCGATGTGCAGCTCGTCGCCGTCGTTCAGCGCCACGGCGCGGTGCAGCAGGTTCTCGAGCTCGCGCACGTTGCCGTCGAGCGGGTGCTGGGCCAGGCGCAGCAGCAGCGCGTCGGACAGGCGCGGCACCGGCAGGCCGCCGTCCTGCGCGATGCGCGCGAGCAGCGCGGTGCACAGCGCGGGCAGGTCTTCGCGGCGCTCGCGCAGCGCGGGCACCGCGATCTCGATCACGTTGAGGCGGTAGAACAGGTCCTGCCGGAAGCGACCGGCCAGCACCTCGGCGTGCAGGTCTTTATGGGTGGCGCTCACGATGCGCACGTCGACCGCGTCTTCTTGCGTCGAGCCGATGGCGCGCACGCTGCGCTCCTGGATGGCGCGCAGCAGCTTCGACTGCATGGCCAGCGGCAGGTCGCCGATCTCGTCGAGGAACAGCGTGCCGTCGCGCGCCGCCTGGAAGTAGCCGTCGCGGTCTTGCGACGAGCCCGTGTACGAGCCCTTCTTGGCGCCGAAGAACTCGGCCTCGAGCAGGTTCTCGGGAATCGCGCCGCAGTTCACCGCGACGAAGGGGCCTTCGCTGCGTTGGCTGCAGCCGTGCACGGCGCGCGCGACCAGCTCCTTGCCGGTGCCCGACTCGCCGCGCACCAGCACCGGCGCCATGCCGCGCGCCACCTTGGCGATGCGCGACTTGACGAGGCGCATCGGGTCGGAGTCGCCGACCAGCCGGTCGAGCGCGGTGGCGCCGCTGCGCGTCACGGCCAGTGCGTCGGGGCGTTCGCCGCCGTGGCCGGCGGCCTGCGGCGGCGCCTTCTGCGGTACGACCACCGCGGCGCGGTTGGCCTGCACGGCCGAGGCCACCACGGCGCGGAACTGCTTCAGGTCGACCGGCTTCGTGAGGTAGTCGAAGGCGCCGGCCTTCAATGCCTCGACCGCGTTCTCGGCCGAGCCGTAGGCGGTCATGACCACGCAGCGTTCGCTGCGCTGGTCTTTCTGGATGCGATGGATGATCTCCATGCCTTCGCCGTCGGGCAGCCGCATGTCGGTGATCACGGCGTCGAAGCGACCGGCCTCCAGGTGCTGCCAGGCTTCGGACACGCTCCCCGCGGCTTCCACCCGGTAGCCTTCACGCAGCAGCGTGAGTTCGTAGAGCGTGCGCAGGTCGGGTTCGTCGTCGATGACGAGGATCTGCGCGGGGCGCGGGGCGGCGGCGGAAGGCGGGAGGGAGCTCACGGCCGCTATTGTGTCAGCCGGTTTTCGCTCGGTGCGAAGCTGACGAAGAATTCATTGCCCTCGGGCCCGCCCGGCACCAGCGCGCGCCGTTCGTAGCCGATGGTCGCGCCGTGGCGCCGGCACAGCTCGCGGCACAGGAACAGGCCCAGGCCGCTGGAGCGGCTCTCGGACGAGAAGAAGGGTTCGAACAGGTGGCGCTGCACCGCCGGTTCCAGCGGCGCGCCGTCGCTCCACACCAGCAACGCGGCGCGCTGCACGCCAGCGCGCTGCACCGTGGTGATGACCTGGATCGCGCCCTCGCGCTGGCTGGCGTAACGGGCCGCGTTGTCCAGCAGGTTCACCAGCAGGCGGCGCAGGTGCTCGGCCTCGAAGCGCACCTCGCTGCCCGGCGCGTCGAGCGCCACGCGCACGCCCTTGCGCTGGGTCTGGCGTATCCATTCCTCGGCCAGGATCTGCGCGGCCGGGTCGAGCACCAGCTGCTCGCCGAGCGAGAGCACGCGCTGCTGGCGCGCGCGCGAGACGTCGAGCACGTCGTCCACGATGCGCGCCAGGCGCTGCGCGTTGTGCTGCACCATGTCGGTCAGCTTGCGGTGCGCCGGGTCGGTCAGGTCTTCGCTGAGCAGCGCGCTGGCCTGCGCGATGGCGGCCAGCGGGTTGCGGATTTCATGCGCCACCGCAGCCGACATGCGGCCCATCGCGGCGAGCTTTTCGGTGCGGATGCGGGCTTCGAGCTCGCGCAGGTCCTGCAGGAACATCACGCACAGGCTGTCGGCGCGCCGGTCGTCGGTGGGCGTGAGCCGGGTGCGCACGCGCACCTCGCGCGCCGCGCCGCGGGCCTGCGCCACCGGGATTTCTTCGGTCTGCGGCGCGCGCCGCGCGAAGGTCTGGCGCGCGAGCGCGGCCAGCGCATGCCAGGCCGGCTGGGTGTGCAGCGGGAACGGCATTGGCAACTGCGCCAAGCCCTGGCCGAGGATCGCGTCGGCCGCCGGGTTGGCGGTGTGCACCAGGCCCTCGGCGTCGATCACCAGCACGCCTTCGGTGAGCGTTTCGATCACCAGGTCGTTGACCTGTGCCTGCATCTGCGCATGGGTGCGGCTGCGTTGCGCCACCGCCTCTTCGCGTGCCAGCCGGCGCGCCAGCTCGTGCGCGAGCAGCGCCACCACGAACAGGCCGGTGCCGGTGAGGGCGGCCTGCACGAAGCGCGCCGAGGCGTCGCCGGGTTGCTGCAGCCAGTGCCAGCCGGCGTCGGCCAGCAGCAGCAATGTCACGGTGGCCGTGGTGCCCAGGCCGACCAGCAGCGTGCCGAGCACCGCGCTCATCAGCACCGGCAGCGCGAACAGCGGCGTGTAGTTGACGCTGCCGCCCTGCAGCACCTGCAAGGCGCTGAAGATGCCCAGGTCGACCCCGATGGTCAGCAGCCAGAGGGTGGAAAAGCCGCGGATCGGCGGCGCGAAGTGCGCATAGCGCATCTCCAGCCAGGCCAGCACGAGGTAGCCGCCCGACAGCACGATCGGCAGCGGCTGCACCGTCTGCCCGATGGCGAAGGCCACGCCCTGCAGCAGCACCAGCACCAGCGCCACGAAACAGCGCGCGGCCATGAAGCCGCGCCACAGCCGCAGCAGTGCCGTGCTGTCGCCAGCGCCCAGGTCGAGCACGTCCCAGTCGGTGGCCGGCTCGCCGCGCGACCGGCGCAACGAACTCATGAGGCGGTGCCGGCCTGACGGTGCGCGGCGCTGCAGAACACCGCGCCGTCCGGCCCGGGGAGCGCGTCGGCCGCGGGCAGGTGCAGTCCGCAATGGGCGCAGCGCACCATCGCCTGCGGCGGGCCGACGGCCGGCGTGCGCTGTTGGGCCTTTTTGGCGCGTTCCTGTTGCGCGTCGCGCATCTCTTCGCGCCGGTTCTTGCGCCAGAGCCAGATCGCGACCCACACTACCGCGAGGACGAGCAGGTACTTCATGCGGGCAGGCGTGTCAGCACGACTTCGAGCACAAAGCGCGAACCCACGTAGGCCAGCAGCAGCAGCGCCGCGCCCGCATAGAGCACGCGCCGTGCGGTGCGTCCGCGCCAGCCGAAGCGGGCGCGGCCAGTCAGCAGCACGGCGAAGCTGAGCCAGGCGAGCACCGAGAAGATGGTCTTGTGGTCCCACTTCCAGGCACGGCCGGCGGCGCCGTAGAGCTGCTCGCTGAACAGCAGGCCGGCCAGCAGCGTGGCCGACAGCAGCACGAAGCCCGCCGTCACGAAGCGGAAAGTGAGCCGTTCCAATGTGAGCAGCGGTACGCCGGCCTGCGCATCGGCGCTGGCCAGGCGGATCTGCTTTTCGGCCCGCGTGATCAGCCAGGCGTGCACCACGGCGGCGCCGAACAGGCCGTACGAGGCGATGCCCAGCGCCAGGTGCAGCGGCAGCCAGGGCGAGGCACTGACATGCAGCGGCGTGCCCGGAAACAGGAGCGCCAGCAGCACGGCAGCCGCGCCCAGCCAGGCCAGCGCACGGCGTGCCTTCAGTTGCGGGTACAGGCGGCTTTCGACCGCGTAGACCGTGAGCACCAGCCACGCCGTGACCGACAGCGCCGGCGCGAAACCAAAGCGAGGGTCGCCGCCGATCAGCCCGTGGCCGAGCACCGCAGCGTGCAGCAGCCATGCGATGCCGAGCGCCCATTGGGTGGTCTGGCGGCTGAGCCGCGCACCGGCGGCAGCGGCAAAACCGTAGGCTGCCGCGGTGGCGATGCCCAGCGCCACGCCGAGTGGGGAGGGGATCGCTAAAATCATCGCTGGAGTGTATAGGCTCGCCCCCCGGCTTCGCGCACGTCGCGTCGCTTCGCCCACCCCCGCCGGGGGCCACCCCCGCGAGAGAGCGGGCCCACGTACCGCTTCCAGGTTTTCACGACTTTCCATCGGTCCGCTGCCGCGGACAACAAGGTATTTCCTTCATGGCCACCGCCCTCACCGAAAAGTTCTCCCGCCTCGTCAAGACGATGAGCGGCCAGGCGCGCATCACCGAAAGCAACGTGCAGGACATGCTGCGCGAGGTGCGCATGGCGCTGCTGGAGGCCGACGTGGCGCTGCCCGTGGTGCGCGACTTCGTCGCCCGCGTGAAGGAGAAGGCGCTCGGCCAGGAAGTGCTGGGCTCGCTCAAGCCGGGCCAGGCGCTGGTGGGCATCGTCAACCGCGAACTCGCCGCCACCATGGGCGAGGGCGTGTCGGACATCAACCTCGCGGCCCAGCCGCCGGCGGTGATCCTCATGGCCGGCCTGCAGGGCGCCGGCAAGACCACCACCACCGCCAAGCTGGCCAAGCACCTGATCGAGAAGCGCAAGAAGAAGGTGCTCACCGTGTCGGGCGACGTGTACCGCCCCGCCGCCATCGAGCAGCTCAAGACCGTCACCAAGCAGGCCGGCGCCGAGTGGTTCCCGAGCACGCCCGACCAGAAGCCGCTGGACATCGCGCGCGCCGCGCTCGACCACGCCAAGCGCCACTACTTCGACGTGCTGCTGGTCGACACGGCCGGCCGCCTGGCGATCGACGAAGTGCTGATGACCGAAATCAAGCAGCTGCACGCCGAGCTGAATCCGGTCGAAACCCTGTTCGTGGTCGACGCCATGCAGGGCCAGGACGCGATCAACACCGCCAAGGCCTTCAAGGAGGCGCTGCCCCTCACCGGCATCATCCTGACCAAGACCGACGGCGATTCGCGCGGCGGTGCAGCGCTGTCGGTGCGCCAGGTCACGGGCGTGCCGATCAAGTTCGCCGGCACGAGCGAGAAGATCGACGGCCTCGAAGTGTTCGACGCCGAGCGCCACGCCGGCCGCATCCTGGGCATGGGCGACATCGTCGCGCTGGTCGAGCAGGTCACGGCCGGCGTCGACGTCGAAGCGGCGCAGAAGCTCGCGGCCAAGGTCAAGAGCGGCGCGGGCTTCGACCTCAACGACTTTCTCGGCCAGCTGCAGCAGATGAAGCAGATGGGCGGCCTCTCCAGCCTGATGGACAAGCTGCCCCAGCAGATGGCCGCCAAGGCCACCGAGGCCGACATGACCCGCGCCGAGCGCGACATCCGCCGCAAGGAGGGGATCATCCAGAGCATGACACCGCTGGAGCGCCGCAAGCCCGAGCTGCTCAAGGCCACGCGCAAGCGCCGCATCGCGGCCGGCGCCGGCGTGCAGGTTCAGGAAGTGAACCGCCTGCTCAACGAGTTCGAGCAGATGCAGGGGATGATGAAGAAGATGAAGGGTGGCGGCCTGATGAAGATGATGAAGAAGATGGGCGGCATGAAGGGCATGGGCGGGATGGGTGGTCCCGGCGGGCCGAAGCTGCCGTTCTGAGCCGCACACACATATATATAGACATACGGACAGAAGCCCGCCGGGGGATGCCCCGGCGGGCTTCGTCGTTTTCTTCAGGTCTGCACGTCGTAGACCGTGGCGTGCGCTTCGACGGGCGCCGGCAGCTCCCAGCGGTGCAGCATGCGCTCGATGCCCGCGTTCGACAGCGTCGTGTCGCGCGCGCGGTTGCGGCGCATCAGCTCGGCATGCGGCACCTCCAGGTACACCAGCTCGGTCTGTGCGTGGTACGCCCAGAGCAGGTCCAGCGTCTTGGTGCGCATCTGCTGGCTCAGGTGCGTGGCGTTCCAGACGAAGCGCTCCTGCTTGCGCAGCAGTGCCTTCGCCTGGTCGACCGCGTGGTGCGCGGCGAGCCCATCGTTCTCGCCGTACCTGAGGCCCAGCTCGGCGCGCGCGTCGTCGAAGGAAACCACCGGCCAGCCCTTGCGGTGCTGCGCCACCCAGTGGTTCTTGCCGCTCGCGGGCAGGCCGCACATCACCGTGACCTGCGAGCCTGCCGTCTGGAACAGCGGGTAGTCGGGGCTGGTGTCGGCGCCGCGGAAGTAGGCCAGGCGCGTGTGCGCATCGGCCATCTGTCGCGGGCCTTCCCAGCAGCCTTCTTCCTGCGCCAGCTGCTCGAAGAGCGCGATGTCGGCCAGGCTGTCGGCGCGCTTTTCGTAGTGGCGCCCCCGCATGTCGCAGCGCGCCACGCAGCACAGGTCGGGCAGGCTCAGCTCCCACGAGAGCTTGTGCACCAGCCACTCGGGCCGCACGCCCTTGCGCGAGGCAAAAGCGTGGAACGGCACCTGGTGCACGGCGATGATCCGGCACACGGCCTCGCGCAACGCGAAGGGCACGCGGGCCTTCCACATCAGCACGCGCACGTCGACCGATCCGCGGCGCGAATGGCCGGGCTGGCCGATGCGGCCGCTGGCCTCGTCGATCACGGTGGTGTCGGGCTTGGCGATGTCGTGCAGCAGGCAGGCCATGAACAGCACGAAGCGGCCGTCGGCGTCGGCGCGCTGGTAGTGCGCGTCGGCCAGGAGCGCGTCGAGCACCATGCGTGTGTGGAGGCCGACGTTGCCTTCGGCGTGGTAGTACGGGTCTTGCGGCGTCTCTTCGAGGCGCAGCAGGGCCGGCAGCAGGTCGCAGCACTGCGCCCAGTCGTAGCTTTGCGCGGTCGCGGGGACCAGCGCGCGCAAATCGTCGTAGGTCATCGCGGCCTCCTTGCGTTGGTTGCCAGTTCGGTGGGATCGCACAGCGTGCGCAGCCCCAGGTCGTGCCAGTTCACTGGCGGTGTCGGCGCGTAGAGGTCCACGCCCGGCGCCAGCTGGTTGGGCAGCACCGGCCGGCGGCTGTGGTGCGAGCCCGAGTCGAGGATGGTCTGCACGAAGTCCGGTCGCACCCATTTGTAGCGGCCCGTCACTTGATTGCCGGATTCGGTCTTGAGGTACAAGCCCTCGGCGAGGTCGGACAGGTCGGTCTGCTGGCGCACCAGGTCGAGCGGCTGGCCCTCGTGCTGCACGGCCTGCTCGAAGGCCGGCTTCCAGTCGGCGCTGCGTGCCAGCGATGGTTGCACGAGCGAACGCAATGCCTTCGCGCTGCGCGGCATTTCGCCCTCGTACAGCACGGGCACCGACAGCACCGGCCCCTCGGCCAGCAACGCATGCCGCGCGGCGGTCGACAGGAAGCACTGCGCCTGACGGTCGTAGAGGTCGAACTCCAGGAAGAAGGCCGGCAGCCGGTCGTACCAGCAGCTGTGCTTGGCAAAGCACCACTCGCCGTACATCACGTAGCGGTCTTCGAGCCGTTCGAGCAGCGCCGCTTCATGGGCGGCGGCCCAGTGCTTGAACAGGTTGAACTGCCGCTCGCCGGCGCCGCCTGCGAGGTAGTGGCCGCGCGATTGCAGCAGCAATTCGCCTGCCGAGGTGAACGACACGGCCGCATTCGCGCCATCGAGTTTTTCCTCGATGACCACATGCTGGCCTTGCAGCGCGGACAACGACGTCTGGCCGTCGTCGGTATCGCCGGCCTGCAGCCGCGAGCCTTCCAGGTGCGCCGTACGTGGGTACTTGAGCAGCGGGATCGACGAAAGAGAAAGAGAAAGAGAAAGAGAAGAAGGGGGAAACACGTTGGTTCTCCAGATGCAAATCAGGAAAGACCGACAACGTGCGGGAGCGAAGCTGGAAGAGAGATCGACTCGGCGGCCGCAGCGGGCGGCCGTGCCTGGTCAGTGTGGGAACGCAGCTTGGCGCCCGACATGACCAGCGAGTGGTGTTGTCGGCGTCAGAGGGTGATGACGGCGAATCGGGGCACTTGGCGCTCCAGGGGATCGAAGGGATCCGTGGGTGGATGAAAAAACGAAGGCGCGATTCTAGCGATGCGCCATGAAAAAAGCCGACCCTGAGGCCGGCTTTTTGGAGGGCTGTGTCTTCAGCGCATCAGGCCGTGGCCAGCGCCGCCGGGCGCGCCAGGCGCAGCGCATGCATCCAGGCGCGGCGCAGCACGGCGGGCGAACGCGATTCCTCGGGAATCAGCAGGAAGCCGCGGTCGCGCAGCGTGGTGCCCAGCGCGATCTGGCTGGTCAGCACGGTCAGCGGAATCGCCAGCAGCAGCGGCAGGCCGACGGGCATGAGCCAGATCAGCGCGCTCGGGTCGATCATCGCGACACCGACGGCCAGCATGGCGATCACCAGCGACATGGGGGCCAACTGCGAGGCAGCGACCTTCCACGGCACGGCGGCGGCTTCACGCGGGGGCGACTTCCAGTCGAGCTTGATGCCGGTGAGGGCGACCAGCACGAACAGCGAGTGGGCCAGCATGCGCACCGGAGCCTGCACGATGGCCAGGCCGGCTTCGAGCACCGAGCTCTTCACCAGGCCCCACACACCGCCGTACTGGCGTTGCTCGCCGCGCATCAGCACGGCAGCGATGCCCAGCACGCGCGGCAGGAACAGCAGGCACAGGGTCCAGACCCACAGGCCGGCCAGTTCGGCGGGCAGCACGTTCCAGCTCGACACCAGGCTCGAGCCGCTCAGCCACAGGGCGGTGCCCAGCGTCAGGAATGCGAGCCACAGCGGGGCCGAGACGTACGCCATGGTGCCGGTCACGAACATCGCGCGGTGCACCGGGTGGATGCCGGGCTCGGCCATCAGGCGGGCGTTCTGCAGGTTGCCCTGGCACCAGCGGCGGTCGCGTTGCAGCTCGGCCAGCAGGTCCGGCGGTTGCTGTTCGTAGCTGCCGACCAGGTCGGACACCAGCCACACGTGGTAGCCGGCGCGGCGCATCAGCGCGGCTTCGACGAAGTCGTGCGACATGATGCCGCCCGACATGCCGCCGGTGCCCTTGATCGGGGCCAGCGCGCAGTGCTTCATGAAGGCTTCGACGCGGATGATCGCGTTGTGGCCCCAGTAGTGCGACTCGCCGAGCTGCCAGAACTGCATGCCCAGCGTGAACAGGCGACCCGTCACGCGCGAAGCGAACTGCTGGGCGCGGGCGTGCAGCGTGACGTGGCCGATGGCCTGCGTCGCGGTCTGGATGATGCCGGCGGTGGGGTTGGCTTCCATCAGCTTGACCATCGAGGCCAGGCAGTCGCCGCTCATCACCGAGTCGGCGTCGAGCACGACCATGTAGCGGTAGTCCTTGCCCCAGCGGCGGCAGAAGTCGGCGACGTTGCCGGCCTTGCGGTGCGTGCGGCGGGTGCGCAGGCGGTAGTACACCTCGACCTGCGGCTGGTTCGGGCTCTCGGCCAGCGCGGCGCGCAGGTCTTCCCAGGCGGCGCGCTCGGCGGCGGCGGTCTCGGGGTTGTAGCTGTCGGACAGCACGAACACGTCGAACTGCTTGGCGTGGCCCGTGGAGGCGACCGATTCGCAGGTGGCGCGCAGGCCGGCGAACACGGTGGCCACGTCCTCGTTGCAGATCGGCATGATGATCGCGGTGCGTGCCTCGGGGTTCATCGGGTGGTGGGCCACCTGTTTCGCCGAGAGGGCGTGCTTGTCACCGCGCACGGAGACATAGAAGCCCATGAGCGCGGTCACGAAGCCGGTGACGACCCAGCCCGAGAGCAGGCCGTACAGGCCGATCTGGCCGTATTCGAGCCAGACGTTGTCGTAGTCGGGTTGCACGCTGGCGAACAGCGACGACGCGATCACGGTGCTCAGCAGCGTGAGCAGCATGAAGGCGAGGCGGCGCTGGCCGGCGGCGCGTTCCCAGGCCTGCGGGGCCGGGGCGGCCTGCTTGGCGGCGGGGGCGCTGTCGGCGTTGCGGCCGGCGCCCAGGCGCACGAGCATGGCGGTGCCGATGCTGTTCCAGAAACCACGCCAGGGGCGCGGTGCCATGGAACCGCGGTTCAGCGGCGGTGCGGTGACGGCGTTGGGGTGGCGTTCTTCGCGCAGCGCGCTGCGGTGCGCGAAATCGGATTCGGCGAGGACGTTGAGGTGGGAGAAGTCGTTCGGCTTCATCGTTTCATTCACCAACGTTGCTTGTCCAGGGGGGTGTCGCCAATGGCCGGAAGGCGCTTGAAGACGCAGTCCGTGGCGGCGCCGCCGACGCCGGAGAGCGCGGTCAGCGAATGGCCCGCGGCACGGGGCCGCGAGGAGGAAAACTGCTTTTGACGCAGGCCGTCGCGCTGCGGACGCAGTGCGAAAGATGGGCTGGTAAGTGCTGTCATGCCAGTACAGGGGCAAACCCTGTGCCAGCCTGGAAAAACGCTTTCAAATCAACGACTTGGCGCGACTCGGAACCGTTTTCCGTGGGGGAGGGGCCTGCCGGGCCCTCGAAACCCCCGTTTTTGTCGCCGAATCCCGACAAGCCGGGGAGGCCCTCGGGGAACAGCCTTTCAAATCAACGACTTAGGCCTGTCGCTACTCGGCGACAGGGTCGCCACCGGGAGCGACAACGTCGGCCTTGAAGTTGCCCGGCGTGAGCTCGTGCTTCTGCAGCAGGCGGTAGAACTCGGTGCGGTTGCGGTCGGCCAGGCGGGCCGCGTCGGCCACGTTGCCGTCGGTCAGCTTGAGCAGGCCGACGAGGTAGTCGCGCTCGAAACGCTGCTTGGCCTCGGCGTAGGTGAGCACCTCCACGCTCGGTACGCGCAGCGCGCGCTGCACCAGCGCCAACGGGATCAGCGGCGAGCCCGACAGCGCGCAGACCTGCTCCACCACGTTGTAGAGCTGGCGCACGTTGCCCGGCCACGCGGCGGTGGTCAGTGCCTTCAGCGCCTCGGGCGCGAAGCCCGACAGCCGCTTGCCGTACTTGGTCGACAGCTTCTGCAGGAAGTGGTTGGCCAACAGCGGAATGTCCTCGCGCCGCGCCGACAGCGGCGGCAGCGTGAGCGTCACCACGTTCAGGCGGTAATAGAGGTCTTCGCGGAACTGGCCGGCTTCCATCGCGGCGTCCAGGTCGCGGTGGGTGGCCGAGACGATGCGCACGTCGACCTCGATCGACTGGCTCGCGCCCAGTGGGCGCACCGCGCGCTCCTGCAGCACGCGCAGCAGCTTGACCTGCAGCGCGGGCGGCATGTCCCCGATTTCGTCGAGCAGCAGCGTGCCGCCGTCGGCCTGCTGGAACAGGCCCTTGTGGTTGGCGTGGGCGTCGGTGAAGGCGCCCTTCATGTGGCCGAACAGCTCGGATTCGAGCAGCGCTTCGGGAATGGCGCCGCAGTTGACCGCCACGAAGGGCTTGTCGGCGCGCGCGCTGGCCTTGTGGATGGCGCGCGCCAGCAGCTCCTTGCCGGCGCCGGAGTCGCCGCGCAGCAGCACGGACGCGTCCGACTTGGCGACCATGCGCGCCTCGGCCAGCAGCTCGGCCATGCGGTTGCTGCGGCTCACGATTTCCGAGCGCCAGCTGTCATCGCCGGTCTTGCTGGGCGTGGTGGTCGGCGCGCCGAGCGCCAATGCCTGCGCGATCTTTTCGAGCAGCTCGCGCGCGTCGTAGGGCTTGGTGAGGTAGGTGAACACGCCGCGCGCCGTGGCCTCGACCGCGTCGGGGATGGTGCCGTGCGCGGTCAGCAGGATCACCGGCAGCGTCGGGTGGCGCTTGCGGATCTCGTCGAACAGCTGCAGGCCGTCGCGCCCGGGCAGGCGCACGTCGCTGAGCACCAGCTGCGGGTGCTCGATCTCGAGCTGCGTGAGCGCGGTCTCGGCCGAGGTGACGGCCGTGACCTGGTAGCCCGCCGACACCAGCCGCATCGAGAGCAGCCGCAGCATGTCCGGGTCGTCATCGACCACGAGGAGGCGGGCACCAGCAGTACTCATGGGTTGGATCTGCTTCCGTTGGAGGGCGTGGGTGGCGGCGTGTTCGGCCGGGCGAAGCTGCGCTCGATGGCGCGCAGCGCCTCGATGCGGTCGTTGAGCTGGTCGATGCGGCGCTGGCTGTCGCGCAACTGCTGCACCTGCTTGTCGCGGTCGTCCTCGACGCGGCGCTGCTCGACATAGCGCGCGGCCAGCGCCCGTGCGAGCGGGTGCAGCGGCTGCGCCTCGGGCGCGGGGTTGGCGATCACGCGCTGCAGCAGGCCCAGCGCGCGCGCCAGGTCGGCCGGCACGCGGGTCTGCGCGAGCAGGAGCGCGAGCTGCATCTGCGCCGCGGGCGTCTCGCCCTGTTCGCTGACGCGCGCAATTTCGGCGCTCAGGTCGGCGCCGCCCAGCGGGCGCACCTTGTCGGCGTAGGCCAGCATGGTCGCGAGGGGCCCCTGCGTGAGCTGCGTGAACAGCGACGCCGGCTGCGTGGCCGGCGCGCGGGGCTCGGCCTCGACCGGCACCACGCGCGGCGCGGCCACGGGCGGCGGCAGCGCGTCGGCTTCGGCCGGAGGCTTGGGCTGGGAGGCGCAGGCTGCCAGCAACAGGGCGCATGGCACGGCCATGGCCCCGGCGAAGGTGGATCTGCGGACGAACGAAAGGAACATGGGTCGAAAAAGCGCGGGGCGGTGTTGGAGGGGGAGTCCGGGGTCAGGTCGTGCGCGGCAGTTCGATGCGAAAGCGTGCACCGGGGCCGTCCGGCAGCAGGGCGATGCGGCCCCCATGGGCTGCAATGTACTCCTGCACGATGGAAAGTCCGATGCCGGTGCCTTTCACCGTGTGCTCGGGCTGGCGCTCGCCGCGGAAGAAGGGTTCGAAGATGCGGTCGCGGTCGTTCACGGCAATGCCAGGGCCGGCGTCGCACACGTCGATGTGCACCGCCTCGGGTGTGCCCGACACGGCCAGCGTGATCACGCCGCCCGCGGCCGAGAAACGGATCGCGTTCGACAGCAGGTTGGCGATGGCGGTGCCGAGCTTGGTGCGGTCGACCGTGAGCGTGATCGGCTCGCCCTCGGCGCGCACGCGCAGGCCATGCGCCTGCCACTGCAGGCGCTGGGCCTCGATCTGCTCCTCGATCAGCGGCAGCAGCTCGGTGCGCTCGCGGCGCAGCTCGCGGGCCTCGAAGGCGGCGGCGTTGAAGCGCAGCAGCGCCTCGATCTGGTTCTGCAGCGACACGGTGTTCTGCTGCAGGATCTGCGCGACTTCGAGCTGCGCCGGGTTCAGCGGGCCGGTCACGCCGTCCTCGAGCAGCGACACGCCTTCGCGCAGCGCCGCCAGCGGCGTCTTCAGCTCGTGCGACACGTGGCGCAGGAAGCGCGCCTTGTCGGCGTCGAGCTCGGTCAGGCGCAGGCGCAGCCATTCGAGCTGCTGCGACACGCGCCGCACGTCGGCCGGGCCGCGGATGTCGATGGGTTCGTCGAGCCGGTTCTGGCCCAGGCCGACGATGGCGTTCTCGAGCCGCTTGAAGGGGCGCGCCAGCCAGATGCCGAAGGCCAGCGCCAGCGACACGGCCAGCACGCTGGCGGCCACCACCTCGCGCATCAGCCGGCGGCGCGCGTTCTCGATGCGCTTGGCCAGCGCGTCGTTCTGCGTTTCGATCAGGAACTGCGCCTGCTGGGCGATGTTGGTGTTCAGGGCGTCGAGTTCGCGGAACTGCATCGCCATCGTGCTTTCGCGCGCCAGGGCGCTGTCGGGGCTGCCGCCGAGCAGCCCTTCGATCACGCCGAGCTGGCTGCGCCACATGTCGATGCCGGCGGCCGGCAGGCCGTTGCGTTCCAGGCGCTCCAGCACCTGGTGGGCCTCGCGCGCCGCTTCGTCGAAGCGGCGGCGCAGCACGGCGTCGTTGAGCACCAGCGACTGGCGTCCCGCGCGCTCCATGGCCGCGCTGCGTTCGGCCAGCGACTGCGAGGCGCCCGACAGGCGCAGCGCGCGCGCGGCGGCGTCGCGGCTTTGCGTGACGAGCGCGTCGTACTGCAGCACCGAGCGCAGCGCCACGCCCACCAGCAGGGCGGTGATCAGCAAAAAGGCGAACAGCAGGAGCTGCTGGAACGAGCCCCGGACGGACGGACGTTTCGCCATCAGTGGGCGAGCACCGTGGCGGCGGCGGCCAGGGCCGATTCGCGCGTGACCACTTCGCCGCGCAGCGTGTACGCCAGCGAGCGGGTGATGCGCAGGTCGGCCATCTGGCCCACGAGGCGGGCGTCGCCTTCGAAGTTGACGACGCGGTTGCAGGCGGTGCGGCCCATGAGTTCGTTCGCGTCCTTGCGCGAGGCGCCCTCGACCAGCACGCGCTGCGTGCTGCCCACCAGCGCATCGCCGAAGCGGCGCACGTTGCCGTCGATCACGCGCTGCAGCGTCTGCAGGCGCGCCAGCTTCACCTCGTGCGGCGTGTCGTCCTGCAGCGCGGCGGCGGGCGTGCCGGGGCGCGGGCTGAAGATGAAGCTGAAGCTGTTGTCGAACTGGCAGTCGTCGATGAGCTTCATCATCTTGTCGAAGTCGGCATCGGTCTCGCCGGGGAAGCCGACGATGAAGTCGCTGGACAGGGCCAGGTCGGGCCGGATGGCGCGCAGCTTGCGCACCGTGCTCTTGTATTCCATGGCGGTGTAGCCGCGCTTCATCGCCATCAGGATGCGGTCGCTGCCGTGCTGCACCGGCAGGTGCAGGTGCGAGACGAGCTGCGGCACCTTGGCATAGGCCTCGATGAGCCGGGGCGTGAACTCGTTCGGGTGGCTGGTGGTGTAGCGGATGCGCTCGATGCCGGGGATCTCGGCGACGTATTCAATCAGGAGCGCGAAGTCGGCGATTTCGGCGGTGTCGCCCATCTTGCCGCGGTAGGCGTTCACGTTCTGGCCCAGCAGCGTGATCTCGCGCACGCCCTGGTCGGCCAGGCCGGCGATCTCGACCAGCACGTCGTCCAGGGGGCGGTTCACTTCCTCGCCGCGGGTGTAGGGCACCACGCAGTAGCTGCAGTACTTGGAGCAGCCTTCCATGATCGACACGAAGGCGGTCGCGCCTTCGACGCGGGCGGGCGGCAGGTGATCGAACTTCTCGATCTCGGGGAAGCTGATGTCCACCTGCGGGCGGTCCAGGCGCTCGCGGTCGTTCAGCATCTCGGGCAGGCGGTGCAGCGTCTGCGGGCCGAACACGATGTCGACGTAGGGCGCGCGCGCGATGATGGCCTGGCCTTCCTGGCTCGCCACGCAGCCGCCCACGCCGATCTTCACGCCCTTGGCCTTCAGGTGCTTCACGCGGCCGAGGTCGGAGAACACTTTTTCCTGTGCCTTCTCGCGCACCGAGCAGGTGTTGAACAGGATGAGGTCGGCCTCGTCCACGTTCTGCGTGGGCTCGTAGCCCTGCGCGGCGTGGAGCACGTCGGCCATCTTGTCCGAGTCGTACTCGTTCATCTGGCAGCCGAAGGTCTTGATGAATACTTTTTTCATGGGGAGCTCTCTGTGCCCTTCGAAAGGAGGAAGGGCTGCGGGGCGCGCGTGGCGCCCGCGGATTTTTGCTTGCGTGCGGGGTGGCCGCGTTACTGCGTGTTCAGCGTGTCGTTCGAGACGAACGGCCAGATGTTCAGGAACGGCTTGTTCAGCGATTCACGGCTGGCCAGGGCCTCGTCGGGCGTCAGGATCCAGACCTCGCGCAGCAGCCCGGCGGCGTCGCGCGTGTAGTTCACGAGGTACTTCTGGCCGACGATGGCGCCGGGCATCACCAGCATGTTCTGCGGGCTGCGGATGCGCGCGCCGGCGCCCAGGCGGTCGGCCCGGCCGTCGAGTTCGACGTCGGGGGCGCTGGTCACCATGAACTTGCCGCGCAGCGTGCCGATGGGGAAGTTGCGCCCGCCATTGAGCGACTCGTTCTGCGTCTGCGGACGGGGCACCTCGTCCTGGGCGCTGGCCTGGAGGGAGAAAAGACCGGCGGCGCCAGCAAGGGCGGCGCAGATAGCGAGGGAAGTGAGCGTTTTCGTGGGTGTCTTGCAGCGGTTCATGGGGTATATCCAGAGGCTGTGGACCGGCGATTTTAGCGAGGGGGTGTTTTCCCTCATACCGGGTGCAGCGGGTGGTGCGGGGGCTTTGCGTCGGCCTGCTTTACATTTCTTTACGGCGCCCGTGAACACTGTGCGCCGGCCACTGCTCCAATAGCTGCTGTCAGCCCAAAGTGCACAAGAACCCATGAAGAAAACTGCCGCCTTCGCCCTCGCGGGCGTGTTGATCGTAGCCGTCGCGGGCGGCTGGTGGCGCATGTCGGGCGATCGGCCCGTCACGAAGGACACGAAAGACGCCAAGTCCGCAAATGCCGGGCCTCCCGCCGCGCTGGTCACGCTGGCCACGGCTGAAAAGCAGGACGTGCCGGTGACGGTGCAGGTCAACGGCAGCGTGGTCTCGCTCAACAGCGTCGACCTTCGTCCGCAGGTCACCAACACCGTGAGCGCGGTGCACGTCAAGGAAGGCCAGTTCGTGAAGGCAGGGCAGCTGCTCTTCACGCTCGACGACCGCAACGACCAGGCCAACCTGGCGCGCGCCCGGGCCCAGCAGCAGAAGGACGAGGCCACCATGGCCGACCTGGAGCGCCAGTACAAGCGCAGCCAGGACCTGGTGGCACAGAACTTCATTGCCAAGAGCGCGGCCGACGCCACGCTGTCGCAGCTCCAGGCGCAGCGCGCCGCCGTCGCGGCCGACCGCGCCGCCGTGCAGTCGGCGCAGGTGGCGCTGGGCTACGCCACGCTGCGCGCACCCATCGCGGGGCGCATCGGCGCCGTGAACATCTACCCGGGCACGCTGGTGCAGCCCACGCTGTCGCTGGTCACCATCACCCAGCTCGACCCGATCGCCGTGAGCTTCCCCGTGCCCGAAGGCAACCTGCAGGACCTGCTGGCCGCGTCGCGCACGCGCGCCAAGGTCGAGGCGCTGGTCACGGGCCGGCGCGAGCCGCTGTTCGGTACGCTCGATTTCGTCGACAACACGGTCGACCCGCAGATCGGCACCGTGCGCGCCAAGGCCGTGTTCGCCAACGCCGACCAGAGCCTGTGGCCCGGCCAGTTCGTCAACACGCGCATCACGGTGCGCATGCTCGACGGCGTCACGGTGGTGCCGGCCGCGGCGCTCATGATGCTGTCCGACGGCACCTCGCTGTACGTGGTCGATGCCGAACGCAACGCGGCCCGCCGCCAGGTCAAGGTGCTGCACACCTTCGGCACCAAGGTCGCGGTGAGCGGCGTGACGCCCGGCGAGCAGGTGGTGATCGAAGGCAGCCAGAACGTGCGCCCGGGCGGCAAGGTGCGCGTCGACGCCAAGGCGCCGGCCGGACCCGGCGGGGCGCCCGCCAACGGCACCACGGGCGTCACGCCCGGCAGCGCGGCTTCGTCGGACATCAAGCCGGTGCGGGAACGCGCATGAACATTTCAGAGCTCTGCATCCGCCGTCCGGCGATGACGGTGCTGCTGTCGGCGGCCGTCGTGGTCATCGGCATCTTTGCGTACTTCAGCATCCCGGTCGCGGCGCTGCCGAGCTACAACACGCCGGTCATCAACGTCAACGCGCAGCTGCCGGGCGCCAGCCCCGACACCATGGCGAGTTCGGTCGCGCTGCCCCTCGAAAAGCAGTTCTCGACCATCCCCGGCCTGCAGACCATCAGCTCGGTGAACACGCAGGGCGTGACCTCGCTCACGCTTGAATTCGTCAGCAGCCGCGACATCGACGCCGCCGCCGTCGACGTGCAGGCCGCGCTGCTGCGCGCCCAGCGCCAGCTGCCGCAGGAACTCACGCAGCTGCCCTCGTACCGCAAGGTGAATCCGGCCGACGCGCCGGTGCTGTTCATCGCGCTGATCTCGCCGTCGATGAACCCGTCGGAGCTCAACGACTACGCCGAGAACCTCATTTCGCCCACGCTCTCGACCATCGACGGCGTGGCGCAGGTGGGCGTGTACGGGCGCAAGGCCTTCGCGGTGCGCATCAAGGCCAATGCCGACCTGCTCAACGCGCGCAACATCACGCTCGACGAGCTGGCCAAGGCCGTGAACTCGGCCAACGCCAACACGCCGGTCGGCACGCTCGACGGCCCGCGCCAGACGCTCACCATCCAGGCCAACCGCCAGCTCATGAAGGCGGCCGACTTCGCCAAGCTCATCATTGCCCAACGCAACGGCGCGCCGGTGCGGCTGGACGAAGTGGCCACGCTCGAAGACAGCTTCGAGTCGGTCAAGACCGGCAGCAGCTTCAACGGGCAAGACTCGATTTCGCTGGCCGTGCAGCGCCAGCCCAATGCCAACACCGTGCAGGTGGTGGACGCGGTGCGCGCGCTCATCCCGCGCTTCAAGGCCGAGCTGCCGCAGTCGGTCGAGATCCAGATGGTCAACGACCGCTCGATCTCCATCCGCGAGGCGGTGCACGACGTGCAGCTCACGCTGCTGGGCACCATCGCGCTGGTGGTGCTGGTGATCTTCCTGTTCCTGCACCGGCTGGTGGCCACGTTGATTCCGGCGGCCACCATCCCGATCTCGCTGATCGGCGCCGTGGCGCTGCTGTATGCCTTCGGCTACAGCCTGGACAACGTCTCGCTGCTGGGCATCACGCTGGCCGTGGGCCTGGTGGTGGACGACGCCATCGTGGTGCTCGAGAACATCATGCGCTACGTCGAGAAGGGCATGGAGCCGATGGCCGCCGCGCTGCGCGGCGCGCGCGAGGTGGGCTTCACCATCGTGTCGATCTCGATCTCGCTGGTGGCCGTGTTCATCCCGATCTTCTTCATGCCGGGCGTGATCGGCCTCTTGTTCCACGAGTTCGCCGTGGTGGTGGCGCTGGCCGTGCTGGTGTCGGCCGTGGTGTCGCTCACGCTCGTGCCCATGCTCGCGAGCCGGCTGCTCAAGCACGTGCCGCGCAAGGAAGGCGCACTCGATCACGAAGAAGAGCACCCCGAGCCCGGCACGGCGATCGGCCGTGCCTTCGAGCGCGGCTACCGCGCGGTGCACGGCGGCTACATGCGCACGCTCGACTGGACGCTCGGGCACCGCGCGCTGATGCTGGCGATGGCGGGCCTGACCTTCGTCGTCACGGCGTGGCTCTTCGTCAGCATTCCCAAGGGCTTCTTCCCCGAGGAAGACATCGGCCAGATCCAGATCACCACCGAGGCGGCCGAAGACATTTCGTTCACCGCCATGAAGGCGCTGCAGGACCGTGTGGCCGCCGCGCTCAAGGCCGACCCGAGCGTGGACTACGTGAGCTCCTTCGTCGGCGTGGGCGGCCCGACCGCCACGCAGAACTCGGGCCGGCTGTTCGCGGTGCTCAAGCCGCGCAGCGAGCGCCCCAAGATGGCCAAGGTGCTCGAGTCGCTGCGCCAGCGCTTCCGCGAGATCCCGGGCATTGCCGTGTACATGCAGCCAGTGCAGAACCTGCGCCTGGGCGGGCGCCAGAGCAAGGCGCGCTTCCAGTACACGCTGCAGAGCGTGAACGCCGGCGAGATGGTGCCGTGGTCGACCCGGCTCATGGAGCGCATGCGCGCCGACCCCGACTTTCGCGACGTGACCAGCGATTCGCAGAACCGCGGCCTGCAGGCCACGCTGGAGATCGACCGCGACAAGGCCGGCGTGCTCGGCGTGGCCGTGGGCGACCTGCGCACCGCGCTGTACAACGCCTACGGTGACCGCCAGATCGGCAGCATCTACGGCGCCAGCAACACCTACCAGGTGATCCTGTCGGCGGCCGACAGCGACCGCCAGTTCGAGGAAGACGTGGCGCGCCTGTCGGTGCGCAGCACCACCGGCAAGCTGGTGCCGCTGTCGGCCTTCTCGACCGTCAAGCGCACCGTGGGACCGACCTCGGTCAACCACCAGGGCCAGCTGCAGGCGGTGACGGTGTCGTTCAACCTCGGCCCCGACGTGCCGCTGGGCAACGCGACCGCGAAGATCGACCGCTTCAAGGAAGAGCTGAAGATGCCGCAGTCGATCATCACGACCTACGGTGGCGACGCGGCGGTGTTCCAGAGTTCGCAGTCGAGCCAGGCCGTGCTGCTGGTGCTCGCGGTGCTGGTCATCTACGTGCTGCTGGGCGTGCTGTACGAGAGCTACATCCACCCGATCACCATCCTGGCGGGCCTGCCCTCGGCGGCGGTGGGGGCGTTGCTCTCGCTGAAGATCTTCGGCTTCGACCTCACGCTGATCGCGACCATCGGCATCCTGCTGTTGATCGGCATCGTGAAGAAGAACGCGATCATGATGATCGACTTCGCCCTCGACGCGCAGCGCACCGAGGGCATGCAGCCGGTCGACGCGATCCGCGAGGCCTGCCGGCTGCGCTTCCGCCCGATTCTCATGACCACGCTGGCCGCGCTGATGGGCGCGCTGCCGCTCGCGCTGGGCCTGGGCGCCGGCGCCGAGCTGCGCCAGCCGCTGGGCGTGGCGGTGGTGGGCGGGCTGATCTTCTCGCAGGTGATCACGCTGTACATCACGCCCGCGATCTACCTGGCGCTCGACCGCTACAGCGGCAGCGGGCCGATGGTGGAACTGCCGGGCGAGGCGAAGGCCGAGGCTGCGGCGGCTGGCGGTCACGCCGCCTCGCACGCCTGACGGCAATTCAAAAGATGCCGGATGGCCATGAGCGTGAGCCACCCGGCCAGGAAGGACTTGTGCAGTCCCGCGTTACGCCACACCCGGACCATCGCCCATTGAAGGCGCTCCGGCCTCTCTCCTCAACGGCTCTCTCCATTCCCTCCGCCGCTGCTCTTCCCATGTGTGTGACGGGATGAATGATCGCGAGGGGGTGAGGGTGTTGCCGGTATCCAGCGATACAGGACGTGGGCTTTTTCCTTACGGTGTTGCATCACGGAAACAACGCAAGGCCGGCGCATCCGGGATGGTGACCTGCCGGGCCCGCGTTTCGATGAGCCCCTGTCCCGCCAGCGCATTCAGCGCGCGCGTGACGGTGACGCGGCTCAAGGCCGTCATGGCGCCGATCTGCTCGTGCGTCAGATCGACGGTGAGCGTGTGCGATGCCTGCGTCGACGGCGGGCGCGCCACACGCAGCAGCAGATCGACGATCCGCTCCTTGGGCGCCGCCGAGGCCACCCCGGCCAGCTTGGCGACGATCATGTGGTTCTTGAAGCCGAGCAGCTGGATCAATGAGGTCGCGAGCTCGGGCAGCGCCGAGAACTGCTGCGCGACATCCGCCGGGCGATAGCGGCTGAGAACGGCCGGCGCGACCGCCCGGGTCGTCGTCGGTCGGGGGCTGTCGGCAAACGCCGGGCCTTCGCCGAAGATCGCACCGGGCCCGAAGATCTCGAGCAGGAACTCCGAGCCGTTGCTTCGGTGGACCGTGGAGTGCACGAAGCCCGACCGCAAGAGATAGAAGTAGTCGTGCCGTTCGCCTTCGCGCGCAATGGTGTCGCCGGCCTCCAGGGTGACGAAGCTTCCCAGGTGCGTGGCGTCGATCCACGGCGCAGACAGCGACTGGGAGGCGTCCCAGCTGGCGTAGGCCGAGGGCGTGGGATTCGTTCTTTTCATGGGAGCGTCTTGCCCGGGGCGAAGAAAGGCAAGCGGCTCACCCCACTAGGTCGTGGTCTCGTCCAGCGGCGCGTCCGTCGCGAGGTGCGCGATGTCGCTCCAGCCGACGAGGCTGAAGCCCTCGGGCGTCCACAGCATGCGGTTGATGGCCGCGTTGCCGAGCTGCCAGGTGCGCGGCGCCTGCAGCTCCTGGCGCGTGGCGGCGCGGTAGAGCACGTCCATCACGCCGCCGTGGGCCACCAGCACCACCAGCTGGCCCGGGTGGCGCGCGGCGATGGCCGAGGCGGTGCCTGTCACGCGGTCGCGAAAGGTCAGCAGGCTCTCGCCGCCGCCTTCGGGTTCGAACTCGGGGTCGCGCTCGCGCCAGCGGCGCGCGTCCTCGGGCAGCGTGGCCTCGATCTCGGCGAAGCTCATGCCCTCGAAGCGGCCGAAGGCGCGCTCGCGCAGGCCCAGGTCGGGCTGCACGGCGAGGCCGTGGGGCTCGGCGATGGCCTGGGCGGTCTGCCAGGCGCGCGAGAGGTCGCTGGCATAGACCGCCGCGATCGGCTCGTCGGCCAGCGCCTGTCCGGCGCGTTGCGCCTGCCAGAGGCCGGTGGCATTGAGGCCGATGTCGAGGTGGCCCTGGATGCGGGTGTCGACGTTCCAGGCGGTTTCGCCGTGGCGCACGGCGATCAGGCGGGTGAGATTGGCTTCCATCCGTCCGAATTCTAGAAGTGCGTCATTTCTTGGCAGCCGGCGTGAGCTCGATGTTCACACGGCGCTCGCCCGGCGGCGGGTTCGGAAAGCCCTGCAGCGCGGCCTCGAACATCACCGGCAGGATCGCCGCGCTCGAACTGTAGGGGCCGTCGTTGCGCGCGCGGGTCTCGTACACCACGCGGTGGCTGCCGCCCGCCTCGCGCAGCACGAGGCTCACTTCGCGCTGGTACCAGGGGTTGGCCGGCGGCGTGAACATCGGGCCGCCGTACCAGCCGCTGCCATACCAGCGGTGGCCGTAGTAGCCGCCGTAGCCGTAGCCCCACGGGCCGGGCCCGTACAGCCACGGATCGGCCCAGGGCGACAGCGCCGCCGTGACGCGCGCACCGATCTGCGCCGTGTACTGCGGCCTTGTGTCGTCGCGGCGCAGGCCGACCTTGTCGAGCGCGGCCGCGGCCATGCCCTCCAGGCCTTCCTGGCGCGCCGTGTCGGCCTGCTGCGAAGGCAGGCGCTCGAAGCGGTAGGTGGCGCCGGGCGGCACGGTCGTGCCCGGCGTGGCAAAGCTCTTGACGTTGCTGTCGACCACCCAGGAGGTGGCGCAGCCGCTCAGGGTTGCTACCAAAAATAGAGCTGAAAACGCACGATACATAAGGGTCTCCGGGCCAAGTGCCCTAAATTCCCCTGGGTTGCCCGAGTCAGCCTTGAACGATGCGCAGGGCCGAGGGTGCCTGGGAGAGCAGGTCGAAAGCGGGCGTGTCGAAGGCCTTGTCGCCGTTCTCGTCGGCCACGCCCGTCGCCTTCAGACCCTGGAAGTCGTGCAGCGTTCCGTCCAGCAGGTGCGAAGGCACGACGTTCTGCAGCGCGGTGAACATGTTTTCCACGCGGCCCGGGTACTTCTTGTCCCACTCGCGCAGCATTTCGCCGACCTGCTTGCGCTGCAGGTTCTCCTGGCTGCCGCACAGCGTGCAGGGAATGATCGGGAACTCGCGGTGCTGCGCCCAACGCACCGTGTCTTTTTCGGCCACGTAGGCCAGCGGGCGGATCACGATGTGCTTGCCGTCGTCGCTCACCAGCTTGGGCGGCATGCTCTTGAGCTTGCCGCCGAAGAACATGTTGAGGAAGAAGGTCTGCAGCATGTCGTCGCGGTGGTGGCCCAGCGCGACCTTGGTGGCGCCCAGCTCGTCGGCCACGCGGTACAGGATGCCGCGGCGCAGCCGGCTGCACAGGCCGCAGGTGGTCTTGCCCTCGGGGATCACGCGCTTGACGATGCTGTAGGTGTCCTGGTTCTCGATGTGGAAGTCCACGCCGAGCTCGCTCAGGTACTTGGGCAGCACCTCTTCGGGGAAGCCGGGCTGCTTCTGGTCGAGGTTGACCGCGACGATGTCGAAGTGGATGGGCGCGCGCGCCTTCATCTTGAGCAGGATGTCGAGCAGCGCGTAGCTGTCCTTGCCGCCCGAGACGCACACCATGACCTTGTCGCCCTCTTCGATCATGTTGTAGTCGACGATGGCCTGGCCGACCTGGCGGCACAGGCGCTTCTCGAGCTTGTGCGTCTCGCGTTCGATCTTCAGCGAGTTGGAGGGCGCACCGGCTTCGGGCGTATCGTCGATCCAGACGGCGTTCATTGGGGGGCTACTTCGGGCAAATCAGGGGAAAGACCCCCGATTTTGCCTTGGATCACCATTCCCCGGCTTCGATGCGGATGGCGACTTCGCAGTCGTCGAAGATTTCGAGCTTGGCGATCTTCACGCGCACGCCCCGCACGCCGGGCAGTTGCAGCAGGCGCTGCGCGAGCTTGCCGATCAGGCTTTCGAGCAGGTTGACGTGCTCGGCGGTGCACTCGTCGATGATGATGCGGCGCACCTTGCGGTAGTCCAGCACGTGAAAGATGTCGTCGTCCTGCGGCAGCAGCGGCTGCGGGCCGAGGTTGAGCTCGGCGTCCACCAGGATCGGCTGCGGCGCGGTTTTTTCCTGCTCGAGGATGCCCAGGTTGGCGTCGAAGCGCAGGCCCTGGAGGGTGAGTGTCTGGTGGCCGTGCGGTGTGTTCGTGGACATGGTGGTGGTGCTCGTCACATGAGCGAGAAGTCGCGCTCGAATTTCATGAGGTGCTGGCCGCCGTCGACGAGCAGCGTGGTGCCGGTGATCGAGCCGTTCTCCAGCGCGAACTTCACGGTGGCGGTCACGTCGTCCGGCGTGGACGAGCGGCCCAGCGGCGACAGCTTGTGCAGCTGCGCGAACTTGTCGTCGTCGAGCATGTGGCTCGCCAGCGTGAGGCCGGGCGCCACGCCCACCACGCGCACGCGCGGCGCGAGTGCCAGCGCCAGCATGGGGGTGGCGGCTTCGAGTGCGGCCTTGGAGAGCGTGTAGCTCAGGAAGTCGGGGTTCGGGTTCCACAGCTTCTGGTCGAGCAGATGCACCACGGCTCCGCCGTGCGCATCGCGCCGGGCCAGGTGGTCGTGCAGCGCCTGCGCCAGCAGGATGGCTGCGCCGGTGTTGCTGCGCGCGTGGCGCTCCATGAGTGCGTAGCTGAAGCTGGCGGCGTCGTCGTGCTCGAAGAGGGCGGCGCTGTGCACCACGGCATCGACGGCGCGAAAGCGCGCCGCCACGCGCGGCAGCAGGGCGCGCGTGGCCTGCTCGTCGGCCAGGTCGGCCTCGAACAGGGCCGAGTCGCCCGAGCGCGCGGCGCAGTCGGCCACGGTCTGCTCGGCTTCGGCGCGCGAGCTGCGGTAGTGCACGGCCACCTGCCAGCCGCCCGCGGCGAGCGCCAGCGCGATCTCGCGGCCCAGCCGGCGGCCCGCGCCCGTGACGAGGACGGTGCGACGGCGATCGGGGGAGGAGGGGGGGATGGCGCTCATTCGGAGGAAGAAGACAGAAGACAGGAAGAGGACAATGGCGCCGTGACGACGCCAACGACAAACAGTTTACCCATCGCCCTCGACCATCTGATTGCCCGCTCCGTCGAGCGCGCGGGCGGATGGATCGGCTTCGACCGCTTCATGGCCCTGGCCCTGTATGCGCCGGGGCTGGGCTATTACGCCAACACCTCGGCCAAGTTCGGCCACATGCCCTCGTCCGGCAGCGACTTCGTGACCGCGCCCGAGCTGACGCCGATGTTCGGCCATACGCTCGCGGTGCAGGTGCTGGAGGCGCTGGAGAAGACCGGCACCGACACCGTGTGGGAGTTCGGTGCGGGCTCGGGCGCGCTGGCGGTGCAGCTGCTGCATGCGCTGGGCGAGATGGGGCGCAGCGATGTCCGCTATCGCATCGTCGATCTGTCGGGCACCTTGCGGGAGCGGCAGCAGCAGGCGCTGGCGGGGCATGCGGGGCGGGTTGAATGGCTCGGGGAGTTGCCTGAGTCCATGCAGGGCGTGGTGGTCGGCAATGAGGTGCTCGATGCGATGCCGGTGCAGTTGCTGGCGCGGGTGAAGGGGGCTTGGTTCGAGCGGGGGGTGGTGCGGAATCCGGCGGGGGATGGGTGGACGTGGGCGGACCGGGCTACCGAGTTGCGGCCGCCGGTGGAGGTGTCGGGGGTGCATGACTACCTCACCGAGGTGCATCCGCAGGCGCAGGCTTTTATTGCGACGCTCGCGGACCGGCTTGAGAAGGGGGCGGCGTTTCTCATCGACTATGGGTTTCCCGAGGGGGAGTACTACCACCCGCAGCGGCACATGGGGACGGTGATGTGCCACCGGGGGCATCAGGCGGATGGCGATCCGCTTTCGGAGGTTGGGTACAAGGACATCACTGCGCATGTCGACTTCACGGGGATTGCCGTGGCGGGGCAGGAGGCGGGGCTTGCTGTTCTTGGCTACACGAGCCAGGCGCGGTTTCTTTTGAACTGCGGGATGTTGGGGCTGATGGAGCAAGGGACTGTGGCGCAGCGGGGGATGGCGGCTCGGTTGATTCATGAGCATGAGATGGGGGAGTTGTTCAAGGTGGTGGGGTTTGCTGTGGGGGAACCCTGGGATGCCGTCGGGTTCGCTGAGGGGGATCGGAGTCATACGCTCTGACTGTTTGGGTTTTGGCTGGGCGTTTGCTTCCTGAGGCCGGGACTCGCCCCGGCGGGCGACTTACTTTCTTTTGCTTCGCCAAAAGAAAGTAAGCAAAGAAAAGGCGACCCCACTGTCTGCGTCCCTCCGCTTCGCTGCGGGCAACCTGCGGTGCTCGCGCTTCGCGGGGTCTCGCCCAAACTCGCTTCGCTCAAACAAGGGCGAGCCCTGATCCGCGAAACGCTGCGCTCCTCGGCGCAGCCAGAGGGGCTTGGATACCGGGCGGGCCGTCGCTGCGCTCGGCCCGGGGCTTGTGCTTTCAACGGAAAGAGTTGGTCATAAGCAAGCAACAAAGACTTCGTTGGGGAATGGAGGGCGCGCTTCTACATTCGCGGCATGACTGCCGTTCTTTCCCGTGCAACCTCCACTGCCGAGGCCCCGGCGCAGCCCTTCGAGGTGCGGCCTTTCGATGCGCCTGTGGGTGCGGAGATCGTCGGGCTCGACATCGCTGAGCCGATCAACGCCGCCGACTTCCAACGCATCCACCGCGCGCACCTGGACCACCACGTGCTGGTCTTTCGCGACCAGCGCATCACGCCCGCGCAACACATCGATTTCAGCCGCCGCTTCGGGCCGCTCGAGATCCACGTGCTGCACCAGTTCCAGCTGAAGAACCACCCCGAGATCCTGATCGTCTCGAACATCAAGGAGAACGGCGAGCCGATCGGTCTTGGCGACGCGGGGGTGTACTGGCACTCCGACATTTCGTACAAGCCCCATCCCAGCCTGGGCTCGCTGCTGCACGCGCAGGAACTGCCGAGCGAAGGCGGCGACACGCTGTTTGCCGACCAGCACCTGGCATGGGAGGCGCTGCCTGTCGAGCTGCAGCAGCGCATCCTGCCGCTGAAGGCCGAGCACAGCTACCTCGCGAAATACGAGGAGCTGCGTGCGAAGAATCCGTGGCGCCCCAAGCTTTCACAGGCGCAGATCGACCAGGTCGCACCCGCCGTGCAGCCCGTGGTGCGCACGCACCCGGAGACGGGGCGCAAGGCGCTGTTCGTCAGCGAGCACTTCACGACGCGCATCGTCGGCCTGCCGCAAGGCGAGAGCGATGCGCTGCTGGCCGAGCTGTTCGCGCACAGCACGCGGGCGGAGTTCGTGTACCGCCACACATGGGCGCCGCACGACCTGGTGTTCTGGGACAACCGCTCGCTGATGCATCTCGCGGCAGGCACGCCCGACCACCTGCGCCGCCGGCTCAACCGCACCACCATCGTGGGCGACACGCCTTTCTGATTTCTTCCTTCCTTCTTTCGGACTTTTCAATGAACCGCTTCACCCGCCGCGCCGCCGCGCTCGTCACCGGCCTCGGCCTGCTCGCCGGCAGCCTGGCCGCACACGCCGAAGGGCAGATCCGCATCGCCGAGCAGTTCGGCATCGTCTACCTGCTGCTCAACGTGGCGCAGGAGCAGAAGCTGATCGAGAAGCATGCGAAGGCCGCGGGGGTGGATGCGAAGGTGGAGTGGGTCAAGCTCTCGGGCGGCTCGGCGGTGAACGACGCGCTGCTGTCGGGCAACATCGAGATCGCGGGTGCCGGCGTGGGGCCGCTGCTCACGCTGTGGGACCGCACCAAGGGCAAGCAGAACGTGAAGGGCGTGGCTTCGCTGGGCAACTTCCCGTACTACCTGGTGAGCAACAACCCGAACGTGAAGACGATCGCCGACTTCACGGACAAGGACCGCATCGCGCTGCCTGCCGTGGGCGTGTCGGTGCAGTCGCGGGTGCTGCAGATCGCCTCGGCCAAGCTGTGGGGCGACAAGGAGTTCAACAAGCTCGACAAGATCAGCGTGGCGCTGCCGCACCCCGACGCGGCGGCGGCGATCATCAAGGGCGGCACGGAGATCACGGGGCACTTCGGCAATCCGCCGTTCCAGGAGCAGGAGCTCGCGGGCAACCCGAACGCGCGCATCGTGCTGAACTCGTACCAGGTGCTGGGCGGGCCGTCGTCGGCCACGGTGCTGTACGCCACCGAGAAATTCCGCAACGAGAACCCCAAGACCTACAAGGCGTTCGTCGATGCGCTCGACGAGGCGGCGAAGTTCGTCACGGCCAACCCCGAGAAGGCGGCCGACATCTACCTGAAGGTGAGCAACGCCAAGCTCGACCGCGAGCTGCTGCTGAAGATCATCAAGAACCCCGAGGTGCAGTTCAAGACCGCGCCGCAGAACACCTACGTGTTCGCGGAGTTCATGCACCGCGTGGGCGCGATCAAGAACAAGCCGGCGTCGGTGAAGGACTATTTCTTCGACGACGCGCACACGGCCTCGGGGAACTGACGCGATGCTGTCCCGGCTCGAGCGCCTGGCGGGGCCGCCCGCCGCGGCCTTCCTCGGCGGCAGCGTGGCGCCGCAGCGGCCGGCCCGGCGGCGCGGCGTGGTGGCCACGGGCGACGCGGCACCGCCGTACGTGCACGAGGCGCTGCTGCAGGTCGACGGCGTCAGCCTCGAGTACCGCACGCCCGAGCGCGTGGTGCGCGCCACGCACCGCGTGAGCTTCGACGTGCATGCCGCCGACCGCTTCGTGCTGCTCGGGCCCTCGGGCTGCGGCAAGTCGACGCTGCTCAAGGCGGTGGCCGGGTTCATCCCGCCGGTCGAGGGCGAGATCCGGCTCGACGGCCGGCGCGTGTCGCAGCCGGGCCCCGACCGCATCGTCGTGTTCCAGGAGTTCGACCAGCTGCCGCCGTGGAAGACGGTGAAGCAGAACGTGATGTTCCCGCTGCTCGCGTCGCGCACGCTGGGGCGCAAGGAAGCGGCCGAGCGCGCGCTGCACTACCTGGACAAGGTGGGCCTTTCGAAATTCGCCGACGTGCACCCGCACCAGCTCTCGGGCGGCATGAAGCAGCGCGTGGCGATTGCACGTGCGCTGGCGATGCAGCCGCGCGTGCTGCTGATGGACGAGCCCTTTGCCGCGCTCGACGCGCTCACGCGCCGCCGCATGCAGCAGGAGCTGCTCGAACTGTGGGACGAGGTGCGCTTCACGCTGCTGTTCGTCACGCACTCGATCGAGGAGGCGCTGGTGGTCGGCAACCGCGTGGCGCTGCTGTCGCCGCACCCGGGGCGCATGCGCGCAGAACTCAACAGCCACGGCTACTCGCTGGACAGCTTGGGCGGTGCGGACTTCCAGGCGACGGCGCGGCGCATCCACGACATGCTCTTCGAGGAAGAACAGGGCACCCCATGAGCACCCTGACGCCACCCATCCGCCCCGAATACGAACGCACGCTCGAGCCCTTCACCGAATTGCCGGTCGAACGCGCGCTGCCGCTGGCCACGCGCGTCGCCTCGCACACCTGGCTGCGCAAGGGCCTGATCCTTGCCGTCATCGCCGTGCTGTGGGAGCTGGCGGCGCGCTGGCAGGACAACGACCTGCTGCTGCCCACCTTCACCGCCACCGCCCGTGCATTGATCGAAGGGCTGGCCAGCGGCGAGCTGGTCGAGAAGGTGCGCATCTCGCTGGCCGTGCTGCTGCAGGGCTACCTCGCGGGCGTGCTGCTGGCCTTCGGGCTCACGACGCTGGCGGTGTCCACGCGCATCGGGCGCGACCTGCTGGACACGCTGACCTCGATGTTCAACCCGCTGCCCGCGATCGCGCTGCTGCCGCTGGCGCTGCTGTGGTTCGGGCTCGGGCGCGGCAGCCTGGTGTTCGTGCTGATCCATTCGGTGCTGTGGCCGCTGGCGCTCAACACGTACGCGGGCTTCCAGGGCGTGCCCGAGACGCTGCGCATGGCGGGGCGCAACTACGGGCTGAAGGGGCTGCGCTACGTGCTGCAGATCCTGGTGCCGGCCGCGCTGCCGTCGATCCTGTCGGGGCTGAAGATCGGCTGGGCCTTTGCGTGGCGCACGCTGATCGCGGCCGAGCTGGTGTTCGGTGCCTCGTCGGGCAAGGGCGGGCTGGGCTGGTACATCTTCCAGAACCGCAACGAGCTGTACACCGACCGCGTGTTCGCCGGCCTCGCGCTGGTGGTGCTGATCGGCCTGCTGGTGGAAAGCCTGGGCTTTCGCACGCTGGAGCGGCTCACGGTGCGGCGCTGGGGCCAGCAGCGCTAGCCCGCAGGTGAAGGGGCCGGGCGCACGAATGCCCCGGCGATGGCGCAAGGGCCGTGGGCTCGGGTCTAATCGCAGCTTTTGGCACGCGTTCTCCTTCCCATGAGCTCTTCCGCCCCCGACCTTTCCGCGATCGCCGGTGCGCTGGCCGATGCCGCCGCCGCCCAGTCTATGCGCTACTTCCGCACGCCGCTGGACATCATCACCAAGGCCGACGAAAGCCCGGTCACGCTGGCCGACCGCGCCGCCGAGACAGCCATGCGCGAGATCCTCGGCGCACGCGTGCCCACCGACGGCATCTTCGGCGAGGAGCACGGCCCCGAGCGGCTCGACGCCGACCGCATCTGGGTGCTCGACCCGATCGATGGCACACGCAGCTTCATCACCGGCTCGCCGCTGTGGGGCACGCTCATCGGCGTGCTGCAGGGCGGTCGCGTGGTGCTGGGCATGGTCGACATGCCGGTGCTGAAAGAACGTTGGGTGGGCGAGGCCGGCAAGGGCGCCACGCGCGACGGCCAGCCCGTGCGCGTGAGCGGCTGCACCGAGATCGCCAAGGCCCGCATCGTGACCACCTCGCCCGACATCTTCTCGCCGGCCGACTGGAGCGCCTTCGACCGCCTGAGCCGCCAGTGCGCGATGCGCCGTTTCGGCGGCGACTGCTACGGCTACGCGCAACTCGCGGGTGGCACCATCGACCTCGTGGTCGAGACGGGGTTGCAGCCCTACGACTTCCTGGGCCCGGCGGGCCTGATCGAAGCCGCCGGCGGCGTCGTCACCGACTGGGAGGGCCGGCCGCTGGGGCTGAACCCCGACCAGCGCGTGATTGCGGCAGCCACACCCGAACTTCACCGACAAGCCCTGGCCGTGCTCGCGGCCTAGACTGTCTGCATGTTCCGCTGGCTGATCGTCGTCGTCCTGGCGCTGGTGCTCATGAGCGGCCTGACCGCCTGGCTGCGCCGCTTCGGCTTCGGACGGCTGCCCGGCGATTTCGAGTTTCGCGCCTTCGGCCGCGACTGGCAGCTGCCGATCGCGAGCACGGTGGTGCTCAGCATGATCGCGGCGCTGGTGGCGCGGCTGCTCTGAGAAACGCCTGAGAAAGAAGAGAACCCCGCAATGAGAGCCTGCGTAGACATCGGCGGCACCAAGGTCGCCGTGAGCCTTTCCGCTTCGAGCGACGCGCCGCTGATCGGCCGCCGCAGCGAGCCCACCGCCAAGACCGGCAACAACGACGCCGTGGCGGTGCAGATCCTGCGGCTCATCGACGAGGTCTGCGCCGAGCAGGGCATCGATCCGGCGAGCATCGACCGCGTGGGCGTGTCGTCGACCGGGCCCTTCGAGCTGCACGACGGCATGGTCGAGCTGGCCACGCCCAACATCTGCGGCGGCATCGCCGGCCCCTCGCGCGGGCTGCCCAACAACTGGATGACAGCCATCGTCGAGGCGCCGCTGGCGCGCCGCTTCGCCCGCGTGCGCGTCGAGAACGACGCCGTGGCCGCGCTCGAGGCCGAGCGCCACTGGGGCGCGCTGAAGGGGCTCGACAACTGTGCTTACGCCACCTGGAGCACGGGCGTGGGCGTGGGCCTGTGCGTCGACGGCAAGGCGCTGCGCGGCAAGAACGGCAACGCCGGCCACGCGGGCCACAGCTTCGTGGTCGACGACGACAGCGGCGCGCTGTGCGGCTGCGGCAATCTGGGCGACGTGGAAGCGCTGGCGGGCGGCAATTCGATCGCGCACCGCTTCGGCCAGCCCGCGGCCGATCTGTTCACGGCCGCCGCGGCCGGTGACGCCGCGGCACTCGAGAAGGCCGATGCGCTGTGCCGCGTGATCGGCCGCATGCTCTACAACCTGGTCATCACGCTCGACCTGCAGCGCATCAGCCTGGGCGGCAGCGTGTTCTGGCACCACCGCGACTTCGTGCTGCCGCGGCTGCAGGCGCAGGTCGACGGCAAGCTGCCGCCGCTCACGCGCGGCGTGCTGCTGGTGCCCGCCGGGCTCGGCGACAAGGTGGGCGACTACGCGGCCCTGGCGCTGCTGGACTGAGCCGCGGCGCGCGGCGATCGCACCCCCGTCGCCGGTGGGTGCTTCTGCGCCGCGCAGCCTTCCTCGACGATCCGCCCGAGCCGCCGCAGCCCCGCATCGACCGCTTCGCTGAAGGGCCAGCCGCAGTTGATGCGCAGGTAGTGGTCGAAGCGCGAGGCGTTCGAGAACTGCGCGCCCGGCGCCACCAGCATGTGCTCGCGCAGGGCCGCCTCGAACACGGCCACCGACGACAGCCGCTCGGGCAGTTCCACCCACAGCTGGAAGCCGCCGCGCGGCAGGTTCAGCCGCGTGCCGGCCGGGAAGTAGCGGGCGATGGCGTCGGCCGTCTGGTCGCGCTGCGTGTGCAGGCGTTCGCGCAGCCGGCGCAGGTGGCGGTCGTAGCCGCCGCTGGCAATGATCTCGCCCGCGGCGATCTGCGCCAGCGCCTCGTTGTTGCGCGTCTGCGCGTACTTGAGCATCTCGACCTGCGCATGCCAACGCCCGGCCGTGATCCAGCCCAGCCGCAGGCCCGGCGCCAGCACCTTGTGCAGCGAGGCGCAATACACCACGTTGCCCGTGCGGTCCCAGGACTTGATGGCGCGCGGCGGCACCTCGGTTTCCACCAGGTCGCTGTAGGTGTCGTCCTCGACCAGCGCGATGCCGTGGCTTTCGCACATCTGCACCAGCCGCTGCTTGTGGGCGTCGGGCATCACGCTGCCGATGGGGTTCTGCAGGTGCGGCACCACCACCACGGCCTTGATGTCGTCGTAGGTGTGGATGGCCAGGTCGAGCGCTTCGAGCGAAATGCCGGTCTGCGGGCTGGTGGGAATCTCCAGCCCGCGCAGACCCAGGCTCTCGAGCACCTGCAGCAGGCCGTAGAAAGTGGGCGATTCGACGGCCACGGTGTCGCCCGGCTTGGCGATGGCGCGCAGCGCGAGGTTCAGCGCCTCGATGCAGCCGTTGGTGACCAGCACGTCGTCGGGCGCCACCGTCATGCCCACGCGCAGGTTGCGCTGGGCCACCACCTGGCGGAACTGTTCGTGGCCTTTTTGCGAGGAGGCCGTGGTCAGCAGTTCGGGGCGCTGGCGCAGCGCGCGCGTCATGGCGTTGCGCAGCGCCTCGGCCGGGTAGAGCTCGGGGGCGGCGCGCGAGATCGCGAAGTTGAGCTTCACGTCGTTGAGCCGTCCGCGCGCCATGAAGTTGGCCATGCGCGTGCGCATGTTGACGAACTGCGCCGGGTCGGGCGGCAGGCCGGACACGGGTTCTTCCATGGCCGCGATGGCCAGCCGCTGCGGGCGGCGCACGAAGTAGCCGGAGCGGTCGCGCGCCTCGACCCAGCCTTCGCTTTCCATGGCGCGGCACACCTGCAGCGCGGTCGAGAGGCTGATGTCGTGCAGCCGCATCAGGCTGCGCAGCGAGGGGAGCTTGTCGCCGGCCTTGAGCGAACCGGCGTGGATCGCGTCGACGTAGTGCGCCGCGAGCTGGCGGTAGAGCGGTAGCGAGTCCATGGGTCGATGTTCCCCGCATCGGGCATCCGAAAACAGATGCAGTTGACTGGGAAAAAGACCATAACAGATGGCGTGGCGGCCCGGCTGTTCCGGTCGCAATAGCCATCGGGTGTGCCTGTTTTTCGGGCGACGGAATTCCTACGATGAAGCCCACATCTACCCGAGGTCCGCCATGATCACCACCCTGTCCGAAGCCCCCGATTCCATCGTCCTCGAACCCGGCCAGTCGCTGCGCACCGCCGTCGATGCGGGCGCCTGGCTGCAACTGGCCGAGGGCCGCGCCCGCGTGGTGTCGCCGCCGGGCTGGCTGGGCGAGAGGGTGTTCATGACCGAGACGCTGCTCGGCGAGGGCGACATGCACTGCGTGCCGCAGGGCGGCTGGATCGAGGTGTCGGCGGTGACGGCGGTGCACCTGCGGGTGCATGCGCCGGTGCGGGCGGTTCGGGCCACAGCGCCGGTCGAAGAGGCGCGGCCGGTGATGCGCTTCGTGCGCCTGCTGACGGGCTGGTGAGGTCCGGGGCAGGGCGCCTGCCCCGGACCAAAGCCGCCGTCAGTTCTTCGGCAGCTTCTGCGGCCGCTTCCAGTTCGCGAAGCTGACCTGCTTGCCCCGTGCGACGGTCAGCGCGCCCGGCTCGGTCGACTTGTTCACCGTCGAGCCGCCGCCGATGGTGCCGCCCGCGCCGATGGTCACGGGCGCCACGAGCACGCAGTTGCTGCCCACGTGCACGTCGGCCTCGATCACGGTGCGGTGCTTGTTGGCGCCGTCGTAGTTGGCCGTGATGCTGCCCGCGCCGTAGTTCACGCGCTCGCCCACCGTGGCGTCGCCCAGGTAGGCCAGGTGGTTGGCCTTGGCGCCCGCTGCCAGCGTGGAGTTCTTGACCTCGACGAAGTTGCCGATGTGCACCTCGGCGCCCAGCTGGGCGCCGGGCCGCAGCCGCGCAAAGGGCCCGACCAGCGCGCCCGCGCCCACCGTCACGCCGGCCTTCTCGCCGTCGATGTGGGTGAAGGGGTGGATCACCGCGCCCGCCTCGATGCGCACGTTGGCGATGACGCAGTTCGCGCCGATGCGCACGCCTTCGCCCAGCGACACCGTGCCTTCGAACACGCAGTTGACGTCGATGTCGACGTCGGCGCCGCAGCTCAGCGTGCCGCGCAGGTCGAAGCGCGCCGGGTCGGCCAGGCGCACGCCCTGTTCCATCAGCGCGTTGGCCTGGCGCAGTTGCCAGGCGCGTTCCAGCGCCGCGAGCTGGGCCGGGCTGTTGATGCCCGCCACCTGCAGCGCGTCGGTCGTGACATGCGCCACCACCGGCACATGGTCGTCGGCCGCGAACTTCACGATGTCGGTCAGGTAGTACTCGCCCTGGGTGTTCTTGTTGTCCAGCCGCGCCAGCCAGCCCTTGAGCAGCCGCGCGGGCGCGGCCATCACGCCGCTGTTGATCTCGCGCACGGCGCGCTGCGCCTCGGTGGCGTCCTTGTGTTCGACGATGGCCGTCACTTCACCGCCCGCCGTGGTGCGGATGATGCGGCCGTAGCCGGTGGGGTCGTCGAGTTCGATGGTCAGCAGCGCGAGCCGTTCGCCGCCGCTGGCGGCGATGAGGGTGCGCAGCGTGTCTTCGGCGATCAGGGGCACGTCGCCCGACAGGATCACCACCGTGCCGTCGTCCGGCAGCTGCGGCGTGGCCTGCTGCACGGCGTGGCCGGTGCCCAATTGGGGCTCCTGGCGCGCGAAGCCGAGCGCGGCGGCGTTCACGGCCGTGGCCTTGATCGCGGACTCGACCTGCTCGGCGCCGTGGCCCGTCACGACCACGACATGGCGCGCGCCGATGCGCGCGGCGGTGTCGGTCACGTGGGCCAGCAAGGCGCGGCCGGCCAAACGATGCAACACTTTGGGCAGCTTGCTCTTCATGCGCGTGCCCTTGCCGGCCGCCATGATGACGACGTCGACCGGTCCCTGGTTGCTCTGCTGCGGAGTCTGATTCATGCGCTTTTCTTCCCGGATTCGTTGTGCTGGACTGGCCCGAATTATCGGTGTGCTGCTGCTGGCCGCTGCCCTGGAGGCTTGCAGCGCGGTCAAGCTGGCCTACAACAACCTGCCCGAGCTGAGCTATTGGTGGCTCGACGGCTACTTCGACTTCGACGGCGCCCAGACCCCCAAGGTGCGCGACGAACTCACCCAGCTGCTGGCCTGGCACCGCCAGAACGAGCTGCCGCGCATCATCGGCCTGCTGCAGGAGGCCCAGGGCCTGGCGAGCGCCGAGGTGACGCCGACCCAGGCCTGCCAGCTGGCCGACCGGGTCCGCGAGCGGCTGCTGGCTGTCACCGAGCGTGCCGAGGCCGCCGGCGCTGAATTCGTGCTGAGCCTGAGCGACGCGCAGCTGCAGCAGCTCGAGCGCAAGTACGCGAAGAACAACACCGAGTACCGCAAGGACTGGCTCGACCGCAGCCCCGCGCAGGTGCAGGACAAGCGCTACGACCAGTTCCTTGAGCGCCAGGAAGACTTCTACGGCCGCCTGACGACCGAGCAGCGCGCGCTGCTGCGCCAGCAGGTGGCGCAGTCGGTGTTCAGCCCGCGGCTGGCGTTCGAGGAACGGCGCCTGCGCCAACAGGAGGCGCTGGTGCTGCTGCGGGGCTTTCTCGGCGCCAATGGTGCCCCGCGCACCTCGCCGGCCGAGGCCCGCGCCGCGCTGCATGCCTATATCTTGCGCATCGCCGATCCGCCGCCCGGCCCGTGGCGCGACCAGCAGCAGGCGCTGCTGCAGGAGGGGTGCCGCAACCTGGCGGCGCTGCACAACACCACCAGCGCCACGCAGCGCGAACAGGCGGTGCGGCGGCTGCAGGCCTACCAGAGCGACCTGCGGCAGCTGGTGGCCGCGCGCTGAGGCGACCGCCCCTCAGATCATCGGCACCGGCCGCAGGGGGCGCTCGAAGTAGTCGCCCAGCGTTTCGAGCGCATGCGGCTCCAGGATGCGCAGCCAGCCGCCGTCGAGTTTGTAGAGGCCCAGGCGCTGCAACCGCCGCATCGTCTTGTTGGTGTGCACCAGCGACAGCCCCAGCGCGTCGGCGATGTGCTGCTGGTTGAACGGAAACTCCACCCAGCCGTCGCGCACCATGCCCACGCGCTGGGCGCGGCGGTACAGGTGCATGAGCAGCATGGCCACGCGCTCGCCCGCATTGCGGCGCCCGGCGCTGACGAGGTGGTCGTCCACCAGCTTTTCCTCGCGCGCGGCCAGCCAGGTGATGTCGTAGCCGAGCCGGGGCTGGGTCTGGAACAGTGCCCACAGCCGCTCGCGCGCGAAGGTGCAGAGCGTGGCGTCGGTCACGGCCTCGACGCCGTGGGTCTGGCCGTCGGCAAACTCGTCCTGCAGGCCGATGAAGTCGCCGGGCAGCAGGAAACCCAGGATCTGCCGCCGGCCGTCGCTCAGGGTCTTGTAGCGGAAGGCCCAGCCCGCGTAGAGCGTGAACAGCTGCGGGCTGGCGCGGTGCTCGTCGACGATGGTGCCGCCCGCCTCGACGCGCCGGGTGCCGGTGCGAAAGGACTGGATCGCCTGCAGCTGCTGCGCCGTCACCGGCAAAAAGGCCTCGAGGCGCCGCAGCGCGCAGTTTTCGCAGGGGTTCGTGCCCTGTGGCGGGGAGGCGGCGACGGGGTAGTCCTCGAACTTCACGCCGCACTATAGGCTGGCGTTGCTATGTCTTTTGACATTTCGGGGCGTGCGGCGGGCCTCTAGACTCGAAGCGACTTCCCCTTTCGCACCGCATGACCCAAGAACAAGCACCCGCAGAACCGTTGCACGAATTCCTCTATTGCAGCCTGCTCGCCCCCGACCTGCCGCCCGCCACCGTGGGCGCGATCGTCACGCAGGCCCGTGCGCGCAACGCCGAGGACGGCATCTCCGGCCTGCTGGTGTTCGACGGCCAGTGCTTCTGCCAGCATTTCGAGGGGCCGCGCGAGGCGGTACAGGGGCTGATGGCGCGGCTGCAGCACGACCCCCGGCACGTGGCGCTCGTGGTGGTTCATGAAGGCCCGCTGGCCGAGCGGCGCTACACGGGCTTCGCCATGGGCCTGGCCGAATGCGAGGGCCCCGACCCGATCTCCGCGCTGCAGACCCTGCGCGGGGAGGCCGCGTTGGCGCACTTCCTGGCGCTGCGCGCCAGCTTCGACATCAGCGGCTGAACCCCGGGGCCCCGGCGGCGGGGCACGAAAACGGCAGGCAAAGAAAAAGGCGGCCGAAGCCGCCTTTGTTCAGAAGAGCCGGGAGTGCAGGCGGTCGGTCAGACCGGGTCCCACACGTAGGTGGCACCGTAGCCATCCCAGGCTTCCATGACGATGCGCTGGCCGGCGGCCACGGTGAGCGACTCGCCCGGGGCCAGCACGATGTCTTCGCTGGGGCCGTGGGCGGTGGCGTCGGGGGTGACCCACACGCGGCCCTGCTTGACGCGCAGCACGCTCGCCGACCGCGCCTTCAGGCTCATCGCCTCGCCGGGCGCAATCTGCCAGGCGCCACGGCGCACGGCCGGCGGAATGGCCGCGGTGCGGGTGGAACGGGACAGGGAAGCGAGCGATTCGTTGGTGCAGACGGCGGTGGACATGATGAGGACTCCTTGGCTGATCCGAAGCGCCGTTGACAGACAGAGAGGTTGGCGCAGTTCGGGAATGAATGATCGTTTTTGCGGCCTTGGAGGTCCAATGAAAACGAGGTAGCCTACTGATGCGATTCCCGCATCAATCAACTGGCCGCCGGGAACGCACACCAAAGTCATACCCATGCAACATTCGCAAACCCACCTGCGCTCCCGCCCCATTTCGGCGGGGCACCTGCGGGCCTTCGAGGCGGTCGCACGGCACCTCAATTTCCGCGCCGCGGCCGAGGAAATGGCGCTCACCCAGTCGGCCGTGAGCCGGCAGATCCAGTCGCTCGAGGAAGAAGTGGGCGTGTCGCTGTTCCTGCGCCACACGCGGGCCGTGGAGCTGACCAGCGCCGGGGCGCAGCTGCTGCTGTCGGTGCAGCAGGCGCTGCCGCGCATCGACATGGCCGTGCGGCAGATCCGCCAGAGCGCGGGGCGCAAGAGCGTGGCGCTCACCACCTTTGCCTCGTTCGCGTCGATGTGGCTGATCCCGCGGCTGGAGGCCTTCCAGCGCGACAACCCCGAGATCGACATCCGCATCGACGCCAGCGACATCGCGGTCGACCTCGACGTGGCCGACGTGGACATCGCGCTGCGCTACGGCCCGCCCGAAGGCATGCCGCCCGGTGCCGTGCGGCTGTTCGGCGAGACGCTGACGCCGGTGGCGAGCCCGTGGCTCATCAAGAGCAACCCGCCGATCAAGACGCCGGCCGACATCGCCCGCTTCACGCTGATCGAGGCGGGCGACGCGCACCGCACGCACCTGGAATGGCTCACGTGGCGGCGCTGGTTCGAGGTGAACGGGCTGGAGCGCGCGCAGCCCAAGCGCTGGCTCTATTTCAACTATGCGTACCAGATGGTGCAGGCCGCGCTCACGGGCCAGGGCCTGGTGCTGGCGCGCAGTTCGCTCATTGCCGAAAGCCTGGCCAACGGCGACCTGATCGAGGTGCTGCCGCAGCACCGCCTGGATTCACCGATGGCCTATTGGCTCATCTCGGGGCCGCGCAATGCGCTGCGGCCTGAGATCAAGGCCTTTTCCGACTGGCTGGAGGCGCAGGCCGTCACCACGCGCCAGACCATCGGCGAGGTGCCCGACCCCGACACGATGGACAACCTCGACTGAGCCGGCTCAGGAGGTCGGCCAGACGACGCCGTTGTCGTTCAGGATGGCGTCCAGCGGCAGGTCGTGCGCCTCGGGCTCGAAGTCTTCCAGGAAGCCGTTCGTGAAGCCCAGCCCCACCGTGAACGGTCGGGGCTCGAGCGCCGCCAGCGTGCGGTCGTAGAAGCCGCCGCCGTAGCCCAGCCGGTAGCCGCCCGCGCTGTAGCCCACGCAGGGCACGAACAGCAGGGTCGGCACGATCAGCTCGGTGTCCTTGGGCTTGGGAATGCCGTAGGCGTCTTCTTCCATCTGGCAGCCCGGGTACCAGGCATGGAAGGTGAGCGTCTTGTGAACTTTGTCGATCACCGGCAGTCCGATGCGGCGGCGCTGCGTTTCTTCCATGAGTTCGCCGTCTTCCTTCCAGCGATGCAGTGCGGGCAGCGGGTCGAACTCGCCCTTGATCGGCCAGTAGGCGCCGATCACGGTGTCGGGCCGGCCGACCAGCCAGATCCGCATCACGCGCTGCAACAGGTCGGCCCGCGCGAGGCGGTCGGGCAGCGCCAGGCGTTGCTCGATGAGTGCCTTTCGCAGTTGACCCTTCAGAAAACTCGCCGTGGCCGAGGTGTCGGCATCCTTTGACTTGTCCATAATCCCCCGATGCAGTTCCCAAGCATTTTGGCATCCGCGCGCGCTCGTCAGCGTCGCGGCGCGCCCGCCCTGGTTTTTTCCGCCGTTCTCGCACTCGCCGCGCTGCTGTCGCAACAGCCCGCCGCCGCCCAGAACAACACCAACGACGACGTGCTGGTCCAGATGAAGCAGGCCTTCCAGCGCGGCGACAAGGCCCGCCTCACGGCCCTGCTGCCGCAGGCCCGCGGCCATGCACTCGAACCCTGGGCCGCCTACTGGGAGCTCAAGGCCCGCCTGCAGGAAGCCGCGCCCAACGAGGTGCAGGACTTCTACGCGCGCTACCCCAACACCTACCAGGAAGACCGCCTGCGCAACGACTGGCTGCTGCTGCTCGGCCAGCGCCGCGACTGGGACGGCTTTGCCGCCAACATCGCCGGCTTCCGCATGGGCGACGACGCCCAGGTGCGCTGCTACGCGGTGATGGTCGACACGCTGCGCACCGGCACGGCCACGCAGGCGCAGGCCGACGAGGTGCGCCGCAACTGGTTCGCGCAGAAGGACAGCGACGACGGTTGCCTCACCGCCGCCGACCGCATGGTCGCGGCCCGCCTGATGACGACCAACGACGCCTGGAAGAAGGCGCGCCTGGCCATCGAGGCCAACCGGCCTGCCGCCGCACGCGGCGCCGTCACCATCGCCGCCCCCGATGCGCTGCCGCTGTTCGAAGAGGTCAACGCCAGCGCCGCCAAGTTCCTCACCGGCCGCGCCTTCGTGGCCGCCAAGTCGCGCAAGGAACTGGTGGTGCTCGCGCTCATCAAGATCGCGGTCGCCGATCCCGACCAGGGCGCCTCACAGCTCGAGGGCAAGTGGGGCCCGATGCTCTCCGCCGAAGAGCGCAACTGGGTCTGGGGCACCATCGGCCGCGCCGCCGCGAACAAGCTCTCGCCGATGGCCGTGAGCTATTTCGGCAACGTCACGAAGAACAGCGACCTGTCCGACGACATGCTCGGCTGGCGCGTGCGCGCCGCACTGCGCGCCAGCCAGTGGAAAGACGTCGCACCCGCCATCAACGCCATGAGCGACGCCGCCCAGCAAGACCCCACCTGGGTCTACTGGAAGGCCCGCGCACTGAGCAGCGCCGGCGGCGACGAGCGCCGCGCCCAGGCCCGCGAGCTGTACACCAGCATCGCCGGCACGCGCGGCTTCTACGAAATGCTGGCGCTCGAAGAGCTGGGCCAGCGCGTCGTGGCCGCCACGCGGCCCGCGCCGCTCACGCCCGAGGAAAAGAACGCCGCGCGCACCAACCCGGGCCTGCAACGCGGCCTGCAGGCCATCGGCATGGGCCTGCGTTCCGAAGGCACGCGCGAGTGGAACTACGCCACCAACCTGCACGACAAGGGCGGCATGGACGACCGCGCCCTGCTGGCCGCCGCCGACCTGGCCTGCCAGCGCGAGGTGTGGGACCGCTGCATCAACACCAGCGAGCGCACCAAGGGCGTGATCGACGTCGAGCAGCGCTTCCCCATGCCCTTCCACGACACGGTGCTGCGCAAGAGCCAGGACATCGGCCTGGACCCGGCCTACGTGTACGGCCTGATCCGCCAGGAAAGCCGCTTCATCATGGACGCGCGCTCGGGCGTCGGCGCCTCGGGCCTGATGCAGGTCATGCCCGCCACCGCGCGCTGGACCGCCCGCAAGATCGGCCTGACCGACTTCACGCCGGGCCAGATCAACGACCGCGAGACCAACATCACCATCGGCACCAACTACCTGAAGCTCGCACTCGACGACTTCGACGGTTCGATGGCGCTGGCCGCCGCGGCCTACAACGCCGGCCCGGGCCGCCCGCGCAACTGGCGCAACGGTCCGGTGATCGACGCCGCCATCTGGGCCGAGAACGTGCCTTTCAGCGAGACGCGCGACTACGTGAAGAAGGTGCTGGCCAACACCACCCACTACGCGGCCATCATCAGCGGCAGGCCGCAGTCGCTGAAGGAGCGCCTGGGCCGCGTCGGTCCGCGCAACGCCGCCGAGCCAGAGCCGAACAAGGACCTCCCCTGACATGAGCTGGCGCGACGAGGTGCTCGACACCGTCGCGTCCGAATTCTCGGACGTGGGCGACGTCGCGCAACTCACGCGCATCTCGGTGCGGCTGCTGCTCGCGGCCGTGCTGGGCTTTTTCCTCGGCTTCGAGCGCGAGCAGCAGGGCAAGGCGGCCGGCGTGCGCACGCACATGCTGGTGGCCATCGGCTCGGCGCTCTTCGTGCTGATCCCGCAGCAGACCGGCATCGTGCCGGCCGACATGAGCCGCGTGATCCAGGGGCTGGTGGCCGGCGTCGGTTTTCTGTGCGCCGGCACCATCCTCAAGCAGGGCAAGGACGAATCCCACGTGCAGGGCCTCACCACCGCCGCCGGGCTGTGGATGACCGCCGCCATCGGCATGGCCTGCGGGCTCGGCCGTGAGGTCACGGCCGTGTTCAGCGCGCTGCTGGCGCTCGCCGTGCTGTCGCTGGTGCCGCGCCTCGTGGGTCTGATCGAGCGCGTTGTGAAGCCAGCCACGGACGCCTCCGGCCCGCGCGTGATCGTCCCGCCGGAATCCCGCCAGGGCGACCAACGCTGAAGCGGCCCGCATCAATTCGCGCCGCCTTCGTCATCAATCGCAGCCCGCCGCCCGGCTAGCATCGACGGCTTTGCCCCGCATTCCCGCACTGACCCGGAGACCCTGACAGATGTCCAAGCTCTACATCGGCAACAAGAATTACTCGTCGTGGTCCATGCGCCCCTGGGTGCTCATGACGCAGGCCGGCATTCCCTTCGAGGAGGTGATGGTGCGCTTCGATTCGTTCGACGCCACCTCGCAGTTCAAGCACGTGATCGGCGCCATCAACCCCGTGGCCAAGGTGCCGGTGCTGGTCGACGGCGACCTCGCCGTGTGGGACACGCTGGCCATCGCCGAGTACCTGGCCGAGCGCTTCCCCGAGAAGCAGCTGTGGCCCCAGGGCGTGACCGAGCGGGCCCGCGCGCGCAGCATCTGCGCCGAGATGCACTCGGGCTTCACCAATCTGCGCGGCAACTGCCCGATGAACATCGAGGCCTCGCTGCCCGAGGTGGGGGCGCGGCTTTTGGCCGAGCAGCCCGGCGTGCAGGAAGACCTCGACCGCATCGTGCAGATGTGGACCGAGCTGCTCGAGACGCACGGGGGCCCGATGCTGTTCGGCGCCTTCACCATCGCCGACGCCTTCTTCGCGCCGGTGGGCATGCGCATCCGCGGCTACGGCCTGCCGGTGCCGCCGGCCATCGACGCGTACATCGCGCGCGTGACGGCCCTGCCGGGCGTCGCCGCGTGGATCGCGGGCGCCCTGGCCGAGAAGACCTTCGTGGCCTTCGACGAGCCCTATCGCACCTCGCGCGACTGAGGCTCGCCGGACCTCATCAGAACCGGTACGTCGCCGCCAGGTAGGTGACGATCGGGTTCAGCTTCAGGCTTGCCTCGCTGCGCGCCACCGGCAGGCCGGTGATGCTGGTCGTGGTGAGCTTGGCCTTGGTCTTCAGCGGGATGTAGGACACCGAGAACGACACGCCCCAGTGCTTGTCGAACTGGTAGGCCACGCCGGCGTTGAGCACGGGCGCGAACGAGCTGTCGAGCTTGGCCGTGGTGTTCACCGAGTACGGCGACACGTGGAACTGGCTGGCCAGCGCGCCCTGCAGGTTCGACGTGAGCTTCACGTCGCTGTACCAGACATAGGTGGCGCCCAGGCCCACGAACGGACGGAAGGCGTCGTTGCCTTCGTTGAAGTAGTACTTGGCCAGCACGGTCGGGCTCCACTGGCGGGCCTGGCCGAGTTCGCCCACGCGCGCCAGCGTGCCGCTGCCGTTGAGCTTGAACTTGGGCGGCACGCCGAGCACGCCCTCGACGGCCCAGTGGGGGTCGATGAAGTAGGCGATGTTCATGCCCAGCGTGTCCGAGTCGGTGACGCTCGCGCCCGAGCCGGCCAGCACGCTGTGCACGGGCGAGGTCACGGTCAGCGGCTTGCTCGAATCCTGCGGCGACAGGTGGAACCAGCCCGTGCCGACGACCCAGTCGCCCGCGTTCTGCGCCAGGGCGCTGCCCGATGCCAGGACCCCGAGTGCCGCCAATGCCAACGATGCTGTTGTTGTGAGTTTCTTCATAGCTGTGAATGCTCCTTGGGTATTGAAAACAGCCCCGCGCACGGGGGCGCCGGCCAGCGACCGGTGCTTCGCGCGACGCGGATTTACGAACGACCGTTCGCATCGCTCGTCGATTATCGAACGACCGTTCTTTTTGTGCCTAGCGAGTATCCCTACACTGCACTCATGAACATTTTTCTCGTCGGCGGTGCACTGCGCGACCGGCTGCTGGGCCGCCCCGTTTCCGACCATGACTGGCTGGTGGTGGGCGCCACGCCCGAGGCCATGGTGGCGCGCGGCTACCTGCCCGTGGGGCGCGATTTCCCCGTGTTCCTGCACCCGCGCACGCGCGAGGAGTACGCGCTGGCCCGCACCGAGCGCAAGAGCGCGCCGGGCTACCGCGGCTTCGTGGTGCATGCGGCGCCCGACGTCACGCTGGAGCAGGACCTCGCCCGACGCGACCTGACCGTCAACGCCATCGCGCTGCCCGCCGAGCACGTGGGCGCCGACGGCAGCTTCGAGGCGCGCCCCGAAACTCTGGCCGACCCCTTCCACGGCCAGCGCGACCTGCGCGACAAGGTGCTGCGCCACGTGACCGACGCCTTCCGCGAAGACCCGGTGCGCATCCTGCGCGTGGCGCGCTTTGCCGCGCGCTTCGACGACTTCACCGTCGCGCCCGAAACCATGGCGCTCATGCGCGAGATGGTCGCGGCCGGCGAGGTCGATGCACTGGTGCCCGAGCGCGTGTGGCAGGAGCTCGCGCGCGGCCTGATGGAAACGCGGCCCTCGCGCATGTTCGAGGTGCTGCGCGACTGCGGCGCGCTCGCCGTGCTGCTGCCCGAGGTCGACCGGCTCTGGGGCGTGCCGCAACCGGCGCAGCACCACCCCGAGATCGACACCGGCGTGCACCTGATGATGGTGCTCGACACCAGCGCGCGGCTGGGCGCCACACTGCCCGTGCGCTTCGCCTGCCTGATGCACGACCTCGGCAAGGGCACCACGCCCGCCGACATGCTGCCGCGCCACATCAACCACGAGCTGCGCAGCGTCGATCTGCTGCAGGCCGTGTGCGAACGCTGGCGTGTGCCGGTCGAGTTGCGCGAGCTGGCCGAGGTGGTGGCACGCGAGCACGGCAACATCCACCGCAGCGGCGCGTTGGACGCGACGCCGCTGGTGCGCCTGCTGGAACGCTGCGACGCCTTCCGCAAGCCGGCGCGCTTCGCCGAGGCGCTGCTGGCCTGCGAATGCGACGCGCGCGGCCGGCTCGGCTTCGAAGACACGGCCTACCCGCAGCGCCCGCGCCTGCTCGCGGTGCTCGCCGCGGCCCAGGCCGTGGCCACCGATGTGGTGGCGCGCGAGGCGCAGCAGGCCGGTGCCACGGGGCCGCGCATCGGCGAGGCGATCCATCGTGCGCGCATCGCGGCGGTGAAGGCGTCCTTGCCCGCCACGGCCGACTGAATCCCCGCCATCGGCGCACGCCGGGACTTTGGCCGACACGCGCCGCGTGCGAGCCGTGCTATGGTTTTTCCCAATGCCAAAGTCCTCCAGCAGCAACGCCCAGTTGCCACCTCCGCCGGGCCGGGACGCCGCCCTTTTTCTCGACTTCGACGGCACGCTGGTCGGCCTCGCGGCCACGCCGGAAGCCATCGAGGTGCCGCCCGCCCTCGTGCCTCTGTTGAGCGACCTGCGCGACCTGCTCGGTGGCGCGCTCGCCGTGGTGTCGGGCCGCCAGATCGATGCCATCGACCGCTTTCTGGCGCCGCTGCGGCTGCCTGCCGCGGGTGAGCACGGCGTGCAACGGCGTGATGCGAAAGGCGGCATGCAGGAGCAGCGCGCGCCCGACCTCGTGCCCATCCTGGACATCGCCAACGAACTCGCACGCATCCACGAAGGCCTGCTGGTGGAGCGCAAGCACGCCGCCATCGCGCTGCACTACCGGCTCGCGCCGCAGCTCGAAGCTGTCTGCCGTGACGCGATGACGCGCGCCATCGAAGGCCATCCGCAGCTGGAGCTGCTGCACGGCAAGTTCGTGTTCGAGGTGAAGCCTGCGGGCGTGAACAAGGGCCTCGCGATCGAAGCCTTCATGAACGAGGCACCCTTCGCGGGCCGCACACCGATCTTCGCGGGCGACGACACCACCGACGAGAGCGGCTTCGCCGTCGTGCAGCCGCGCGGCGGCGTCGCGATCAAGGTCGGCACCGGGCCGAGCCTGGCGCTGCACCGGCTCGAATCGCCGCGCGCGGTCTACGAATGGCTGGTGCAGGCACGCGACCTGCTGGCCGCACCCGATCACCACAAAGCATCACCGAGGAGCCCCGCATGAGCGAACAACAACTGCCGGTGGCCCCCGAGGACCGCGCGGGCAACGCCCTGGCCGGCGCGGCGGGCCCGGACGACCAGGCGCCCGTCGATGCCGCGAAAGTGGCGGCAGCCCTGCCGCGCGGCTTTGCGCCGCCGGCCGAGCCGTCGCTCAATGTCGGCGTGATCGGCAACTGCGCCTACAGCGCGCTCATCGATGCGCGCGCCCGCGCCGTCTGGTGCTGCCTGCCGCGCTTCGACGGCGACCCGGTCTTCAACGCGCTGCTGCACCCCGGCGAGGAAGCCGGTGCCTGGGCCATCGAGATCGAGGACTTCGCCTCCAGCAAGCAGTGGTACGAGCCCAATACCGCCGTGTTGCGCACGCAGCTGTTCGACAGCGCAGGGCAGGGCATCGAGATCACCGACTTCGCGCCGCGCTTTCACAGCCGCTCGCGCTATTTCCGTCCGCTGATGATGGTGCGCCGCGTGCGCCCTATTGCCGGCACGCCGCGCATCCGCGTGGCGCTCGACCCGCGCTTCCAATGGGGCGCCTCGGAACCCATCGAGGTCACACGCGGCAGCAACCACATCCGCTACGTCGGGCCCGACGTGACCTTGCGGTTGAACACCGACGCATCGATCTCGCACATCCTGTCGCGCCAGCCCTTCGTGATCTCGCGCGAGTACAACTTCATGTTCGGCGTGGACGAGACGCTGCTCGAAGGCATCGCCGACACCGCGCGCAAGTTCGAGCAGGAAACCATCGCCTACTGGCGCACCTGGAGCAAGCGCCTGGCCATTCCTTTCGAGTACCAGGACGCGGTGATCCGCGCGGCCATCACGCTCAAGCTCTCGCTGTACGAGGACACCGGCGCCATCGTCGCCGCCATGACCACCAGCATCCCCGAAGCGCCGGGCAGCCAGCGCAACTGGGACTACCGTTACTGCTGGCTGCGCGACGCCTTCTTCGTGGTGCGCGCGCTCAATTCGCTGAGCGAGGTCGGCACCATGGAAGACTATCTGCGCTGGCTGGCCAACGTGGTGATCGGCTCGCACGGCGAGCACATTCAGCCGCTGTACGGCATCGGGCTGGAGCGCGAGCTGCCCGAGTCCTTCGTCGACGGCCTGCCCGGCTACCGCGGCATGGGCCCGGTGCGCGTGGGCAACCAGGCGCAGGAGCACTTCCAGCACGACGTGTACGGCAACATCGTGCTCGGCGCGGCGCAGGCCTTTCACGACCACCGGCTGCTGAGCCGCGCGGGCGTGGCGGAGTTTCCGCACCTGGAGGCCGTGGGCGAGCAGGCGGTGCGCGTGTACGGCACGCCCGACGCCGGCATGTGGGAGCTGCGCACGCGCGCCCGCGTGCACACCAGCTCGGCGCTGATGAGTTGGGCCGCTTGCGACCGGCTCGCCAAGATCGCGCGCACGCTGGAGCTGCCCGAACGCGCGGCCTACTGGCACGGCCATGCGGCGCGCATGAAGGAAGAAATCCTGGCCAAGTCGTGGAGTGAAGAGCGCCAGGCCTTTGCCGAGAGCTTCGGCGGCAACGAGCTCGACGCGAGCATCCTGCTGATGGTCGAGGTGGGCCTGATCGACGCGCGCGACCCGCGCTTCATCTCCACCGTCGACGCCATGGAAAAGTCGCTGTGCGACGGCCCCTACATGCGCCGCTACGAAGCGGCCGACGACTTCGGCAAGCCCGAGACCGCCTTCAACATCTGCACCTTCTGGCGCATCGACGCGCTGGCCAAGATCGGCCGCAAGGCCGAGGCGCGACAGATCTTCGAGACCATGCTCGCCGCGCGCAACCCGCTGGGGCTGCTGTCGGAAGACACGCACCCGGTCACGGGCGAGATGTGGGGCAACTTTCCGCAGACCTATTCGATGGTCGGCATCATCAATGCGGCCGTGCGCCTGTCCGCCCCCTGGGATTCGTGCATATGAGTCGACTTGTCGTTGTTTCCAATCGAGTGGCCGACCCACGCAAGCCGGCCGCCGGCGGCCTGGCCGTGGCGCTCGGGGAAAGCCTGCAGCAAAGCGGCGGCCTGTGGTTCGGCTGGAGCGGGCAGATCGTCGAGGGCGGGCCCACGGGCGAAGGCGAGATGCACAAGCAGCAGGCCGGCAAGGTGACGCTCGCCACGCTCGACCTGAGCCGCGACGACCACGACAGCTACTACCTGGGCTACAGCAACGACGTGCTGTGGCCGGTGTTCCACAACCGCCTGGACCTGGCGCATTTCGATGCCGGCTTCATCGGCGGCTACCGGCGCGTGAACCAGCTGTTCGCGCGCAAGCTGATGCCGCTGCTGAAGGACGACGACATCATCTGGATCCACGACTACCACCTGATGCCGCTGGCCGCCGAACTGCGCGCCATGGGCTGCAGGCAGCGCATCGGCTTCTTCCTGCACATTCCGCTGCCGCCGCAGATCATCATCGCGGCCATTCCGCAGCACGAATGGCTGATGCGCTCGCTGTTCTCGTACGACCTGATCGGCTTCCAGGCGCAGCAGGACGTGCAGCACTTCGAGCATTACGTGCGCAACGAGGCCCACGGCGAGTACCTGGGCAACGACATGTACCGCGCCTACGGACAGACGGTGCGCTGCAACGCCTTCCCCATCGGCATCGACGTGGACGAGTTCGCGGCGCTCACGCACGCCAAGGAATCGCGCGACATGTACGAGACCATGAAGCGCGAGTACTCGAGCCGCCGGCTGCTCCTGGGCATCGACCGGCTCGACTACTCGAAGGGCATCCCGCAGCGCGTGCGCTCGTTCCGCGAGCTGCTGGCCAACTACCCCGAGAACCGCCGCAGCGCCACGCTGATCCAGATCGCCTCGCCCACGCGCGAGACGGTCGATGCCTACGCCGACATCCGCCGCGAACTCGAATCGCTGTGCGGCGCCATCAACGGCGACTACGGCGAGCTCGACTGGATGCCGGTGCGCTACATCCACCGCATGGTGGCGCGCCGCCGCGTGCCCGGCCTGTGCCGCGCGGCGGCCGTGGGGCTGGTGACACCGCTGCGCGACGGCATGAACCTCGTGGCCAAGGAGTACATCGCGGCACAGGACCCGGCCGATCCCGGCGTGCTGGTGCTGTCGCGCTTTGCCGGTGCGGCCGAGCAGCTGAAGGAAGCGCTGCTGGTGAATCCGTACGACACGCACGGCACGGCCGAGACGGTGCAGCAGGCGCTGCAGATGCCGCTGGAAGAGCGGCGCGAGCGGCACCAGAAACTGCTGTCGCGCATTCGCGAGCACGACATCCACTGGTGGCGGCGCACCTTCCTCGAAGCGCTGCGCGAGGCGGCGAGCGAGCGCTGATCGGGTCAGGAACCCGCTTCAGCCCAGCGGAATGCGGGCGCCGAACTTCGCGCGCTTCAGGCTGAAGAACGCCTTCACGTTGCGCACGTTGGCGTCGGCCGTGAACAGCCGCTGCGTCAGCGCGCCGTAGCCGGGCATGTCGCGCGCCACCACCACCAGCACGAAATCGGGGCCCGGCGACACGCGCCAGCACTGCTGCACCGCGTTGTCCGCGATCACGCGGGCCTCGAAGGCGTCGAGCGCGGCGGCGTCCTGCCGGTCGAGCGAAATCTCCACCACCGCCTGCAGGCCATGGCCCAGCACCGTGGCGAGCCGGTCGGGCGAGAGCAGGGCGACCTGGCGCTCGATGAGGCCTTCCTGCCGCAGCCGCTGCACGCGGCGCAGGCAGGTCGGCGGCGAGATGCCGACCTCGGCCGCCAGGCGCTGGTTGGTCTGCGAGGCGTCGTGCTGGAGCGCGTCGAGCAGCTTGAGGTCGATGGCGTCGAGGGAGATTGATTCCATATCGGTTGAAATTATGGAATAAAACTCCATCTATGGGTTTCGATGAAATAAAAGTCCGAAATTGAGGAAATTTAGACGCCATATTTCTTGGTAGTCTCCCTACCATCGAGCCCTTCTGTTCTTCAAGACAAGGTACATCCCATGTGCGGCATCGTCGGCGCAGCCTCCCATCGCGACATCGTTCCGGTCCTGGTCCAGGGCCTTCAGCGGCTCGAATACCGCGGCTATGACTCCTGCGGCGTCGCGGTGCATGCCGGCGGCCTGAGCCGCGCACGCACCACCTCGCGCGTGGCCGACCTGCTGACGCAGGTGCGCGACGACAAGGTCGAAGGCCTCACCGGCATCGCCCACACGCGCTGGGCCACCCACGGCGCACCGGCCGTGCACAACGCCCACCCCCACTTCAGCCACGGCGTCGGCGCCGATGCGCCTGCCGCGCGCCCGGGCCGCATCGCGCTCGTGCACAACGGCATCATCGAGAACCACGAGCCGCTGCGCGCCGCGCTCGAAGCCAAGGGCTACGTGTTCGAGAGCCAGACCGACACCGAGGTCATCGCCCACCTCGTCGACAGCCTCTACAACGGCGACCTGTTCGAAGCCGTCAAGGCCGCCGTGCTGCAGCTGCACGGCGCCTACGCCATTGCCGTCATCTGCCGCGACGAACCGCAGCGCGTGATCGGCGCGCGCGCCGGCTCGCCGCTGATCCTGGGCGCCGGCAAGGACGGCACCGAGAACTTCCTGGCCAGCGACGCGATGGCACTGGCCGGCGTGACCGACCAGATCGTGTACCTCGAAGAAGGCGACGTGGTCGACCTGCAGCCGGGCAAGTACTGGATCGTCGACAAGAACCACAAGCCCGTCACGCGCACCGTGCGCACCGTGCACGCCCACAGCGGCGCGGCCGAGCTGGGCCCGTACCGCCACTACATGCAAAAGGAAATCTTCGAGCAGCCGCGCGCCATCGGCGACACGCTCGAAGGTGTCGAGGGCATCGTGCCCGAGCTGTTCGACGGTATCGGCCAGGACGGCGCCACGGGCGCGAGCGCGCACCGCGTGTTCCAGGACATCGACAAGATCCTCATCCTGGCCTGCGGCACCAGCTACTACAGCGGCTGCACCGCCAAGTACTGGCTCGAGAGCATCGCGAAGATCTCCACCCAGGTCGAGATCGCCAGCGAATACCGTTACCGCGACTCCGTGCCCGACCCGAAGACGCTGGTCGTCACCATCAGCCAGTCGGGCGAAACCGCCGACACGCTGGCCGCGCTCAAGCACGCGCGCTCGCTGGGCATGGAACAGACGCTGACCATCTGCAACGTCGCCACCAGCGCCATGGTGCGCGAGTGCAAGCTGGCCTACATCACGCGCGCCGGCGTCGAAATCGGCGTGGCCTCGACCAAGGCCTTCACCACCCAGCTCGCGGGCCTGTTCCTGCTCACGCTGGCCATCGCGCAGTCCAAGGACCGCCTGAGCGCGCTCGACGAGGCGCGCTACCTGAAGGAAATGCGCCACCTGCCCGTCGCGCTGCAGTCGGTGCTCGCGCTCGAGCCGCAGATCATCGGCTGGGCCGAAGACTTCGCGCGCAAGGACAACGCCCTGTTCCTGGGCCGCGGCCTGCACTACCCGATCGCGCTCGAAGGCGCGCTCAAGCTCAAGGAAGTGACCTACATCCACGCCGAGGCCTACGCCGCCGGCGAACTCAAGCACGGCCCGCTCGCGCTCGTCACGAGCGAAATGCCCGTGGTCGCCGTGGCGCCGAACGACGCCCTGCTCGAAAAGCTCAAGAGCAACCTGCAGGAAGTGCGCGCCCGCGGCGGCGTGCTCTACGTGCTGGCCGACGGCGACACGCAGATCGCCAGCGGCGAAGGCCTGCACGTGATCCGCATGCCCGAGCACTACGGCGCGTTGTCGCCGCTGCTGCACGTGGTGCCGCTGCAGCTGCTGGCGTATCACACGGCGTGTGCGCGCGGGACCGATGTGGACAAGCCGCGGAATCTCGCGAAAAGCGTGACGGTGGAGTGAGCGTGCGTGGGTGGCGCGATCCTGATGATCGCGCCAAATAAAGTTTTGAACGCGCAAATAGCGTCTTGAATACTTTGAATTTGTTGATTTCCGTTTACGAGTAATCCACTCCTCCATGCGAACAACGGCCGCAAGAAATTGCGGCCGGTCAGTTCGCGATGGACAGGTGGATCAAACGTCCACGGAAATCAACATGGAGCAATCCGACGAGCTGGATATTTTCCAGCGCTGTCGTCGAATGCAACTCACAGAGGCGACAGCACCCAAGGGCTCCGCTCATCGGTCATGAGATCTTCGGCAATACCGATGATTCCGCCCAGCGTCATATTCTGACCAGCCCAGCTGGCCCGGCCGATGATGTAGCTTTTTGCAAACTGCGGCCAGGACGAAAAATTCGAGCGTAATTCTTTGTCTGCATGCGAAAGAATGCGATCGAATTCAGCCTGCTCGATGTATTTGCGGTCCAATGACATCCTCGCAACCGTGACGAGGCGGCCCAGATCCCAGGCAAGGATGCCGGCGCTGTAATCCTTGGGAAGGTACGAGCCATTGACTTTGTCTTCGAGAAGACGAAAAACGGATCGCAGATTTTCCAGCATCTCCATGGCCTGCGCCAAAGCCGAGAAAACGAGGTCTTTTTCCTCGTTCGACCCCTGTGCGGCGATCTGCTCGCGCACCGTCTCCGGGGAGCCGTACCGCCCACTGGCGATCAAGGCCTCGAGAACCTCCTGGCGCTCGTCTCCTGAAGCACCATCGCTGTAAATACGAAAAACAATGTCGTAAAAAAAGCGATGGCCATGGCGACCGAGTGACGCCAGGGTTTCAGCAGCCTCCTGGGGCGAGCGTATGCCCCAGTGCGAGCCAAGTCCCTCGGCGAGCGCATCGTCCGACAGCCCCGTTGCGTAGCTGTCGCAATACGCCATGATCTGTTCGGAGTTGATGAGCCCCGCTTGAAGGGCTCGCTGCGCGACCGGATCCACTGCCGCCCCATCGGGGCAATTCCTGTATTTCTTGCCAGAAACTACCTGGAATAACTTCTTCAAGAAACCCATGGGTCAGATTTGCTTGAAGGTGGCATTGACGGCGCGATGCTTGAGCGCATTCACAAGAACTTCAAAGTCTGAATCCTTCACCATGTGAATGGCATCGAATTCGTGCTTCTTGGGTGCCATCGACGGCGTGCTGATTTCTATTGTTTTCTCTGCACTCGATGTGGAGGTTTCCGGAATGTCCGTGATGGTGACTTGCTTGATGGCGTCATAGCCCACGGTGGTCAGTACGCCCGAGAATTTCTTGACGGTCGTGAAAGACATGCCTTTTTCATCAAGAACAATGCTGGCGCCCTGGCTGTTGGCTGCCCGCTTCTTGAAAAGAGTTCCCACCGTAAGGTACGTGAAATACGCCCCGATCAACATGAGAATTCCATTGGCCACGCCGGTCGGCAGGTGAAGCCGAAGGGTGCCTATTTTCAGATCGGCAATCGGATAAAAAATGGCGGCAATGATGATTGCCGGGCCAATCAGGCCGAAAACGTACTCGAGAATCGAGTATTCCATCTTGTAATTGATGGTGTGCATGTAGCATTTTTCCTTATAGTTGATTTGGCCGGGCGATCGCCCGATAGGTAGTCGGTCCTGCAAAATTCCTCCAACCCCCGGACTAATGTAACAAATCGCGTCTTGGTGCCGACAGCCTGCTGTGCCTTCAATGCGCCTGCACAGGCTTCGCATCCCACCCATGTCGAACGCGAGACAGGAACGCCCACGATGAGAAAGCCGTCCATTGGCCGCATGGCCTTTGCCAGAACGCGTGTCCGCGCAGCGCTGGACCGTGGTCGAAGTCTTCACGCCCCCTCGGTTGATCGATGACAGCGGGACGATCCGTGCGCACTGCGTGCATCGCGATGGCGGTGAGCGCACTTCTGGCTGCTTGCGGTTCACACGATTCCCAGCCGCCCGAGCGAATGCCACCGGCGCCTGCTGCCCCCGCCACAGTGACGCTGCCGTCGGTCGCGTACGGGCATGACCAGGGCCGCCCGATGTCTGAATCCGATGACGCGTGCGGCGTGCCGGGCCCGCTGCGTCAGGCCGTGCAAGATCAGTTGAAGGCGCGGTATGAGGTTGTGCGCCCCGTGCCGGGGCCCGGCAGGGAAGCCGCCCTTGTGCTGAAGATCGACATCATGGACATCGTGACCGTCAGCGCCGGCGGCCCCACGATCGTGGTCATCCATGCGGTGCTTGAACAACCGGGACTGCCCCCTGCGCAATTCAACGCTCTGCGCCAAGTGCACACCCCGTACGCTGATATCACGGCGGAGACGACCGAATGCAGCGCCATGGATGCAGTGATTCACGGGTTGGGCGTGGACGTTGCGAAATGGATGCGCAAGCCGGTGGACGGGGTGTCTCTGGTGAACGGAGAGTGAGCCCCGTCGCGTTCATTCGCGCGTGATCTGAGCTGCCGGGTCTGACTGGATGACCGTGCGATCCGGCGTTGCTGCAGTTCGCTGGCGTGGATGGCGATCGCGTCAGCTGTTGATCCTGGCGTTGGTGAACTCGAGTTGCTCGAAGCAGCTGCCGGTGAAGTCCACGCGCTCGCCGGTCAGCGCGTCGCCGCGCAAGGTGGTGCCTGTGCCATCGAGCACCTGCACGTTGTCCCAGCGACTGCCATGGAAGGTCAGGTCGTCCCACGTGCAGTGCGTGAACCGGGTGTCGATGAAGCTGCTCTGATCGAATCGGCTGGCGCTGAAGCTGCAGTGGGAGAAGGTGCAGCCGCTGATCGCGATGGACTGGAAATCGCAGCGCGTGAAGGTGCATCCGACGAAGGTGCAGCCGGTCCATCCGGCCTGCCGGAAGGTGGTGTCCGAGAAGCGCGTGCCGGAAAAACTGCTGCTCGCGAACTGGGCCAGGTTCAGGTCCAGGCCCGCATAGGCCAGGCTGTCGGCCTGGCCGACCAGCCCCGCAGGGGCGCCGCCGGCACCTTGGCGCCAGAGGTCGTGGTCGGTGATGATCTGTTGTGAACTCATGAGGATGCAGGCGCAAGCCGAGCGACCATCGTCGTTGCCGGCTGGCTGGCCTGCCGGTCAGTACCGGAAATAGAAGGTCCCGTATTCACCCGGATCCTCCGGCTTTCGCTGCGCCTTGGCCGACCGCACGAAGTCGATGTTCGCCGGGTTCGGCAGTCCCAGGGCCTGGCCGACCTTCTCGGTCAGACGCGCGAACGGCATCCACTTGCGCGTGAGGCTGAAGGTCATCAAGCCGAAGAAGGCGTAGGAAATCGGTGCGCCGTAGGGAAACCCGAAAGCGATCATGTCCAGGCCCCTTGTCAGTCCGAGGAGCGCAAGGCACACCGCCGCAAGGACGGCAAGCCACAGCGTCACGCCGATGAACCACCACTTGACCGCATTGCGGACGTGCGTGCGCCGGCTCCTGGAGCAATGCGGATACAGCGCAATGGTGCGGTCCGATGGACGTGCCATCCCCATGGCTTCGTAGTGCTGACCTGTCCACTGCGCCGCCACCCGCACCTCGTCGCCTTCCTTGAAGGGGCTGCGCCACAGCCACCCTGTGACTTGCTGGCCGTCGAGCTCGAACTCGACACGGTCCGCGTCCTCTTCCAGGCTCGTTGCGCTCGCCGCCGTGGAGACCGCCTGGCCGCTGAGCCCGACCGCCGCGGCGGCGACGGCCACCACGCCCAGCTTGGACTTGTCGCTGTCGTCGAAGACAAAGCTCGCGCCCGCCCGCGTGCTGCGGTAGTTGCGAATGACACCGTTCAGTGTCACCAGGCCGGAGGCTACCGGTGTCGCCGTACTTTCGCTCATTGGAATCCCATCTCCACCAGGGCCTCTTGCAATTTCTTGTCCTGCTCGTCAGCGCTCTTGTAGCCTTCGTTCCGGCGCTCTTTTCCAAACGCCGAATGGTCGATCCACACCTGCAGCGCATCGGGCGTGACCCACCAGATTACCAACTGAATGGCGAACAGCCCCACAGTGATCCAGCCGCCCAGCGCCATGCCGACGATGCGCAGGCCCACGAACGCCGCAGCGCGCGCACCCACTGCACGCACGGCCGTGCCCACGGCAGCCTGGCCTGCCAGGCGACTCACCAGCGGCGCCGAGTACGTGAAGGCCACGGCGAGCGTGAGGACCCCCGACGCGACGCCCAAGGTACCCTTGGTCAGATACAGGAACGCGAGCATCCGGTATCCGCGATCCGTCTCCTTCACGCCCTGGACGAGATCGAAGGCACCGGTGACGATGCCGGCGGCGCCGCTGAGCACGCCTCCCCACAGCTTCAGATGCTGGTAGCTCCAGCTGTTGTTTCCGATGCTCGGCAGATTCTTGGCCACCGTCGCAGCGATGTCGTACATGGCACTGGTGATCGCCATGCCCGACGCCAGCAGGGTGCAATAGCTCTTGGCGTCGCCCTTGGTGATGCACTCCGTCAGCAGCTTGGCGAAGTTGACCCCCTCGATCAACGCGACCACCACCGCGAGCCGTGCGTCCTTGATCGCACTCACGCTGTTGGCGTTGCTACTGGTCCTGAACCGCCCCCATTCGGCCCTCAGGCTCTCGGCCTCGGCGCTGCGCATCGCGGGCGTATTGGCGGCCATGAAGGCGCGCGCGGTTCTCACACGCTGGAGCAATTGTCCGCGCAGGAGCTCCTCATTGTTCGCCTGGCTGATGATCAGGTTGGTCGAGTCGGCTGGATTGACGAAGGCCCGGATGCTGAACATCCACTGGATGAGCTTTTCGGAGGCGAAATCCGCAAGCTTGTCGATCCGAAAGGCCTTGAAGACGGCGTCGCCGACGCTGATGGCGAACTTGTCCGTTTGTCCCATCAACCGGGTCGGCTGGAGCCGTGCGCCGAACGCGTGGTTCCCGCCCTCGGCACTGGCCTTCGTGTTGGCATCGAAGATGCCCTGCGCCTTCTTGTACGTGTCTGCAAAGGCCTTGAGGCTCTTGGCGGTGTAGTTGGTCCACTTCAGGTTCGAAGCCAGGGTTTGCTCATCTTTGTGCTTCCTGACCTCGACAAGGACCTTGTCGAGTTCTTCTCGAGCGTCGTCCTGGTTCAACGTCAGGACACGCCACAACAGGTTGTCCTCCGAGGTTGCCTTGCCTTCGTTGATCCACTGGTTGATCTTGTCGGAACCCGTCTTGCATGCGCCCATGCCGAAGATCGCCTCGCTGACGGCGGCATCGAACAGGAGTCCGTCCTCGATGTTCTGGCAGTTGAAGTCGTTCAGCATGTCGATCAGAAGCGGCGCCTCCAGCCATTGCACGAGTGGAGGGGCCCGTCTTTCGCACAGTGCGACCGAGGCGGTCTGGAATTTCTCGAGGTTCTTCGTGAAGGTGCGCAGCGCCGGATAGTCGATGCGTTCAGCGTACTTCGGCCAGGCTTGTGCGGCGGCATGCCTGCCCAGGGCCTGGCCCACGGCGGGCGCCGCGGCCGTGAGCCGCTTGTCCAGCGAGCGCAGGAAGTCCAGCTGATTCTGGATGCTCTGGCGCTCGCTGTCGTAGATGGAGCCATCGTCGCTCCAGGTGGGAGGCAGGCGCTCCTGCCGCTTCTCCAGTTCCCGGATCTGCTCCTTGATTTCGTTGTCGCCCTCGACCCCGCGGCGCACCTGTTCCTCGGCCTGCGTCTGCGCCCGGGTTTCCAGGGACTTCTGCAGTCCCGCGTAGAGGAACGTGAGCGAGATCTGCTGGGCCCGTTCGGCTTCATACCGCTTGATCCAGCCCGCTGCGTCGTTGCGGTAGCCGCTGAGCTCGTGCGCGATGCCCATGGCATCCCACAGCGCCAGGACATGGGGCTGCCCGGGCTTGCCACCCTCGAGCTTGGCGCGCCCCTGCATATGCTGGACCGTGGACTCCGCCATCTGCATGCGCAGCACCCAGGGGTAGCGCGTGCTCATCTGCTCGAGCGAAGCCGTCTCGAACGTACCGTCCTCCTTGGTGAAGTCTTCGAGGGTTGTGCCGTGGGGCAGTCTGGTGGTGTTGAAACGGCCGGAGTACTCCAGCACGTCCTCCAGTGCGGCCCGGGTGGCGATGGCGCCGTGGCTGTGCTTGGCCCCTTCAACCATGGCCGCGGGATGCAGCGTCTGCATGCGCTTGTCGCGCAGCTTCTTGCTGGCGGTGTAGTCCTCGAGCGTCTCGTCGCTCCACTTGTGCTCGCTGAAAGCGATCCATGCCGTCCCGCACTTGTGGGTCTGTTCGATGACGAAATAGTGCTTGTGGGCAGGGTTGCTTTGGAGGTTGCACTCCTTGCGCTCGAGCGGCGGCGTGTGCGCCGCCTTGGGGCTGGGCTGCAGCGACAGGCCGCCGTCGGCGTGCACCATGTAGCACTCCCAGTAATTCCGCCCGCGCGCATGGTGGTCGTAGAAGAGATAGATGTAGCCGCTGCGCACCGTGCGCAGGGCGTACTCGAAGTCATCGCCCAGGGCGACGCTCGTGACGCGGTCACCGCTCGCCCAGCCGGGCAGACCCGGCTGGAGGCCTTTGGGCACGACGGTGTAGCGCACCGGCAGGATGGGCAGTCCGAAGGGCTTGCATTGGGCACAGGTGCCGGGGACAACTTCTGACATGGGTGATCAATGGGTTGAAGTGGGGGCCGGCCATGGCGTCGCGGCCAGGTGTTCAGGCTCGTCGCCGACCGGTACCGCGTTCACGCGGAGATCGGTCGCGATCTGCTGCCACTGCGCTTCGTCGAGATCCGCCACCAGGCCGCTGAAATAATCTTCCGGCGCTCGCTCGTCGAGCCGCTGCGTCACCCACGGGTGGCGGTCGAAGCGGGGGTGAACCGTCAAGGCGAGCCGTGCAAAGAGCGCCTGGTCGTTCGTGTCGTCGAAACCCCGCAGTGCGGCGCGCTTCACCGCCGCCACGGCCACCTGCGCATGCAGGCGGATCGGGGTGTCGGCAGGCATGGACGACCAGTCCCTCAACGCCTGATTGGCCGCGCCGGTCGCGTCGACCGTGGTCCATTGCTGCGGCGTCAGTTCGAGCCCGTGGGCCGAGGCTGCCGCGGCAGGGCGGCGAATGATCTCGATCTGGCCGAGCGGGTCCAGCAGGTACGCCGCCTCGATCGGCCCCAGCAACGCCGTCTGCTGCTGCGCGGACAGTTCGGGCCAGATCAGCCACAACACGGCAGGGTCGTGCAGCCGAAGCCAGACCTGCGCGTGGGTGAGGGCGTGTCGCTGGAGCATGACCCGCCCCAGATGGGCACCCACTTCCGATGCAGGGGCCGTGGTGACCAGCCAGGCGCCGATTCGTCTTCCGCGGCCGTGGCTCAGCGACTCGCGGTCGCAGTCGGCCTGCGCCTCGTCCAGCGTGTACGCCAGCATCCGGGCATGCGATTCGTCGTTCGGGCGCAGCGTCAGCAGGTGCGGCACGACACTGGGATCGATCCGCGGATGCGCCATGGCAATGGAGACAGGCTCCTGCGCATCGTCTGCCGGCCAGGACGGGTCTTCGGCGGGGGGACGCAGCGCGGGGTCCAGCAGGACCATGCATCCCCGCGCGCCCAGGGTCGACAGAACCGACGCCCGGTCCAGGGCATCGGCGTGGGCAGGCGAGGTCGCCGTCTTGGATGTCATCGGCACCTCAACCCAGGATCACGGTGGCCGCCTGCGAGGCCGACGCACCTTGCGCTGCAACGGCGCACCCCTTGTACCTGGACTCGGGAAGATGGCCCTCGGCATTCACGCTGTGGGGGCCGACAAGCGAGTGGCTCGCCGCATGTTCACGCCACACGCCGCTGGTCCCGCTCACGATGCCCGAGGCGTTCCAACGCGTATAGCTGGTCCCGCCATTGATCACGATCTCTTCCTTGGCGGTGATCGTGATGCGCTGGGCCTCCATCTTGATGTTCAGCCTGGCCAGCACGTTGATGCTGTCCTTCAACGCCTGAAGGTCGATGTCCGCGTTGGCGGCGATCAGCCGCATCCCCTGTTCGACGGCCGCGATGCGTACCGCCTCCTTGGCGCTCACCAGCAGGCTCTTGCCTGCCGCGACGCTCGTGTGGCCTGCGCTCGTGGTGGCGATGTGTTCGGTGGCCGCGATGTGCGTGGAGCCCGCCGTGGTGGCCTCGATGCCCGCCGGGCTGGCGATCGTCAGATGCGGAGCCTGGAACTCCGGGAACTGGCCTTGCGCCTTGTTGCCCGGGCCGGTGCCCTTGACCTCGTCGTTCTGCTTCTTCAGTTCCTTGGTGACAGCGTCCGAGTCCCCGCCCTCGTGCGCCTTGGCCTGCATCGCCGCCTCGCTCAGGCCCTCGTGCAGGTCCCTGGCGGCCGTGAGCCGGGCCACGGTCTCGCCCATGTCCGTCAGGTGGGCGTCCGCGTTGGGCCGGGCCTCTGTCGTGAGGAGCAGACCGCTGGCGGCCCGGATGGCGCCATGTCCGTCCGTTCTCAGTTCCGCCCCTTGTCCCCCCTGGTGCTTGCGCCCCAGGGTGCTGTCGATGCGCACGATATGCCCCAGGCTCAGTTCGCTGGCCTGCTCGTCGCTGCGCAGCTTGACCTGGATCTGCTTGTCGGTGTCGTCCAGGATCAGGTGATTGCTTCTGCCTCCCGGCTGATTGCCCCCGTCGCCCTGCAGCTCGCGGCTGCGGATGCCCGTCAGGCTCTTCTGGCTGGGCACCGTCCACGGCGGCATGTGGGCCTGGTTGTAGACCACGCCGGTGACCAGGGGGTGGTCCGCATTGCCGTCCAGGCACTGCACGATGACCTCCGAGCCCACCCGGGGCCAGGAGACCATGCCGGTCTCGCCCCCGGCCCAACCGCTGGACACCCGAACCCGGGCGCTGTACCTGGCTTCGCGGTCCCAGTGGTACTGGATCAGGATGCGGCCGTACTCGTCGATGTCCAGCGCGCCCATGCCGCCGTCGCCCATCACGGTGGCGGTTTGCGGGGCCAGCACGCGCAGCGGCTGGCTGTTCAAGCCCAGGCCGGGCCGCCAGGGGACCGCGCGCCGGCTGGCCACGAAGCTGTTGCGGTACTCGGACTTGCTGTCCGTCTGGAGGTAGTTGTTGGCGGCCACATGCCGGGCTTCGACGACCAGGTACTGGTTGTCTTCGGCCGGGCTGCCCTCGCAGCTGAAGTGGTCGGTGAGCTCGAACCAGCGCCCGGACTGGATGCCGTGGTGGTTGCCTTCGGCCTCCTGGCGCTTGGCACCGGCCTCGATCTCTTCCATGCGCAGGCGCACGAAGGCATCGCCACCCGTGTTCTCCTTGCGGAAGCCGTAGGCCCCGGCGTAGGCGTGCACGTCCAGGCTGGGGACCTCTCCCTGGCGGTTGAGCGTGGGCACCTGGGCGTGGCGAGGCGTGGGACTCTTGAAGTTGAAGGCGCTGGCCGAAAAGGTGCCGGAGGCGATCTCGCGCACGGGGGAGAAGGCCTGGATGCCTTCTTCCTCGGCCGGCCCGCCCTTCGCCTGGAAGCGCACGCGGGGTGAGCTTGCGTCGACAGGCTTGCACTGCGTGGTGGTGTCGTCGGTGAGGACCAGCGTGTGGCCGTCCCGGGCGTGCTCCCAGTGGTAGCTGTAGCCGGCCTGCTCCCAGCGGCGATGAAGGTAACTGTGGTCGCTTTCGCCCCAGCCGGCGCCTTGCACGGCCATGGTGACGAGCGGATCGTCGCCGCGCACGCACCATTCCCAGCGGGGCAGGGGGCTGTGGTCTTCGAGCACCGTGGCCGTGATCTGCCGCAGGCTCTGGTCACGAAACACGCGGTTGTTGATGCGCAGCGTGGTGAACCACAGCCAGGGGCGCAGCACGGCCCGGTAGGTGGCAACGCCGGCGTCCGAGCCGGCCAGTTCGAACTCGAAGACATGGCCGGTGAACCAGCGCAGCGAGCCATCGGGGCGCACCAGCGACACGGCCAGCAGCTTGCCCAGCATGTCCTTGAGGGCGATGCCCGCACTGTCGGCCAGAAGGGTCAGCGTGAATTTGAAGTCGCGGGACAGGCCCTCTTCGGCTTCCAGGCGCTCGATGACGATCGTGGGGGTGCTGCTGCGGCCGTAGGCATCGGTGGCGCCCGGCACATCGTCGTGGGGGAAGCTCAGCCTGAGTAGACGTTGCCCCTGGCTGTACGGAGACGAGAAGACATTGGCGACGCTGCCCATGGTGTTGTCCGGCGTTGATCACGTTCATGGACAACCTCGGCCCGATCAGGCTCCCGCCCTGCCAGGCAATGGCGTGCGGCTTTGTGATGTCCTCCCCGTGCCGCAGGATCTGCGTGCACAAATGCAATCGTACACGTGCACATTGGTCACAATTGCCGCTTGTTGAAGCGATGTGTACCTGTCGTATCGAAACATTTCCCGGCATCGCAACGGCGCTTCTTTTTCTAATGAAAAAGTGTTGATCGCCTGCGAGATTTCGCGAGATTGCAAGGTGTGCCGGGCTGCATCGCAACGCGCCGTTCATGGACAAACGGTAATGAAGCGCAGGCCTTTCCCGCTTCCACCTGGGCTAGCATTTGCGTTGCAGGCCCCCGCATCCCAGGGGGCGCAATGTGAGCACAACCGCACCGCCATCCATGGGTATTTCTTGCCGTGGCCGCACCGACTGACGTGCTCGGCCCCACCGTCATCTGGAACTGCCTCATCGTCGAGGACGACGCCGACAACGCGCGCTACATCGCCGAAGGTTTCCGTTCGCTCGGCCATGTGGCGGTGATCAGCCGCGACGGCGCGGATGCGTTCGCGCGCGCCACGGGCGAGACGTGGGACCTCGTCATCCTCGACCGCATGCTGCCCAACGACGTGGACGGCCTGTCGATCCTCACCACGATGCGCGCGCTCGGCAAGAAGACGCCGGTGCTGGTGCTCAGCGCCTTGAGCGCGCTCGACGAGCGCGTGCGCGGGCTCAAGGCCGGCGGCGACGACTACCTGGCCAAGCCCTTCGCCTTTTCCGAACTCGCGGCGCGCGCCGAGGCGCTGGTGCGCCGCTCGCGCACCGGGCCCGAGATCCGCACGCTGCAGCTGGCCGATCTCACGCTCGACCTGGCGCGCCGCCATGTGGAGCGCGGCGGCCGGCCCATCGCGCTGCAGCCGCGCGAGTTCAGGCTGCTGGCCTATCTCATGATGCATCCGGGGCAGGTGGTCACGCGCACCATGCTGCTCGAGGCCGTGTGGGACTACCAGTTCGATCCGCAGACCAACGTGATCGACGTGCAGGTGAGCCGCCTGCGCGGCAAGCTCGATGCGGGCGGCGCGCCGACGCTGATCCACACCGTGCGCGGCGTGGGCTACACGCTGGCCGCGCCGCAATGACCCGGGCCCTGCGCCAGCTGTGGCGCTCGGTCGGCTTCCGGCTCGCCTTCTACTACGGGCTGCTCGTCGCGATCACCATGCTGGCCGCGCTGGCCATCGTCTACATGCAGACCGTCGGCGTGCTGCAGCAGCGCATGGTGCGGCAGGTGGCCGCCAGCGTGCAGCAGCTGGTGGTGCGCTACGAAGCGCGCGGCGCCGAGGGCGTGGCGGGCGAGATCGCCCATGCGCTCTCCGACGGCCGCAACTCCGACAACGAGATCTACCTGCTCACCGATCGCGAAGGCCACAAGCGCGCGGGCAACCTCGACCAGATGCCCTCGCTGGCACCCGACGCGGGCGACGGCGTGCACCGCCGCGTGGTGCGCGCGGGCCAGACCGTCATCGCCTACCTCGTGATGCGCCCGCTGCCCGACGGCGGCATGCTCGTGGTGGGGCACGACCTGCGCGACCAGGAGTCGATCGAATCATTGGTGGCGAGCGCCAGCGCGGCGGCGGGCATCGTGGCGGTGCTGCTGCTCATCGGCGGCACCTTCGTCTTCCGCCAGGAGCTGGAGCGCAGCGTGGGCGCGGTGCGGCGCACGGCCGCGCGCATCGCGGCGGGCGAGCTGCAGGAGCGCGTGGCGCCGTCGGGCCAGGAGGACGAGTTCGCGCTGCTGGAGGGCGACATCAATGCGATGCTCGACCGCATCCAGTCGCTGATGGACGGCGTGCGCCATGTGTCCAACACCATCGCGCACGACCTGCGCACGCCGCTCACGCGCGTGCTGGTGCGCCTGCGTGCGGTGGAGGCGGGGCTCGGCGATGCCCACCATCCGCAGCGCGAGCCTGTGGCCACCGCCATCCGCGAGCTCGAGGAGCTGGCGGTGATGTTCGAGAAGCTGCTGCAGATCGCCGAGGTCGAGGCCGGCGCGCGGCGCCAGCAGTTCGCGCCGGTGGCGCTGCACGTCATCGCCGACGACGTGGCGGAGCTGTACGAGGCGGTGGCCGAGGTGCGGGGCATCGCGTTGTTGCGCGAGCCGCCCGACCGCGCCATCGCGCTCGGTGACCGCGACCTGCTCGCGGGCGCAGCGGCCAACCTGCTCGACAACGCGCTGAAGTACGGCGGGGCTGGCGCCACCGTGCGCATCGGCACGCACACGGTCGACGGGCGTGCGCAGCTGTTCGTGCAGGACGACGGCCCCGGCATTCCGAGCGCCGAGTACGAGCGACTGGGCGTGCGCTTTCACCGGCTGGACCACAGCACGCCGGGCCACGGCCTGGGGCTCGCGAGCGTGCAAGCGGTGGTGGCGCTGCATGGCGGGCGCCTGCAGTTCGGCGATGCCCGACCGGGCCTGCGCGCCTGCATCGACCTGCCGGCAGCGGACGCCTGAGCGGCGCCTTCTTCGTCTCCTCGCGCCTCGAACATTGCCGAATGGCAATGCTTTGTTCATACACACCGCCGCGCTGAATTCCTAGGATCGCTGACGCACATCGTGTGCCGATCAACGCAGTTCCAGGAGACATCAACGGTGAGAATCAAGAGTCAGAGAGACTTCTGCTCGGGCGTGCTTTTCAGCGCCTTCGGCGTGGCCTTCGCATGGGGCGCCACGACCTACAACGTGGGCACCGGCGCCCGCATGGGCCCCGGCTACTTCCCGCTCATCGTGGGCATCCTCATCGCCTTCATGGGCGTGCTGATCACGTTCAAGGCCCTCACGGTCGAGACCGACGACGGCGAACCGGTGGGCCGCATCGCATGGAAGCCGCTGCTGTTCATCATCGGCGCCAACCTGATCTTCGGTGTGCTGCTCGGCGGCCTGCCGAGCATCGGCCTGCCGTCGATGGGGCTCATCGTCGCGATCTATGCGCTGACCTTCATCGCGAGCCTGGCGGGCGACAGCTTCGGCTGGAAGGGCGTGACCCTGCTGGCGACCGTGCTCGCGCTCGGCAGCTACCTGGCCTTCGTGGTGGCGCTGAAGCTGCAGTTCCAAGTGTGGCCCACCTTCATCGCCGGCTGACCCGCGCAGAACAACAAGAAATCCAAGAGAACAATGGACCTGATTACCAACCTCTCGATCGGCTTCGGCGTGGCCTTCACCGCGCAGAACCTTGTCTATGCCTTCGTCGGTTGCCTGCTGGGCACGCTGATCGGGGTGCTCCCGGGCATCGGCCCCGTCGCCACCATCGCGATGCTGCTGCCCGCCACGTACGCGCTGCCGCCTGTGTCGGCGCTGATCATGCTGGCCGGTATTTATTACGGCGCGCAATACGGTGGCTCGACCACCGCGATTCTGGTGAACCTGCCGGGCGAATCGTCGTCGGTGGTGACCGTGATCGACGGCTACCAGATGGCGCGCAAGGGGAGGGCCGGGCCGGCGCTCGCTGCGGCGGGCCTGGGCTCGTTCTTCGCGGGCTGCGTCGGCACGCTGATCCTTGCGGCCTTCGCGCCGCCGCTGACCGAGCTGGCCTTCAAGTTCGGCCCGGCCGAGTACTTCTCGCTGATGATCCTGGGCCTGATCGGCGCCGTGGTGCTGGCCTCGGGTTCGCTGCTCAAGGCCATCACGATGATCCTGCTCGGACTGGCGCTGGGGCTCGTGGGCACCGACGTGAACTCGGGCGTGGCGCGCTACAGCTTCGACATCCCTGAACTCACCGACGGCATCGGCTTCATCGCGATCGCCATGGGCGTGTTCGGCTACGGCGAGATCATCGCCAACCTGGCCGTGCCCGAGCACGAGCGCGAGGTGTTCACCGCCAAGGTCAAGGGCCTGTGGCCCACCAAGGAAGACTTCCGGCGCATGACGCCCGCCGTGCTGCGCGGCACCGCGCTGGGTTCTGCCCTGGGCATCCTGCCGGGCGGCGGCGCGCTGCTGTCGGCCTTCGCGGCCTACACCATCGAGAAGCGCATCAAGCTCAAGCAGGGCGAGGTGCCCTTCGGCAAGGGCAACATCCGCGGCGTGGCGGGGCCGGAGTCGGCCAACAACGCCGGCGCGCAGACCTCGTTCATTCCGCTGCTGACGCTGGGCATTCCGCCCAATGCGGTGATGGCGCTGATGGTGGGTGCCATGACCATCCACAACATCCAGCCGGGCCCGCAGGTGATGACCAGCAACCCCGAGCTGTTCTGGGGCTTGATCGCCTCGATGTGGATCGGCAACCTGATGCTCATCGTGCTGAACCTGCCGATGATCGGCATCTGGATCAAGCTGCTGACCATTCCCTACAAGTGGCTCTTTCCGTCGATCGTGCTGTTCTGCGCGGTGGGCGTGTACTCGGAGAACAACAACACCTTCGACGTGTGGATGGTCGCCATCTTCGGCATCGTGGGCTACCTGTTCCTCAAGCTCAAGTGCGAGCCCGCGCCGCTGCTGCTGGGCTTCATCCTCGGGCCGATGATGGAAGAGAACCTGCGCCGCGCGCTGCTGCTGTCGCGCGGCGACTGGAGCGTGTTCGTCATGCGCCCGCTGTCGGCGGGGCTGCTGGCCGCCGCGGCGCTGCTGCTCATCGTGGTGCTGCTGCCTTCGGTGAAGGCCAAGCGCGAAGAGGCTTTCGTCGAGGAGTGACGCGGCGGTGGCGCGGCGTCATGGCCGCGTCACCCGCCGAACAAGCGCCGCATCCACCCCATCTTGACCTGCCCCGCGGCGCCGCCTTGCTGCACCGCCTTGCGCACCTGCGCATGCACCAGCACCTGCGCCGACGAATCCGTGGTGTGCAGGTGCGCTTTCACGGTCGGCACGTAGGCACCGTCTTCATGGCGGATGTGGTTGAACAGCCAGCGCGAGAGCATGTCGTGCAGCTCCGCCAGCACTTCTTCGCCGTTCTCGAAGCGCGCGCGGAACTCGGTGACGCGGCGCACGAAGATCTCGTGCACCTTCCGGTGCGGGCCGGTGAAGGGGTAGCCTGCGTCCTCGATCATGGCCTCCTCGAACGCGAAGTGCGAGGCGGTGTAGTCGATGGTCTCCTCGATGATCCGGCCCACGGCCTGGCGGTCGTTGGTGCGACGGGCATCGTCCAGCGCATTGATGTACTGCACGATGCGCTGGTGCTGCATGTCGATCTCATGGATCCCCGTATTGAGCTCGGTCTTCCATACAAGGTGGGCCATGGTCTTCAGAACTTTGCAGGTGGATGTAAAAGTCCAGTATCGGCAGCCGAAAGCGGCGCGCGGTTGATCTGAATCAAGCGCGTCGGTGCGGTGAAAGAGAAAGAAAGACAATCGGCCCGTGACGCCCGCCGAAGACCCCCAGAACCCGCCCGCTGTCGAGCCCCGGCCGTTGCCGCTGGTCGTGCGCTGGCTGCTGATGGTCTTCGCCGCGCTGTGCCTGGTGCTGGCCGCCATCGGCGTGGTCGCGCCGGGCATGCCGACCACGGTCTTCGTGCTGATGGCCGCGTGGGCCGCGGCGCGCAGCTCGCCGCGACTGCACCGCTGGCTGCTCAACCACCGGCTCTTCGGTCCGCTGCTGCGCAACTGGGAGAACGGCCGCACGGTGAGCCGGCGCGCCAAGTGGAGCGCCACTGCGGCGATGGCGTTCTGCGCGGTTGTCATCGTATTGACGGCACACAAGCCGTGGCTCGCAGGCGTCGCCATCGGCTCGATGGCGGTCGTGCTGGCGTGGCTGTGGCGGCGGCCGGAGCCGCCGCAGGGCGGCTGATCAGCCCTTCACCAGCTCCGCGCAGATCGCCGGGTTCCAGTGGAAGCTGCGTGCCTTGTAGTCGGTGTCGAAGATCACCTTGTAGCGGCAGCTCGTGGCGCCGCCGCCCGAGCGGAAGTGAAAGACGTAGTCCCACTCGCGCACGGCCGCCATGCCTTCGTCGAAGTGGGGGCGGCCGATGAGGGCGTACAGCTGGTCCTTGGTGGCGCCGGGGCCGATGGCGCGCAGGTTTTCGCGGTTCGGAAAGCTGCCTTCGGTCTGCCACGTTTGCTGTTGATCAGCGCCGGGCCAGACGAGTTCGGCGGCCTTGCCGTCGTTGTCGATGCCGCGGCTCACGTAAGAGGTGCAGCCGGGCAGGGCGAGCAAGGCGAACAGGGCGGTGGCGCCGAACAGGGCGGCGCGGGGGAGTGTGCGTGTCATGAAAGAAGAATTCCTGTAGCCCGGAGCGATGGCGTTCATGCGGCTCACCACTGGAAGCCCGCACCGGCCGAGACGCCGACGTTGCCGCGCGAGTTGGCCGAGCCGGTGAACTTCATCACCCACTTGCCGTTGTCCGAGATGCTCGAGAAGCCGACCGCGAGCGCGCTCTGGCCCTCGTAGCCGGCGATGCCGGCCGCGATCATGTTCTTGCCCGGCATGTAGGCCTGCGGCATGCCGGCCATGGCCATCGCACCGGCGGTGCCGGCATTGGCGTCGCGCTGGTTCACGCGGATGGCGTCGCGCCACTGCGCGCTTTGGGCGTTGAGCTGGTTGACGTTGACCGCATCCGTGCCGGCCACGCCGGGCGCCACGTTGGACACGGTGGTGCCGTTGGGCGCCTGTCCGTTGCCCAGCACGATCTGGTTGTGGTTCACGCTGCCGTCCACGTTGGTCACGTAGTTGACCGCGCCGGCCTGCACCGCCTGCAGCTGGCGCACGTTGACCGCGTCGGTCGCCTGCGTGCCGCCCGCCACGTTCGTGATCTGCCGCTCGCCACCCGCGCTGCCGACCGAGACCGCGCCCTGCGTGGAGCCCACGGCGACGTTCGAGAAGCGCTCTTGCTGGCCGTTCATGCCTGCGCGGTCGGCGGTGGCGCCGGCGCCCAGCGCCACGCCGTTGACGGCGCTCGCTGTCGCGCCGGTGCCGATGGCCACGGCGGACGCGGCCGATGCGGTGCTCTGGCGGCCCACGGCCACGGCCGATTCGGCGCCCGCGGTGGCGCGGTCGCCCACGGCCACGGCGCTGTCGGCCAGCGCCTGCGTGTTCGCGCCCAGCGCGGCGGCGTTGATGCCGTCGGCAATCGCCTTGTCGCCGGCCGCCAGGCTGCTCTTCTTGCGCGCCTGTGTGTTGGCGCCGAGCGCGGTCGAATTGATGTCGCTCGCGGTGGCGCGGTCGCCCACTGCGACGCTGCTGGTGGCCACGGCCGTGCTGTTGGCGCCGATGGCCGTGGCGTTGGTGCCGAAGGCCTGGGCCACATTGCCCACGGCGGTGCTGCTGACGCCCGCGGCCACGGTGGTGGAACCGATGGCGGTGGCGTAGGTTTCGGTGGCGCGTGCGTCGGAGCCCGCTGCCACGCTGCCGAAGCCGGTGGCCTTGGCAGCGGTGCCGCCGAGCAGCAGCGCGTCGCCGCCGAGGTTGCCGCTCACCATGCCTTGCAAGGCCGCGGCATCGGGGCCGCCGTTCACGGGGTCGGTCGGCACGCCGGTGATGAGCGCGAAGCCGCCGTTGCCGTTGGGCACCTGGCAGGCCCACGTGGGACCGGCGCCGCCCGAACTGCAGACCGCGCCCGAGCCGGTGGTGTAGCTGGCACCGCCCAGGCTCACATCGGCCCAGGCCGACGGGCCGGCAAGGCCGGCGGCCAGTGCGAGCACGGCGCCCGCGATGCCTCTGGTTTTCTTCTTGTGGACGAATGCGACGCGCGCACCGCCTCCCACGTGCTGGATGACGTGTTCCATGGTTCTCTCTGCTCCCTGAGATGGCGCCTGATGGCGCGCTTGATGTGTGACGCTTCGACTGTATGAACCGCAGGGCGCGTGAACCTAGGACCTAATTCACAATAAATGTGAACGACCCGAAAGCAATTGTTGCTTTCCATCGCGCATTCACACTTCCCTCAGGAGATCGCATGAAACCCCAGCCCATCGAGCACGCCGCCGCCTCCGACGAGGTCCGCGCGGTGTTCGACGACATCAAGGCCTCGCGCAACGTGCCCGACGTCAACAACTTCTGGAAGTACCTGGCCAACGACCCGGCCACGCTCAAGCGCACCTGGGCCAGCCTCAAGGAGGTGATGGCGCCGGGCGCGCTCGACCCGGTGGTGAAGGAAATGATCTATCTGGCGGTGAGCGTCACCAACAACTGCGGCTACTGCATCGCGAGCCACCACGCGGGCGCGGAAAAGGCCGGCATGACGCCGGCCATGTTCGCCGAGCTGATGGCCGTGGTGGGCATGGCGAACGAGACGAACCGACTGGTCAACGGCTACCGCGTGCCGATCGATCCCGCGTTCGATAAGTAAGCCTGCTCAACCGATCGTCATCAGGCTCGCATTGCCGCCGGCCGCGGCGGTGTTGACGCTCAGCGCGCGCTCCAGCACCAGGCTCTCGAGCGGGATGCCGGTGTCGCCCGGCGCGAAGCCGCGCACGCCGACGAGGGGGCCGGGCCGCGCCGCCACCTGCTGCAGCACGCTGGCAAGGTGGCCGGCGTCGCCGTGGTGCAGCACGGCATCGAAGACCACAGTGGGCGCGCGCCAGTCGTTGGCGAGCACGACCGCGTGGCGCGCCTCGTCGGGCAGCGCCGCCAGCAGCGCGTGCGCGCCGGGCGCATCGGCGGGCCAGATGGCGGTGCTGCCGACCGACAGCACGGCCGCCAGTTGCACGAGCCGGTCGGCTTCCGCATCGGCGAGGCACAGCACGGCCTCGCGCGGCTGCAGCGTGTAGACGTTGCGCTCGCCGGTCGGGCCGACCAGCGTGCGCGCGCGGCCCACGTGGGCCAGGCCGGCGAAGCGGCGGCACTGCGCGGCCAGCGCGTCGCGGCCCGTGTCGCGCGCCCAGCCTTCGAGCGCCGCGAGGCCGGCGGATGGCGAGACGGGTACGTCGTCCGCCACGGCGCGCGCCAGCACGTCGTCGGGCCGCGTCGACAGCAGGCGCGCCATGTACAGCGGCCCGCCGGCCTTCGGCCCGGTGCCCGACAGGCCTTCGCCGCCGAAGGGCTGCACGCCCACCACGGCGCCGACCATGTTGCGGTTCACGTAGACGTTGCCGGCCTGCGCCTGCGCCACCACCTGCGCGATGGTCTCGTCGATGCGCGTGTGCACGCCCAGCGTGAGGCCGTAGCCGCTGCCGTTGATCTGGCCGATGAGCGCGCCCAGGTCGCGGCGGCGGTAGCGCAGCAGGTGCAGCACGGGGCCGAACACCTCGCGCTGCAGCTCGCCCAGGTGTTCCAGCTCGACCAGCGTGGGCAGCACGAAGGTGCCGTGGCGTGTGTCGTGGCCGAACTCGCGGCCCTGGCGGAACACGCGTCGGCCGCGCCCGCGCATGCCGGCGATGTGGCGCTCGATGCCGTCGCGCGCCTCGTCGTCGATGACGGGGCCCACGTCCACTGCGAGCCGCGCGGGGTTGCCGATGCAGCTCTCGGCCATCGCGCCCTGCAGCATCGCCACGAGGCGGTCGGCCGCCTCTTCCTGCACGCACAGCACGCGCAGCGCCGAGCAGCGCTGGCCGGCGCTGTCGAAGGCCGAGGCCATCACGTCGGCCACCACCTGCTCCACCAGCGCGGACGAGTCCACGATCATCGCGTTCTGCCCGCCGGTCTCGGCGATCAGCGGCACCGGCGCGCCGTGCGCACCCAGGCGCATCGACAGCGTCTTCTGCAGCAGGCGCGCGACCTCGGTCGAGCCCGTGAACATCACGCCCTGCACGCGCGCGTCGCCGACCAGCGCGGCGCCGACGGTCTCGCCGCGCCCCGGCAGCAGCTGCACCGCCGCGCGCGGCACGCCGGCCTCCCACAGCACGCGCACCGCTTCGGCCGCGACCAGCGGCGTCTGCTCGGCCGGCTTGGCCAGCACCGGGTTGCCGGCCGCGAGCGCGGCGGCCACCTGGCCGGTGAAGATCGCCAGCGGAAAGTTCCACGGGCTGATGCACACCACCGGCCCGAGCGGGCGGTGCGTGGCGTTGGCGAAGTCGGTGCGCGCCTGCGCCGCGTAGTAGCGCAGGAAGTCGACCGCTTCGCGCACCTCGGCGATGGCATTGGCGCCGCTCTTGCCGGCCTCGCGCATCAAGAGGCCGAGCAGGCGCGGCTGCTGCGTTTCGAGCAGGGCGGCGGCGCGCTCGAGCATGGCGGCGCGTTCGGCGGGCGACGTGGCGGCCCACGCCGCGGCGACGGCTTCGGCCTGCGCAATGGCCGAGGCCACGTCGCCCGGCACCGCGTCCTGCACCTGGCCGACGAGGTCGCGGCGGTCGGCGGGGTTGCGCACCTCGGCCCAGGTGCGGGCGGCTTCGTCTTCGGCGCGTGGCGCGGCGAGCATCGGCGTCGCGCGCCAGGGTTCGGTCGCGCTGGCCTGCAGCGTGGCGGCGAGCGCATGCAATGTGGCTTCACTCGCGAGGTCCAGGCCCTGCGAGTTGGCGCGTTGCGTGCCGTAGAGCGCGGCCGGCAGCGGAATGGCCGCGTGCGGCAGGCCCATCGCGCCTTCCTGCGCGGCCATGCGATCGACCGTCGCGACCGGGTCTTCCACCAGCGTGTCGAGCGGAATCGACGCATCGGCGATGCGGTTCACGAACGAGGTGTTGGCGCCGTTCTCCAGCAGCCGCCGCACCAGGTAGGCCAGCAGCGTCTCGTGCGTGCCCACCGGCGCGTAGATGCGGCAGGGCCGCCCGAGCGGGCCCACCACCTGCTCGTACAGCGGCTCGCCCATGCCGTGCAGGCACTGGAACTCGTACTGGCCCGGCGTGTAGCGCGACGGGTCGGCCATCGTGTAGATCGCGGCCAGCGTGTGCGCGTTGTGCGTGGCGAACTGCGGGTACACCGCGTCGGGCGCGTCGAGCAGGCGGCGCGCGCACGCGAGGTACGACACGTCGGTGTAGGCCTTGCGCGTGTAGACCGGGTAGCCCGCGAGCCCGTCGAGCTGCGCGCGCTTGATCTCGCTGTCCCAGTAGGCGCCTTTCACGAGGCGCACCATGAGCCGGTGGCCGCTGCGGCGCGCGAGGTCGATCACCCAGTCGATCACGAAGGGGCAGCGCTTCTGGTAGCCCTGCACCACGAAGCCGATGCCCTGCCAGCCCGCGAGCGCGGGCTCGAAGCACAGGCGCTCCAGCAGGTCGAGCGACAACTCGAGCCGGTCGGCTTCTTCCGCGTCGATGTTCAGGCCGATGTCGTAGTGCAGCGCCAGGAGCGCCAGGTCGCGCAGCACCGGGTACAGCTCGGCCATCACGCGCGTGTACTGCGCGCGGCTGTAGCGCGGGTGCAGCGCCGACAGCTTGATCGAGATGCCCGGCCCGCCGTACACGCCGCGCCCGTTCGAGGCACGGCCGATGGCGTGGATCGCGTCTTCATACGCGGCGCGGTAGCGGCGCGCGTCGTCGGCCGTGAGCGCGGCCTCGCCGAGCATGTCGTACGAATAGCGAAAGCCCTGCGCCTCCAGCGTGCGCGCATGCGCCAGCGCCTGGGCGATGGTTTCGCCGGTGACGAACTGCTCGCCCATCATGCGCATCGCCATGTCCACGCCCTTGCGGATCAGCGGCTCGCCGCCCTTGCCGATCAGCCGCGTGAGCGTGGCCGACAGGCCCGTCTCGCTGTGCGTGGCCACCAGCCTGCCGGTGAGCAGCAGGCCCCAGGTGGCGGCGTTGACGAACACCGAGGGGCTGTGCCCCGCGTGCGCCTGCCACTGGCCTTGGGCGATCTTGTCGCGGATGAGCGCGTCGCGCGTGTCGGCGTCGGGAATGCGCAGCAGCGCCTCGGCCAGGCACATCAGCGCCACGCCTTCCTGCGACGACAGCGCGTACTCCTGCAGCAGGCCCTGCACGAGGCCCGAGCGGCCGCCGCCGTGCTTGCGCTGGCGCAGCTGGTGGGCGATGCGATGGGCCAGGGCGTGGGCTTCGTCGGCCTGGTCGGCCGGCAGCCGGGCCTGCGTGAGCAGCGGTGCCAGCGCCTGCGATTCGGGCGGCCGGCAGGCGGCCGTGATGCGGGCGCGCAGCGCGGAAGGCGCGGCGGGGCCGTCGGCGAAGGTGACGAAGGTCGAGGGCAGGGGGGCGGGATCGTTGGCGCTCATGGTGCGTCGATGGTGGTGATGTGTTGGATGATTTCAGCGATTGGCATGAATATTTCTCCAAAGAACAGTCACTTCGACGAGCAAGTCTCTGCGGTCGAGACGAGCCGCTTCGACCCTGGGGTTGACTGAATTTCTATTTAATTGGATATTTCATCCAATATGAAAGAAGAATCAGCTTCGATCCCCAGTCTCAACGACCGCATCGCCCAGCGTGTGCGCGCCCTGCGCGCGGCGCGCGATCTCTCGCTCGACGCCCTGGCCACGCACTGCGGCGTCAGCCGCTCCATGATCTCTCTGATCGAGCGCGGAGAGAGCAGTCCGACGGCCGTGCTGCTCGAAAAACTCGCGACCGGCCTGGGCGTGCCGCTGGCTTCGCTGTTCGAGTCCGACGCGCCGGCCGCCAGCCCGGTGTCGCGCCGCGCCGACCAGCTCGAATGGCGCGATCCGCATTCGGGCTACCTGCGCCGCAATGTCTCGGCCGGCGGCGACGCCTCGCCGATCCAGATCGTCGAGGTGCTGTTTCCGCCCGGCGCGCGCGTGGCCTACGAAACCGGCGCGCGCGAGCCGCGCATCCACCAGCAGGTGTGGGTGCTCGAAGGCTGCATCGAACTCGCGGTCGGCGACCAGCAGCACCGGCTCGAAGCGGGCGACTGCCTGGCGCTCGTGCTCGACCAGCCGACGAGCTACTTCAACCCCACCCGCGAGACGGCGCGCTACGCGGTCGTCATCACCAGCGCGCCTTCTCACGCATCCAACCGGAAATGACCATGACTGCTGCCACCCCCACCCCGCGCCTGCGCGCCCTTTCTTCCGTCACCGAGGCCGAGCTGAACGCGCTGGCCGACGTGCTCATCGATTGCGTCGAGGGCGGCGCCTCGGTGAGCTTCATGCAGCCGCTCACGCCCGAACGCGCACGGGCCTTCTGGCGCCACGTGGCCGACGGCGTGGCGCGCGGCGAGCGCGAGCTGCTCGTGGCCGAGGACGACGCGGGCATCGTCGGCACCGTGCAGTTGGTGCTGGCACAGCCCGAGAACCAGCCGCACCGCGGCGAGGTCGCGAAGATGCTGGTGCACCGCCGCGCGCGCCGGCTCGGCCTCGGCGCGCTGCTGATGAAGGGCGCCGAACAGCGCGCGCGCGACCACGGCAAGACCCTGCTGGTGCTCGACACCTCCAGCCCCGAGGCCGAGCGGCTGTACACCCGCTGCGGCTGGCAGCGCGTGGGCACCATTCCCGGCTACGCGCTGCTGCCCGACGGCACGCCGTGCGGCACCACCTACTTCTACCGCGCACTCGACGGCGCCACCGCGGCATGAGCGCATTCGACGACCTGCTGCGCGACGCCCAACAGCGCCCGCTGACCGGCTGGGACCTGTCCTGCGACGGCCGCATCGTCACCACGCCCGCGCCCTGGCATTTCGAGGATGCGGTTGACCGGCTGGCCCGCCTTTCGCCCGACCTGCTCGACATGGGCACCGGCGGCGGCGAGTGGCTGAGCCGCCTGCCGCACCGGCCCGCGCGCACCGTCGCCACCGAGGGCTGGGCGCCGAACGTCGGCATCGCGCGCGAGCGGCTGGCGCCGCTGGGCATCGAGGTGATCGAGGTCGAAGGCGCCGACGACAACGCGCTGCAGGCGGACGACGATGCGCAACCGAAGCTGCCGTTCGCCGATGCGTCGTTCCATCTCGTCGTCAACCGCCACGAGTCCTTCGCGGCGCGCGAGCTGCAACGCATCCTTGTGCCGGGCGGGCACTTCCTCACGCAGCAGGTCGCGTCGGATTTCAACGCGGGCTTCCACGCGCTGCTCGACCTGCCGTGGTCCGCGCCGCCGCGCTGGCAGCTCGACACCGCCACCGCGCAACTGACGCGGGCCGGGCTGCGCGTGGTGCACGGCGAGGCGGGCGCGGAGCGCCTGCGCTTTGCCGACATCGGCGCCTTCGCCTGGTACCTGCTGCAGGTGCCGTATGTGTGCCCTGGCTTTCGCATCGACGCCTGCCGCGCGGCGCTGCAACGGCTGCATGCGCGCATCGCGCAGGGGGAGGCGCTCGAGGTGCGGCAGACGCTGTTCTGGCTCACGGCCGAGCGGCGCTGAGCCGTGCGGTCTACAGTCGGCGGGTCCTTTCATTTCCCGTCGCCATGAAACATCCCTTCGCCGAACTGATCGACCTGCACTGCGAGGAAGCCTCCGCCGGCGCCAGCACCATGACGCTGGTCGTCGCGCCGCAGCACCTGAACCCGCATGAAGTAGTGCATGGCGCCGTGCTGTATGCGCTGGCCGACACGGGCATGGGCACGGCGCTGTACCCCACGCTCGAGGCGGGCGAGATCTGCGCCACCATCGAGATCAAGATGAACTACTTCAAGCCCGTGTTCGAAGGCAAGGTCGTCTGCAGGACCACGCTGCTCAACCGCGGGCGCACCGTCGCCAACCTGGAGTCGCGGCTGTACGTGGGCGAGGTGCTCGTGGGGATGGCGAACGGCAACTACGCGATCTTCCGGCGCAGCCGCGCCGAGGGCTGACCGCTGTTCAGGGCGTGACGCCGCAGGTGCGCTGACCCGGCGCCGGCACGCGAACCGGCGCCACCGGCGTCGCCGCCCGCTTCGCTGCCGCCACATGCAGCAGCAGCGCCACCACCACCATCGCCACGCCGACGATCTCGTGTGTCGCGGGCGGCTTGCCCAGCGCCACCCCCATCAGCAGCGCTGACACCGGCACGAAGTTCAGGAAGGCCGTGCCCGTGACCGCGCCGAGCGCGCGCACGCCGTGGTTGAAGGCCAGCACCGCGAGCGCCGACGGCACCAGCCCCACGTACAGCAGCACCTGCCACGACAGGCGCAGCCCCTGCGCGTCGGGCGCGGGCGAGGCGCCCAGCGCGGTCATGCCCACCGCCACGGCCAGCAGCAGCGGCCACGAGGCCAGCACCGTGAGCGCGGTGTAGTCCACCGTGTCCAGCGTCGGGAAGCGCGCCGCGCCGCGCGTGTAGACGACCCAGCCCAGCGTGCCGACGAAGGCGATGGCATCGCCCAGCAGCGTGTCGTGCGACAGGCCTGCGCCACCGGGCGACAGCAGCCCAGCCACCGTCGCCACGCCGGCCAGCGCCAGCGCGGCGGTCAGCAGGGTGGTGCGCGTCGGGCGCACACCGTCGAGCCACCAGCGCAGCAGCTGCGTGGTGATCGGCGTGGTGGCGATCAGCACCGCGCCGTGCGAGGGCACCGAGTGCGAGAGCCCGACGAACAGCAGGATGCTGAACACGCCGAAGCCCGCAAAACCATGCAGCGCCAGCGGCACCGCGTGCTGGCGCAGCTTGTGCCAGCCGCCGCTGCCGCGCAGGCCCAGCAGCGCGGCGAACACCAGCGCCGACAGGGTGTAGCGGATGAGCGTGAGCCACACCGGCGCCACGTGCTGCAGCACGCCCTTGCCGACGAGGAACAGGCTGCCCCAGCTGGCGGTGGCGAAGAGCAGGGCCGCGATGCCCGGCAGGCGTGAGGAAGGGGAGGACACGGGGAAACCTTTCAAGGAAACGGTGAGTGCGTGACCTGAAGGATGGGGATGCGCCGCCGCGAAGGCCATTCGTTTCTTTGGACCGGGGCTTCCGAAAAAGCGAACGGACCGCCGCGTCGCACGCGCTCACAATCCGCAGTCATGGAGCTGTACCAACTGAAGACCTTCGTCGCCATCGCGAAGGAGGGCAACCTGACCCGCGCCGCCGAACGCGTGTTCACCAGCGCCCCGGCCGCCAGCGCGCAGCTCAAGGCGCTGGAAGACGAACTCGGCGTGCGCCTGTTCGAGCGCACGCCGCGCGGCATGTCGCCCACCGCGGCCGGCCGGCGCCTGCTCGAGGAGGCCGAGCGCACCCTGGCCTCGGCGATGCGCATGCAGTCGGCCGCCGACCAGCTGCGCGGCGCGGCGCAGGGCGTGGTGCGCTTCGGCACGGTGGTCGATCCGGTGGCGCTGCGCCTGGGCAGCGTGCTGGTCACGCTGGCGCAGCAGCACCCGCAGGTCACGCTGCAGCTCAAGCAGGGGCTGTCGTACGAAACCCTGGCGGCCGTGCAGCGCGGCGAACTCGACTGCGCCTATGTGCTCAGCGATGCCGAGCGGCTCGAAGGCTTCGAGCTGCGCCGCCTGGGCGTGGTCGACCTGGCCGTGGGCCTGCCGCCGGCGGTGGCGCAGGCGCACCCCGAGCTCACGCTCGAACAGCTCACCGACCTGACCTGGGTCGGCACGCCGCCCTCGTGCATCCTGCGCGCGCACCTCGAAAAGCTGTTCGCCTCGGCCGGGCGCGACTACCGCCAGGGCGTCACCGCCGACGGCGAGAGCGCCATCCGCAGCATGGTCGCCAGCGGCATGGGCGCGGGCCTGATGCGGCTGGACCAGGCCGAGCAGGGCGAGCGCCAGGGCGAGCTCGTGGTCTGGAACGGTTGGCGCTCACACACGTGGCTGTGCTGGGTCGCGCCGGCCGGCGGCCAGCGATCGGCGGCGGTCGAGGCCGTGCGCGGCGCGGTGTTCGACGCCTGGGCCTGATCCGGGTCCGACGCCGCCCCGGATTTCCGCAGTGGCAGGCTGCGCCGTGGCCTGTCATCATTCGCGGCGCATGACTCACCAAGCTCCCGTCCCCCTCGCCGATCTGTTGAACCGCGCCAGGCAGGCCCTGGCCACCCCGGACGGGGCGTTGCCCCCGGTCCCGCCCGCCACCGACGAGGCCGGCTGCGTGGTGTTCCTCGCGATGGGCGAGGGCGAAAGCCGCGCCCGCGTCGTCATGGGCCGCGGCCCCGACACCGAAGCTGCGTGGCAGGCCGCCGCCGAGGCGCTGGCCGTGAAGGCCCAGCGCGCCGAGCGGCCCGCGCAGCGGCTGCGCGCGGAGATCGTCGAGCGCGCCACGCCCATGACCTGGGGCGAACTGAAGGCGCGGCTGGCGCTGACCAAGCGCAACTACTTCAACGAAGGCATCGCGCTCGACGCGCGCTTCGAGACCGCGTTGCTCGCGCAGGAGATGCACGGCAGCGCCGTGCTCTACAACGGCACGCTGGACCATGCCGACCCCAACAGCGGCAACCTGCGCACACACACGAAACGCCGCTTCGGCGACGAGCGCGACTTTCCCACCGACGACGCCGCGCCCGTGTGGTGCTTCACCACGCGCGCCGTGTACGTCGACGCCGAGGGCGCCTGGCCGCTCACCGCGCAAGGGCAGGCCGCGGGCTTTCGCACGCTCACCGACTGGAACGCAAAGCAGGTGCGCGCGCTGGTCGACTCGGCGAGCGACTACCTGGCCGAGCAGGTCAAGCCCACGGGCGAGTTCCACTACGGCTGGTTCCCCTGCTTCGATCGCGCGATTCCCACCTACAACACGCTGCGCCACGCCAGCTCCACCTACGCGATGCTCGAAGGCTGGGAGCTCACGCGCAGCGACGTGCAGAAGGCCGCCATCGACCGCGCGCTGGCCTTCCTGAGCCAGCGGCTGATCCGCCGCGCCACGCTGGCCGACGGCACGCAGGCCGCCTTCCTGGTCGACATCGGCAACGAGATCAAGCTCGGCGGCAACGCCGTGTGCCTGCTGGCGTTCGTGAAGTACACCGAGCTCACCGGCGATGCGCAGTACCAGCCGCTGATGGAGCAGCTCGCGCTGGGCATCCGCTCCATGCAGGACCCCGAGACCGGGCGCTTCGTGCACGTGCTCAACCACCCGGGGCTCGACGTGAAGGAGCCCTACCGCATCATTTACTACGACGGCGAAGCGGCCTTCGGGCTGATGCGGCTGTACGGCCTCACGCGCGACGCGCGATGGCTCGCGGTGGTCGAGAAGGCCTTCGAGCACTTCATCGCGGCGGGCCACTGGCGCGCGCACGACCACTGGCTGAGCTACTGCGTCAACGAACTCACGCGCTTCAAGCCCGAGACGCGCTACTACCAGTTCGGCCTGCAGAACATGGCGGGCCACCTGGACTTCGTGCTGGAGCGCATCACCACCTTCCCCACGCTGCTCGAGCTGATGATGGCCGCGCGCGAGATGGTGCTGCGGCTCGAAGCCGACCCGGCCCTGCGCCCGCTGCTCGCGGGGCTCGATCGCCACAAGTTCGACCGCGCGCTGGAGCACCGCGCGCGCTACCTCGCCAACGGCCACTTCTGGCCGGAGCTGGCGATGTTCTTCCGCCACCCCGACCGCATCGCGGGCGCGTTCTTCATCAAGCACCACAGCTTCCGCGTGCGCATCGACGACGTGGAGCATTACCTGTCGGGCTACGTGGCCTACCACCGGCTGCTCGAAGCGCGTGAGGCGCAGCAACAGAGCGCACAGCTCTCGCAAGCCGCCACCGAGCCAGCCGCACCGCGCGGGCTCGAAGGCACCGTGCTGTGGGGCGGCGACGTCAACCTGGGCCGGCGCCAGCACTACCGCATGCACGAACTGGGCGGCCCCGCCCGCATGCTCGGCGACATCCCCGCGCTGCGCGAGGCCGACCTGCGCATCGTGAACCTCGAATGCGTGGTCGCCACCACGGGCGCGCAGGGCGTCGAGAAAGACGAGGGCGGTCCTTATTACTACCGCGCGCGGCCCGAGATGCTCGCGGTGCTGACCGAGGCCGGCATCGACATGGTCGCCACGGCCAACAACCACAGCGGCGACTACGGCCCCGAGGCGCTGCTGGAGCAGCACGGGCTGCTGAACGCCGCCGCCATCGCCTTCGCCGGCACCGGGCCCGACCTCGATTCCGCGCTGAGCCCCGCTTTCCGCCAGGCCGGCGGGCTGCGCGTGGCGCTGTTCTCGCTCGACGCCACGCAGCCGCGCTTTGCGGCCACCGCGAAGCTTCCTGGCGCCGCCTGGCTGTCGCTCGATGACCCCGCGGCCTGGCGCGCCACGCTCGCGCCGCGCATCGCCGCCGCGCGCCATGAAGCCGACGTGGTGTTGGTGGCCGTGCACTGGGGCGAGAACCTGGAGACCGAGCCCTCGCGCGCCGAGATCGCCGTCGGCCACGCCATCGTCGAAGCCGGCGCCGACGCGGTGCTCGGCACCTCGGCGCATGTGCTGCAGGGCATCGAGGTCTACCAGGGCCGGCCGATCCTGCACGACGCGGGCGACCTGCTGTTCGACGCCATCCGCAACGACCTCGCGGACTCCGGCGTGTTCTCGTTGCGCCTGGGGCCGCATGGCGTCGAGGAGGTGGTGTTCACGCCGGTGGGCGTGGGCTTCGGCTTCTCACAGCAGCTCGCGGGCGAAGCGGCCGAAGCCGCAAGCGCGCGCTTCGCCGAACTCTGTCGTGCGCTCGGCACCGAGATGACGGCGCGGCCCGATGGGCGCTGCGCGCTGCAGCTGTCGCCACCCGAACGCACCGCGCCGGCCGGGCGCCCGCCGCTGGCGCCGCTGTCGGCCTCGCGCCCGCCCGCGCTCGTCGGCCCCGTGCTCGCGCCCCGGCCCGAGTGGTCGGTCGATGCGGTACCGGCCGACGCGCAGATGCGCCCGATCCAGATCGGCCCGCTGCGTCTCGTGGGCATCCGCTGCGCGCCGACGCAGATCGTGGGGCGCCGGCTGCTGTGGGTCGAGTCGTTCTGGACCGTCGATGCGCCCGTGAGCGCCGACCTGCGCGTGCAGTTCCGCGCGCTGCCGATGCGCAGCAGCACCATGCCGCCGTGGGGCGAGGCCATGGACCACGACCCCTGCGACTGGATGTGGCCCACCAGCCGCTGGACGCCGGGACGCATCTACCGCGACCGCTACGGCCTGCGCGCGCCGCGCCTGGGCCTGCTCGAGAACGATGTGCTGCAGATCGAGGTGCGCGTGCGCGGCAGCATGTCCGACCTGCCGGGCGCGCGCCGGCTGCCCGTGTGGTGCGGCCTGCGCGTGCCGAAATTCCCAACGCCCCTGCCCCAGCGCCCCGCGCCCGTGCTCGCCGCGCTGCGCCCCGGCGCAACGCCGCAGGCGTCGCCCGTGTGGACCGCCGACGAGCTGCAGCGCGTGGTCGGCGGGCAGTGGCTGGTGCCGCCGCCGCCGGGCTGGTTCGTGAACGCGGTGGTGCGCGGACCGGCGCACATGGCGCGGCTGCCCAAGCCGGCGCTGTTCATCGCGTCCGACTACCGCACGCTCGCCAAACACGAGAACTACAGCAAGCCGCGCAGCGACAACCCCGACCGCCACGACGATCTGCCCGCGCTGCAGCAGGCGCTGGCGGGCGCGGTGGTCGCGCACCCGGTGGCCGGGCTCGACCCGTCGCTCCCGCTGCTGCAGGTCGACGATCCGATCCGCGCCATGATCGACCTGGGCATCGCTGCGCGTGCGCGCTTCCAGGGCCGCGTGGTGGGCGTGACCGGCACGGTCGGCAAGTCGTCCACCATCGCCATGGTGCGCGACCTGCTGCCCGAGGCGGCGCGCGTGCACACCACCATCGACAACTACAACTCGCGCGTCGGCGTGCCGGCGATGCTGGCCAACCTCGCGGCCGATGCCGACGTGTGCGTGCTCGAGATGGCGCAGAGTTCGCTGTGGATGGACCGCGGCCCGATCTCGCTGCTGGCGCGCCCGCACGTGGCCATCCTCACCGAGATCGGCCTGTCGCAGACCCGCCAGACCGCCACGCTCGAACAGACGGCCGAGTTCAAGTCGCGCATCTTCCTCGGGCTGGAGCCCGGCGGCGTAGCGATCGTGCCCGACCACATTCCCTGCCTGGCGCAGGTGGTGCGGGCCGCGGCGCGCACGGCCGGCGCCATCTGGGTCGTGGGCAGCGGGCCCGACGCCAACATCCGCATCGTCGACACCCGGCCCGAGCCCGACGGCGGCTGCCGCGTGCGCATCGCGCTGCCGGGGCGCACCGTGGAGTACCTGTTCCCGATCGCGAGCGCCGGGCTGGTGCGCAATTCGTCGCTGGCCTTCGCCGCGCTGCTGGCCATGGGCTTCGACGCCGAGGCCGCGTGCGCACGCATGCCTTTCGTGCGCCTGCCGGCCTCGGTGATGCAGGTGCGCGCGCTGCGCACGCCGACCGGCGTGCAGGCCACGCTGATCGACGACAGCTGGAACGCCGAGGTCATGTCGATGCGCAACGCGATGGAGTTCGTGCGCACCTACCAGCGCGCGGTGCACGGGCCGGTGACGCGCAAGATCGGCGTGCTCGGGCGCATCATCAACCTCGACAAGGAAGCCGAGGCTATGCACCGCAGCCTCGCCGCGCCGCTGCTGGCCTCGGGCATCCAGCACCTCGTGACGCACGGCGCCGAGATGCGCTGGCTGCGCGAGGAGGTGCCGGCCGAGCTGCTCGGCCCGCACTTCGAAGACGCCGCGCAGCTCACCGGCTACCTCGTCGACTTCCTGCGCGACGGCGACCTGGTGCTGGTGAAGGGCGACCGCCAGCAGTCGGACTTCGGCCTCATCTCCGAACTGCTGCAGAAGCTATGAAGCCGCGCACGCGCCTGGCCTGCCTGCTGCTGGTGATCGCGCTCGTGCAGACGGCCTGTGCGCAGCGCGCCGACGCACCGAAGGCCGCCGCGCCGCGCGAACCGGCCGCCGCCGCGTCGGCCGAGGGCGCGCTGCTGCACTGGAACCAGCCCGCCGTGCGCGCCAACTGCCCCGACCGCCCGGGCTTTCTCTGGGTGCAGGCGGTCGAGGGGCCGTCGTGCATCCGCTACTTCGCGAGCCGCGACATCGACGACGCGCGCATCGCCATCGTGCAGTTCTCGGGCGACCGCGACAGCGTGATGAACCAGTCACCCACGCGCATTCCCGGCAACACCGAGCCGCTGCGCACGCTCGACGCGCAGGCCGCGGGCGACCGCGCGGGCATGCCGTGGATCTTCATGGCGCGCCCCGGCACCTACGGTTCGTCGGGCGACCACCGCCGGCGGCGCGAGGCGGTGGAGTTCCATGCGCTCGATGCGGCCCTGGAGGCGCTGATGCAGCGCCACCGGCTGCAGCGCGTGGTGCTCTTCGGCCACAGCGGCGGCGCCACGGCCGGCGCCGCGCTGCTCACGCTCGGGCGCACGCGCGTGGCCTGCGCGGTGCTCACGTCGGGCGCGTTCGACCTGCTGGAGCGCGCGCGGCTGCTCGGCCGCTCGAAGGACGGGCGCACCGACACCACGGGCAGCTCGCAGGTCTACGACCCGCTGGACCACGTGGCCGGCATCCCGCGCGATCCGCAGCGGCGCATCGTGCTCATCGGCAACCCCGACGACCGCAACACGCCGTTCGCGCTGCAGCAGCGCTTTGCCGATGCGGTGCGTAAGGCAGGCCACCGCGTCGAGGTGATGACCTACGCGGCCGAGCCGCCGACCTTCCACGACCTGAAAGACCGCATCGGCCTGCGTACCGCGTCGCAGTGCGCGCGCGAAGCGCTGCAGTCGCAAGAAGCCCGATGACGCTCACCTCGCGCCCCTTCGGCGCCATGCCCGACGGCCGGCCCGTCACCGAATACACGCTCGACAACGGCCACGGCCTGCGCTTGAGCGCCATCCACCTCGGCGGCATCGTCACCGCGCTGCATGTGCCTGATCGGCAGGGGCGCAGCGCCAACGTGGTGCTGGGCTTGCCCTCGCTCGATGACTACCTGAAGCCGCACCCGCACTTCGGCACCATCGTCGGCCGCTACGCGAACCGCATCGCGGCGGGCCGCTTCACGCTCGACGGCACGCCTCACCAGCTGGGCCTGAACGATGGCGTGAACACGCTGCACGGCGGTGCCACGGGCTTCGGCAAGCGCTACTGGGAGATCGTGCCGGTGCCTGATGCGCTAGCCCTCGAACTGCGCTACACCAGCGCCGACGGCGAAGAGGGCTACCCCGGCGAGGTGCAGCTGACGGTGCGCTACACCTTGAGTGCCACGGCCAACATCTGGCGCATCGACTACCGCGCCACCACCGACCGGCCCACGGTGCTCAACCTGAGCCACCACGACTACTTCAACCTCGCCGGCAGCGGCTCGGTGATGGACCATGTGCTGACGCTGCCCGCGAGCCGCTACTGCCCGGTCGATGCCACGCTCATCCCGCTCGGGCTGGGCGAGGTGGCCGGCACGCCTTTCGATTTCCGCACGCCGACGCGCATCGGCGAGCGCATCCGCGACGGCCACGAGCAGCTGCTGCGCGCGCATGGCTACGACCACAACTGGGTGCTCGACCGCAGCGGCACGGGCCTGGCGTTTGCGGCGCGCCTCGCCCACGAGGCCTCGGGCCGCGTGATGGACGTGCACACCACCGAGCCCGGCGTGCAGTTCTATTCGGGCAACTTCCTCGACGGCAGCCTGCTCGGCAGCGCGGGCGCGAGCCTGCGCCAGGGCGACGGCCTGTGCCTGGAGACGCAGCACTTTCCCGATGCGCCGAACAGGCCAGCGTTCGTGTCGACCGTGCTGCGCCCCGGCGAGGTGTTCGCCAGCACGACCGAGCACCGCTTCGGCATCGGCTGACCACGGATCAGCGGGTCGGGCTCTGCACCGTTGCCGCCACGATCCGGCGCACCACCGGCAGCACCACGAGCAGCGACGGAAACGCGGCCAGCCACGACACGCCCCATGCGGCCATCCACATCTGGAAGAGGCCCGAGGCCAGCCCCACGCTCTTGAGCGTGGAGATGCCCGCCACGATGCACGACATGAAGATCGACAGCAGGAAGGGCATGACGATGCCCGCATAACGGGCCGGCAGTTTTCTTGTGGTCATGGTTGGGCAAGCTCCTGGATGTGGTTGTTCAAGGTGCGCGGACGGGGTTGCAGCCCCTCTGAGTCGTCGGCGCCGATCACCGGCACGGTGGGTCTGTGTCGTTGTTTCATGGAATGATTCCTTCGTTTGTGGCCATGCGGCCTGCGACCGCGAGGCCTCGAAGATACGAACGGCAGGCGCCATCGGGAAGCCACGCGCGCCGCCATAGACCTTCATCCAGACCGAGAGAATCCATGGACCAGATTCAGGACATCCGGGCCTTCGTGGCCATCGTCGACCACGGCAGCCAGAGCGCGGCGGCCCGGCACCTGGGGCGCTCGGTGCAGTCGATCAGCCGCTCGCTGAGCGTGCTCGAGCGCAGCCTGGGCGTGCAACTCCTTCGCCGCACCACGCGGCAGTCGTCGGTCACCGAAGTGGGGCTGGCCTACCACCGCCGCGTGCAGGCCGCGCTGGCGGAGTTCGATGCGGCGGCCGTCGAGGCCAGCAGCCAGCTCGCCTCGCCGCGGGGCCTGCTGCGCGTGGCCGCGCCGGTGCAGTTCGCGCCGGCCTTCGTGGTGCCGCTGATCGGCGCGTTCATGCAGCGCTACCCGGACATGGAGGTCGAGCTCACGGCCTCCGACCGTTTCGTGGACCTGATCGAAGGCGAGCTGGACCTGGCCATCCGCATCGGCGAGCTGCCCGATTCCGAACTGGCGGCCAAGCCGCTCGGCGAGCTGCGGCTGGTGGTGTTCGGCTCGCCGGCGTACTTCGCGCGGCACGGGCGGCCGCAGCGGCCCGAAGACCTGGCCGACCACCAGTGCGTGGTGCGCACCACGCACGGCAGCGACGCGCACTGGCCCTTCACGGTCGACGGCACGCTGCAGCGCGTCAAGGTGGCGGGGCGCTTCCGGGCCGACAACACCGCCGCGATCTATGCGGCCGTGCTGAGCGGGCTGGGCCTGTTCTTCACGCCGCTGTGGCAGATCCGCGACCTGCTCGACAGCGGGCAGGCCGAACTGGTGCTGACCGAGTTCGAGTCGCCGAGGATTCCGGTCCACGCGGTGTGGCCTTCATCCCGCGGCAGCTTCGCGCGGGCCCGGCTGTTCGCCGATTTCGCGGCGGCGCACCTGCCGTCGCTGCAGCCGCGCGAGGGCGCCTAGCCGGCGAACAGCGCCGCCGGCACGCCGGGGCTGTCGATGCGCACCGAGAAGAGCCCACCGGCCAGCGGCTCGCTCTTCAGCTGTTCTTCGGTGCGGCCGTTGCGCGCGGTCGTGATGTAGAGCGTCTGCATGTCGGCACCGCCGAAGGCGCAGTCGGTCACGTTGCTCGCGGGCAGCGCGATGCGGCACAGCTCGGCGGCGCTCACCGGGTCGTGGCAGGTGACGCAGGCGCCGTCCCAGTGCGCGATCCACAGGCGGCCGGCCGCGTCGGTGGTCATGCCGTCGGGCAGGCCGTCGCCCTTCGGGAAGCGGTGCCACACGCGCTTGTTCGACACCGCGCCGGCGTCCATGTCGAAGTCGTAGGCGTACAGCTTGTTGATCGCCGTGTTGTTGAAGTACATGGTGCGGCCGTCGCCCGACCACGTCGGCCCGTTGGTCACCTCGAAGCCGTCGTCGTGCCGCGTGCAATGGCCGTCGGCGTCGAAGCGGTAGAGCGCGCCGGTGGGTGCCTTGCAGTCGAAGTCCATGCTGCCGGCCCAGAAGCGGCCGCGGCTGTCGCACTTGCCGTCGTTGAAGCGGTTGCCGGTGCGCTCGGGTTCGGGCTGGTGCAGGTAGCGCGGCTTCGTGGTGTCGCCGGGCACGGTGGTGTCGAACAGCGCGAAGCCGCGGCGCAGCGTGAGGAACAGGCCCGGCGCCGACGCACGCTCGGAAATTGCGGTGATCTCTTCGTCGAAGTGCCAGGTGCGCTGCGCGCCCGTGGCCGGGTCGTAGCGGAACAGGCGCGGCTGCAGGATGTCGATCCAGTACAGCGCCTGCTCGCGCACCGACCACAGCGTGCCTTCGCCGAGGTCGGCGGCTGCCGGCCAGAGGCATTCGGGGGTGCCGAGCACGCGGGGCGCTGCGAGCGGCGAAGAAGGGGCGCTTGTCTCTTGCATGTTCATTTGTTCTTTCTGTGGGTCATGTCGCCTTGACGCGGCGGATCGTATCAAGGCATATTGATAATAGAAATTGAAAATAACTGAATCGATTGATATGTATTTTGCAATGTCATGAGATGCCCCCTGGAGACCTTTTTCTTGAATTCCCCCCAGCTTTCCATCCATCCCAGCCTGAAGGGCCGCACCGTGTTCGTCACCGGCGGCGGCAGCGGCATCGGTGCGGCCATCGTCGCCGCGTTCGCGGCGCAGGGTGCGCGCGTGGCCTTCGTTGATATCGCAGAAGGTGCCAGCGCAGCGCTCGCCGCGCAGATCGCCGGGGCCGGCCACGCCGCGCCGTGGTGGCGCGCCTGCGACGTGCGCGACATCGGCGCGTTGCAGCAGGCCATGGCCGACGCGGCCGCCGAGCTCGGCGACTTCGCGGTGCTGGTCAACAACGTGGCCAGCGACGACCGCCACACGCTCGCATCGGTCACGCCCGACTACTACGACAACCGCATGGCCATCAACGAGCGGCCCGCGCTGTTCGCGATCCAGTCGGTGGTGCCGGGCATGAAGCGCCTGGGCTTCGGCTCGGTGATCAACCTCGGCTCCACGGGCTGGCAGACCAAGGGCTCGGGCTACCCCTGCTACGCGATCGCCAAGTCGTCGGTGAACGGCCTCACGCGCGGGCTCGCGGTGGAACTGGGCAAGGATCGCATCCGCATCAACACCGTGTCGCCCGGCTGGGTGATGACCGAGCGGCAGGTGGCACTGTGGCTCGACGAGGAGGGCGAGAAGGCGCTGCACCGCAACCAGTGCCTGCCCGACAAGCTGATGCCGGAAGACATCGCGCGCATGGTGCTGTTCCTGGCGTCGGACGACGCGAAGATGTGCACCGCGCAGGAGTTCACCGTCGATGCCGGTTGGACCTGATCAGTCCATCTCGAGTTTGCGTCCGTAGACGCTCATGCTCGCGGTCTTCAGCGCCTTCATCATCACCTTCGCGGCCGGCGACAGCAGCCGGTCGGTGCGCGTGATGATGCCGAAGGCGTCCATGTGGCAGGGCATGTCCAGCGGCAGCAGCGACACGATGCCGTGCGAGGCGTAATAGCGCGCCACGTCGGTCGCCAGCACCGCGACCATGTCGCTCTGCTGCAGCATGCGCGTGATGAACAGCAGCGCCGGGCTCTCGATGATGTTGCCCGGCGGCGCCAGGCCTTCTTCCTGGAACATCAGCTCGAAGCGGTGGCGCAGCACGCTGCCCGCGGGCGGCACGATCCAGCCGGCGCCCACCACGTCGCGCAGCGTGAGCCCGCTCACGCCCAGCAGCGGATGGCCGGGGCGCACCAGCGCGCACACGGGCTCCTCGGTGAGCGCTTCGTAGCGCAGCTGCGATTTGTCGTGCTCGGCGAACAGCCGCGCCACGAGGATGTCGAGCTTGCCCTGCTCGAGCCGCTCGAGCAGCACCGGGCTGGTCTCGATTTCCAGTGACACGCGCAGGTCGGGCTGCTCGCGCTTGACCATCGCCACGGCCGGCGGCATCAGCGTGAGGCCCGGCGCGGTGATGGCGCCCACGTTCACCTGGCCGAGGCGCCCAGCCTTCAGCGCGGTGAGCTCGTCGTGCGCCTGGTTCAGGCTGGCCAGCGCCACGCGGGCGTGGCGGATCATGGTCTCGCCGTACCAGGTGGGGCGCATGCCGCGCGGCAGGCGCTCGAACAGCGGCACCTCGAGCACGTCTTCCAGGTCTTTCAGCAATTTCGACGCGGCGGGCTGCGTCATGTTGAGCACCTGCGCCGCGCGGTGGATGTTGCCTTCCTCGGCCAGCGCCACCAGCAACAGCAGCTGGCGGGTCTTGAGGCGGGCGCGGATGAACCAGTGGTTGTAGGTGTTCATGAAGAGGCTGCGAACGAAGGTCTGACGGGGTTTTCCAGAATCCACCGATTGATATGCATTTTGTCTAAAAAACGATTGGATCGATATCGAAATCGTTTCTAGACTCCCGCCCCAGTCCCATCACAACAGAGACAAGGCAACGCCACGGTGATCCACGGCGAGCTTCGGCAGAGCGTGCGCCAGTACATCAACGGCCGCTGGGAAACCAGCGCGACCACCGGTGTCAGCGTCAATCCATCGGACACCAGCGAAGTGGTGGCCGAGTACGCACGTGCCGACCGGCGCCAGGTGGAGCTGGCGGTCCGCGCGGCCAGCGAGGCCTTCGTGCACTGGAGCCACAGCACGCCGCAGCGGCGCGCCGACGTGCTCGACCGCATCGGCGCCGAGCTGCTCGCCCGCAAGGACGAGCTGGGCCTGCTGCTGGCGCGCGAGGTCGGCAAGACGCTGCCCGAGGCCGTGGCCGAGGTGGCGCGCGCGGGCCAGATCTTCAAGTTCTTCGCGGGCGAGGCCCTGCGCGGCGGCGGTGGCGAGAACGTGGCCTCGGTGCGCGCCGGCGTGCAGGTCGACGTGACGCGCGAGCCGGTCGGCGTGGTGGGCCTCATCACACCGTGGAACACGCCCTTCGCGGTGCCGGCCTCCAAGATCGCCGCGGCACTGGCGCACGGCAACAGCGTGGTCTTCAAGCCGGCCGAGCTGGTGCCGGCCTGCGGCTGGGCGCTCGCCGACATCATCGGCCGCGCCACGCTGCCGGCCGGCGTGTTCAACCTCGTGATGGGCAGCGGGCGCGAAGCGGGCCAGGCGCTGGTCGACAGCCCGCTGGTCGATGCGCTGAGCTTCACCGGCTCGGCCGCCAACGGCGAACGCGTGCTGCAGGCCGCCACCACACGGCGCGCCAAGGTGCAGCTGGAGATGGGCGGCAAGAACGCGCTGGTCGTGCTGGCCGATGCCGACCTGGACCGCGCCGTCGACTGCGCGGTGCAGGGCGCTTATTTTTCGAACGGCCAGCGCTGCACCGCATCGAGCCGCCTCATCGTCGAAGCCGCCGTGCACGACGCCTTCGTGGCGCAGCTGCGCCAGCGCCTGAAGACACTGAAGATCGGCCACGCACTGGAACGCGGCATCGACATCGGCCCCGTGGCCGATGCGCAGCGGCTGGCGCAGAACCTCACGTGGATCGACATCGCGCGCGAAGAGGGGGCTGAGCATGTGTGGGGCGGCGAGGCACTGCAGCGCGCCACCGCCGGCCACTACATGAGCCCCGCGCTCTTCCTGGCCCAACCCGAACACCGCATCGCACGCGAAGAAATCTTCGGGCCGCTGGCCTGCGTGCTGCGCGCCGACGATTACGACGAAGCGCTCGCGCTGTGCAACGACACGCCCTTCGGCCTGTGCGCGGGCCTCTGCACCAACTCGCTGAAGCACGCGATGCACTTCAGGCGCCATGCCGTGGTCGGCATGACGATGGTCAATCTGCCGACCGCGGGGGTGGACTTTCATGTGCCCTTCGGCGGTCGCAAGGGGTCGGGCTACGGGCCGCGCGAACAAGGGCGCCACGCCGCGGAGTTCTACACGACGGTGAAGACCGGCTACATGCTGGCCTGAGCTGAAAGCCAACGGTTCTCGAACGGTTTCTTAAAAGCAAGTCAACAGAAGGAGACATCCCATGACCATGAATCGCCGCACCCTCAACACCGCGCTCGCCGCCGCAGCCCTGGGCAGCATGCTGCCCGTGTCCGCCCTCGCGCAGAAGAAACTCGTGCTCGGCTTCGCGCAGGTGGGCGCCGAGAGCGAATGGCGCACCGCCAACACCGAGTCGATCAAGTCCTCGGCCAAGGAGGCGGGCATCGAGCTCAAGTTCTCCGATGCGCAGCAGAAGCAGGAAAACCAGATCAAGGCCATCCGCTCGTACATCGCGCAGAAGGTCGACGTGATCGCGTTCTCGCCCGTGGTCGAGTCGGGGTGGGAAACCGTGCTGCGCGAGGCCAAGGCCGCGAAGATCCCGGTGGTGCTGACCGACCGCTCCGTGAACACCAAGGACGACTCGCTCTACGTGACCTTCATGGGCTCCGACTTCACCGAGGAAGGCCGCAAGGCCGGCCGCTGGCTGGTCGAGAAGATGAAGGACCAGAAGGGCGAGGTGAACATCGTCGAGCTGCAGGGCACCGTGGGCTCGGCCCCGGCCATCGACCGCAAGAAGGGCTTCGAGGAAATCATCAAGGCAGACCCGAAGTTCAAGATCACCCGCTCGCAGACCGGCGACTTCACGCGCGCCAAGGGCAAGGAGGTGATGGAAGCCTTCCTCAAGGCCGAGGGCAAGAAGATCAACGTGCTCTACGCGCACAACGACGACATGGCCATCGGCGCGATCCAGGCGATCGAAGAGGCCGGCATGAAGCCCGCGAAGGACATCACCATCATCTCGATCGACGGGGTGAAGGGCGCCTTCGAAGCCATGATCGCCGGCAAGCTCAACGTGTCGGTCGAATGCAGCCCGCTGCTCGGGCCGCAGCTCATGAGCGCGGTGAAGGACATCAAGGCCGGCAAGACGCTGCCCAAGCGCATCGTCACGGAAGAAGGCATCTTCCCGATGGAAGTCGCCGCCAAAGAGTTTCCCAATCGCAAGTACTGAGGACCGACCGACATGAAACGCAACTTCCTCAAGGCCTCGCTCGCGGGCCTGGCCTTCGCCGTCGTCGGCTTCACGCCGCTGGCCCACGCGCAGGACAAGGGCCTCATTGCCATCTCGATGCCCACCAAGTCGTCGGCGCGCTGGATCGCCGACGGCGCGAACATGGTCAAGTACTTCAAGGACAAGGGCTACAAGACCGACCTGCAGTACGCGGACGACGACATTCCCAATCAGCTTGCGCAGATCGAGAACATGGTGACGAAGGGCTCGAAGGTCCTGGTCATTGCCGCCATCGACGGCACCACGCTCTCCGACGTGCTGCAAAAGGCTGCTGACAAGGGCGTGAAGGTCATCGCCTACGACCGGCTCATCAAGGGCTCGAAGAACGTCGACTACTACGCCACTTTCGACAACTTCCAGGTCGGCGTGCTGCAGGCGCAGTCCATCGAGGCGGCGCTGGGGCTGAAGAGCGGCAAGGGCCCGTTCAACATCGAGCTGTTCGGCGGCTCGCCGGACGACAACAACGCCTTCTTCTTCTACAACGGCGCGATGTCGGTGCTCGACCCGTACATCAAGAGCGGCAAGCTCGTGGTGCGCAGCAAGCAGATGGGCATGGACAAGGTCGGCACGCTGCGCTGGGACGGCGCGGTGGCGCAGGCCCGCATGGACAACCTGCTGTCGGCCTACTACACGAAGGACCGCGTCGATGCGGTGCTGTCGCCGTACGACGGCCTGTCGATCGGCATCCTCTCGTCGCTCAAGGGCGTGGGCTACGGCTCGGGCTCGCAGCCGATGCCGGTGGTGTCGGGGCAGGACGCGGAGATTCCCTCGGTCAAGTCGATCCTGCGCAAGGAGCAAAGCTCCACGGTGTTCAAGGACACGCGCGAGCTGGCCAAGGTGACGGTCGCCATGGTCGACGCCATGCTCTCGGGCAAGGCGCCCGAGGTGAACGACACCAAGACCTACAACAACGGCATCAAGGTCGTGCCCTCGTACCTGCTCAAGCCGGTGAGCGTGGACGGCTCCAACTGGAAGCAGGTGCTGGTGGACAGCGGCTACTACAAGGAAAGCCAGGTCAAGTGAGCCCGACCGGCGAAGCGCGCACGATCCTCGCGATGCGCGGGATCACCAAGACGTTCCCGGGCGTGAAGGCCCTGAGCAACGTCAACCTCGCCGTGCGCGCGGGGGAGATCCACGCGGTGGTCGGCGAGAACGGCGCGGGCAAGTCGACGCTCATGAAGGTGCTCAGCGGCGTCTACCCGTGCGACTCGTACACCGGCGAGATCCATTTCGAGGGCGAGCTGCGCCGCTTCAAGGGCATTGCCGACAGCGAGAAGCTGGGCATCATCATCATTCACCAGGAGCTGGCGCTGGTGCCGCTGCTGTCGATTGCCGAGAACATCTTCCTGGGCAACGAGATCGCGAGCGGCGGCGTGATCGACTGGTTCGCCGCCTATGCGAAGACGCGCGAGCTGCTCGCCAAGGTGGGCTTGAAGGAGCCGCCCACCACGCTGGTGACCGACCTGGGCGTGGGCAAGCAGCAGCTGGTGGAAATCGCCAAGGCGCTGGCGAAGGAAGTGAAGCTCCTGATCCTCGACGAGCCCACCGCGAGCCTGAACGAGAACGACAGCGATGCGCTGCTCGCGCTGCTGCTCGAGCTGAAGCGCCAGGGCATCGCCTCGATCCTCATCTCGCACAAGCTCAACGAGATCGCCAAGGTGGCCGATTCGATCACCGTGCTGCGCGACGGCGCCACGGTGGAGACGATGGACTGCCGCGGCGCTCCGATCAGCGAAGACCGCATCATCCGGGGCATGGTGGGCCGCGACATGGAACACCGCTACCCGCAGCGCTCTCCGAAGATCGGCGAGACCGTGCTGGAGGTGCGCGACTGGCGCGTGCACCACGCGCTGCATGCCGACCGCGAGCAGATCAAGGGCGTGAACCTGCAGGTGCGCCAGGGCGAGATCGTCGGCATCGCGGGCCTCATGGGCGCGGGGCGCACCGAGCTGGCGATGAGCGTGTTCGGCAAGTCGTACGGCCAACGCATCAGCGGCACGGTGCTGATGCACGGCAAGCCGGTGGACGTGAGCACGGTGCGCAAGGCCATCGACCACGGCATCGCCTACGTCACCGAAGACCGCAAGGGCCTCGGGCTGGTGCTGGAGGAAGGCATCCGCAAGAACATCAGCCTCGCGAACCTCGATGCGATTGCCGAACGCGCGGTGATCGACGATGGCCGCGAGTTCAAGGTGGCCAACGATTTCAAGAAGGCGCTGAACATCCGCTGTTCGGGCGTCGAGCAGCTGGTGGTCAACCTGTCGGGCGGCAACCAGCAGAAGGTGGTGCTGAGCAAGTGGCTCTTCACGAAGCCCGAACTGCTGATATTGGACGAACCCACGCGCGGCATCGACGTGGGCGCCAAGTACGAGATCTACACCATCATCGACCAGCTCGCGAGCGAGGGCAAAGGCATTCTCATGATTTCTTCCGAACTGCCCGAGCTGCTGGGCATGTGCGACCGCATCTATGTGATGAACGAGGGCCGCTTCGTGGCCGAGTTCACCGCGGCCGAGGCGTCGCAGGAACGCATCATGCATGCCATCGTGAGCGCAGGGAGTTCTGTCCATGTCGCCGCCTGAAGCCAACGCGGTGCAGGGCGCCGCACCCGCCGCCACCCCGAAGCTCCACGTGGGCTTCCTGAAGAACAACCTGCGCGAATACGGCATGCTGATCTCGCTGGTCGCGATCATGGTGCTGTTCCAGGTGCTGACCGACGGTACGCTGCTGCGGCCGCTGAACCTCACCAACCTGCTGCTGCAGAACAGCTACGTGGTCATCATGGCGCTGGGCATGCTGCTGGTGATCGTGGCGGGGCACATCGACCTGTCGGTGGGCTCGGTCTGCGGCTTCATCGGCGCGCTCGCGGCGGTGCTGATGGTGGAGTACGAATGGCACTTCGTGCCGACGGCGCTCATCAGCATCGCGGCCGGCGCGGTGATCGGCGCCGCGCAGGGCTGGTTCGTCGCGTTCCGCAAGATCCCCTCGTTCATCGTCACGCTCGCGGGCATGCTGGTGTTCAAGGGGCTCACGCTGGCGCTGCTGGCGGGGCAGTCGGTGGGGCCGTTTCCGGTCGAGTTCCAGCGCCTGAGTTCGGGCTTCATTCCCGATCCACTGGGCGGCGAAACGCTGCGCACCACCTCGCTGATCGTGGGCGCGCTGGCCGCAGCGGCGCTGGTGTTCTTCAAGCTGCGCGGGCGCGCCAAGCTCAAGGCGCACGGCATGGAGCAGGAGCCCTACGCCTTCTTCCTCGTGAAGAACCTGTTCTTCGCGGCGATCATTCTTTTCTTCAGCTACCTGCTCTCGACCTACAAGGGCCTGCCCAACGTGCTGGTGGTGATGGCGGTGCTGATCGTGGTGTACGACTTCGTCACCAACCGCACCACCATCGGCCGGCGCATCTATGCGCTGGGCGGCAACGAGAAGGCCGCGCGGCTGTCGGGCGTGAAGACGCAGCGGCTGGCGTTCCTCACCTTCGTGAACATGGGCGCGCTGGCGGCGTTGGCGGGGCTCGTGTTCGCGGCGCGGCTCAACACGGCCACGCCCAAGGCGGGCCTAGGTTTCGAGCTCGATGTGATTGCTGCCTGCTTCATCGGCGGCGCCTCGGCCTCGGGTGGCGTGGGCCGCGTGATGGGGGCGGTGATCGGCGCCTTCATCATGGGCGTGATGAACAACGGCATGTCGATCCTGGGCATCGGCATCGACTACCAGCAGGTCATCAAGGGGCTGGTGCTGCTGGCGGCAGTGTTCATCGACGTCTACAACAAGAACAAGTGAACGCATGACCGACAGCGGCGTCACCCCCGTGCTGGAGTTGCGGGGCATCCACAAGCAGTTCGCCGGCATCCCGGTGCTGAACGGCGTGCAGCTGAAGCTCTACCCGGGCGAGATCCATGCGCTGATGGGGCAGAACGGCGCGGGCAAGTCCACGCTCATCAAGGTGCTCACGGGCGTGCTGCCTTCCAGCGGCGGCGAGATGTGCCTCGATGGCCAGGCCATCCGGCCCGGCTCGCCGCTGGAGGCGCAGAAGCTGGGCATCAGCACGGTCTACCAGGAGGTGAACCTGTGCCCGAACCTCTCGGTGGCGGAGAACGTGTTCGCGGGGCGCTATCCGCGCTGCGGCGCGCTGCAGGGCTTTCGCATCGACTGGGCCGCGGTGAACCGTCGGGCAGAAGAACTGCTGGCGCGCATCGGGCTCGACATCGACGTGACGCGGCTGCTATCGAGCTATTCGGTCGCGGTGCAGCAGATGGTGGCGATCGCACGCGCGCTCGGCGTGTCGTCGAAGGTGCTGATCCTCGACGAGCCGACGTCGAGCCTCGATGACGACGAGGTGGAAAAGCTCTTCGAGGTGCTGCGGCGCTTGCGCGGCGAAGGCCTGGCCATCGTCTTCGTGACGCACTTCCTGAACCAGATGTACGCGGTGTCCGACCGCATCACCGTGCTGCGCAACGGCAACTGGGTGGGCGAATGGAAGGCTGCGGACCTCGGCCCGCAGGCGTTGATCGCGGCGATGCTGGGTCGCGAGTTGGCTGCGCAGTCGGCACGACCTGCCGCGCTGCCCGCGTTCGATGAAGCAGCGCCCGCGCTGCTGCAATCCGAAGGACTGGGGCAGGCCGGGCAGTTGCAGGCCACCGACCTGCGCGTGCGTGCCGGCGAGGTCGTCGGCATCGCCGGCCTGCTCGGCGCGGGCCGCACCGAACTGGCGCGCCTGCTGTTCGGCCTCGAATCGCCCGACCGTGGCGTGCTGAAGATCGACGGGCGCTCCGTCAGCTTTTCGAATCCCGCCGACGCGATCCGCGAAGGCCTTGCGCTGTGTCCCGAAGAGCGCAAGACGGATGGCATCGTGGCCGAGCTGTCGGTGCGCGAGAACATCGCGCTGGCGCTGCAGGCCCGGCTGGGCACGCGGAAATTTCTTTCGCACGCCGAGCAGACCGCGATGGCCGAGCGCTTCGTCGCATCGCTGGGCATCAAGACGGCCAGCGTCGAAACGCCCATCGGCCTGCTCTCGGGCGGCAACCAGCAAAAAGCCATGATCGCGCGCTGGCTCGCGACCGAGCCGCGCCTGCTGATCCTGGACGAGCCCACGCGCGGCATCGACGTGGCTGCCAAGCAGGAAATCATGGAAGAGATCCTGCGGCTCGCGCGCGCGGGCATGGCGGTGATCTTCATCTCGTCGGAGATGAGCGAGGTGGTGCGCGTGGCGCATCGCATCGTGGTGCTGCGCGACCGGCAGAAGGTGGGCGAACTGCCGGGTGGTTCGACCGAGGACGAGGTCTACGAAATGATCGCTGCCGCATGACGCGCCACGATCTCTCCTCGTGTTTCTCCCTCCCCTTCCGGGGGAGGGTCGGGGTGGGGGCTCGCGGCCTTCACCGCCGCGCAGCATCAGAGGCCGCGTGCCCCCATCCCAGCCTTCCCCCGGAAGGGGAAGGAGCAAGGCAGAAGCCATGACGCGCCTTTCATCCCTCATGCAGCATCGGCTTGCATGGCCGGTCATCACGCTGCTGCTCCTGCTCGCCATCAACACCGCGTTCAACGCCAGCTTCCTGCACCTCGAATGGCGCGACGGCCATCTCTACGGCAGCCTCATCGACATCGTGAACCGCGCGGCGCCGCTGGTGCTGGTCTCGCTGGGCATGACGCTGGTGATCGCCACGCGCGGCATCGACATCTCGGTGGGCGCGGTGGTGGCCATCGCGGCGGCGGTCGCGGCCTGGATGATCGGCGGCTCGGTGTCCAGCGGCGTGAGCCGCTTCCCGATGCCGCTCGCGATCCTCGCGGCGCTGGCGGTCGCGCTGCTGTGCGGCCTGTGGAACGGGTTGCTGGTCGCCAAGGTCGGCATGCAGCCGATCATCGCGACGCTGATCCTCATGGTGGCGGGGCGCGGCATCGCGCAGCTCATCGCGGACGGGCAGATCATCACGATCTACTACAAGCCCTTCTTCTTCCTCGGCAGCGGCTACCTGCTGGGGCTGCCGTTCTCGTTGTTCATCGTGGCGGCGGTGTTCGCGCTGCTGTACCTGGCGATCACGCGCACGGCGCTCGGCCTGTTCATCCAGGCGGTGGGCATCAACCCGACGGCCGCGCGCGTGGCGGGCATCCAGGCGCGGCGGCTGGTCGTCGGCGCGTATGCGTTCTGCGGCGTGTGCGCGGGCGTGGCGGGGTTGCTGATCAGCTCGAACGTGAAGAGCGCGGACGGCAACAACGCCGGCCAGCTGCTGGAGCTGGATGCAATCCTCGCGGTCACGCTCGGTGGCACGGCGCTCACGGGCGGTCGCTTCAGCCTCGTGGGCAGCGTGATCGGCGCGCTCATCATCCAGACGCTGACCTACGCGATCTATTCGCTGGGCGTTCCGCCGGAGATCAATCTCGTGGTGAAGGCGGTGGTGGTGTTCGTGGTGATGCTGATGCAGTCGCCGGAGTTCAGGGCGGAGGTTCGCACGCTGGTGCAGCGGCCGGTGCATGACGGGAGCAGGGCATGAGCGCGGTGATCGACGCCAACGCGGCACCCTCACCCCAACCCTCTCCCGCAAGCGGGAGAGGGGGCAAGAAGGGGCTCAATCCGAAGTACCTGCCGCTCACTGCGACCATCTCGCTGTTCGTGCTGATGGCGACGCTGGGCTCGGTGTTCTACGACGGCTTCTTCTCGGCGCAGGTGTTCCTCAACCTGCTGATCGACAATGCCTTCCTCATCGTCGTCGCGGTCGGCATGACCTTCGTGATCCTCTCGGGCGGCATCGACCTGTCGGTGGGATCGGTGATTGCGCTCACGACGATGGTGTCGGCCTCGCTGGTCGAGAAGCACGGGTGGAGTCCGGCGGTGGTGATTCCGCTGGTGCTGGCGATGGGCACGGCCTTCGGTGCGTTCATGGGGCTGCTCATCGAGCGCTTCCGGCTGCAGCCCTTCATCGTCACGCTGGCGGGCATGTTCCTCGCGCGGGGGCTGTGCTACCTCATCAGCATCGACTCGATCAGCATCACCAACGCCTTCTATTCGGAGGTCTCGCAGATCCGCATTCCCATCTGGGGCGAGGCTTCGGTGTCGGTCAGCGCGGTGATCGCCATCGCCGTGCTGCTGGCCGCGGTGTTCGTCGCGCACTGCACGCCGTTCGGGCGCGCGGTGTACGCCATCGGCGGCAGTGAGCATTCGGCGATGCTGATGGGCCTGCCGGTGCGCCGCACGCTCGTGGGCGTGTACACGCTCTCGGGCTTCTGCTCGGCGCTGGCGGGCGTGATCTTCACCTTCTACATGCTCTCGGGCTACGGCCTGCATGCGCTCGGGCTGGAGCTCGATGCGATTGCCGCGGTGGTGATCGGCGGCACGCTGCTCACCGGCGGCGTGGGCTACGTGGCGGGCACGCTCTTCGGCGTGCTGATGCTCGGGATCATCCAGACGCTGATTTCCTTCGACGGCACGCTGAGCTCGTGGTGGACGCGCATCGTGGTCGGCGCGCTGCTCTTCGTGTTCTGCCTGCTCCAACGCTTCTTCACCTCGCGCGCTCCGCGCCGCTGACCACTTCCCCATGACAAAGAAACTGCGCTCGACCGAATGGTTCGGCTCCGCCGACAAGAACGGCTTCATGTACCGCAGCTGGATGAAGAACCAGGGCATCCCGGACCACGAGTTCGACGGCCGCCCCATCGTCGGCATCTGCAACACCTGGTCGGAACTCACGCCCTGCAACGCGCACTTCCGCAAGATCGCCGAGCACGTCAAGCGCGGCATCTCGGAGGCGGGCGGTTTCCCGGTCGAGTTCCCGGTGTTCTCGAACGGCGAATCGAACCTGCGGCCCACCGCGATGCTCACGCGCAACCTCGCGAGCATGGACGTGGAAGAAGCCATTCGCGGCAACCCGGTGGATGCGGTGGTGCTGCTCACGGGCTGCGACAAGACCACGCCCGCGCTGCTGATGGGCGCGGCCAGCTGCGACATCCCGGCCATCGTGGTGACGGGCGGGCCGATGCTCAACGGCAAGCTCGACGGCAAGGACATCGGCTCGGGCACGGCCGTGTGGCAGCTGCACGAATCGCTGAAGGCGGGCGAGATCAACCTGCACCAGTTCCTCTCGGCCGAGGGCGGCATGTCGCGCTCGGCGGGCACCTGCAACACGATGGGCACGGCCTCCACCATGGCCTGCATGGCCGAGGCGCTGGGCACCTCGCTGCCGCACAACGCGGCGATTCCGGCGGTCGATGCGCGGCGCTACGTGCTGGCGCAGATGTCGGGGGCGCGCGCGGTGCAGATGGCCAAGGACGGGCTCACGCTGTCGAAGATCCTCACGCGCGAGGCCTTCGAGAACGCGATCCGCGTGAACGCGGCCATCGGTGGATCGACCAATGCGGTGATCCACCTGAAGGCGATCGCGGGGCGCATCGGCGTCGAGCTGGAGCTGGAAGACTGGACGCGCATCGGCAGCCACACGCCGACGATCGTCGACCTCATGCCCTCGGGGCGCTTCCTGATGGAAGAGTTCTATTACGCAGGTGGCCTGCCTGCGGTGTTGCGCCGTCTCGGCGAGAACGGGCTGCTGCCGCACCCCGGCGCGCTCACCGTGAACGGCCAGTCGCTCTGGGACAACGTGCGCGAGGCACCGAGCCTCAATGACGAGGTGATCCGCCCGCTCGACAACCCGCTCATCGCCGACGGCGGCATCCGCATCCTGCGCGGCAACCTGTCGCCGCGCGGCGCGGTGCTCAAGCCCTCGGCCGCCACGCCCGAGCTGCTGAAGCACCGCGGCCGCGCCGTGGTGTTCGAGAACCTGGAGCACTACAAGGCGCGCATCGTCGATGAAGACCTCGACATCGACGCGAGCTGCGTGATGGTGCTGAAGAACTGCGGCCCCAAGGGCTACCCCGGCATGGCCGAGGTCGGCAACATGGGCCTGCCGCCGAAGCTGCTGCGCCAGGGCGTGAAGGACATGGTGCGCATCTCCGACGCGCGCATGAGCGGCACGGCGTACGGCACGGTGGTGCTGCATGTCGCGCCCGAAGCGGCCGACGGCGGGCCGCTCGCGGCGGTGCGCGACGGCGACTGGATCGAGCTCGACTGCGATGCGGGGCGCCTGCACCTGGACATCAGCGACGAGGAGCTGGCGTCGCGCCTCGCGTCGCTGTCTGCATCCGACGCGCAACCCATGAGCACGCGCGGCGGCGGCTACCAGAAGCTCTACGTCAACCACGTGCTGCAGGCCGATGAAGGCTGCGACTTCGATTTCCTCGTCGGCTGCAGAGGCTCGGCCGTTCCCCGCCACTCCCACTGATCACACGTCATGACCCCCCGATACCGCGGCATTTTCCCGGTGGTGCCCACCACCTTCACCGAACAGGGTGCACTCGACCTGGAGAGCCAGAAGCGCTGCGTCGATTTCATGATCGACGCGGGCTCCGACGGGCTGTGCATCCTGGCGAATTTCTCCGAGCAGTTCGTGCTGTCCGACGAGGAGCGCGAGGTGCTCACGCGCACGATCCTCGAGCACGTGAAGGGCCGCGTGCCGGTGATCGTGACGACCACGCACTACAGCACCCAGGTCTGCGCCGAGCGCAGCCGCCGCGCGCAGGACATGGGGGCGGCGATGCTGATGGTGATGCCGCCGTACCACGGCGCGACTTTCCGCGTGCCCGAGCCGCAGATCCACGAGTTCTACGCGCGGCTGTCGGATGCGGTGACGATTCCGATCATGGTCCAGGACGCACCCGCGAGCGGCACGGTGCTGTCGGCGCCGTTTCTCGCGCGCATGGCGCAGGAGATCGAGCAGGTCGCTTACTTCAAGATCGAAACCGCCGGCGCCGCGTCGAAGCTGCGCGAGCTGATCCGCCTGGGCGGCGATGCCATCGAAGGGCCGTGGGACGGCGAAGAAGCGATCACGCTGATGTCCGACCTCGACGCCGGCGCGACCGGTTCGATGACCGGCGGCGGCTACCCCGACGGCATCCGTCCGATCATCGAGGCGCACCGTTCAGGCGACCGCGACCAGGCCTTCGCGCTGTACCAGCGGTGGCTGCCGCTCATCAACTGCGAGAACCGCCAGGCGGGCCTGCTGGCCTGCAAGGCGCTCATGAAGGAAGGCGGCGTGATCGCCTGCGAAGCGCCGCGGCATCCGCTGCCCGCGCTGCATCCCGAGACGCGCGCCGGCCTCATCGAGACCGCGCGGCGGCTCGATCCGTTGGTGTTGCGCTGGGGGAAATGAAAAAGGCGGGCCCGGGTACGCCAGGTACCGGACCGCCATGGGACGGGCTCAGGAAGCGGCGTTGTTGCCCGCTTCGAGCTCGGTGACTTGCAGCGAGAGATCGAACAGCTTGGACTTGCTGGCGTAGTAGCGGTCCAGGCGCCACTCCTTCAGGATGTCCATCGCAAGCTGGAAGCTCTTGTAGTCGAGGCTGTAGAGCGTGATCAACTCGAAGCTGCGTTCGGCTTCGAGCGCCAGCACCAGTTGGGCAAGGATCTTGGCCGATTCGTTGGCCGGGTCCGTTTCAATGAATCGGCGAGCGACCTTGATGGCATTCATGGGAAAGTGTTCCTCGGTTGGCAGGGACCGGGAACTATAGCTAGCACCTGCCTGTATTTTGTGACGATTTGATGACAAACGAGGGCATCGCCCGCGAACGTGTCGTCGGTGTTATCACCGAGGCGCATTCCGGGCGATACGCGCCGGGTCACTGCACCGGAACAGGGCGCGGCATGGGCATCGGCATCGGTTCCGCAGGCATGGGGGCGACCATCGGCGGCGGCAGCGTCGCGGCCGGCATCGTCACCACGCGGGTCGAGACCGACTCGCGGATCACGCCGCCGCCCATCACGCTGCCATCGACATTGCTGCGGATGTTGCCTGCGCTGCCCAGCACGCGGGCTTCGCAGTCGGCGCGCTCGACCGGCGGCTGCAGGCCGCAGCGGGCCACGGCGTTGGCGCGGTAGTCGGGCGCGGAGGTGAGGCCGCCGCGCGCCGCGGCCTGGCGCGCGGCGCCGGCCTCGCGGATGCAGGCGGCACGGTCCTGCTGGTTGTGGCCGCAGACCGCAATCTCCTGCTGGTAGGTGCTGTTGCCGCCGCCCGCATCCCCGCGGGCGGCCGCGGCGATGGTGGTGGTGGCCAGCCCGCTGATCGCGAGCAGGGCGAAGATCATCGAACGCACATTGTTGGACATGGTGTGCTCCTTGGCTATCGGGACGAAAGACTGGGATCAGGCCCGGAATCGTTGGACCGGCGCTGGGCGTCGAGGTTCAGGGCCGGGTGCTTCAACGCACCGGCTGCACGGGCTGCGGCGGCAGCGGGGTGACGGTTTCGCGGATCACGCCGCCGCCCATCACGCTGCCTTCGGTGGTGGTGCGCGCACCGCCGCGCATGCGCGCCTCGCAGTCCGCGCGGTCGGCCACGGGCTGTTCGCTGCAGCGCGCCATCGCGTTGGCGTCTTCACGCGCGGCGCCGGGGGCGGTCAGGCCGTTGCGCCCGGCTTCCTGGCGCGCGGCGCCGGCTTCGCGCAGGCAGGCCGCGCGGTCCTGTTGCACGCCGTCACACGTGGCACGTTCTTTTTGCATCCGCGCGTCGCTGCCCGGCGCCTGGGCCGAGGCCAGCGGCGCGCCGGCCATGAAGAAGCCGCCGACGGCCACGAGGGCGGCCGTCGAGAGCGTGGAACGGAAGGTGTGGATCGTCATCGGGGCTCCTGAAGCGGCGCGCCGTGCGAACAGAAAACAGAAAGCAAAAGAACGCAGGGTGCGACCGGTGCCCCAGTGTGGGCCGGCTGATGGCGCGGGGCTGTGGGACAAGCCGCGCGCCGTGGAGCGGGCCGGACGCGCCCCTGCGTGTGGGACACGTCCGGCAGCGCCAGGAGGGCGGGCCTCCCGCGCTGCGGGGCGGGCGGATCAGCCCTGCGCGATGCGTTGCGCGAGGTGGGCCAGCGCTTCTTCGACCTGGTCGACCAGGATGAGCGACAGGTCGCCCGGCTGCAGCCGCGCCAGCGCGGTGTCGATGGCGACGAACTCGCCGCGGATCTCGTCGATCTGGCGCGTGCGCGAGGCGCCCTGCAGGCCCTGGCGCAGCAGCGCCATCACTTCGCCGTCGGCCCGGCCGCGCTGCGCCGCGTCCTGGTACAGGATCACGTCGTCGAAGGCCTGGCCGAGGATCGCGGTCTGGTCGCGGATGTCCGAATCGCGCCGGTCGCCCGCGCCGCTGATGACCACCGAGCGCTTGTTGGCGGGCATGGTGTCCACGGCCGACACCAGCGCCTTCATGGCGTCGGTGTTGTGGCCGTAGTCGGCGATCACGGTGGCGCCGCGGTAGTCCATGACGTTGAAGCGCCCCGGCACGCCGGCCGCGTCGTTCATGAAGCTCGACAGGCCGCTGCGGATGGTGTCCCAATCGAGGCCCACGGCCCACGCGGCGGCCACCGAGGCCATCACGTTGTCGACCTGGAAGCCGATGGTGCCGCCGCGCGTGATGGGCACGTCGCGCAGCGCGATGCGTTCGCGCCACGAGCCTTCGGCGGCCACCAGCGTGTCCTGGTCGACGTACACGGTGCGCTTGCCTTGCGCGCGGTGCGTGGCCATCACCGGGTGCATGCGGTCGGCGGTGAAGAAGATCACGTTGCCGGGGCAGCCGGCCGCCATGGCGGCGACGTTCACGTCGGCCGCGTTGAGCACCGCGTAGCCGTCGGGCGCCACGTTGCGCACGATCACGCGCTTGAGCACCGCCAGGTCTTCCACCGTGGTGATGTAGTTCAGGCCCAGGTGGTCGCCGCTGCCGATGTTGGTGACCACGGCCACTTCGCAGCGGTCGAAGCCCAGGCCTTCGCGCAGCACGCCGCCGCGGGCCACTTCGAACACGGCCGCGTCGACGTCGGGGTGCATCAGCACGTTGCGCGCGCTCTTGGGGCCGCTGCAGTCGCCGCTGTCGGTCTGGCGGCCGTTGACGTACACGCCGTCGGTGTTCGTCATGCCGGTGCGCAGGCCGCTGGAGGCAATGATGTGATTGATCAGGCGCGCGGTGGTGGTCTTGCCGTTGGTGCCGGTGACGGCCACCACGGGAATGCGGCCGTCGTCGCCGGGGGCGAACAGCGTGTCCATCACCGCCTCGCCGACCGCGCGGCCGCGGCCGAACGAGGGCGAGATGTGCATGCGCAGGCCGGGCGCGGCGTTCACTTCGACCACGCCGCCGTGCTGTTCCTCGAGCGGGCGCAGCACGTTCTCGCAGACCATGTCGACGCCGCAGATGTGCAGGCCGACCATCTGCGCCGCATCGACGGCGCGCGCGGCCACTTCGGGGTGCACGGTGTCGGTGACGTCGGTGGCGGTGCCGCCGGTCGAGAGGTTGGCGTTGTTGCGCAGCACCACGCGCTGGCCCAGCTCGGGCACGCTCTCGGGCGTGAGGCCCTGCGACTCGAGCCGGCCGATGGCGATGTCGTCCAGACGGATCTTGGTGAGCGAGGTGGCGTGGCCCTCGCCGCGGCGCGGGTCGAGGTTCACGGTGTCGACCAGCTGGCGCACGGTGGAACTGCCGTCGCCGATCACCTGCGGCGGGTCGCGGCGTGCGGCGGCCACGAGGCGGTCGCCCACCACCAGCAGGCGGAAGTCGAAGCCGGGCAAAAATTTCTCGACCATCACCTCGCCGTACACGGCGGCCGAGTCGTAGGCCGAAGTGAGTTGCTCGCGCGTGGTGATGTTCACCGTGACGCCCTTGCCCTGGTTGCCGTCCTGCGGCTTCACCACGACCGGCAGGCCGATTTCTTCGGCGGCGGCCCAGCCGTCGTCGGCGCTGCTCACGGGGCGGCCCAGCGGCACCGGCACGCCGGCGGCGTTGAGCAGCTGCTTGGTGAGTTCCTTGTCCTGCGCAATCGATTCGGCCACGCCGCTGGTGCTGTCGATCTCGGCGGCCTGGATGCGGCGCTGCTTGGAGCCCCAGCCGAACTGCACCAGGCTGCCGCTGGTGAGGCGGCGGTACGGAATGCCGCGCGCCACGGCGGCGTCGACGATGGAGCCGGTGCTCGGGCCCAGGCGCTCCGATTCGTCGAGGTCGCGCAGCTCGGTGATGGCGGCGTCGGCGTCGAAGGGGGTGTCGGCCAGCGCGGCCTGGATCAGCGCCTCGGCCAGGGCGAGGGCGCGGCGGCCCACGTCTTCCTCGGTGTACTGCACGGTGACCTGGTAGACGCCTTCTTCGGTCGTGGGCGCGGTGTTGCCGAAGTTGACGGCGCAGCCGGCCTGCGCCTGCAGCGCCACGGCGGCGTTCTCGAGCACATGGGCCAGCGCCAACGGCTGGCCGAGCACCATCGGGTGCAGCTCGCCGATGGTCGGGAAGCGGGCGCGCAGGCGGGCTTCGAACCCGTCGAGCTTGCCGACGGCGTTCTCGTCGCCTTCGCAGGCCACGACGGCCTCGATGGTGGTGTGGCGGCTCCAGAGATTGGGGCCGCGCAGGGCGCGGATGCGGGTGACTTTCATGGGGCTACGGCACGGGGCGCGCGGTTGCAGTGATCTTGCGGTGTGACCGGGGCGCCGGCCCCGCGGGTGGCGGGGCGGCGCATCGTGTCATGCCAATTGTTGTTGGGGCGAAAGGGGCGAGGCCTGCGACAGCTGCAGCGAGGCCAGGGCCGCCTGCAGGTCGGCTTCGAAGGCCTCGACGCCGGCGCCGATCAGGTTGAGCGGAATGCCCATGGCCCAGCCGGCGGCCACGGCGGCCAGCAGGCTTTCGAGGCTCACGCCGACGTGGGTCGCGCGCCAGATGGTCAGGCGGCCCAGGCCGGGCAGGAACGATTCGCTCGTGCCGTTGGCCAGCACCACGCGGTCCTGGCGCACCAGCACGGCCTTGCCGCCGGCGGCCTGGTGCGCGGACAGCGCGGCGGCCTGCGGGTCGGCCGCATAGAGGATGACCGAGCCGTCGCACAGCGGCGCCAGCGCGGCGATGCGCGGCTCGTCGGCGTTCAGCACGGCCGTGCCTTCGCCCAGCACCACGTCGACCTGGGTGCGCAGCACCTTGACCATCTGGTCGCTCTCGGTGATGTCGTAGTCGGCCAGGGCTTCGCAGCCTTCGAGGTCGGTCACGATGCCGACTTCGCAGCGGTCGTAGGCCAGGCCGTCGCGCAGGATGGTCTCGGCGCCGTTCTCGATCACCACGGCCTCGACGGCGCGGTTCACGAGCAGGCGGTGGCCGGCGTCCCAGTTGGCGCTGTCGCGTGCGTCGACGCGGCGGCGTTCCAGGAACAGGCCGTCGCGGCAGGCCAGGCCGGTGTGGCGCCCGCCCAGGTTGATGAGCCAGGCCACCAGCCGCGCGAGCACGGCGGTGTCGCGCGAACCGGCCACGCCCACCACGGGGATGCGGCCAGGTGCGTCGTTCGGGAACAGGTGGTCGCAGATGGCGCGGCCCACGGGGCGCGGCGAGCCGATGGCCGGCTTCAGGTGCATCAGCAGGCCGGGGCCGGCGTTCACCTCGACGATCGCGCCGCCCTGCGGGCCCAGCGGCTTGGAAATATCTTGCGCGACCATGTCGATGCCCGCGATGTCCAGGCCGACCACGCGGGCGGCGAGCACGGCGGCGTGCGCCACCTCGGGGTGCACGAGGTCGGTGCAGTCGTAGGCCATGTTGCCGTTGCGCTGGATCGTGACCACGCGGCCGGCGGCGGGCACCGAGGTGCCGTCCAGTTCCTGACGCTTGAGCTCCAGCTGCAGCTTGGCGTCGGTGGCCAGCACGATCACGTCGAGCGGGAATTCTTCTTCGGCGCCGCGGCGCGGGTCGCTGTTGAGCTGCTTGTCGATCAGCCCGGCCACGGTGCTGGTGCCGTCGCCGGTCACGGTGATGATCTCGCCGCGTGCCGCCGCCACCACCTCGCCGCCCACCACCAGCAGGCGGTGCTCGTGGCCGCGGATGAAGCGCTCGACCATCACGTCGCTGCCTTCGGGCTCGGCGACCGCGAAGGCGGCCATGACTTCCTCGCGCGTGGTCAGCTCGAGCGACACGCCGCGGCCATGGTTGGCGTCCGACGGTTTCACGACCACGGGCAGGCCGATGTCTTCGGCGGCTTCCCAGGCTTCTTCGGGCGACTCGACGACCTGGCCGTGCGGCACGGGCACGCCGCAGCTGGCGAGCAGCGACTTGGTCAGCTCCTTGTCGCTGGCGATCGATTCGCCGATGGCGCTGGTGTAGTCGGTTTCTGCGGTCCAGATGCGCTGCTGGTTGGCGCCGTAGCCCAGCTGCACCAGGTTGCCGCTGTTCAGGCGCATGTGCGGAATGCCGCGGTCGGTGGCGGCGGACACGATGGCCGCGGTGCTCGGGCCGAGGTAGCAGTCCTCGACCTTGGCCTTGACGGCCTCGACGGCGGTCTGCACGTCGGCGGCGGTGAACGGGTCGTTGTTGATGGCCGCCATCAGCAGGCGGTGGCCTTCGGCCAGCGCCACGCGGGCGACCTGCTCGTCACGCGCGCGGAACACCATGCGGTACACGCCGTGCTCCGAGGTGCTGCGGGTCTGGCCGAAGCCGGTCGGCATGCCAGCCAGGTTCAGCAGTTCGATCACGACGTGCTCCAGCACGTGGCCCGACCAGGTGCCTTCGGTCAGGCGCTGGATGAAGCCGCCGCGCTCGCCCACGCCGCAGTGGTGCTCGATGAGCGCCGGCAGCAGGGTGGTCAGCCGGTCGGTGAAACCGTCGATCTTGTTGGAGGGGAAGTCCTCGAGCTTGCCCAGGTCGAGCCAGACTTCGAGCACCGGACGGTAGGTCCAGAGGTTGGGACCGCGCAAATAGTTGATGCGCAGCAATTGGATGTCGTCGAAACGGGTCATGCAAACGTTCGATGTGCTTTGGCCGAGCACCACGGCGCCTTCAAGCGCTCCCATGGCGATCGGTCAGAATCGGCGCCCGACCAAGGGCGCCATGACGCGGTCCCTGCGGCCCGCGACGGGCAAGAGTCAAATAAACACAATGCAACATCACGATCCAGTCGGCGCCCAGGCGGGCGAAACGGAGGCGGTCTCAGGCGTGCTGAAAAGCCGACTCGCAGGCACTGAAAACGTTTCGGTAACACTTGCGGTTGACCTCGACGACCAACTTCGCTTCGCCACGGGCCTCGTCGCCCTGACCGACCAGCGCCTCATTGCCCTGGAACCCGGTGGCGAGTGGCGTGAGTGGCCACTCACCGAGCAGGCCTTGGAAATGCGCCTTTCCGATCACGCAGGCGTCGGAACCCTCGACCTCATCGGGCCCGCCGGACAGCTCGCCCGCTGGCGCTACACCCTGGCCGGCCAGCCGGCGGCGCTCAAGCTGCTCAAGTTGTTCGGCCAGCGCGCCGCGCCGGCTGTCACGAAGGCGACAGAAGAGGTGCCCGAAGGTCTCGAGGCCGAAGGCACCGACACCGAGCTCCAGACCCCGCCTTCGACCTGGGTGCTGCTGCGCCTGGGCCGCTTCGCCGGGCCGTACCGCAAGCAGCTGATCCTCGGGTTTGTTCTGACCCTCATTTCCACCGCCGCCACGCTGGTGCCGCCGTACCTGACCATCCCGCTGATGGACGACATCCTGATCCCGTTCCAGAACGGACAGAAGATCGACTCCGCCCGGGTCGGCCTGTACCTGGGCGGCCTGCTGATCGCGGCGCTGGTCGGCTGGGGGCTCGGCTGGGCGCGCACCTACCTGCTGGCGCTGGTGTCCGAGCGCATCGGCGCCGACCTGCGCACCACCACCTACGAGCACCTGCTGACCCTGCCGCTGGACTATTTCGGCGGCAAGCGCACCGGCGACCTCATGGCGCGCATCGGCTCCGAAACCGATCGCATCAACGTCTTCCTGTCGCTGCATGCGCTCGATTTCGCGAACGACGTGCTGATGATCGTCATGACGGCGGTCATCCTGTTCTCGATCAACCCGCTGCTGGCCGTGGTCACGCTGGTGCCGCTGCCCTTCATCGCCTGGATGATCCACGTCGTGCGCGACCGCCTGCGCACCGGCTTCGAGAAGATCGACCGCGTTTGGTCCGAAGTGACCAACGTGCTGGCCGACACCATCCCCGGCATCCGCGTGGTCAAGGCCTTTGCGCAGGAGCGCCGCGAAGCCGAGCGCTTCCGCGTGGCCAATGCCTACAACCTGCAGGTCAACGACAAGCTCAACCGCACCTGGTCGCTGTTCACGCCGACCGTGTCGCTGCTCACCGAAATCGGCCTGCTCGTGGTCTGGGCCTTCGGCATCTGGCAGGTGGCGCGCGGCCACATCACAGTGGGTGTGCTCACCGCCTTCATCGCCTACATCGGCCGCTTCTACACACGGCTCGACTCGATGAGCCGCATCGTCTCGGTCACGCAGAAGGCCGCCGCCGGCGCCAAGCGCATCTTCGACATCCTGGACCACGTGAGCAACGTGCCCGAGCCGGCGAACCCGGTGAAGGTGGAGCGCGTGCAGGGCCGCATCGAGATGAGCGGGCTGGGCTTTCGCTACGGCTCGCGCGCCGTGATTCACGACCTCGACCTGACCATCGAGCCCGGCGAGATGATCGGCCTCGTGGGCCACAGCGGCTCGGGCAAGAGCACGCTGGTCAACCTGATCTGCCGCTTCTACGACGTGACCGACGGCGCCATCAAGGTCGACGGCACCGACATCCGCCGCTTCGCCGTGGCCGATTACCGCCGCCACGTCGGGCTGGTGCTGCAGGAGCCCTTCCTGTTCTTCGGCACGATCGCGCAGAACATCGCCTACGGCAAGCCCGACGCCACGCGCGAAGAGGTGGTGGCCGCAGCCCGCGCGGCCCACGCGCACGACTTCATCCTGCGCCTGCCGCACGGCTACGACTCGCTGGTCGGCGAGCGCGGCCAGGGCCTGTCGGGCGGCGAGCGCCAGCGCATCAGCATCGCGCGCGCGCTGCTCATCGACCCGCGCATCCTGATCCTCGACGAGGCCACCTCGGCCGTCGACACCGAGACCGAGAAGGAAATCCAGAAGGCGCTCGACAACCTCGTGCAGGGCCGCACCACCATCGCCATCGCGCACCGTTTGTCCACGCTGCGCAAGGCCGACCGCCTCGTGGTCATGGACCGCGGCGAGGTGGTCGAGGTCGGGCCGCACGACGCGCTCATGGCCAAGCAGGGCGCCTACTGGCGCCTGTACCAGGCGCAGCTGCGCCAGGGCGACGAAGACGATGTGAGCGAAGGCGCCGCCGACGAGCGCGCCAACGCCCAGGCACCGCTGGCCGTGAGCCACGCGGCCCATCCGGCAGGGGACGTGTGATGAGCAGCAGTAACAACAACTTCGAACTCGCCCGCGACACCTTCGGCCGCCTCGTGCTGACCGACGCACAGGGCGAGCGCCACGTGGGCGTGACGCCCGTGCGCGCCTTTCCGCTCAGCGCGCCCAACGAGGGCGTGTCGCTCGTCGGCAGCGAAGGCCGCGAACTCGTGTGGGTCGACCGCGTCGACCAGCTGCCCGCACCCACGCAGGCGCTGCTGACCGAGGAACTCGCGGTGCGCGACTTTGCGCCGACGCTGCTGAAGCTGCACCGCGTGTCGAGCTTCGGCGTGCCCAGCACCTGGACCGTGAGCACCGACCGCGGCGACACCAGCTTCGTGCTCAAGGCCGAGGAAGACATCCGCCGCCTCGAGGGCGGCGCGCTGCTCATCGCGAGCGCGCACGGCGTGCAGTTCCGCATTCCCGATGCGAAGGTGCTCGACCGCGCCTCGCGCAAGCTGCTCGAACGCTTCCTCTAAGAAGTACCAGGGCCTGTTCACGCTGTTTCCGGCGACGCCGGAAATAGCGTGCACAAGCCCTAATCCAGCAGGTCCGAGTAGTCGCCGCGCGCGTAGCTTTCGACCTGCTGCCACGGCAGCACCTTCGGCGCGGCGATGGCCGAAGCGGTCATCACGTTGAGCGAGGTGCCGTGCGCGTCGCGCTGCTCGATCTTGCGCGCATAGCGGCCCGCCACGTCCCAGTCGACGCGCAGCGTGCGTTCGCCTTGCGGCAGCTCGTAGCGCTGCACGCCACCGCGCGCCGTGCCGAGCGCCTTCATGCGCGGCAGGCTGGCCGGGTCGATCAGCCAATAGGCGTTGGCCCACGAGCCGCTGTAGCCGACGTTGCCGTAGTTGGCCGCGTCCACCTCGATCACCTTGCGCTGTTGGCGCAGCACCATGTTCACCTGCACCGTGCCGGCCGCATCGCGGCGCAGCCACAGCGGCGCGGCCGTGTTGTCGGCGTGCGCGTGGCCGATGTGCACCTTGCCTTCGCTGGCCTCGTGGTCATGGCCGGCGCGCAGCGTGGGCGGCAGCTCGCGCTCGATCCACACCGTGCCGGCGCGGCGCACCATGCGGTCGGCGTAGCGGCTTTCGCGCTGCACGCCGTCCTTGCCGATCGACATCACGTGGTGCGTGATGCGCAGGGTCTGGTCGGGCGCGGCGGCATCATCGCCTGCCGCGCCGGCCACCAGCGGAAGGGCCGCGAGGGCCGCCGCCGCCAGCAGCGTCTTGAGCGTCACGGCAGCGTTCACAGGCCCGCCGCTTCCTTGACCTTGTTGAACACCTTGATGTTCTCCACGGTGCCCTTGAAGAGCTTCGCGCCCGCGCCGCCCGCGAACAGCATCACGTCGCCGCCGCCGTGCGTTTCCGAACCCGGCGTGCCCAGGTTGATGCCAACTTCCTGCAGGAAGTTGTCGTCCGTGGTGTCCATCGCGGTCTGGTCGTCGCGCGAGGCGCCGCGCGCCGGCGCGATCCACGGCTTGTTGTTGTCTTCCGGGTTGATCTGGCTGGCGGCCGTCGCGTTGGGCCGTCCGCCGTTGCCGAACACCAGCGTGGTGTAGGGCTTGCCGTCCGCCGCCTTCGAGGGCTTGCCGTCGGCGTAGCCGTTGACCTTGCCCAGGATCGGGTTGCCGATCTTCGGGTAGCCGTTGAAGGCGATCGCGTGGTCGTGGTCGGCCGTGACCACCACCAGCGTGTTCTTCAGGCCTGGGTCCTTCTTGTTCATGTAGTCCAGCGCGGTCTGGATGGCCGTGTCGAAGGCCAGCGTGTCTTCCAGCGCGCGCTTGGCGTTGGTGCCGTGCAGCGCGTGGTCGATGCGACCGCCTTCCACCATGAGGAAGAAGCCCTTGTCGTTCTTGCTGAGCACGCCCAGGGCCTTCTCGGTCATTTCCGACAGGCTGGGCTGGTCGAGGTTCTGCTTCACGCGGTCGAGTTCGTAGGCCATTTCGCTCGGCGTGAACAGGCCCAGCAGCTTGCCCGTGGCGCCCGCGTCGACGGCGCGCAGCTTGGTGCCCGTGTCGACGTAGGTGTAGCCCTTGGCCTGCATCGCCGTCACCAGGTTGACGCCGTCGGTGCGCTTGCTGCCTGCCAGGACCGTGGTCGGCAGGTAGTTGCGCTGGCCGCCGCCCAGCAGCACGTCCACGCCGTCGAGCAGCTTGGGGTTGTAGTTGGCGTGGCCCGGCACGCTCTGCTCGGCGATGGTGTTGTAGCCGTTGCGGTTGCAGATGTGCGCGTAGGTGGTGGCCGGCGTGGCATGGCCGACGCGCGTGGTCGACACCGCGCCGACCGCGCGGCCCTTGGCCTTGGCGAGCTCGAGCAGCGTGTCGGCGGCCTGGCCGTTGGTCGGCGGGCAGGTGGTGTTCTCGCCGTTGATGTACTGCTTGCCGGTGCTGTCGACGGCGACCGTGTCGCTGGACATCGAGATCACCTCGTTGCGCATCTTCACGCCGGTCATGTAGGCGGCCATCGAGGGCGCGCTGTCGGTGGTCTGGCCGTCGAGCGAGAAGGTCTTCACGCGCGCCGCATACGGCAGCGACTGCATCGTGAGGTTCGCGCGCTCGGGGCTCACCAGCGAGCCGGGCTTGGCGGCCAGCTGCTTCTCGCCCTTGTAGATGCGCGCGGCGGTCACGGTGACGGGGCCCATGCCGTCGCCGAGGAAGAAGATCACGTTCTTGGCTTCGCCGGCGGCGTGGGCGCCGGTGGCGAGCATGCCGGCGGCGGCGCAGACGAGCGCGGCGGCCAGGCGGGGGGTGCGGAGGGTGCGGTTCATGGTCGTGTGCATGGTTGTGTTCGTCCGTGAGTGGCAGCCGCCCTTCACAGGCCGACCGCCTTCCTGATCAGGCCGAACACGTCGGTGTTGGTGATCACGCCCGAGAAGTTGTCGGCGCCCAGGCCCTGCGCGCCCAGGAACACGTCGGCGCCGCCGTGGGTTTCGGAATCGCTCGCGGGGTCCATCGGCACCACGGCTTCCTGGCGGTAGTCGGGCAGCTCCAGGTCGGCCTCGCTGATGGCGATGTCACGTGCCGTGCGGTTCGGACCGTTGCCGAAACCGATGATGGTGTAGGGCATGCCGTTCACGTCCTTGCTGGTCTTGCTGGTGTCGACGTAGTCCTTCACCAGGCCGAGCACGCCGGGCTTGCCCGATTCGGTCTTGCCGGTGCGTGCGGCATAGCCGTTGAGCTGCAGCGTGTGGTCGTGGTCGGCCGTGACCACCACCAGCGTGTTCTTCAGGCCTGGGTCGATGGCCTGCATCTTCTGCAGCGCCAGCTTGATGGCGTCGTCGAAGGCGCCGGTGTCCTGCAGCGCACGGCGCGCGTTGGTGGCGTGCAGGGCGTGGTCGATGCGCCCGCCTTCCACCATCAGGAAGAAGCCCTTCTTGCGCGCGGCCAGCGCGTCGATGGCCTTGCCCGTCATCTCGGCCAGGCTCGGCTCCTTGGTCGGGTTGCGGTCCAGGTCGTAGGCCATGTGGCTCTTGGTGAAGAGGCCGGCGATCTTGGTGTTGCCGTCGGCCGGCAGCTTGTCGAACTCGGCCCGGCTGGCGGCGAAGCTGTACTTGGCGGTCTTCAGCTCGGCGATCAGGTCGCGCTTGTCGTTGCGCTTGCCGCCGGCTTCCTTGGCCGTGAAGTAGTCGGTGCCGCCGCCGAAGAACACGTCGACGCCGTCGCCCAGCTTGCCGTTGTAGCCGGCGCCGCCCGGCACCAGCGCCGCGGCGATGGTGTTCTCGGCGTCGCGGTGGCACACGTGCGAATACGTGGCGGCGGGCGTGGCGTGCGTGATGCGCGTGGTGGTGACCACGCCGGTGGCATAGCCCTTGGCCTTGCTCTGCTCGAGCAGCGTGTCGACGGCCTGGCCGTTGCCCGAGGGGCAGGTGCTGTCGAAGTTGAGGTGGTAGGCCTTGCCCGCAGCGTCGGTGGCCTTGGTTTCAGCACTCATCGAGATGACTTCGTTGTTCATCTTCACGCCGGTCATGTAGGCCGACATCGAGGGCGCGCTGTCGGTCACCTGCGCGTCGTTCGAGTAGGTGTGGACGAAAGCGGTCTCGGGCAGCGTGTCGATCGTCAGGTCGCCGTCCTCACCGACCTTGTAGATGCGCGCGGCGGTCAGCGTGGTGATGCCCATGCCGTCGCCCAGGAAGAAGAGGATGTTCTTCTGTGCCTGCGCGGCCGGTGGCGGCGTGGTGGGCGGCGGAAGGAACGGCAGCGACGGGCTGTTGTTGTTGCTGCCGCCGCAGGCGGACAGCATCAGTGAAGCGCCCAGCAGCGCCGGGGCGATCAAACGGTGATTCATGCAACGGACTCCCTCGAAGGTCGTGACGTTCGGCGCGCGTGCTGCGCACCGACTCAGGGAGTGCAATCTAGAGACCTCCGGTGACTCGGCCGTGACGATGCGGGCCGGCCGCGAAAGTTCAGTCTTTGTTTGCGCGTGACTGTCTTGCGCGTGTCACGTTGCTGCGCAGGGCCAGCGCGCCCGCACCGGCGGCCGCGCCGCTCACGAGCGTGCCCCAGGCCATGTCGATGAACGACAGCGCCAGCGGCCAGTCGCGGATCGTCGCGAGGTTCGTCAGGTCGTAGGTGCCGTAGCAGAAGAGGCCGAACAGGCTGCCGAGCAGTGCGGCGCGCAGCACGCCCTGCGCCTGCAGGCCTGGCACGATGGCGAAGACCAGCAGGCCGATCGGATAGAGCAGGTAGAACGCCGTCGCCACGCCCAGCCGCGGGTCGGGCGCCATCAGGTCGCCCATCTCTCGCTGGTAGAGGCCGTCGGCGACGAAGCCCAGCCAGAGCGTGTCGAGGGCCAGAAGGACCGCGAAGGTGGCGGCCCATGCGGCAAGGCGTCGGGTGTTCATGCGCGGCATCGTATCCGGGTGTCGGCGCGCTGAATAAAATCAGCCCGCCATGGTCAATCTCTACCTCGTCTCCAGTGCCCTCAACACGAAGATCGGGGTGTTCGACAGCGACCAGCGCCTGGCGCAGACGCTGTACACCCTGGCCAGCATCCGCCTGCAGGACCCGGGCGCCCGCATCTACCTGGTCGAAATGGGCGCCGTGCCTTACAACGAACTCCAGCGCGTCGTGCTCGCGCGGGCGGTCGACCGGGTGCTCGACTTCTCGGGCGACGGCGAGGTGCAGCGGATCGCCGCGGGTTACGACCTCAGCATCGTCAAGAACCTGACCGAGACCCTCTGCCTGGAGGTCATGTTCGGTTTCCTGCGTTCCGAAGGCCTGCTGGCCGACGTGTCGCGCGTCTTCAAGGTCAGCGGTCGCTACCAGCTCACCGAGCGCGCCGACATCGGCCGCTATGCCGATGAACGTTTCGCGGGCAAGGTGGTGTTCGCCCAGCGGCGCCCGCCGGGCACCGTCACCGCGGTCGTCGGCATTCCGGGGCAGTACATGAGCCGCCTGTGGAGCTTCGACGCCGTGCTGATCGACCACGTCGTGACCGTCTACCAGCAGATCCTGGCGCACATGCTGGCCGTGGTCCATGCCGGGGAGTACATCGACATCGAGCATTGCCTGTGCAAGTTCTTCCCGGCGGAGCAGATCGCCGAGGTCGAGGCCGTCGGCGTGCGCGGCCCCTCCGGCGGCAGCGGCATCCTGCTCGAAGATTGACCGGGCGCGCCGGCCGCTTTTTCTTTTTCCCCTATTTCCCGGAGGCTCCATGCCCCTGCACACCACCGCCCTCGTTCTGTTTTCCGGCGGCCAGGACTCGGCCACCTGCCTGGCCGAGGCCCTGTCCAAGTACCAACGTGTCGAAACCCTGGGCTTCGACTACGGCCAGCGTCACCGCGTCGAACTCGACGTGCGCGGCACCGTGCTCGCGAAGATCCGCGAGCGCTTTCCCGAATGGGCGCCGCGCCTGGGCGAAGACCACGTGCTCACGCTGGCCGCGCTGGCCCAGCTCGGCGGCTCGTCGCTCACCGAGGAAGTCGCCTTTGCCATGCAGGCCGACGGCCTGCCCAACACCTTCGTGCCGGGGCGCAACCTGCTGTTCCTCACGCTCGCGGGCGCGCTGGCCTACCGGCGCGGGCTGCAGGTGATCGTCACCGGCGTGTGCGAGACCGACTTCTCGGGCTACCCCGACTGCCGCGACGACACCATGAAGGCCATGCAGCTCGCGCTGTCGCTCGGCCTGGAGCGCCGCCTCGTCATCGAGACGCCGCTCATGTGGATCGACAAGGCCGAGACCTGGGCGCTGGCCCACCGCCTGGGCGGCCAGCCGCTGGTCGACCTGATCGTGGAAGAAACCCACACCTGCTACCTCGGCGACCGCGAGCACCGTCAGGCCTGGGGCTACGGCTGCGGCGAATGCCCGGCCTGCGACCTGCGCAAGAAGGGCTGGGAGCGCTACGCCGCCGCCGCTGCGGGCTGAGCAGCCGCAGAGGTATCGAGCCGGTAGCGCGCGCCACCGGCGGCACTTTCTTCCTGCGGCACCAGCGTCCACCGCTGGCCATGGAAATCACCCACGGCCGGGCGGTGCGCGATCGACACCATCGCGCCGCCGCCCGCGCGCACCGTGTCGGCGAGCCGCTGGTAGAGCACGGCTTCGGCCGGCGCATCGAGCGCGCTGGTCACTTCGTCGGCGAAGAGCCAGGCCGGTTTCTTCAGCAACACCCGCGCGATGGCCAGCCGCTGCTGTTCGCCGCCCGAGAGCTTCTGGCTCCAGGCATCGCTGTCGTCGAGCCGGTTCGCCAGGTCGGGCAAGAGCGCATCGACCAGCGCCCGGCGCAGTTGTTCATCGCTGAAGCCGGCGGCCGGGTGCGGGTAGGTCAGCGCCTCGCGCAGCTTGCCGTCGGGCAGGTAGGGGCGCTGCGGCATGAAGACCGCGTCGGCCGGGGCTTGCACCTTGCCGCTCGCGAAGGGCCAGATGCCTGCGAAGGTGCGGAACAGCGTCGACTTGCCGCTGCCCGAGGGGCCTTGCAGCAGCACGCTGTCGCCGGGGCGCACCGCCAGCGCGGCACCGGCCAGCAGCTGCGTGCCATTGGGCAGCGCCACCGTGAGACCGGAGGTGTCCAGCGCGGCGGCGCCGTCTTCGCGCTGCAGGGCGTCTTCGCGCGTGGCGTGGGCGCGCATCGCGTCGTCGAAACTGATCAGGCGGTCGGTGGTGGCGCGCCAGACGGCCACCTTGTCGTAGTTTTCGACGAACCAGCTCAGCGATTCCTGCACCTTGTCGAAGGCCGAGGAAATCTGCATGAGGGCACCCAACTGAATGGCGCCGCTGAAGAAGCGCGGTGCCGACACGAGGAACGGGAAGATCAGCGAGGCCTGCCCGAACATTGCGGTGAAGGTGACCAGGTTCTTCTTTTGCTTGATCAGCTGCAGGTAGTTGCGCAGCACCGCGCCGAAGCGTACGTCGAGCTGGCCGCGCTCCACCGTCTCGCCGCGGTCGAGCGCGATGGCTTCGCTGTACTCGCGCACGCGCACCAGGTGGTGGCGGAAGTCGGCCTCGAAGCGCTGCTGGCGAAAGTTCAGGCCGATCAGCGGCCGGCCGATGAAGTGCGTGATGACCGTGCCGACCACGCAGTAGACCAGCGCCAGCCACACCATCGAACCGGCGACCTGGTAGGTGCTGCCGCCCAGCGACAGGTCGAAGGTGCCCGACAGGCCCCACAGGATGCCGATGAAGCTCAGCAGCGTGACCACCGCGTTCAGCAAATCCATCGACAGCACCATCGTGGCGTTGGTGAACATCTGCAGGTCCTCCTGGATGCGCTGGTCGGGGTTGTCAGGCGTGAGGCCGTCGGCCTGCGCGTAACGCGCCAGCTCCAGGTGATAGAAGGTCCGGTCGGCCATCCAGCGGCCGAGGTAGTTCCGGGTCATCCAGGCGCGCCAGCGCAACTGGAGCATCTGTGTCACGTAGAACTTCAGCACCTGGATCGCGATGTTGAAGAAGGCCAGCACCGCGAACACGCGGATCTCGCGCCAGAACACCACCGCGTCCTTGTTCTGCAGCCCGTCATAGAAGCGCCCGTACCACTGGTTGAAGAGCACCAGCGCATACACGTACGCCAGGTTCAACGCCACGATGCCCGCGAACATCAGGCGCGCCCGCCACTTCTCTTCGTCCGAGTTGAAGTAGGGCGCCGCGAGCCGCAGCACGCGGCGCACGACCTGGACGAACGTGTGGGCACGCGCCGCGACGGTGGGGGATGGGGCAGATGACATGCGGATTTCCTCGCAGGCGCAGGGGCGCCGGACCTCGTGAGGGGCCCATCGTAGACAACTGCGTCTTAAGCGGGGCTGAAGGCGGGGCCCGCCGCCCCGCCAGCCCTCAGCGCAGCATCACGCGCGCCGCCGTCGCCAGGAAATGCGCCAGCGGCGGCGTGCGCAGCCCCTCGGCCTTGGCTGCTTCGTCCCACAGCCGCAGCCGCACGGCGTCGCCCGACCACGGCAGGCCGGCAAAGCGCTGCGCCGCGTCGTCGTCCATCACGCCGCCCTGCAGCGCCAGGCTGCGCACCGAATCGGGCGAGAGCTTCGACGCGTAACCCGGCCGCGTCGCGCACAGGTAGCGCTTGGCGTCCACGTGCAGGCGGATCGGCTCGCGCACCGCCACGTCGAAGGCGCCGCGCAGCAGCGGCAGCGCGATGTACTGGTGGCGGTCGTCAAGGCCCAGTTCGGTGGGCGAGTGCGACAGCGTCTGGTGCTCGGCGATCAGCAGGTGCCCCAGGTCGTGCAGCAATGCAGCCGTCACGAGCGTGTCGCCGGCGCCGGCCTGTTCGGCCAGCCAGGCGCATTGCAACGCGTGTTCGAGCTGCGACACCGGCTCGCCCGCATACGCCAGCCCGCCGCGTTCGGCGAACAGGCGAGCGATCTCGGCGAGGTCGAGTGTCATGGGATTGCAAAAGAACGGGTGCGACAGCCTGTACAGGCTCGCGTCGCTCGATGACAGCCGTGTGACGAAAGTGCAAACGCCGCGGCGCGGGTACGGCCATGTGACAAACCTTTGTCACATACCGCTGCGAGCATCGCTGCGTTCACGGCCCCGGCCGTGTTTTCTTTTTGCGTACACCGCCTGTTCTTACCTCGAGGGAATCTCCCATGCTGCATCGTCGTCTGATGTGGGCCGCCGTGCCCGCCGCCTTGTTCTCGCTGGCTTTCGCCGCCTCGGCCCAGGGCCGCACCGAGCTGCTGGTCTACACCGCGCTCGAAGCCGACCAGGTGCAGGCCTACAAGGCTGCCTTCGAAAAGGAGAACCCCAACATCGAACTGAAGTTCGTGCGCGACTCCACCGGCATCGTCACCGCCAAGCTGCTGGCCGAAAAGGCCAACCCGCAGGCCGATGTGGTGTGGGGCCTGGCCGCCACCTCGCTGATGCTGCTGGACAAGGAAGGCATGCTCCAGCCCTACGCCCCCAAGGGCCTGGACGCCATCAAGCCCACCATGCGCGACACCGCCAACCCGCCCAAGTGGGTCGGCATGGACGTGTGGTCGTCGGCCATCTGCTTCAACACCGCCGAAGCCACGAAGAAGAGCCTGCCCAAGCCCACCAGCTGGGCCGACCTGAGCAACCCGGTCTACAAGGGCCAGATCACCATGCCCAACCCGGCCGCCTCGGGCACCGGCTACCTCATGGTGTCGGGCTGGATCCAGATGATGGGCGAGGACAAGGCCTGGAAGTACATGGACGCGCTGCACCAGAACATCGGCGTGTACAGCCTGTCGGGCAGCAAGCCCTGCCGCCAAGCCGGTGCCGGCGAGTTCGCGCTGGGCATGTCGTTCGAGTACCGCGCCAACAAGACCAAGCGCGACGGCGCCCCCATCGACATCGTGCTGCCCAAGGAAGGCCTGGGCTGGGACATGGAAGCCACCGGCATCATGAAGACCAGCAAGAAGCAGGACGCCGCCAAGGCCCTGGCCGACTGGGCTGTGACCAAGCAGGCCAACGAGCTGTACGCGAAGAACTTCGCCGTGCTCGCGCTGCCGGGCATCCAGGAAAAGCTGGAGTTCGTGCCGGGCGACGTCGAGAAGCTGCTGGCCAAGAACGACTTCAACTGGGCTGCCGCCAACCGCGACCGCATCCTGACGGAATGGTCGAAGCGCTACGACGCCAAGGCCGAAAAGAAACCCATGTGATGGGCTCTCCCCCAGTCTTCGCGCACTTCGTGTCGCTACGCCAACCCCCTCACCGGGGGCAACACCAGCGGCCCGGCAAAGCCGGTTCCGCGGTGTTTCTCGACTGGGGCCACTGAACATGACCAGCTTTCTTTCTCTTCGCGGCATCGGCAAGTCCTTTGGCGCCACGCGCGTGCTCGACGGCATCGACCTGGACATCGAGCCCGGCGAGTTCGTCTGCCTGCTCGGCCCTTCGGGCTGCGGCAAGACCACGTTGCTGCGCATCGTGTGCGGCATCGAGCGCGCCGACAGCGGGCAGATCCTGCTCGGTGGCCAGGACATCGCGGGCCTGCCGCCCGCGGCACGCGGCTTCGGCGTGGTGTTCCAGTCGTATGCGCTGTTCCCCAACCTCACGGCGGCGCAGAACATCGCCTACGGCCTGCACCCCACGGGCGCCCTGGCACGCGAAATGGCCAAGCGCTCGCGCGAAATGCTCGACCTCGTCGGGCTCACCGCGCATGCCGACAAGTACCCGGTGCAGCTCTCGGGCGGCCAGCAGCAGCGCATCGCGCTGGCGCGCGCCCTGGCGCCCAACCCGCGCCTGTTGCTGCTCGACGAGCCGCTGTCCGCGCTCGACGCGCAGGTGCGCGCCACGCTGCGCAGCGAGATCCGCGCGCTGCAAAAGCGCCTGGGCATCGTCACCATCATGGTCACGCACGACCAGGAAGAAGCGCTGTCGATGGCCGACCGTGTGGTGCTGATGCACAACGGCCGCATCGAGCAGGCCGGCACGCCCGACGAGCTGTACCGCAAGCCGCGCACCCGCTTCGTCGCGGGCTTCGTGGGCCGCATGAACATGCTGCCCGCCACCGTGCTGGCCGACGGCAAGGTGCGCGTGCGCGACAGCGAACTGTTCTGCGCACCGGGCAACCTCAGCGTCGGTTCGCAAGCCACCGTGGGCATCCGGCCCGAGCATGTGGTGGTGAAGCGCTTCGGTTCCGAGCTCGGCACCAACAGCTTCGCCGCGCGCCTGCTCGACACCGAGTTCTTCGGCAACCGCACCTCGGCCCGCCTGGCCTGCGAGCCGCTCGGTATCGAGATCGAAGCCAAGCTGCCCGCCGATGCGCGCAGTGGTGGCGAAGAGCCGCTGGTGCCCAGCAGCATGGTGCACATCCAACTGCCTTTGAACGCGCTGTCGGTCCTGGCGCAATGAAATGACATCGGGCTTGTCGGTGCCTTGTCGTTGGGAGCACAGTCTTTCAGGGCGCGCTCCCGCCGACGGGGCACCTTGCTCCGCGAATGTCCCCCGCCCTTCGGGCTCCTCCTTGATTTCGCTGCGCAAGGCACCCCATCAGCGTGAGCGTTGTCAGCAGCGGTCGTTGATCGGCTGCGAACGCAGAGCGTGCCCTGGTGCGCAGGGCACTGGGTGCTCCCCGCAGCGAAATCAAGGAGGAGGCCGCAGGCCGGGGGACATTCGCGGAGGGGAGTACCCGGTGTCCTGTGCACGCGCCCCGAACAACGACACAAGAACAACAACATGAGTACCCCTTCCGAAGCCCTCGCCCCGATCGCCATCCCGCGTTCGAATCACTTCGACCGCGAACGCTGGCTCACCGGCGCCGCCGTGCTGCTCGTCGTGCTGCTGCTCGTCGTGATCGTCGCACTCCCCGTCGGCGCGCTGGTCGGCCAGAGCTTCTACGACCGCACCGGCGCATTCGTCGGCCTGACCAATTTCGCGCGCTACTTGGAGAGCCCCGCGCTCGTGCAGTCGGCCTTCAACAGCGTGCTGCTCGCGGTGATCAGCGCCGTGCTGTGCACCGCCATCGCCTACGTGTACGCCTACGGCCTCACGCTCTCGTGCATGCCTGCCAAGGGCCTGCTGCGCGCCGTGGCGCTCATGCCGCTGCTCGCGCCCTCGCTGCTGCCGGCCATCAGCCTGATCTACCTGTTCGGCAACCAGGGCCTGTTCAAGGGGCTGCTGGGCGACCTGTCGATCTACGGCCCGCTGGGCATCGTGCTCGGCTCGGTGTTCTGGACGCTGCCGCATGCGCTGCTGATCCTGACCACCGCCATGGCCACCTCGGACGGTCGCCTGTACGAAGCCGCCCAGACCCTGGGTGCTTCGCGCTGGCGCATCTTCCGCACCGTCACGCTGCCCTCGTCGCGCTACGGCCTCATCGTGGCCGCGATGGTCGTGTTCGTGCTCGTCATCACCGACTTCGGCGTGCCCAAGGTCGTGGGCGGCCAGACCGGCGTGCTCGCGACCGACATCTACAAGCAGGTGGTCGGCCAGCAGAACTTCCAGATGGGCGCGGTGGTCGGCCTCGTGCTGCTGATTCCGGCCGTGCTGTCGTTCCTCGTCGAGCGCCGCGTGCGCCGCAAGCAGGCCGCCGCGCTGTCGGCGCGCGCCACGCCCTACCAACCCGAGCCGGTGAAATCGCGCGACCGCGCACTGCTCGTGTTCTGCATGCTCACCGCCATCGCCATCGTCGTGATGATCGGCATGGCCGTGTTCGCCTCGCTCGCCAGCTACTGGCCCTACAAGCTCACGCCCTCGCTGAAGAACTACGACTTCAGCAACATGGACGGCGGCGGCTGGGGCAGCTACGGCAACTCGCTGCGCCTGGCGCTGTGCGCGGCCGTGGCGGGCGCGCTCGCCACCTTCGTGTCGGCCTACTTCGTGGAGAAGCCGCGCCACTTCGGCCTGCTGCGCGAGCTGCTGAACCTGCTGGCCAACCTGCCGCTCGCCGTGCCGGGGCTCGTGCTCGGCGTGGGCTACATCTTCTTCTTCAACTCGGCCTCGAACCCGCTGCACGGCCTGTACGGCGGCATGGCGATCCTGGTGATCTGCACCGTGGCGCACTTCTTCTCGGTGGCGCACCTCACCTCGCTCACCGCGCTGCGCCAGCTCGACCGCGAGTACGAGCTGGTGTCCGAATCGATGGGCGTGCCGTTCTGGCGCACGCTGTGGCGCGTGCACCTGCCGGTGGCGCTGCCCACCGTGCTCAACGTGGCCGGCTACTTCTTCGTCAACGCGATGACCACCGTGTCGGCCGTCGTGTTCCTCTATTCGCCGCAGACCACGCTGGCCGCCATCGCCGTGCTCAACATGGACGATGCCGGCGACGTGGCGCCCGCCGCCGCCATGGCCTCGCTCATCATGCTCACGGCCGCCGTCGGCCGCGGCCTGTTCGCGCTGGCCGGGCACTGGGCGCTGAAGCGCACGCAAGCCTGGAGACAACGTTGATGAACCCCAGCATGTCGGTCGAGAGCTTCGACGTGATCGTGGTCGGTGCCGGCATCGTCGGCCTGGCCCATGCCTACACCGCCGCGCAGCGCGGCCTGCGCGTGTGCGTGGTCGAGCGCGATGCCGCGTGCCTGGGCGCCTCGATCCGCAACTTCGGCTTCATCACCGTCACCGGCCAGGCGCCGGGCGACATGTGGCGCCGCGCCATGCATTCGCGCGACGTGTGGCAGGCCATCGCGCCGCAGGCCGGCATCGACATCGTGCACCGCCACCTCTGGCTCGCGGCCTACCGCCCCGAGGCACATGCCGTGCTCGAAGCCTTCCTGCGCACGCCGATGGCCGAGGCCTGCGCGCTCATCGATGCCGTGGACGCGCAGGAGCGCGCGCCCGGCCTCAACCTTGCGCAGGCGCGCTCGGTGCTGTTCAGCCCGCACGAGCTGCGCGTCGAATCGCGCACCGCCGTCGGCCTGCTCGCGCGCTGGCTGGCCGAGATGCACGGCGTCGTGTTCCGCTTCGGCGAGACGGTGCACGACATCGAAACCCCGCGCGTGCGCACCTCGCGCGGCACCCTGCGCGGCGAGCGCGTGGTGGTCTGCACCAACACCGAACTGCACGGCCTGTTCGCCGGCCGCATCGCCACGCACGACCTCACGCTGTGCCGCCTGCAGATGCTGCGCGTGCAGCCCGAGGCGGGTTTTCGCCTGCCGGGCGCGGTCATGACCGACCTGAGCCTGGTGCGCTACGAGGGCTACAGCAGCTTGCCCGAAGCGGCGGCGCTGCGCGAACGGCTGATGCAGGAAGAGCGCGCCTCGCTCGACCACGGCATCCACCTCATCGTGGTGCAGAGCGCCGACGGCTCGCTCGTGGTCGGCGACTCGCACCACTACGGCGATGCGCCCGAACCCTTTGCCATCGAAGCGGTCGACCAGCTCATCCTGCGTCACCTGCGCAGCACGCTCAACCTCGAGACCGCGCAGGTCACCGAGCGCTGGACTGGCGTGTACCCGTCGTCGAAAACTACGCCTTGCGTGATCGACGCGCCCGACGACGCCACGCGCGTGGTGCTGGTCACCAGCGGCAGCGGCGCGAGCACGGGCTTCGGCATTGCCGCCGACGTGTTCGACGCGTGGTGAGCGCCGCCACCTTCCTGACCTTTCCTCCCTTTTCGCCATGAACGCCCATCACCATTCCAAGCTGCAAGCCGTCGTCTTCGACTGGGCCGGCACCATCCTCGACTTCGGTTCCTGCGCGCCGATGGGCGCCTTCGTGAAGCTGTTCGAACAGTTCGGCATCGACATCACCATCGACGAGGCTCGTGCCCCGATGGGCATGGCCAAGTGGGACCACATCAAGGCCCTGGGCACGCCGCCGCGCATCGCCGCGCAGTGGGAGGCGAAGCATGGCCATGCCTTCAGCGACGCCGATGTCGACCGCCTGTACGAGGTGTTCACGCCGATGAACGCGGCCAGCGTGCGCGACCACACCGACTTCATTCCGGGCGCCCTCGATGCCGTCCACGCGGCGCGCGAGCGCGGCCTGAAGATCGGCTCCACCACCGGCTACAACCGCCCGATCATGGACGTCGTCACACCCATCGCCGCGGCCGGCGGCTATGTGCCCGACAACCTCGTGTGCGCCGGCGACCTCGCGGCGGGCCGCCCGTCGCCGCTCATGATGTACCGTTGCTTCGCCGACCTCGGCGTGTGGCCGCCGCACGCCGTCGTCAAGGTCGACGACACCGGCGTGGGCCTGCAGGAGGGCCTGAACGCGGGCACCTGGGCCGTGGGCGTGTCGGTCAGCGGCAACGTCAACGGCCTGACGCTGGCCGAATGGCAGGCGCTCGACGCCGACAGCCAGCAGGCCCGCCGCGCCCGCGCCACCGCCGAGCTGCAGGCCGCCGGCGCGCACTACGTGATCGACAGCGTGGCCGACCTGCCGAACGTGCTCGAAGACATCGAGCGCCGCCTGCAGGCCGGCGAGCGGCCGGAAGTCCTTTTGCGCTGAAGCAGAAAGCTCGCTTTACCGACGGTGGCTGGCGCTGCCGTCCGACTTGACGCGTCACTTCGCGGGCTTAGCATGCGCCGCATGCGAAGCACAGCCTTTGTTCTTCTGCTCTGTCTCGGCCTGCTGACCGCGGCCTGCGACGGCAAGCGCAAGCCCGGCATTCCGATGCCGAAGGCCTTCTTGTCGTCGAGCGTCGTGGTGGTGATGGCACCTGCGCCGTTCGTGGGTTGAGGCTGCCGGCGCGTTCAGCGCACCGGCCGCGGCGAACGTCTCAGGACGGGACGTACGCCAGCACTTCATCGCCCGCTGCATCGAATTCGCCCGTGGGCTTCCAGCCCAGGTGCCGGTAGAACCCGTGCGAGCGCACCTGCGGGTCGGGCGAACAGCCCAGGAAGAGCCGCTGGAAGCCCAGCCCCTTGAACTCTTCGACCATCCGCGCGAGCAGCGCCTTGCCGATGCCCAAGCCTTCGTACGCAGGAAGCAGGGCCAGCACCGCGATCTCGCCGGTGTCGCGCTCGCCGAAGCAATAGCCCGCCAGCTCGCCGTCGACGAGCGCAACGTAGCCGGGCAGGGAGCCGTCGGCGATGCCGGCTTGCCAGCTCTCCAGGGTGATGCCGAGCGCCTCGAGCTCGGCGACCGAGAAGGCGTTCTCTCGCGTGCGGCCGCGCAGGTCGAGGCACGCGGGCGTGTCTTCGGGAATGGCTTGTCTGTAGGTAATTGGCATGCGTCGGGTTCTCGAGGGCACGCGCAGCAGGCGGCGCGGCCTTCCGCGAGAATGCCACACGACGTGCGCCACCTGATGCACGCGTGGAGACAAGAAGAATGAAGACGACACCAGAGACAACCATCGTCCACCAGCCCGACTCGCGCTACGCCATGGTGCGCCTGGCGCTCACGCTGCTGGTCATGACGGTCGGCAGCAGCGGCATGTACGTGGTGTCGGTCATGCTGCCCGCCGTGCAGGCCGAGTTCGGCGTGGCGCGCGCCGACGCCTCCATGCCCTACACGCTGCTGATGCTGGGCTTCGGTTTCGGCGGCGTGCTCATGGGCAAGCTGGCCGACCGCATCGGCGTGATGAAGCCGCTGCTGATGGGCTCGGTCTTCCTGGCCGCCGGCTACATCGCCACGGGCATGTCGCAAGGCATCGTGTCCTTCACCATCGCGCAGGCGCTGCTGGTCGGCCTGCTCGGCAGCTCGGTGGCCTTTGCGCCGCTGGTGGCCGACACCTCGCTGTGGTTCGTCAAGCGGCGCGGCATCGCGGTGGCCGTGTGCGCCAGCGGCAACTACCTCGCGGGCGCGGTGTGGCCGCCCATCGCGCAGCACTTCGTCGAGCAGGTGGGATGGCGCCAGACCTACGTCGGCATGGGCATCTTCTGCGGCGTGACGATGGCACTGCTGGCGCTGTTCTTCCGCGCGCGGCCGCCGGCACTGGCCGAGGTGGCGCCGGTGACGCACGCCTCGGGCGGCAGCACCCTGGTGCGCGACATGACGCGCCCCTTCGGCCTGAGCATGGGCACGGCGCAGGGCCTGCTGTGCGTGGCGGGCGTGGCCTGCTGCGTGGCGATGGCGATGCCGCAGGTGCACATCGTGGCCTACTGCGGCGACCTGGGTTATGGCCCGGCGCAGGGCGCGATGATGCTGTCGCTGATGCTGGGCTTCGGCATCGTGAGCCGGCTGGTGTCGGGCGCCATCTGCGACCGCATCAGCGGGCTGCGCACGCTGATGCTGGGCGGCGTGCTGCAGTGCGTGGCGCTGCTGCTGTTCCTGCCCTTCGACGGGCTGGTGCCGCTGTACGTGATCTCGGCGCTGTTCGGCCTGTTCCAGGGCGGCATCGTGCCCTCGTACGCGATCATCGTGCGCGAGCACTTCCCGCCCAAGGAAGCCGGTGCGCGCGTGGGCACAGTGCTGATGTTCACGCTGTTCGGCATGGCGCTGGGCGGCTGGATGTCGGGCAAGGTGTTCGACCTGACGGGCAGCTACCACGCGGCCTTCATCAACGGCATCGGCTGGAACCTGGTGAACGTGAGCATCGCGGCGTTCCTGCTGTTCAGGGTGCGCCGGATGCGGCGGGGTGGGGTGGCGGTGGCGGCCTGAGGCCGCGAAAGATCGCGCCGCCTAGCTTTCGCACCACGTGATCGATTCGGGCCGCGCGCCGTTGCGGTCGCGGAAATCGGAGAGGGCCTGAAGGCACTGTGCAAGATCGATGCACCACGCGCGCGGGTACTCGTCGACCTGTCCGTTGCCCAGCGTGAAGACTTCCACGCCCGGCCGGTGCGTGTCGCCCACCGACCTGAAGCCGCTGTCGCCCGGCTCCCGCAGGTACATGAGCCATGCGCTCTCCCCGTTGCGCAGCATGCACATCGAAGGGCCGTCCGGCACGCAGACCCACAACTCGAACCGGGACGTCGACCGGACCAGGTCCAGTGCCAAGGCCCATGCGCCCGGCGACGCGAGGTCGAGGGGGCGGTCGTCGAGGGTCATCTGAATCACGTGCGTCATCTCGCGGGGGCTTCTCGGGGCAGGCGCTGCATCGGTGTCCTGCCTCCCTGCGGGAGGCGGCCCCGCGCATTGTGACCCGCCCGCGCGCACCACCCGCCCACCCGGTACGTAGTTCCCCTCGCGCCCGCGTCAGATTCCGATCAGCTTGCGAAAAGAGCATCGATCCGTCCGGAACTTCCCTCCGGGCGGAGACACGCCCGCGCCGGTTCCACCGGTCGCGGGCGCATTCGAATCACAACATTCCGTGAGCGTATGAATGAAAAATAGAAACCTTGTCAGAGGTCTGTTCCTCATGGCGATCGCGCTGGGCTTCGGCCTGACCGCGCTGAGCTATCCCATCGGCGACTTCAGCCGGGCGGGGCCGGGCCTGTTCCCCGTGATGGTGAGCGGCCTGCTGCTGCTGATCGGCGTGGCCACGGTGGTCCGGTCGTTCGTGGTGGCGCCGGTGACGCTGAACCTGAACTTCAAGAACATCGGCCTCATCCTGTCGAGCCTGTGCGGGTTCGCACTGATCTCGATGTACGTGAACATGATCGCGGGCATCGTCTTCATGGTGTTCTGTTCGGCCTTCGCGGGCAGCTCCAACTCGTGGGTGCGCAACGTGAAGATCTCGGCGGGCCTGATCGCCATGGCGCTGGCGCTGCAGAAGCTGCTCGGCCTGAACCTGCCGCTTTTCTGAGGTCACGACCATGACGGAAGTCCTGAACAACCTGGCGTTCGGTTTCTCGCACGCCCTGACACTCCACAACCTGATGTACTGCGCCATCGGCTGCACGGTGGGCACGCTGGTCGGCCTGCTGCCGGGCCTGGGCCCGCTGGCCACCATCAGCCTGCTGCTGCCGCTGACGTACTCGATTCCCACCACCGGCGCGCTGATCATGCTGGCCGGCATCTACTACGGTGCGCAGTACGGCGACAGCGTGAGCGCGATCACGATGAAGATCCCGCACGCCAGCAGCATCGTGGCCTGCATCGACGGCTACGCGATGACGCTCAAGGGCCAGACAGGGCTGGCGCTGTTCACGGCCGGCTTCTCCAGCTTCATCGGCGGCACGGTCGCGATCCTAGTGCTGTCGTTCCTGGCGCCGACGCTGGGCGAGGTGGCCTTCCTGTTCGGCCCGGCGGACTACGTCGCGATGATGCTGGTGGGCTTCGTGTGCGTGAGCTTCGTGACCACGGGCAGCCTGCTGAACGGGCTGGCGATGTGCATGATCGGCGTGCTGCTGGGCACCATCGGCACCGACGTGAACAGCGGCATGGCGCGCTTCACGATGGACATGCCGTTCCTGACCGACGGCGTGGGCATCGTGAGCATTGCGCTGGGCTGCTTCGGCATCGCCGAGATCACCAAGAACCTCGACTCGCGTGAAGAGCGCTCGCCCTTCAACGGCAAGATCAACCTCATTCCGACCTGGGCGGAGTTCAAGCGGATCATTCCGAGCGCCTTGCGCGGCAGCGTGGTCGGCTCCATCCTGGGCATCCTGCCCGGCGGCGGCCCGACGATTGCGCAGTTCGCGGCGTATGCGCTCGACAAGAAGGTCAGCAAGTACAAGCACGAGATCGGCACCGGTTGCATCGAGGGCGTGGCCGGCCAGGCCGCAGCCGACGAAGCGGCGGCGCGCACGAGCTTCATTCCGCTCATGAGCATCGGCATTCCCGAGAACGCGGTCATGGCGCTGATGCTGGCGGCCTTCATCATCAAGGGCATCCAGCCGGGCCCGAACATGATCGCCAGCCACCCCGAGCTGTTCTGGGGCCTGGTGGCCAGCATGTGGATCGGCAACGTGTTCCTGCTGGTGCTGAACGTGCCGCTGGTGCGCTACTGGCTCTCGGTGTTCAAGATCCCGTACAGCGTGCTGTTCCCGTCGATTTTGTTCTTCTGCTGCATCGGCACCTACAGCGTGAACAACAACCTGCAGGACGTGTTCATCACCGCCGCGTTCGGCTTCATGGGCTACATGTTCATGCGGCTGGAGCTCGACGCCGCACCGCTCATGCTGGGCTTCATCCTCGGGCCGATGCTCGAGGAGAACTTCCGCCGCGCGATGCTGCTCAGCCGCGGCAGCTTCGGCACCTTCGTCTCGCGGCCCATCAGCGGCACGCTGCTGGGGCTGATCGCGGTCTTCGTGCTGTGGCAGCTGGTGGCGTTCGTCCTGCAGGCACGCAAGAAGAACGGGGCGCCGGCGCCGGTGGCGCTGGAACCGCAAGAGTAAGTCGACAGGCCCGCACAACGCCCGCCCTTTCGGCGGGCGTTGTCGTTTCAGCTCGCTTCTGCCACCAGCCGCCCGAGCGTCTGCAGGGCCTGCTCGCTGTGCGCGTCCCACGCGTGGCCGTAGTTCAGCCGCAGGCAGTTGCCGAACGCACGCGTGGCCGAGAAGATCGGGCCGGGCGCCACGCTGATGCCGCGCTCCAGCGCCAGGCGATGGATCTCCAGCGCATCCACCTGCGCCGGCAATTCGACCCACAGGAAGTACCCGCCCAGTGGCCGCGTGGCGCGCGTGCCCGCCGGAAAGTAATGCCCCACGGCCTGCGTGAAGCTGGCCTGCTGCATCGCCAGCGTCTGGCGTAGCTTGCGCAGGTGCTTGTCGAAGCCGCCCTTCTCAAGGTAGTCGGCCAGTGCCAGCTGCGCGGGCACCGAGGTGCTGAGCGTGGTCGTGAGCTTCTGTCGCGCCACCTTGCGCGCGAAGCGCCCGGCCGAGGCCCAGCCGATGCGGTAGCCGGGCGCGAGGCTTTTCGAGAACGACGAGCAGTGCAGCACCAGCCCCTGCGTGTCGAAGGCCTTGGCCGGCGGCGGGCGGCGCTCGCCGAAGTAGAGCTCGGCGTACACGTCGTCCTCGATCAGCGGCAACTCATGGCGCGCGAGCAGGTCGACCAGCGCCTTCTTCTTCGCATCGGGCATCAGGCTGCCCAGCGGGTTCTGGAAGGTGGTCATGAGCCAGCAGGCGGTCGGCTTGTGCGCGGCGATGGCCTGCGCCAGCGCGTCGAGGTCGATGCCTTCGCCGGGGTGCGTCGGCACCTCGATGGCGCGCAGGCCCATGCGCTCGAGCGCCTGCAGCGCGGCATAGAAGGTGGGCGACTCGACGATCACCGCGTCGCCCGGCCGCGTCACGGCCGAGAGGCACAGGTTGAGCGCCTCGAGCGCGCCGTTGGTGACCACGATCTCCTCGGCCGGCACCGGCAGGCCGTCGGCCAGGTAGCGCAGCGCGATCTGCCGGCGCAGGGCGGCGCTGCCGGGCGTGAGGTCGTCCACGGTGCGCCACGGGTCGAGCGCCTTGGCGCTGGCTGCCATGAACTGGCCCAGCCGCGCCAGCGGAAACAGCAGCGGGCTCGGAAAGGCCGAGCCGAAGGGCACGACCTGGCGCGACATGCTGGCTTCGAGGATGTCGAAGACCTGGTCGCTCACCTCGAGCGCGCGCGGGCCTTCGGCGGGGCGCGAGGTCAGGGTGGTCTCGGGCGGCGCGTCGCGCAGGCCGCCGCCGGCCACGTAGTAGCCCGAGCGGTCGCGCGCGCGCACCAGCCCGCGCGCCTCCAGCAGGTAGTAGGCTTGGAACACGGTGGAGGCGCTCACGCCGCGGCTGCTGCCCGTGTGGCGCACGGAGGGCAGGCGGTCGCCGGTCTTGAGGGTGCCGTTGCGGATCGAGGCCTCGATGTCCGAGGCCAGGGCTTCATAACGCTTCATCGGTGGGCCGTTGTCATTCGCGGGGACTCTAATCTGATATGGTGAATCGAGCTGGATCTGCATCTGTTTTTTTTGACCCGTTTGCGCGACAGTGGACCCATGTTCAATCTGATGCGCGCGGTGCGCGCCGTACTCTGGAGCTTCATCGGGCTGGGTGGTCGCCGGGCCGACGCCGACAAGCGGACCGCCCAGCTGGGCATCCTGCCGCTGATCGGCGTGGGGCTGTGCATGGCCCTGCTGCTGATCGCGGGCCTGCTGGCCCTGGCGCATTTCGCGGCAGGCACGTGATGAAGGCCGTGCTCCACCGGGCAGCGCTGGCCCTGGCGCTGCTGTTGCCGCTCGCGCCTGCGATGACGCGCGCAGCCACCACCGTGCCCGACACCATCGAACAGCGCGTAGCCGCCTGCATCGCCTGCCACGGGCGCGAGGGCGCCACCACCAACGCCGGCTTCTTCCCGCGCCTGGCGGGCAAGCCGGCGGGCTACCTGTTCAACCAGCTCGTGAGTTTTCGCGACGGGCGCCGCTTCAACAGCGACATGACCTACATGGTCCAGCACCTGTCGGACGACTACCTGCGCGAGATGGCCGAGTACTTCGCGAACCTGTCGCTGCCGTACGCGGCGATCTCGCCGCAGAGCGACGCCTCGCCGGAGCAGCTGCGCCGCGGCCGCCAGCTGGCGCTCGAAGGCGATGCCGCGCGCCAGATCCCGGCCTGCGTGCAGTGCCACGGCGCCGCGCTCACGGGCGTGCAGCCGGCCATTCCGGGCCTGCTGGGCCTGCCGCGGCTGTATGTGTCGTCGCAGCTGGGCGCCTGGCTCACCAAGGAGCGCCATGCGCCCGCGCCCGACTGCATGGCGCAGATCGGCCAGCGCATGACCACCGCCGACATCAACGCCGTGGCCAGCTGGCTGGCCGTGCAGCCGATGCCGGCCGACACCCGCCCGGCGGCCTCGCTGCCCGCGCCGCTGCCCGTCACCTGCGGCGGCATGCCGACCGCAGCGAAACCCTGAGAACCCGATGACCGCGCGACTGAGACATTTCGGCTGGGCCCTGCTGGGCCTGGTCACCCTGGCGGCCGTGCTGGCCGGCGTCGTGCTGGCGCTGAACCTGCGCGGCGAAGACCCGCTGCCCGAAGGCGCCGAAGCCTTTCAGGCCACGCCGCAGCTCGTCGAGCGCGGGCGCTACCTCGCGCTGGCGGGCAACTGCGCCGGCTGCCACACCACGCGCGGTGGCCAGCCCTATGCGGGCGGCGTGCCGCTCGAAACGCCGTTCGGCACCATCTACGCGACCAACCTCACGCCCGATGCGACGCACGGCATCGGCGGCTGGAGCAGCGCGCATTTCTGGCGCGCCATGCACAACGGCCGCAGCAAGGACGGGCGCCTGCTGTACCCGGCCTTCCCGTACCCGAACTTCACGCAGGTCACGCGCGAGGACTCCGACGCCCTGTACGCCTACCTGCGCAGCGTGGCGCCGGCCGCCACGGAGAACCAGGCGCACCGCCTGCGCTTCCCGTACGACACACAGGCCGCGCTCGCGGTGTGGCGCGCGCTCTCGTTCAAGCCGCAGCCCTTCGTGGCGAACGCGAACAAGCCGGCCGAATGGAACCGCGGCGCCTATCTGGTGGGCGGGCTGGGCCACTGCATTGCCTGCCACGGCAGCCGCAACTCGCTGGGCGCGACCGAAACCAAGCTCGGGCTGTCGGGCGGCCTGATCGCGGTGGAGAACTGGTACGCGCCCTCGCTGGCCGATCCGCATGAAGCGGGCGTGGCCGACTGGCCGGCGGCCGACGTCGTGGCGCTGCTCAAGAGCGGCACGGCCCCGCGCGGCTCGGTGATGGGGCCGATGGCCGACGTCGTGTTCCGCAGCACGCAGTACCTGAGCGACGCCGACCTGGGCGCGATGGCCATCTACCTGAAGGACCTGCCCGAGGCCGTGAAGCAGGACGCACCCGAAGCAACCAAGGCCCCCGCCGCGCCGGTGCGGCGCGATGCCGGCACGATGGTGCGTGGCGCCAAAATTTACGACCAGCGCTGCGCCTACTGCCACGGCGACCAGGGCCAGGGCGCGGCCGGCGCCTACCCGCCGCTCGCGGGCAACCGCGCGGTGACGATGGCGCGGCCCACCAACCTGATCCAGGTGGTCGCGCACGGCGGCTTCCTGCCCGCGACGGCCGGCAACCCGCGCCCCTACGGCATGCCGCCGTTCGGGCACGCGCTCGACGCCACCGAGGTGGCCGAGGTGCTCACCTACATCCGCGGGTCGTGGGGCAACAACGCCGCGCCGGTCACGCAGCTCGACACCATGCGCCGCTGAGCGGCGCCCGCGCCGGCGTCAGATGTTCGTGCTCGAAGGAATGCGGCTCGGCAGCAGGTGCTCGTAGGGCCGCGCACGCGCGGTGTTGCGCTGGCGGATGGTGGCCTCGACGCCCACCAGGGCATTGCGAAAGCGCTCCAGCGGCCCGCCGGGCCCGGCAATCGCCGGGTCGAGCAGCACCGGCAGGTGCGGGAACGTGCTGTCCTTGTACTCGCCCAGCGGTCGGTAGTACACGCCGCCCAGGATGTGGAACAGCAGGATTTGCTCCTGCGCCGCCAGCCGTGACGGCAGCATCTGCGACCAGCTCGCTTCGCTCTGTCCCGCCGTGCTCGTCGGCGCCGGCACGCCGGCCGCGCCCGCGCTGAAGGGCGCATAGGTCATCACCGAGTACTGCGGGAAGTTCACCGCCGCATGCTGTGCGCTGGCGTTGAAGATGATCGCGGTCAGCACGTCGGCCAGCTGCGCGCGTGTGGTGATCGGCCGGAAGCCGTGCACCTTGCCGCTGGTCGCGAGCTCGGTGGCCCAGGCCTTGAGTTCATGGTCGCCGGTCACGTCGGCGTCGCTCAGGTAGTAGGTGCCGACGTAGTCGCCCACCCACTGCGCGATGGCGTTCCACACCAGCAGTGCATCGTCGCGGTACGGGTAGTCGGGCAGCGCCGCCGCGTCGTCCACGCCGCGCGTGCGCAGGTCGTTGGGCAGCACCATGCGGTCGTAGAAGTCGTAGGCCAGCCGGTCGCGCCCGCACTGCTGCTGCAGCGTCTCGATGGGCGCGGCCAGGATCACGTCGCCCGTGGTCAGCGGCGCCATGATGATCAACGTCGCGAACTCGTTGATGAACATCGCGCCCTCCAGGTGCGGCGACAGCAGCCGGCTCAGCGGGTGCGCGGTCGCGAGCTGGCGCTGCGTGGCCATCGCGAAGGCCTCCGACATCAGGTGCGTGCGGCCCAGGTGCACGAACATCTCGTGGTAGTTGAAGTCGGCCACCTGCACGGCGGTCTTGGCCGATTGCCAGGCCCAGTAGGCGCCGGCGTCGGCCGTGTCGTCCACGCGCAGGAAGATCGGGTTCAGCGTCGGGTCCTGCCCGCACTGGATCGCCACCGGCACCAGCGAGCGGCCGGTCTTCGGCCGTGCGAACAGCGCGATGGGTGCGTGGATGTAGGCCGTGCCCGTGAGCGGCTTGCTCACCGGGCCCGCCGGCGCCATGTCGCCCAGGCCTTCGTAGTCCAGCAGGTAGAGCCGGCCCGAGGCGGCGGCATCGGCCAGGCTGTCGCCGGCGCCCATCACCTGGCGGTAATGCGCGTCGCCCAGCGGGAACTTGGTGGGCAGCGCCGTCGCGCGCTGGAGCAGCATCGGGTTGGGCCCGGCCACGCGCATCGCCGCGAACAGGTCGTTGTCGTGCAGCAGCTGCGCGATGGCGGGCTTCTCGATGGTGACGAACAGCGCGTCGTACTGCGCCACCGTCTTCGGTCCGTTCAGCGCGCCCAGCGGACCTTGCGAGAGCAGGTCGTGGTGGATCTGCCTGAGCTGCGTGGCGATGTCGCCCGCCGTGCCCGTGAGCGTGCCCAGCAGGTTCAGCACCGCGGTCGGCAGCGTGGCCAGCCCGCCGTTGGCGGCCAGCAGCTGCTCGAAGCTGGCCTGCAGGCCGGCCAGGCGTGTGCGCAGGGTGTCGAGCGACTGCAGGCTGCCCGAGGCCAGCGCGCTGGTGGCGAACGAGGCCGCGAAATTGGTGACGGCCTCCAGCGCCTTGGCGATGGTCTTGAGCTGGTGCTCCAGCGCCGGCAGCTCGGTGGGTGGCACCACCGCGCCCATCGGCACGCCGGCCAGGTTGATGTGCGATTCGGTCCAGAGGTAGGCCGACTGCCGCCCCAGCAGCTCGAGCCGGCGCAGGGTGGCGCTGATCGGGTCGATCTTCTGCGGCAGCGTGGGCCTGGGCACAGGCAGGGCCGCCGAGGCGGTGGAGGTCTTGCCGGCCAGCAGGCCCAGGCCGCCCGCCGAGGCGGACCATTTGAGGATGTCTCTGCGCTTCATCGGAAATTTCCCTGTCGTTATGCATCTGGGGAAGGCCGACGGGGGTGTCCCGCCACGAAATAGAACGCTCGTTCTATTTGGTGGGCGGATTCTGCGGAGGGGCTCTGGCGTTGGCAATGAGGGTTGCTGCCTACCTCGAAGGTGCACATCCGGCGGGGCCGGAATGGGGTCAGGTCATGGTCAGGCTGTGTGCGGGTGTCGCGCGCTTTCATACAGCGTGCGCGCCAGGTCGCGGTGCGTGGCCAGCAGCGGCGCCAGCTCGAAGCCCGTGAAGCGCCCGTCGCGGATGCGGACCACGCCGTCGATCACGCTCAGCGCCGCCGCCACCGGCGTGCAGAACACCAGCGCCGCCACCGGGTCGTGCCAGGCGCCCGCGTGGTCCACGCCGCGCATGTCGAAGGCCACGAGGTCGGCCGACATGCCCGGCGCCAGCGCGCCGATGTCGTCGCGCCCGAGCACGCGGGCGCCGCCGACCGTGGCGATCTCCAGCGCCTCGCGCGCCGTCATGGCGGCGGGGCCGTAGCCCACGCGCTGCAGCAGCATGGCCTGGCGTGCTTCGCCCAGCATGTGGGCGCCGTCGTTCGACGCGCTCCCGTCCACGCCCAGGCCCACGGGCACGCCCGCGCGCCGCATCGCGCCGATGGGCGCGATGCCCGAGGCCAGCCGCATGTTCGAGCACGGGCAGTGCGCCACGCCGGTGCCGGTGCGCCCGAAGAGCGCGATGCCGGCGTCGTCCAGCTTCACGCAGTGCGCGTGCCACACGTCGCGGCCGACCCAGCCGAGGTCTTCGGCGTATTCGGCCGGCGTCATGCCGAACTTCTCGCGCGAGTACGCCACGTCGTTGTCGTTCTCGGCCAGGTGCGTGTGCAGCGACACGCCGCGTTCGCGCGCCAGCTCGGCCGACAGCCGCATCAGGTCGCGCGACACCGAGAACGGCGAGCAGGGCGCGAGCACGATGCGGCGCATCGAATGGCGCGCGGGGTTGTGCCAGCGGTCGATGAGGCGTTCGCTGTCGCGCAGGATCGCGGCCTCGGTCTCCACCACCTCGTCGGGCGGCAGGCCGCCGGCGCTGCGGCCCACGCTCATGCTGCCGCGCGCGGCGTGGAAGCGCATGCCCATGGCGTCGGCCGCCTCGATCGAGTCGTCGAGCCGCGACCCGTTGGGGAACAGGTAGAGGTGGTCGCTGGTGGTGGTGCAGCCCGAGCGCATGAGCTCGGCCATGGCGGTCTGCGTCGACACGCGGATCATCTCGGGCGTGAGCCGCGCCCACAGCAGGTACAGGTTGGTGAGCCAGCCGAAGAGTTCGGCGTCCTGCGCCTCGGGCACGGCGCGCGTGAGGCTCTGGTACATGTGGTGGTGCGTGTTCACCAGCCCGGGCATCACGACATGGCCGTGCATGTCGATGGCCTCGGCCTGGCCGCTGCGCAGCGCGTCGAGGTACGCCGCCGGCAGTTCGGCCGTGGCGCCCACCCAGGCGACGGCGGGGCCGTCCATCACCACGGCGCCGTCGGCGATCTCGCGCCGGGCGGCGTCCATGGTGACGAGCACGTCGGCGTGGCGCACGATCAGCAGCGGCGGGCGCTGCGGTGAAGAGGATGAAGGGTTCTGGAAGGTCATTCGGTGCCGTGCGAAGTGCGTGCCGCCATCGCGAAGGAGCGTTCCTTCGACAGCACGCCGTTGTAGAAAAGATTGAGCAGCACCGCGGCCAGCGTGCCCAGCACGATGCCGCTGTGCGTCAGCGGATGGGTCCAGGCGGGGAAGTGCTGGAAGAAGTTGGGCGACAGCGTGGGCACCAGGCCCAGCCCGATCGAAATGGCGATCACGTACAGCGCGTGGCGGTTCTGCGCATAGTCGATCGCACCCAGGATGCGCACGCCCGTGGCCGCCACCATGCCGAACATCACGATGCCCGCGCCGCCGAGCACGAACTGCGGCACCGAGGCCACGATGTGCGCGATCTTCGGAAAGAGCGCCAGCGCGATCAGCATCAGGCCACCGCCCGCCGCCACGTAGCGCGAGCGCACGCCCGTCACCGTGACCAGCCCCACGTTCTGCGAGAACGAGGTGTAGGGGAAGGTGTTGAACACGCCGCCGATGACGGTGCCCAGCCCGTCGGCGCGCAGCCCGCGCGTGAGCGCGTCGGTCGTCACCTTGCGGCCGGTGATCTCGCCCAGCGCGAGGAACATGCCGGTGGATTCGACCAGCGTGATGAGCATCACGATGCACATCGAGGCGATGGCCGTGAGCTCGAAGCGCGGCAGGCCGAAGTGGAAGGGCGTGGTCACGGCCATCCAGCTCGCTTCCTCGAGCCCGTCGAAGTGCATGCGCCCGAGCGCCAGCGACAGGCCCACGCCGAACACGATGCCCAGCAGCACCGCGATGTTGGCGATGAGGCCCCGGCCGAAGCGCGTGATCGCGATGATCACCGCCAGCACCGCCGCGGCAATCGCCAGGTTCACCGGTTCGCCGTAGGCCGGGTTGGCCACCGCGTGCGCCACGCCGTCGACCATGCGGGTCGCGCTGGGCTGGCCGCCGGCGGCCCAGTTGATGGCCACGCCCATGAGCGACACGCCGATCAGCGTGATGACCGTGCCCGTGACCAGCGGCGGAAACACGCCCAGCACGCGCCCCATGAGCGGCGCGACCAGCATGCCGAACACGCCCGCCACGATGGTCGCGCCGTAGATCGCGGGCAGCCCGAGCGACGGGTCCATGCCGATGGCGATCATCGGCCCGACGGCGGCGAAGGTCACGCCCATCATCACCGGCATGCGGATGCCGAAGCGCCAGAAGCCGACGGCCTGCACCAGCGTGGCGATGCCGGCGGCGAACAGGTCGGCGTTGATGAGGAACGCGATGTCGGCCTTCGAGAGGCCGAGCGCGCCGCCCACGATGAGCGGCACGGCCACCGTGCCGGCATACATCACGAGCACGTGCTGCAGGCTCAATGCGCCGCAGCGGGCGAGCGGAAGCTTCTGGTCGACCCCTTCGCCGTCTCCTGCGGGGGTCTTTTTATCGTTCGAGAACATGGGAACCTTTCCTGCCGATGAACCGGCGCGGCAGTCTAGGAGCAATGTCTTTGCACATGCAAAGTCAATAAATGACGCGCCCTGTGCACAAAAAGTGGACGGTCATTCAGGGGGCACTTCAGGGCGCCAGCAGGTCGTCCAGGCAGGCCACGACATGGTTCGCGAACAGCTCGGCCGCGGCGCTCGGCGCCTGCGCGGCGCGGGTCTCGAGCGTGAGCGTCTGCGCGCGCAGCGTGGTGTCGCGCAGCGGTACGAAGACCAGGCTGCCGTCGTTGCGCTCCTCGTCCACGTCCAGGCGGTTCAGCAGCGTGATGCCGCCGCCGTCGCGCACCAGCCGGCGCATCAGCGCGGTGGACGTGGTCTCGACCACCGGCGACACGCGGATGGCCGAGCGCTCGAAGGCGGCGTCGAGGATCGGGCGGATCGACAGCGAGGGCGCGGGCAGGATCAGCGGGTAGCCCACGCACTCCGCCAGCAGCGCGGTCGCATGCGCCGTGAGCGGATGGCCCGGCGGCACCACCGCGCCGATCGGCCACTCGCTGCTGAACAGCGTGCGAAAGCCGGCCGTGCCGGGCACGTCGTAGGCCAGCGCCAGGTCGGCATCGCCTTCGGCCACGCTGCGCAGCACGGCCGCGATGGGCAGCCCGAGCAGCTTCAGCTGGATGCCCGGGTGCGCCGCGCGAAAGCGCTGCACCACGGCGGGCAGGAAGGCGTCGGCCAGGCCGGCCGTGGTGGCCAGCGTGACCTCGCCCTGGCGCAGGCCGCGCACGTCCTCGATGCGCTGGCGCACCAGGTCGAACTCGCGCAGCGTGCCGCGCGCATGCGCCAGCACGATCTCGCCCACGGGCGTGAGCTTGAGCGTGTTGTGGATGCGCTCGAACAGCGGCGCGCCCAGCTCTTCCTCGAGGTTGAGGATCTGGCGGTTGACGGCCGTGGGCACCACGTGCAACTGCTCGGCCGCCTTGCGGATCGAGCCCGCGCGAACCACTTCGACGAAGTACCGGATGACCTTGGCGTGCATGAATTCCCCCGCGCCGCTGGCGGGCGCGGGGGGATCATGCCTACGTCTTCAGAGGTCGGGCAAGCCCATCGCCGGATCGCTGACCGTGTGCTTGCCGGTTTCCACGCGGCCGGCGAAGCGGCGGTAGAAGGCCGGGTCGCTGTCGCAGGTGACGGCGAAGTCGTACCACTGGCCGCTGGCGGCGAGTTCCCAGTGCTGCTCGGCCTGGGCGCCACCGTTCACCGTCGCGTTCCACGGGCCGTCGTCGCGGTAGGCCTTGGCACGCACCGTGAACTTGCAGGGGGCCTTGCCGTCGTTGCGCATCTGCAGGTAGACGTTGCCGTTGGCGATGTCGTAGCAGACACGCACCTCGGGCGCGGCCACGCCGCCGGCGCGCAGGCGGTTGAGGTCGCCCTTGAAGTGGCGGTGGTAGCCGTTGGGGCCGAGCACCCACAGGTCGTAGAAGCCGCTGTTGTCGATCGCAGCGGTCCAGCTGTCGTCGAGCGTCTTGCCGGCTTCCACCATGTAGCGGCGCGGCAGGCGGTCGAGGTTGAGCTTGTCGTACACATGGAACACGGCGGCGGCCTTGCCGGTGTTCGAGAAGATCAGCTTCACGGTGCCGGCGAGGGTGTCGGCCCTGGCGCTCGTGTGCAGCTCGTAGGGCAGGGCACGCGACGGGCGCGTGCCGGTGGCCTGGCGCGGCAGCTGCGGATCGGTCGGCAGCGGCACCAGCGGCAGCGCCTGCTGGTCGTTGCGCACCTTGTCGGCGTCGGTCCGGCTCAGTTTGCCCGCGAGTGTGGGCGGGGCCTCGGTGTTCGGCGTGGCGAAGTTGAAGGCGCTCGTGAGGTCGCCGCACACTGCGCGCCGGAACGGCGAGATGTTGGGCTCCTTCACACCGAAGCGTGTTTCCAAGAAGCGCAGCACCGACGTGTGGTCGAAGGCCTGCGAGCTGACCCAGCCGCCGCGGCTCCAGGGCGAGATCACGTACAGCGGCACGCGCGGGCCGGGGCCGAACACGCGGTTGTCGGGCTTCGGTTGCGAGGTGCTGCCGTCGGGTGCCGGCTGCGTGAAGTACTCGGCCTTCAGGTCGTCGGCGGCGAGCGTGGTCTTGCCGGCCGGCGTCTTGTCGGGGTTGAGCGAAGGCGCCGAGGGCGAGGGCATGTGGTCGAAGTAGCCGTCGTTCTCGTCGAAGTTGACCAGCAGCACGGTCTTGCTCCACACCTCGGGCACGGCGGTGAGTGCATCGAGGATTTCCTGGAGGAACCACGCGCCCTGCACCGGGCTGGACGGGCCCGGGTGCTCGCAGTAGGCGGAGGGCGCGTTGATCCAGCTCACCTGCGGCAGGCGGCCGGCCTTGATGTCGCGCCGGAACGCGTCCAGGTAGTCTTCGGGCTTGTCGCCGGGCAGCGTGTTGGCGATGCCCTTGTACAGCGGGTTGCCCGGGTTGTCGCTGGCCGCGTCGTAGGCGTGGAAGGGAAGCTTCTGGCCCGTGTCGGAAAACGGCGCCTTGTAGTAGCCGCTGGTCACCGGGTAGGGCGACGCGCGGTTGGCGCGGCGGAACTGGCGGAACGCGCCCAGCATGTTGTCGCCCCATTCGTCGGGCATGTTCTGGTAGCAGATCCAGCTCACGCCGGCGTCTTCGAGGCGCTCGGCGTAGGTCTTCCACGTGTAGCCGGTGTCGACCTTGCTGGGGGTGGCGTCCAGCCAGTCCCACTCGTTGCTGACGAAGGCCACGTTCTGCGCGGTCGGGCCGTTGGTGCCGGTGATGTGGAACGAGCGGTTCGCGTCGGTGCCGGTGTGCATCGCGCAGTGGTACGCGTCGCACAGCGTGAAGGCATCGGCCAGCGCGAACTGGAACGGGATCTCGGCCTGCTTGTGGTAGCCCATGGCCTTGGGCGTCTTGTAGCGCGCCCATTCGTTCATGCGGCCGCCGCCCCAGGCCTGCTGGCTGTCGTCCCAGTCGTGCGGCGTGCCGCCGTCGCGCTGCGCGTTGCCCTTGCGGCTGTCGAAGTGGTACGGCAGCACCACGTTGCCGTTGGCATCGCTTTGCTGCCAGACGTTGAGGCCCTTGGGCAGCGGAATGGGGAAGCGGTCGCCGAAGCCACGCACGCCGGCCAGCGTGCCGAAGTAGTGGTCGAACGACCGGTTCTCCTGCATCAGGATCACGACGTGCTCGACGTCCTTGATCGTGCCGGTCTTGTTGTTGGCGGGAATGGCCAGTGCGCGCCGGATGCTCGGCGGGAAGGCCGAGAGCGCGAGCGCGGCGGCACCGGTGGTGGCGGTGCCGGTGAGGAAGTGGCGGCGGGAGGTCATGGTGTCACCCTGGCCTCAGGCGGCGGCCGTGCCCATGGCCGGGTCGCTCACCGAATGCCGGCCGGTTTCCACGCGGCCCGCGAAGCGGCGGTAGTAGCTGGTGTCGGCGTCACAGGTCACTTCGAAGTCGTACCAGGCGCCGCTGGCGGCCAGGTCCCAGTGCTGCTCGGCCGAGGTGCCGCCGGCCACGGTTGCGGTCCACGGGCCGTCGGTGCGGTAGGCCCGGGGGCGCACGGTGAACTTGCAGGCGTTGCGACCGCCGTTGAGCATCTGCAGGTAGACATTGCCGTTGGCGATGTCGTAGCACACGCGCACTTCGGGGTTGGGCGCATCGCCGGCGCGCAGGCTGTTCAGGTCGCCGCGGAAATGGCGGTGGAAGCCGTTGGGGCCGAGCACCCACAGGTCGTAGAAGCCCGTGTTGTCGAGCATCGCGTTCCAGGTGTCGTCCAGCGTCTTGCCGGCCTCGACCATGTAGCGGCGCGGCAGGCGTTCCAGGTTGAGCTTGTCGTACACATGGAACACGGCGGCGGCCTTGCCGGTGTTGGCGAACAGCAGCCGCACCTTGCCGCTGGTGGCATCGTTGCGCGCGCTCACGTGCAGCTCGTAGGGCAGGGCGCGCGAGGGGCGCGTGCCGGTGGCCTGGCGCGGCAGCTGCGGCGTGGCGGGCATCGGGACCTGCGCCTGGGCTTCCTGCGCCGCGCGCTTGTCGTTCGCCTGCGTGCGACTCGTGCGGCCGGCCAGCGTCGGCAGCACTTCGTTGTTGGGCGTGGCGAAGTTGAAGGCGCTCGTCAGGTCGCCGCACACCGCGCGGCGGAACGGCGAGATGTTCGGCTCCTTCACGCCGAAGCGCGCCTCGATGAAGCGGATCACCGAGGTGTGGTCGAAGGCCTGCGAGTTGACCCAGCCGCCGCGGCTCCAGGGCGAGATCACGTACATCGGCACGCGCACGCCGGGGCCGTAGACGCGGCCGTCGGGCGCGGGCTGCCTGGTGGTGCCCGGCGGCTTGGGGTGCGTGAAGCGTTCGAAGGCAATATCGGCTTCGGGCAGCGTCGTCTTGCCGGCGGGCGAGCCGTCGGGGTTGAGCGAGGGCGCGGCGGGCGAGGGGTAGTGGTCGAAATAGCCGTCGTTCTCGTCGAAGTTGATGAGCAGCACGGTCTTGCTCCACACCTCGGGCACGGCGGTGAGGGCATCGAGCGTTTCCTGGATGTACCAGCCGCCTTCCACCGGGCTCGACGGTCCGGGGTGCTCCGAGTAGGTGGCGGGCGCGATGATCCACGACACCTGCGGGAGCTTGCCGTTCTTCACGTCGTTGCGGAAGGTGTTCAGGTACTCGTCCACGTTGGCGCCGGGCATGGTGTTGGCGATGCCCTTGTACAGCGGGTTGCCGGCGTCGTCGCTGGCCGGGTCGTAGGCCGGCACCGGGCCGGTGTTCTTGATCGGCTTGCCCGAGGCCTCGCTGGCCTGGCGGTACTGCTTGAAGCCGACCAGCGGGTTGTCGCCGAAGTTGTCGCGCATGTTTTCATACACGATCCAGCTGATGCCGGCCGCCTGCAGGCGCTCGGGGAAGGTCTTCCACTCGTAGCCGCTGGTCGACGGCGGCGTGTAGCTGTCGTCCCACTCGTTGGTGACCGAGGCCACGTTCGCACCCGTGGGGCCGTTGGTGCCGGTCCAGTGGAACATGCGGTTCGAGTTGGTACCCGTGTGCATGCTGCAGTGGTAGCCGTCGCACAGCGTGAAGGCATTGGCCAGCGCGAACTGGTACGGCAGCTCGGCCTGCTCGAGGTAGCCCATGGCCTGGGTGTACGGCGCGGTGCCGGTCTTCTTGTACTTCACCCACTGGTAGGCGCGGCCGCCGTCCCAGGCGTTCTGGCCGTCGTTCCAGTCGTGCGGCGTGCCGGCGACGCGCTGTGCGTTGCCCTTGGTCTGGTCCAGGTGGTAGGGCAGCACGGGCGCGCCCGTTTCGTCGGCCTGCTGCCACACGTTGCGCCCGCCCGGCAGCGGAATGGTGAAGCGGTCGCCGAAACCACGCACGCCCATGAGCGTGCCGAAGTAGTGGTCGAACGAGCGGTTTTCCTGCATCAGGATGACGATGTGCTCGACGTCCTTGATGGTGCCGGTCTTGTTGTTGGCCGGAATGGCCAGCGCGCGGCGGATGCTCGGCGGGAAGGCCGAGAGGGCGAGGGCGGCGGCGCCGGTGGTGGCGGTGCCCGTGAGGAATTTGCGGCGTGAATTCATGGTCTTGTCGTGGGATGTCATGACGTCGCGGGTCACGGTGCGCAGCGCATCTCGGGCTTCACGCCGGGCTCGGGTTGGGGCTGGGGCTGCGGTGGCGGCGTGATGACGGGCGGAAGGCCGCCGCCGCCGTTGTCGCTGCCGCCGCAGGCGGACAGCGTGCAGGCCAGAAGGAAGGCGGCCAGCAGGCGCGCGGGGAGGGAAGCTTGAAGCAGCATGGGGTGATCCTCTCTTGGTGATGTCGTGGAGATCGGGGTGATCGGAGCAATCAAGGGGCCAGTGCCGACAGCGGCTGGCCCGAGGTGTAGATGGCCGTAAGCTCTTCGGCGGTGAGCGCGCGGTTCCAGATCGCGAAGTCGTTGAAGTCCATCGCGCCGCGCGGCGAAGCCGACCAGCGCTGGTAGTACAGGCCGGTGGCGTCTTCGTTCAGGGCGATGCCCTTGCCCAGGCCGCCGAGTGCGGCGACCAGTGCCGTCGAGAGCGTGATGCTGCCGGTCTGCGTGCCCTTCACCGGGTCGAACACGTAGCCGCTCATGTTCTTGCCGGCCTTGTCGACGACCATCGCCACGTAGGCCCAGCGGCCCGCGCTCAGGAAGTGCTTGCCCTTGATCTCGCCGCGGCCACTGCCGGTGCCGGTGTTGAAGCGCAGCTCGCAGTTGCTGAACAGGCCGATCGCCAGGCCGGCGTTGTCGCCGGTGTCGTAGTTCTTGTTGGCGATGACCGAGGCGCCGTTGCTCACGCCCTGGCTGCAGGTGGCGTCGGTGCGCAGCCAGAAGCCGAAGGTGAAGGCGGCCACGGCGGGGGCGGTGGTCACGTCGCGCGTCTGCAGCAGCTTGTAGCCGGCCATGCCGCTCGCGTTCTTGATGCGGCTGTCCACGCGCAACGCCTGCACGCGGTAGGGCGGCAGGAAGTTGTCGTCGGCCACGAGCGAACCGCCATCGGCATCCGCGGCCATGGGCACGAGCGTGGCGGTGGCGTTGAGATCCAGTGCGGGCAGCGCGTCGAGCGGGAAGAGGTTGACCAGTCCCACCTTCACGTAGGCGATCTGCGCGGAGACCGAGACATTGGCGCCGCCGGCGGCGACCGTGTACTGGAACGCGTAGAGGCCGTCGGCCGCGGCCTTGACCGGGTCGGTGTAGCGCGTGGCGCCGGCCGGCAGCGTGGCGATGGGCTTGCCGTCGCGCAGCACCTGCACCGGGCCGCCGAGGTCGCCTGCGAGCGTCCACGAGAGTTCGATGCTGCTGCGGTCGGCGCTGGTGCGGGCCGCGAGCTGCTGCACGGCGGTGGTGGCCTGCAGGGCCTGGCCGTTGAGGTTGTAGGCCGCGGTCGCGGGCAGCGCGCCGAGGTGGCGCAGCACCGTGGGTGCGATGTCGGTCGCGGCGGCCGACTGGCGCAGCGCGGTGTCGTCGGCCGGCGAGGCGGCGCCGACGGCGGGCAGCGCGGGCAAGGTCTTGTTGCTGGCGATGAAGACGGTCTTGTTGTCGACGTCCTTCAGGCTGGTGACGCCGCCGAAGGCATCGAGGCCGTGGCCGGTCGTGAGGATCACGAGCCAGTCTTCCTTCGCGTCGTTGGCCGTGCGTTGCGCGATGCGCGCGAGCAGCTGGCCGACGGCCGTGGCGGTGTCGGAGACGGCGCGCTGGTAGCTCTCGCTGCGCAGGCCGTTGGCGGCTGCGGCGGCAGGTGCGCTGTACTGCGCCACGAGCAGGTCGTAGCCTGCGCCGATGAGGCGCGTGGTGTTGGCGGTCACGCAGGCGTCGGCACCGGCGCAGTCGACGGCGGCGTCGAGCGTGCCGGTTTCCGCGAGCAGCAGGTTCGGATACAGCGTGTTGGCGGTGACCGATGCGGTCAGGTAGCCCGCGTCCTTCTTCTGCTTCGCGAAGGCGAAGACCGAGGGTGCGAGCTTGGCGTCGATGCGTTGGTCCGCAGCGTCGGCGCGCACTGCATGGCGCGGCACCCAGGTGCCGGTCAGCAGCGTGGCCCAGCCGGGGCCGTCGGTGGCGGGCTGCTCGCTGAGCGCGCCGTCGGTGCCACCGGTCCATGCGGGGGCGAGCTGCAGCGACTGCAGCGCGGCCGGCACTTTCTTCTGCGCGATGGCGTCGCGCAAGACGGCATGCGTGAGACCGTCGATCTCGACGATCAGCGCCTTCGGGCCGCTCTTGCCTTCGTTGGGCGTGCTGCTCGGGGGCGGCGTCGGGGTGCCGCTGATCGGGGGAAAGGCAACGCCACCGCCGCCTCCACCGCCGCAGGCCGCGAGCGCGGCGGAAATCGCAAGGGGCAACAGCCAGCGCGTGAGAGGCGCGGCGTGCGTGAGGGAGTTCGGACGCATCGGAAAAGCCGTTCGGTTCTTGTTGTCTGTCGAAGGAGGTGAAAGGCCGGCGCGAAAAAAAAGTGCCACGAAGGCACTGCGCACCGGACAGGCGACAAGACTAGGGAGAACCCGTTACTCGGCAGTGAACGAGCGATGACAGTGGGACGAAACGCGTGTGACAACGCGCTGGTCTGCGGCTTCGTGGAGACCGCGAAAGAGGGGCTGGGGCGCGTGCACAGGACACCGGGTACTCCCCTCCGCGAATGTCCCCCGGGGCTGCGCCCCTCCTCCTTGATTTCGCTGCGGGGAGCACCCAGTGCCCTGCGCACGAGGGCACGTTGCTGGTGTGCGGCCGATCAACGACTGCACTGCCCATCGATCACGTCGATGGGGTGCCTTGCGCAGCGAAATAAAGGGGGAGCCCGAAGGGCGGAGGACATTCGCGGAGCAAGGTGCCCCGTCGGCGTGATCGCGCCCTGAACAGCGTCAGGACTCGTTGCTGATGCCGCTCGACACATGCCCCGCAGGCACATGCCGCGAGGCCGCGTCGACGTGGCCGGTCTGGTCGTCGAAGAAGAAGTCGGGTTCGAACTCGCGCAGGAACTCGCCCTTGGGCAGGCCGCCGAGGAACATCGCTTCGTCGACGCGGATGTTCCACTTCATGAGCGTGCGGATCGCGCGCTCGTGTGCCGGCGCGCTGCGCGCCGTGACCAGCGCGGTGCGGATGCGCATCTGCGCATTGCCCGCCATCTGCAGACGGTGCAAGGCCATCAGCAGCGGCTTGAACGGGCCTTCGGGCAGGGGCAGGTCGGCCTTGCTGAGTTCGTGCGCCTGGAAAGCGTCGAGGCCCTCGGCCTGGAAAACGCGCTCGGCTTCGTCGCTGAACAGCACGGCGTCGCCGTCGAAAGCGATGCGCACTTCGTTCGGCCAGGCGTCGCTGGCCTTCACCGATTCGACGAGCACGCGCGCGGCCGGAAAGCCCGCGGCGAGTGCCTCACGCACGTCTTGTGCGTTGACCGACAGGAACAGGTGCGCGCGCAGCGGGCGCAGGTAGCCGAAGGGCGGGCGGCCTTGGGTGAACACGCCGCGCTGCAGCTTGATGTCGGCCGCGGCGCTCGACTTGAAGATGCGCATGCCCGACACCGGGTCGTTGCGCGAGAGGATGACCACCTCGACGCGCTGCACGCCGTCTTCGTTGAAACGCAGCAGCTTGCGGATCAGCGACGACGCGATGCCGGGGGCGGCCGGCTCGTCGATGCGGTCGAGCTGCAGCTTCATGTAGCCCTCGTTGTCGCCGGCCTCGAAGATCTTGTTTTCTTCTTCGAGGTTGAACAGGGCGCGCGAGGAGATCGCGACCACGAGTTTGTCTTCGAGCGTTACGGGCATGTGAGGGGCTCCCCGTCCGTCGTCACTTGACGAACTGATTGAGCTGGATGATAGGCAGCATGACGGCCAGCACGATGAGCATCACCACGCCGCCCATGGCGACGATGAGCAGCGGCTCCAGGATGGTGGCCAGGTGCATGGCGCGGCGCTGCACTTCGGCGCCCAGCTGGTTGGCGGCGCGCTGCAGCATCACGGGCAGCGTGCCGGTCTGCTCGCCCAGTCGCGCGAACATCGACACCAGCCCGGGAAAGCGTTTCTTCTGCGCCAGCGCGGAGGCCAGCGGCGCACCTTCGCGCACCAGCACCAGTGCGTCGAGCGCGTCGGCGCGCATGGCGCGGTTGCCCAGCGTCTCGGAGGCCGCCTGCAGCGCGCGCAGGATCGGCACGCCGGCCGTGGCCAGCATGGCGAGGGTGCTCGCAAAGCGCGCCGCGTTGTAGCCGCGCGCGAGCTTGCCGACCAGCGGCAGCTTGAGCCAGGCGGCATCGAACTTGAGACGGAAGGCTTCCTGCGCCAGCGCGACGCGCACACCGACGGCCGCGAGCACGATGGCGCCCAGCATCCACCAGCCATAGTTGCGCACGGCCGCGCTCAGCGACAGCATCACGGTCGTGAGGAAGGGCAGCGAGCGCTTGGTGCCCGCGAACACCTGCGCCACCTGCGGCACCACATAGCTCACGAGGAAGATCACGATCACGATCGCCACCAGCGTGACGATGGCCGGGTACAGCGCGGCGCCGATCAGCTTCTGCTGCAGCACCTGGCGCTCTTCGAGGTCGTCGGCGAGGCGTTCGAGCACCAGCCCGAGGTTGCCGCTCTGTTCGCCGGCGCCGATGACGGCGGTGTAGATGGGCGAGAACTCACGCGGGTGCGCCGACAGCGCGCGCGCGAAGGGCGAGCCCGCGTTGACCTCGGCGCGCAGCGAGGCGACGAGGTTGCGCTGCGGTTCCGATTCGGCCTCGTCGGTGAGGGCCGTGAGCGCGCGTTCCAGCGGCAGGCCGGCCGAGATGAGGCCGGCGAGCTGGCGTGTCCACACGGCGAGGTTCGTCGAGTTGAAGACCCGCTTGCCGCCGCCGAGCCAGCGCGTGAGCGCGTTGCTCCCGGCGCCGCCACCACCGGCCGCATCGCCGCTGCCGACCGGCTTGACCGACAGCGGGATGAGCGCCTGCGCCCGCAGCAGGCCGCGTGCGGCGCGTGCGGTGTCGGCCTCGAGCACGCCTTCGCGCGACTGGCCGCTGGCATCGATGGCTTCGAAGGAATAGGCGGGCATCGCGGGTCGCTACTCGCGGGTGACGCGCAGCAGTTCGGCGCGCGAGGTGATGCCGGCCTGCACCAGCCGTTCGCCGTCTTCGCGCATGGAGCGCAGGCCGCCGCGCGCGCCGGCTTCGAACAGCGCGCTCTCGGCGGCCTTGCCGTGGATGAGGGCCTGCACTTCGTCGTCGGCCACGAGCAGCTCGAAGATGCCGGTGCGGCCCTGGTAGCCGGTCTGGCCGCAGGCCTCGCAGCCCGCGCCGCCGCAGGCCGTGCAGACCTTGCGCACGAGGCGCTGGGCCAGCACGCCGAGCAGCGACGAGCTCAGGAGGAAGGGCTCCACGCCCATGTCGGTCAGGCGCGTGACGGCGCTCACCGAGTCGTTGGTGTGCAGCGTGGCCAGCACGAGGTGGCCGGTGAGCGAGGCCTGGATGGCGATCTGCGCGGTTTCGAAGTCGCGGATTTCGCCGATCATGATCACGTCGGGGTCTTGCCGCAGGATGGCGCGCAGGGCCTTGGCGAAGGTGAGTTCGATCTTTGCGTTGATCTGCGTCTGGCCCACGCCCGGCAGCTCGTACTCGATGGGGTCTTCGACCGTCATGATGTTGCTACGGCTCGCGTCGAGGCGGGCCAGCGCGGCGTACAGCGTGGTGGTCTTGCCCGAGCCGGTGGGGCCGGTCACGAGGATGATGCCGTGCGGCTGCGCAATGAGCTTTTCGAAGCGCGCCAGCGAATCGCCCTGCATGCCGACCGATTCGAGCGTGAGCTTCGATTCGCTCTTGTCCAGGAGGCGCAGCACGGCGCGTTCGCCGTGTGCGCTGGGCAGCGTCGACACCCGCACGTCGACCGCGCGCGTGCCGATGCGCAGGCTGATGCGCCCGTCCTGCGGCAGCCGCTTCTCGGAGATGTCGAGGTCGGCCATGATCTTCAGGCGCGAGATCAGCGCGGCGTGCAGTGCGCGGTTGGGCTGCACCACTTCGCGCAGCGTGCCGTCGATGCGAAAGCGCACGGACGACGTGCGCTCGTAGGGCTCGATGTGGATGTCGCTGGCGCCGTCGCGCGCGGCCTGCGTGAGCAGCGCGTTGAGCATGCGGATGATGGGCGCGTCGCCGGCGCTGGCCAGCAGGTCTTCGACCGCGGGCAGCTCCTGCATCATGCGCGAGAGGTCGGCGTCGTTCTGCACTTCGCTGACCACCGCGGCGGCGCTCGATTCGCCCTGGGCGTAGGCGGCGCTGATGCGCTGGGCGAGCGGGCCGTCGTCGAGCACCTCGAAGGCCTGCACGCCGTACTTGCGGGTCACTTCACCGACCGCGCTGCGTGCCGGGTGGGAAGACATCCACAGCGTGTGGCGGCCGTCGTCCGTGGCTTCGAGCAGCAGTTGCTGGCTGCGTGCGAACGCGTAGGGCAGGGGGTAGCGCATGGGTGGCGGGCGTGTGCGGGACGGGGCTCAGGGCAGCTCGCGCGAGCTGGTCGGGTCGGCGGTGGGCGGCAGCGCGCCGCGCAGCGGGCTGGGCGCGAGCCGGCGGTTGTCGGTGGCGGGGCGCGGCGGCGGGATCAGCTGCGTGCCTTCCATGCGGGTCTCGCTGGTCTTCTTGCCGCTGTCGTTGCTGTTCAGGCGGTTGATGCGCACCAGCGGCGCCTCGGGCAGCACGGGCGCCGAGTCGACACCGCGCAGCATGATGTTGTCGGTGTTGGGCTGCGTGCGCTGCTGCATGCCGCGGATCTCGTCGTAGCGGTCGTAGGCAAAAGCTTCGGTGGAGGCGCCGTCGCGCATCACGGCGGGGCGCAGGAACATCATGAGGTTGCTCTTGTCGCGCGTGCGCACCTCGTTCTTGAACAGGTTGCCGAGCACGGGGATGTCGCCGGCCACGGGCACCTTCTCGACGGTGTTGCCGTAGTTGTCCGACAGCAGGCCGCCGAGCATCACGAGGCCGCCGTCTTCCACCAGCACGCTCGACTCGATGGAGCGCTTGTTGGTGGTCGGGCCGTTGGGGTCCTTGGCCGTGTTCTGGTCGACCGTGGAGGTCTCCTGGAAGATCGTCATCTTCACGGTGCCGTTCTCGTTGATGGTCGGACGCACGCGCAGCGTGAGGCCCACGTCCTTGCGCTCCACCGTGGTGAACGGGTTGATGCCGACCGAGCCCGAGGTGCTGGCGTACTGGCCGGTCACGAAGGGCACGTTCTGGCCGATGACGATCTTGGCTTCTTCGTTGTCCAGCGTCAGCAGGTTGGGCGTGGACAGCACGTTGGCGTCGCCGTCGCTGTTGAAGAAGTTGGCGATGGCGCCCAGGATGTACTGGCCGCCGATCTTGCCGGCAATGCCCAGGTTCAGGCCGGTGGAGGGGCGGATGCCGGCCACGTCGCGCGTAGCCAGCGCCTGCGTCAGCGCCAGGATGTTGGCGCTGGCCAGGCTGGAGTTGGTGCCGATGACGGCGTTGTTGCCCAGCGCGCTTTGCCACTGCACGCCGAAGTTGGCGGCCTTCTTGGCGCTGACCTCGACGATGAGCGCCTCGATCATCACCTGTGCGCGGCGGCCGTCGAGCTTGTCGATCACGGCGCGCATCTGGCGGTACTGCGGCTCGGGCGCGGTGATGATCAGCGAGTTGGTGCTCGGGTCGGCCTGGATCTGGCCGCCGGTGGACGGTTGGTTGGCGTTGTTCAGCGGCGCGTTGGCCGCGGCCGAACCGCCGCCCTGGCTGTTGTTGCCGCCGAAGCCGGCCTGCGTCATCGGCATGCTGGCCGGCGGCACCGACGAACCCGCGCTGCCCGCGGCCCCGGGCGCGCCCGGCACCTGCGACTGCTGCTGGCTCGCGGCCATCGCGGCGCGCAGCGTGGCGGCCAGGCGCACCGCGTCGGCGTTCTTCAGGTAGACCACGTAGATGTTGCCGGCCGCGCCGTTGCTGCTTTCGGCCGGCGCACGGTCGAGCTTCTCGACCAGCGTGCGCACGAGCTGCGCGCGCGCGGGGTTGGCGGCGCGAAGAATCAGCGAGTTGCTGCGCGGGTCGGCCATCAGCGTGGTGCGGAACGAGGCGTCGGCACCGCCCGGTGCGGCCGCGCCCGGCGCACCCGCACCGCCGCCTTCGACCAGCCGCGTGACCAGCGGCACCATGTCGGTGGCGACCGAGTGCTTGAGCTGGATGACTTCGATGTCGGACGCGTTGGGCACGTCGAGCGACGCGATGATGCGCGCCAGCCGGCGCATGTTGTCGGCGTAGTCGGTGATCACGAGCGAGTTGTTGCCCGGGTTCACGTTGATGGTGTTGTTCGGCGGAATCAGCGGGCGCAGCACCGGCAGCAGGCTGTTGGCCGACTCGTAGTTCAGGCGAAAGATCTGCGTGACGATCTGGTTGCCCGCGGCCGAGCTGGCGCCGCCGATGGAGGTGTTGACGGTGCTGGTCTGCAGCTTGGCGTCGGCCTCGGGCACTACCTTGTAGAGGCCGTCGGCCTCGACCACCGCGAAGCCCTGCAGGCGCAGCGCGGCGGCAAACTGGTTGAAGGCGGCGGCCGGCGCCAGCGGGCGGTCGGTGACCAGGTTCATGGTGCCCTTGACGCGCGGGTCGACCACCACGTCGCGCCCGGTGACCACGGCCATGGTGCGGGCCACGGCCTCGATGTCGGCGGCGGCAAAGTTGAGCGTGATCGGTTCGCCGCGCCGCGGGGCGTCGCCGGTCTGTGCGTAGGCGGCCGGCAAGACCGGCACGAGAGACGCCGCGATCAGCAGGCGTACCGCGAGCGCGACGAGGCCGGGGCGGGCGCCGGACGAGGACAGAGGCTTCTTCATGGTTGGATCAACCCAGGGTGATGATCGAGCGCGCACCGTCGCGCCGCCCGATGATGTTCAACAAATTGGAAAGTGCGTCTTCGCGGCCCGGTGCCGCGCTGGCTTCGCCGTTGAAGCGCAACGCGGTGCCGCTCCAGTCGCCGCTGCCGTTCAGTTCGAGGCTGCCTTCGCGCGTGCTCAGCAGCAGCGTGGGGCGCGTGCCGCCTTCGAGCGACAGGCGGTAACTGCCCATCGGCCGCAAGGTCGACAGGGCGGATGACACATCGGTGGCGTCGAGCGTGGCCTGGCCTTCGATGCGCAATGCGGGGCCGTCCCACTGCATGGCGAAAGCGCGGGTGTTGAGGTCGAGCGCGCCTTCGAGCTTGAGCGTGTTCCAGGGCGCACCCAGGCCGGTGAGCAGCGTGGCGGGCCAGCGCGAGCGGGCGTCCTGCCAGACGAGCTGCAGGCCGTTGGCGCGCGGGCTGGCCTGCAGGCCGAGCGGTTGCGCCGCGCAGCAGGAGAGGTCGAGGCGCGCCGACAGGCCGCGCCAGTTCGGCCACATGCGCCAGTTCAAGAGGCCCGGCAGAGAGACGGCCTGCGTGCCGCCCGCGCCGCTGGCGAACACGACGGCGGCGGTGCCGTTCCAGACCGTGCCGCGCGGGTTGACCAGCAGCAGGCGCCCTTGCGTCCAGCCTGAGAGTGCCGATGCCAGCCAGCGCGCCGGCGCGAACAGCACGACCGCGACCAGCACGCCGGTGACGGCGCCGAGCACGGCCCAGCGCCAGCTGCCGCGGCGCGGCTGGAGGTCGGGGACCGGGGGGCGTCTCGCCATGCCGTGCGGTGCGTGGGGGCTTCAGCGCGGGGCGGGCAGCGCCATCACGAGCGTGCCGTCCCAGCGGGGTTGCGGAGGTTGGTCGGGCGTGGCGGGCGCGGGCTTGGCGCCTGGCGGCGGCGGTGCGATGGGCGCGCGCGTCAGGTGCACTTCGCGCGGCACGGCGTGGGCATTGCCGCGCGCTTGTGCGAGCCATTGCGCCAGGTTCTGGGCGGGCGCGCCGCGCAACGTGACGGTGGCGGCGCCATCGCCACCGGCCGTCATGAGCTGGGCGTTCGTGACGCCGAGGCCGTCGCGCACCGAGCTTTCGAGCGCGCGCAGGGCGTCGTCGCGCGCCAGGCGCGGTTGCGACTGCAGCGCCTTCGCGCGGTTCTGCAAGGTGGCCATCTGCTGGAGCTGGGCGTCGAGCCGTGCGTGTTCGGCCGGTGCCGCGGCCAGCGTGCGCAGCGCGGGGGCGAGCGCAATCCACCAGAGCAAGGCCAGTGCCACCAGCGCGACGGCGCCGATGACGAGGCGGCGCTCGCGCATCCCGAGGGCGGCCCAGCGGGCCTTGAGTTGTTCGCTGAAGTTCATCGGTTGGCCTCGGCCTGTACCAGCAGCAGGTCGCCTTCGGTGCGCACCTGGTAGCCGCGCGGCGACAGCGCGGCGGTGATCTGCGTGACCTCCTGCGGCTGCAGCCCGAGGCCGCGCAGGCGCAGCTGGCCGGCGCTGAAGTCGATGGCGCTGGGGGAGCGGCCGGGCGGCAGGGCGGCGGCGATGGCGCCGACCATGGGTTCGAAATCGCTCGGCGCCACGTCGCCGACGGCCTGTTGCAGCGCGGCGACTTCGCGGCCCATCTGCAGCGGCGCGTCGACCACGATCTTCACCGAGGGAAAGGTCTGCGTCAGGATGGCGCGCGTGGCCTGGCGCTTGGACTCGAGCGCGTTGCGCTCCTTCCAGGCCCAGGCGTTCAGGCCGATGAGCTGGGTCAGCAGCAGCACCACGATGCCCCAGCGCGCAGCGCGCCATTCGGGCGCGAAACGCAGGGTCTGCAGCACCGAGGCGAACTTCTTGCCGGCGCGCGCGCGGCCCGTCACGGCCAGGTCGAACTGCGCGAGTTCCCAGGGCGTGCGCGTGGCGTGCAGCCAGCGCTGCGGCGCCTGCACGATCGGCACACGGCGTTGCAGCAGGTGCTCGGCCGCTTCGGCGACGGCGGGTTCGGTGGTGATGACGGCGGTGTCCAGCGGCAGGCCGTTCGACAGGGCCAGGCCCGCGCCGGCCAGCGGCAGCGAGACCACGCCGTCGCCGTCGCAGACCGTGAGCTGCGGCGCCTCGGGCTCGCCCGTGACCTGCAGCAGCGGCGGCGCGTCGGCCGGCTGCGGCGTGAATTCGGGAACGATGCGCACGACGCGCCGGCCGGCGGCTTCGAGCCCCTGCACGACGCTGCGCAGCCAGATGCGGTTGCAGGCCACGACCCACACCGGCTCGCCGGCCTTGGCGTCGGGCGCGAGCGCGAAGTGCAGGGCTTCCGGGTCGTCGAGCAGGTGTTCTTCGAGCAGGCCGTCGAGCACGGCGCGCAGCTTCGAGGTGCTGCCCATGCTGCCCTTGGGCAGCGTGACGCGGTGCCACGACAGCGCCGAGGACGGAATGCCGAGCGTGACTTCGGGGCCCGACGGCAGCAACGTCAGCAGCGCACGGCCCTGGTCGCGCAGCGCGATGCCGTCCTCACCGGCCTGGGCCCAGTCGTACTCACCCGCGGCATCGGCCGGAGGGAGGGGAGCAATGAGCAGCAGCGGGGTCATGTGGGGGGTGTCGGAAAAGCCGGTGATTGTAGGAGGGTGGCTTACAAGTTGTTGCTATTGTTTGAATAGCATATCTTGCAGAGACTACGTGCGTTTGACGGTGTTTTGATCAGAGAAAAGGAAAGCGGCGTCAGGGTTTTGCCGGGGGCATGGTGGCGCCCGCGCCACGGGTGCGCCAGACGGTGGTCACGGCCAGGCCCTTGCGAAAAAGCAGCGAGTGCTCCTCGACCCAGGTGCGGTCCAGCCGCAGCCGGCCGTACACCTCGAAATACTGGGTGCCCACGCCGTGCTGGGCCGCGTTGAAGCGCGAGCCGCCGCTGGGCAGGCCGGCGTTGGCTTCCTCGATGTTCTTGAAGAAGGAGCGCGTGCGCCGCTCCACCAGCTGGCGCGCGCTGGCGATGCCCAGCGATTCGACGCTCGCGCTGATGGCCTCGGCGCTGGCCGTGTTGAGGTTGAGCGTGGTGCGCTCCGGCAGGATCGTCACGTAGGGCTCGAGGGCAGCGGCGGTGGCGGGCGAGAGGCCGAGCCATACCAGTTGCGCGACTTCCTGTGGCATCAGGGGGCTGGCGCCGGTGTCGGCGCCGGCATCGCTGCTGCCACCACTCGATCCGGCGTCGGTGCTGCCGGTGTGCAGCGCGCTCGCGAGCCGCGCGGTCATCTGGGTCAGCTCGCCGGCCGGCAGGCCCAGCAGGTTGAAGAGGCGTGTGAAGGTCGCGACGCTGGCCGGCACCGGCTTGCCGGCGTCCACCAGCGACAGCACGTTGAGCTTGGACTGCGCATCGACGATGCGGCCCGACAGGAAGGCGTCGGGCAGGCCTTCGAGGTTGTCGCTCGCCACGTTCTTCTCGGCTGACAGGAAGCTGGTGAGGCGGGCCTCTTCGAGCGGCACGGCCCAGGGCTCGCCGAGGTGGTCAGGGCCGCCGGCGCGGCCGTCTTCGCCGAGGATCAGGCGCGACCAGTCGAGCGCGCCGATCAGCACCCAGGACGCCTGCACGCGCGCGCGCTCGGCGCCTTCGACTTCGGCCGAGCGCCATTGCTGCCAGAGTGCGGCGGCAGAGAACGTGGCGACCAGCATCACGGTCAGCATGGCGGCGAGCAGCGCGGCGCCGCGCTGGCGGCGTGTGCTGGCCCCGCGATGGCGTTGCGGCGCGGTCATGAGCGCGGCCCCCCGAGCGTCGGCCGCACCCAGTCGCGCGTGAGCGTGCCCGAGAGCCCGTCGCCGGGCGGCAGGGTCAGCACCAGCCGCACGCCGTCGGGCATGGCGATGAGCGCGCCGGCCGGGTTGGAGGGGTTCGCCGCCGCGACGGGCAGCGGCTCCGCCGGCACCCAGGCGTTGTTGCGGAAGTACGCGAGCTGCCAGCTGTTGACCGGCATCAGCGCCACATCGGTGGCGCCGCCGGTGGGCGCGGCGCCGTCCTGCGCCCACGCGGCTGCGAGGTTCCAGGCCTGCACCCATTCGCCGCGCGTGGCGAAGGGCGCCGACTGCCAGCGCCGCCAGCGCGTGCCGTCGGCGCCGGGGCGCAGCGTCCAGGCGACGACCTGCACGGTCGGCGTGCTGGTGTCGCTGCCGCGGCGCGTCATGCGCAGCACGCGGCCGTCCCAGTCGATCGGGCGGGTCTGCGCGAGCAGGGTGATGGCGTCGAGGTCGGCGCTCCACTGCGCGAGCGTGGCCTGCAGCGTGAGCACCGCGTCGGCGCGCTGCTGGTTCTGCGTGGTGGCGCGCGACATGCTGTCCAGGCCGCGCCAGCTCACGAGGGCGAGCAGCGCCATCACGGCGATGGCGACCAGCAGCTCGATCAACGTGAAGCCGCGTGCGCGCGAAGGCTTCGTCATCAGACGCGCCCCACCACGGTCGACACGCGCAGCAGCGGTGCGCTGCCTTCGTCGCGCACCTGCACGTCGACGCGCCGGAAATTCGGATTGAGCGTGGGCACGGTCGTGGTCGTGACTAGGAAGGTGAGGCCGGCCTGCAGGCAGATGGAGCCCGAGTCGCCGACGGCCGGCATCTGCCGCGACAGGCGCGCCTTGGCGAGTTCGTTTTCGGCGCACAGGCCGGCCAGCACGAGGTCGGACTGGCGCTGCGCATTGCGCGTGAGCGACATCGTGGCCTGCGAGCCGGCCGCGAGCGCGAGCGCGACGATGCCCAGCGCGATCAGCACCTCGATCAGCGTGAAGCCGCGGTGGCGTGCAGTGCGCCGCAGCCGTTGTCTCATGGCACGGCGAACACGGTGAAGGGCCGCAGCCCGTCGGTGGCGACGCGCAGCATGCGCGCGGGCGGGCCTTCGCTGTGCAGCATGACCTGCTGCGCCGGAATGATGGGGTCGGGCCCGAGCTGCAGCGCCGCCACCGGCGTGCCGCCGCCCAGCAGGGGCTGGGCCGTGATGCCGGCGTGGGTCCAGCCGGTGGGCAGCGCGTCGGCGGGCAGGCCGTCGAAGACGAAGCCGCCGCCTTCGACGAGGCGCCAGCGCACCATGACGCCGCTGGCGCGCGACTGGGCACGGGCCGATTCGAGCAGGGCGGCGAGGCGGTCGGCCTCGCGGTCGAGCGCGGCGGCGTTGGTGTCGCGCATTGCGAAGCTGACGCCCGCGGTTGCGATGGCGATGATCGCGATCACCACGATCAGCTCCAGCAGCGTGAAGCCGCGCGCTGCGCGAGGCGGTGGCAGCACCACGCGGCCGGGGGCGATGCGCTTACTGCCAGCTGCCGATGTCGGCATTCTTGCCCTCGCCGCCGCTCTGTCCGTCGGCGCCGAAGGAGAGCACGTCGATTTCGCCCTTGATGCCGGGGTTCATGTACTGGTACGGATGGCCCCAGGGGTCGTTGGGCAGCTTCTCGACGTAGGGCTTCCAGTTGGGCGCGGCCGGGCCCGCGGTGGGGCGGGTCAGCAGCGACTGCAGGCCCTGCTCGGCGGTCGGGTAGCGCTGGTTGTCGAGGCGGTAGAGCTTGAGCGCCTGCATCAGGTTGTTGATGTCGGTGCGGGCGGCGGTGACGCGGGCGTCGTCGGCGCGCTCGATCACGTTCGGCACGATCAGCGCAGCGAGCACGCCGATGATGACAAGCACCACCATGAGTTCGATCAGCGTGAAGCCGCGTTGTGCGGTGCGGGAGACGGAACGAAGGAGTTTGTTCATAGCTTGCGGGGACATGAGGCAGTAAGCGCGCTGCATGATAATCCGCGGCCATGACAAGTCCTTACTCCGCAGCCCGCTGGCATGCCCCACTTGCAACGACGGGGCTTTGGGCGTTGGCCGCAGGCGCCGCGGTGTTCTGGGCGCTGCGGCTGGCGTCGCCGGCCGATGCCGTGGCGGCAGCGGCCACGATGCCGCGCGCGCCGGTGGCGGCCGATGCCGAGGCCGTGGCCCGGTTGCTGGGCGTGGTCACGGTGACGTCGAACGCCCCCGTGGCGCCGGAGGCCGCGAGCCGCTTCGCGCTGTCGGGCGTGGTGGCAGACCCGTCGAACCAGGGGGCGGCGCTGATCTCGATCGACGGCAAGCCGCCGCGGCCGTTCCGCGTGGGCTCGAAGGTCGGCGAGAGCTATGTGCTGCAGTCGGTGGGCGTGCGGGCGGCGACGCTCGGTGCCCAGCGTGATGGGCCGGCGGCGTTCACGCTGCAGTTGCCGGTGCGTGCACCGCTGAGCATGGGACTTCCGACGCCGCCTGCCGGTCTGCCCACGATGCAGTCACCTGCGCCGGCCGGGCTGTTGCCGGCCACGATGCCGGCGGTGGTGATGCCGCCTCAGCAGCCCCCGGCACTGGCGGGCGCCGCGATGGAGCCGCCGCCGCAGGCGCAGACCCCTGCGCAGTAAGCGCAGCGGTCTCTTTCTCTCTTCTTCTCTTCTTTCTTTTCAGGCCTGAAGGAACAGGCGGTAGGCCGGGTTGGCCGTTTCCTCGACACAGGGGTAGCCCAGCGTTTCGAGGAAGCTGTCGAAGGCGGCCGACTCTTCGGCCGGCACCTGCAGGCCCACGAGGATGCGCCCGTAGTCGGCGCCCTGGTTGCGGTAGTGGAACAGGCTGATGTTCCAGTTCGGCCGCATCAGGCTCAGGAACTTGAGCAGCGCACCCGGACGCTCGGGGAACACGAAGCGCAGCAGGCGCTCGTCGTGCGCCAGCCCCGTGCGGCCGCCGACCAGGTGGCGCAGGTGCTCCTTGGCGAGCTCGTCGTGCGTGAGGTCGAGCGCGTCGAAGCCGTGTTCGATGAAGACCTTCGCGATGGTGGCCGACTCGCCGCGTGCCGAGGTCGTGAGACCGACGAACACGTGGGCCTTGGCGGCATCGCTGATGCGGTAGTTGAACTCGGTCACGTTGCGCGGCGCGCCGCCGGCCGGCAGCTGGCTGATGAGTTCGCAAAAGCGACGGAAGCTGCCGCGCTCTTCGGGGATGGTCACGGCGAACAGCGCCTCGCGTTCCTCGCCGACCTCGGCCCGCTCGGCCACGAAGCGCAGCCGATCGAAGTTCATGTTCGCGCCGCACAGGATCGCTGCGTAGGTCTCGCCTTGGCGGCCATGCTCGGCGGCGTACTGCTTGATGGCCGCCACGGCCAGCGCACCGGCCGGCTCGACGATGCTGCGCGTGTCGACGAACACGTCCTTGATGGCGGCGCACACCGCATCGGTATCGACCGAGATGTAGCTGTCGACCAGGTTCTGCGCGATGCGGAAGGTTTCCTCGCCGACCAGCTTGACGGCCGTGCCGTCGGAGAACAGGCCGACGTCGGGCAGGTTCACGCGCTGGTGCGCGGCGACCGATTGCATCATCGCGTCGGAGTCGTTCATCTGGACGCCGATCACCTTGATCTCGGGCCGCACGGCCTTGATGTAGTTGGCCACGCCGGAGATGAGACCACCGCCGCCGATCGCCACGAACACCGCGTCGAGCGGGCCCTGGTGCTGGCGCAGGATTTCCATCGCGATGGTGCCCTGGCCCGCGATGACGTCGGGATCGTCGAAGGGATGGACGAAGGTCAGGTTCTGCTGCGTCTGCAATTCGAGCGCGTGCAGGTAGGCGTCGGAATAGCTGTCGCCGTGCAACACGATCTCGCCGCCGAAACCACGCACCGCATCGATCTTCAATTGCGGTGTGGTCACGGGCATCACGATCACTGCGCGCGTGCCGAGCTTGCGCGCGCCGAGCGCAACGCCTTGCGCGTGATTGCCGGCCGATGCGCAAATCACGCCGCTTGCCAATTGCGCTTTGCTCAGGTGCGCCATCTTGTTATAGGCACCGCGCAGTTTGAAACTGAATACGGGTTGCTGGTCCTCGCGCTTGAGCAATACGGTATTGCCGAGCCGCTCGCTGAGCGCGCGCGCCTTCTCCAACGCGGACTCGACGGCCACGTCGTAGACCCGCGCATTGAGGATTTTTCTGAGATAGTCGGCGGGCGTTAACGCCGCAGTAACGGGTGCATTGCGCAAGATCTTTTCCAGGGAGTTTTCATTTGCTAACCATCAATCATAAGAGGCATCGGTATTGCATGCGGGGAATGGCATGGACACAAATGTCATAAACCTATTCCGCAAGGCTCCTGCTGCAAATGATTCCGGTTTTTTTGCGCGCACCTATCCCGCGATTCATACGCCCGCTAATTCACTAACAGTTGGGCAGAATTTGTTATCAGTTTCTGTCAGTGACCTTTCGAAAGGACTGATGCAGGCCGAGGCCGCGCGCGTGCAACGCGGCGAAATCGGACGGCCCACATGGCAGGTCATGGGCAACAGATTGCGTGCGCACATCGTTCCGTTGCTGGGCGATGTGCCGGTGGCCGTGTTCGCGACCGCGGACGTGCAGCGCCTGATCGATCACCTCGGCGAACAAGGCTTTACGAGCACGACGATCGCGCAGTACCTCGTGTTGCTCCGCAAGGTGGTCATGCATGGCGTGCACGTCGGTGCATTGCGCGAGGCCCCCGTGTTCCCGAAGGTCAAGGTGCGCAGTCAGCCGCGCGGCAGCTTCAGCGTGGCGGAGTACCGTGCGCTGATTGCGGCGGCGCGCAGCTTGCGCGGCCATTCGCACCCGGTGCTGGACCGGCTGACGGCCGGCGAACGTTTCTGGATCGCACGCGAATTGCTCGTCATGCCCGACGAGCTGCCATGGCTGATCCGCTGGATGGTCAACACCTTCGTGCGTCCCAGCGACATCAAGCTCATGAAGCACAAGCACATCGAGGTGGTGCGAGGCAAGCATGTCTACCTGCGGATGAATCTGCCGGAGACCAAGCGGCACAGCCAGCCCATCGTGAGCCTGCGACCTGCCGTTCGTGTCTATGAATGTCTGCTCGCGTACCGCGAGACGCATGGCTTCGGCGGGGCGGAAGACTACATCTTCATGCCGCACCTGAAGAACCGCGAGCACGCGCTGGCGGTTCTCAATTTCTTCTTTCACTGGGTGCTCGAAAAGACGGGGCTCGAAAAGGGGCCGCTGGGTCAATCGAGGACGCTGTACTGCCTGCGTCATACCGCCATCACGTTGCGGCTCCTGTATGGGCAGGGGATCGACATGCTGACCTTGGCGCGCAATGCACGCACGAGCGTCAACATGGTCGAGCGCTTCTACGCATCGGTGTTGAGCGGAGAAATGAATGTGGGGCTGCTGCAGAGCAGGCGTGGCCGGGTGAGTTGAAGAAGGACAAAAAGCCGCCCGGCGTGAGCCGGGCGGCTTGAGCGTTTGCAGATTCAAACTGGCGTGGGCCAGCATGTGAATCGACAGTGAACGATCAGAAGGCGTGACGGATGCCGAAGTCGTAGCCCGTCGAGGTCTTCGGCGTGAAGCCGTTGCCGGTGCCTTGGAAACCCGGGCCGCCGACGGTCAGCGATGCGCCGTTCTTGTTGCTCACGCGAGCAACGGTGGCGTACAGGGCCGTGCGCTTCGACAGGTTGTGCACGTAGCCGATCGCCAGCTTGTTGGCCTTCTTGTCGGCGGGCAGCACTTCCCACGGGTTGCGGGCAACCAGGTTCTCGTCGTACTTGACGCTTGAGTACGAAGCGCGGATCAGGCCAGCACCGACCGGCACGGTCACACCCAGCAGGTAGCCGGTCAGGTCGATGTCGGGACGGCCGCCGAGGTACGGCTCGACTTCGTAGTCGATCTTGTTCTTGGCGCGCGACAGTTCACCGAACAGCTTCACGGGACCGAAGTCGTACGAAGCACCCAGGTTCAGCGTGTTGACCTTGGTGGTCGTGCCGACGTAGAACTGATCGCCCACGGTGCTGCTGCCATAAGCCAGCGCCACGTCCAGGGGGCCGTTGGCGTAGCCGAAGCGGCCACCGATGTAACGGCCGGTGCGCGACGTGTTGTCCGTGGAAGGCGTAGCCAGGCCAGGGCTGTACTTGGTCTTCTCGCTGAAGCCGTACATCACTTGACCGTAGAAACCACCCAGGTTCGGCGGCAGGAAGTAGCCGATGCTGTTGCCGGCGCGAACGTAGTTGCTGCCACCAGCATCGGGGAGCTGCGGAACGTTCTTGAGGGCATCGGGGAGCTTCTTGCCGTCGGCATAGCCGGTGAAGCCGCCGAATGCGCCATTGGCGGTGTTGACCAGATTGGAGCCGACGCCATTGGTGCCGAACGGATCGAACACGGTGTCGTTCCAGAACGTCGGGGTGTAGTCGCGACCCAGACGGACTTCACCGAAACCGCCCGAGAGGCTCACGGTCGAACGGCGCGTGAATGTCGAGACGCCGGTCTGGCCATCGTCGTTGCTGATCGGCGCTTCGAGCCAGAAGCTGGCGGCCAGGCCACCACCGAGGTCTTCCGTGCCACGGAAGCCCAGGCGGCTGGAGTTGTAGCCCGAGTGGGCCAATTCGCGGCGGCTTGCCTTGATGCTGCCGCGGTTCACATAGAACGGGTTGTAGACGGGGAAGCCCAGCTTGTCGTACGTGACGCCGTTGCCCAGGTCACGCGAGGTGGACGAGTAGCCGCTGATCGACGCGTCGACCACACCAAACAGAGTGACGGACGACTGAGCCGAGGCAACACCGGCGACAGCCAGGGCAGCCAGAGCAGCTGCCCTTTCGGGGGTGGCGGCTAGAGTGGCGCAGTCATGGGACGCACAAAGAAAAAAGCCCCGAGTTTTGCAACTCGGGGCTAAATCCACCAATTGGAAGGGTGGAGGAGACAACTGGGTGCACACCATGAAGTGCGCAGCAATGAAATAGAGTATACCCACCCTTTGTTGCGATGCAACAAGTAGGCGATGCTTTTCCCACACACAAGTTGATGTTTGGTGCGCATTTTTCCGCACGAATTCATCCCAATTGGAGCTGAACACCATGGAATGCACAGTAAGTTGGACCGGTGACGCAGGCACCCGATCGGCCATGGGCTTCGTGGCCGAGACCGGCAGCGGCCACGTCCTGATGATGGACGGCGCCCCGGATGCGGCCAAGCCCGAGAACGGCGGCCAGAACCTGGCTGCGCGGCCGATGGAAACCGTGCTCGCGGGCACGGGCGGTTGCACGGCCTACGACGTGGTGCTCATATTGAAAAGGGGGCGCCATCGCGTCGAACGCTGCAGCGTGAAGCTGACCAGCGAGCGCGCCGAAAAGGACCCCAAGGTCTTCACGAAGATCCACATGCACTTCACCGTGGCGGGCAAGGGCATTCCGGCCACCGCTGTGGAACGTGCGATCGCGCTGAGCCACGAAACCTACTGCTCCGCCAGCATCATGTTGGCGAAGACGGCGGAAATCACGACCAGCTTCGACCTGATCGAGACCTGAAACGCCGGGTGGCGGCGCGCCGCAGCCTCAGATCCTGTGTGCGACGGTCGTCATGACCCGGGACGCCAGTCGCATCAGGGCCTTGGCGGGGGGCGGCAGTTCCGCGGCGCCCGCGTCGACGGCTTGCGTGGCATGGCGGGCTTCGTCGATCTTCATCTGCTCGACCACGGCGCGGGACGCGTGATCGGTCGGCGGCAGCCGGTCCAGGTGGCTTTCGAGGTGCGCTTCCACCTGCCGTTCGGTTTCGGCGACAAAGCCGAGGCTCAAGGGATCGCCCAGGCGACCGGCAATCAGGCCAAGTCCGAAGGCACCTGCATACCAGAGCGGGTTCAGGAGGGACGGGCGGGCACCCAGGTCGTCCAGCCGTTGACGGGTCCAGGCCAGGTGATCGGTTTCTTCATGCGCGGCTTCCAGGAAGTGCGCGCGCAGTGCCGGGTCCCGTGCCACGGCGGCCTGGGCGGTGTACAGCGCCTGGGCACACACCTCGCCGACATGGTTCACACGCATCAGCGCCCCGGCTTCGCGGCGCTCCGACTCGCTCAATTCACCTTGCGGCTGAATCGCGGGCGGAAGCGCCCGGGTGGCGTGAGATCGAGCAAAAAGCGTGCGCAAAGCCGCATCGGCGGCAGTCAGGGCGGGGTCGAGCAGGGCAGTCATGGGTCTATTTGAACGCACCTGTCCAGCGATGCAAGGCGGGCACATTTCGTTTCATATCGTGGCAAAACCACCTGTCCAAGTCCTTTGTTGCACGACTGCAACGAAACACACGGGGCTTCCAAGATTTCGGGCGATTTGTTTTGCCCTGCCGCAGTGGCTCTGGTGCAATAGCATCAACTTCCCAAAAGGAGGTTGGCCCGGGGTCCGGTGGGAGCACTAAGTGCCAGTCACGGTGAGCCCTTCGCACCGGAGCCCTATGTTTAACCTTGGAGAAACTTGCAATGAAAAAATCTCTAGTTGCTCTGGCTGCCCTGGCTGTCGCCGGTGTTGCCTCGGCTCAGTCGTCCGTCACTCTGTTTGGTGTGGTCGACGCGTCGATCAGCGGCTACTCGTCCACCTCGCGTGATCAGAACAACGGCGTGACGTACAACGCTGCTGGCTTCCCGATCTACAACCCGTTCTACCTGAACAAGGGCAGCGTCAAGGTCAGCAGCCGCCAACTGGCTAACTCGGGCTACAACTCCAGCCGTCTGGGCTTCCGTGGTACGGAAGACCTCGGTGGTGGCCTGGCAGCCAGCTTCTGGCTCGAAGCCCCGATCAAGAACGATGACGGCTCTGAAGGTGTTGCAACGTTCGCACGTCGTTCGACCGTGAGCCTGTCGGGCGGTTTCGGTGAAATCCGTCTGGGCCGTGATTACACCCCGACGTTCTGGAACGACACCGTGTTCGATCCGTTCGGCACCAACGGCGTTGGCACCAACCTGATCTCGACGGCCAATGGCTCGTTCGGCGGCTTCGGCTCGCCCACGGCTTCGGTTGGTTCGTTCAGCAACGTTGGCGCGAACAACTACGTGCGCGCCAGCAACACCATCGGCTACTTCCTGCCGCCGAACCTGGGTGGTTTCTACGGTCAAGTGATGTACGGCTTCGCTGAGAAGAACAAGTACAGCCCTGGCCTGGCAACGCCTGATGTGGCTAACAGCCAGCGTCAAGGTCGTTACGTCGGCGGCCGCTTCGGCTACGCCAACGGCCCCCTGGACGTGGCTCTGGCTTATGGCAGCAGCACCGTGGGTGACAACTACTACCCTGGCACGACCGACAAGGTCAACACGCTGAACCTGGGCGCTTCGTACGACTTCGGTCCCGTGAAGCTGTTCGGTGAACTGTCGCGCGCCAAGAACAAGCGTGACTACGAAGTCACGCCGCTGGGTGGTGGCCGTGCTGACACGGACCTGACCGGTTACCTGCTCGGCGTGACCGTGCCGGTCGGTGCTGGCCTGATCCGCGCTTCGTACTCGGCTGTCAAGTACGACCTGAACCAGCCTGACGTGCTGTTCCAGCCGCGTCTGGCTGACCCGAAGGCCAACAAGCTGGCCATCGGCTACGTGCACAACCTGTCGAAGCGCACGGCTCTGTACGCTACGGTTGCTCGCGTGAGCAACAAGAACGGTGCATCGCTGACCGTTGGCGGCGCGCCCTTCGTGACCACGGGTGGCTTCACCCCGAAGACCTCGACCGGCTACGACTTCGGTATCCGTCACGCTTTCTAATTTGATGCTGGCGTAAGCCAGCTTCGAATCGAAAGACTCAAAAGCCACCCGGCGCAAGCCGGGTGGCTTTTTTCATTGGGGCGCGCCTGTTCTCACTCGTAAAAATTGCGCCTCCACCCCCGGGGAACCCCCGTGCGGGCACGCTGTTTGCACTGCTAGCATGCCGCGATCACTCTTGTTGCTGAATGACTGCCTTTGTACTGCGCCGCCTGATCCAGGCCGTGATCGTGATGATCGCGGTTGCGTTCATTGCCTTCCTCCTCTTTCAATATGTCGGCGACCCGGTCGTGTTCCTGCTGGGACAGGATGCCAAGCCCGACCAGATCCGTGAAATGCGCGCCGCATTGGGGCTCGACCGACCCTTCTTCGTGCAGTTCTGGCATTTCCTCGTCAACGCCGCACAAGGTGAGTTCGGCCTGAGCCTGCGCCAGGGCGCCAAGGTGTCGCGCCTGATCGGCGAGCGCTTCCCGGCCACGCTCGAACTGGCCCTGGTGGCCGCGGCCCTGGCGCTGTTCGTCGGCATCCCGATGGGCGTGTACACCGCCCTGCGCCGCGGCACCTTCATGAGCCAGGTGTTCATGACCGTCTCGCTGCTCGGCGTGTCGCTGCCCACCTTCCTGATCGGCATCCTGCTGATCCTCGTCTTCGCGGTGACGCTGGGCTGGTTCCCGAGCTTCGGGCGTGGCGACACCGTGCGGTTCGGCTGGTGGACCAGCGGCCTGTTCAAGGCCGACGGCTGGCACCACATCATCCTGCCGGCGGTGACGCTGGCGATCTTCCAGCTCACGCTGATCATGCGGCTGGTGCGCGCCGAGATGCTCGAGGTGCTGCGCACCGACTACATCAAGTTCGCACGCGCACGGGGCCTGTCGAACCGCGCGATTCACTTCGGCCATGCGCTCAAGAACACGCTGGTGCCGGTCATGACCATCACCGGCCTGCAGCTCGGCGGCCTGATCGCCTTCGCGATCATCACGGAGTCGGTGTTTCAGTGGCCCGGCATGGGGCTGCTCTTCATCCAGGCCGTGACCTTCGCGGACATCCCCGTGATGGCCGCCTACCTGTGCCTCATTGCGCTGATCTTCGTGGTGATCAACCTCGTGGTCGACCTGCTGTACTTCGTGGTTGATCCGCGGCTGCGCGTGGGCAAGGCGGGAGGCCATTGAGGTGAGTGCCGCAACCGCCGCCGCAGCGCCGCGCCTGCAGGCCTCCGGCCGGGCCTTCGCGCACATCGCCAGCTTCTACCCCGAGATCACGGCCTTTCGCCGCGACCTGCACGCCCACCCCGAGCTCGGCTTCGAAGAGGTCTATACGGCGGGCCGCGTGCGCGAAGCGCTGCGCGCCTGCGGCGTGGACGAGATCCACGAGGGCATCGGCAAGACCGGTGTGGTCGGCGTCATCCGCGGCAAGTCGACCGCCAGCGGCCGCATGATCGGCCTGCGCGCCGACATGGACGCGCTGCCCATGCGCGAGGACAACGACTTCGGCTGGCGCTCTGCCAACGACGGTCTGATGCACGGCTGCGGCCACGACGGCCACACCGCCATGCTGGTCGGTGCCGCGCGCTACCTGGCCGAGACGCGCGACTTCGACGGCACTGCCGTGTTGATCTTCCAGCCCGGCGAAGAAGGCTTTGCCGGTGCGCGCGTGATGATCGAAGACGGCCTGTTCGACCGCTTCCCGGTAAACGCCGTCTACGCCATGCACAACTGGCCCGCGATGCCGGCCGGCACCGTCGGCATCAACCGCGGCGCCATGATGGCCGCGGCCGACCGCGTGACGATCGAGATCAAGGGCAAGGGCGGCCACGGCGCGCATGCCTACCAGACCATCGACCCCGTTGTGGTGGCCGCCCACATCATCACCGCGGCGCAGACCATCGTGTCGCGCAGCGTGCGCCCCATCGACGCGGCCGTCGTCAGCATCTGCGCCGTGCAGGCCGGCGACCTCGGCGCGATGAGCGTGATCCCGGGCGAGGCCACGCTGGTCGGCACCGTGCGCACCTTCAGCGCGCGCGTGCAGGCACAGGTCGAGCAGCGACTGAGCGAGCTGTGCACGGCCATTGCCGCCGGCTTTGGCGCGACCGCGACGATCAAGTACGAACGCATCTACCCGGCCACGATCAACACCGCGCCCGAAGCGATGTTCGCGGCCGACGTGGCGCAGGCGTTGGTCGGCGCGAAGAACGTCGACCGCAACCTGGAGCCCAGCATGGGCGCCGAAGATTTTTCCTTCATGCTGCAGAAGAAGGCCGGTGCCTATCTGCGCATCGGCCAGGACGTCCGCAGCGGCGCCTTCCTGCACAACAGCCGCTACGACTTCAACGACGAGATCCTGCCGTTGGGCGCCGCATTGCATGCGGGCCTGATCGAGCAGGGCATGCCGCTGGCTGCTACCCGCAGCCAGCAGCCAGGGAAAGCCGCCGCTACCGCGGCGCCGTGATGTGTTCGATTTCAACCCGAGGAGTGTTCCCATGAGTTTCAAGAAGCAAGCGGCTGCGGTCGCTGTCCTGTGCGCCCTGGGCGCCGTCAGCATGGTCGCCAGCGCGCAGACCATCCGCATCGCGAACCAGGGCGATGCCCTGTCGCTCGACCCGCACTCGCTCAACGAGTCGCTGCAACTGAGCGTCACCGCCAACGTCTATGAAACTCTCGTGGGCCGCAACAAGGACCTGAGCCTGGCGCCGCTGCTGGCCACGAGCTGGAAGCAGACCTCGCCGAACGTGTGGCGCTTCGAGCTGCGCAAGGGCGTGGTGTTCCATGACGGCACGCCGTTCAGCGCCGACGACGTGGTGTTCAGCTTCGCGCGTGCGCAGGGCGACGGCTCCGACATGAAGGCCACGCTCAGCGAGATCAAGGCCGTGCGCAAGGTCGGCGACCTCGCCGTCGAAATCGAAACCAACGGCCCGTTCCCGATCCTGCCCGACGTGATCTCGCTCACCATGATCATGAGCAAGAAGTGGTGCGAGGAAAACCAGGCCACCAAGCCGGTCGACCGCCGCAAGGGCATCGAGAACACCGCCTCGTTCAAGGCCAACGGCACCGGCCCGTTCCGCGTGCGCGAACGCCAGCCCAACGTGCGCACCGTGTTCACGCGCAACGGCACCTACTGGGGCAAGATCGACGGCAACGCGCAGGAGATCGTGTTCACGCCCATCGCCAACCCCGCCACGCGCGTGGCCGCGCTGGTCTCCGGCGAAGTCGACGTGATGGAGCCCGTGCCCGTGCAGGACATCGCGCGCATCAACGCCGCGCCCAACGCCCGCGTCATCACCGGCCCCGAGATGCGCACCATCTTCCTGGGCATGGACCAGAAGCGCGACGAGCTGCAGTACTCGAACGTGAAGGGCAAGAACCCCTTCAAGGACAAGCGCGTGCGCCAGGCCTTCTACCAGGCCATCGACATCGCCGGCATCCAGCGCACCGTGATGCGCGGCGCCTCCAAGCCCACCGCGCTGCTCGTCGGCCCGGGCATCAACGGCTGGACCGCCGACCAGGACAAGCGCTTGCCCTACGACGTCGATGCCGCCAAGAAGCTGCTGAACGAAGCCGGCTACCCCAACGGCTTCGAAGTGTCGATGAACTGCCCGAACGACCGCTACGTCAACGACGGCCAGATCTGCCAGAGCGTGGCCGCCAACCTGGCCAAGATCGGCGTCAAGATCAACCTCGTGGCCGAGACCAAGGGCACCTACTTCCCGAAGATCCTGCGCCGCGACACCAGCTTCTACATGCTGGGCTGGACCCCGACCACCTACGACTCGCACAACGCACTGAGCTCGCTCACTTCGTGTCCCGACGACAAGGGCACGGGCCAGTTCAACCTGGGCGCCTACTGCAACCCGAAGCTGGACGAGCTGACCAAGAAGATCCAGTCCGAGTCGGACAAGGCCAAGCGCAACGAGATGATCAAGGAAGCCTTCAAGGTCCACACCGACGACATCGGCCACCTGCCGCTGCATCAGCAGTCGCTGGCCTGGGGTGTGAGCAAGAAGGTCGAGCTGGTGCAACTGGCCGACAACTTCATGTACTTCAAGTGGATGAGCATCAAGTAAGTCGACCGTGGGCCGCTGCCTGAGCGGCCCGACCATGGGCCCGCTTCTTGCGGGCCCATTCATTTTTTGCTTTCACGATGAAAAAAAACTTGGCCCGCTGGCTCGACAGCGATGTCGGCTACAGCTTTCGCACCTCGCCGGTGGCGATCGCCGCCGCCGTCATTGCGCTGGTGTGCGTCTTCTGTTCGGTGTTCGCCGGATGGGTGTCGCCGCACAACCCCTTCGACCTCGCCACGCTCGAACTCGGCGATGCCCGCCTGCCGCCGGCCTGGAGCGCCGAAGGCTCTACCAAGTACCTGCTCGGCACCGACGACCAGGGTCGCGACATTCTTTCGGCCGTGATCTACGGCGCCCGCATCTCGCTGATCGTCGGCGTGGTGTCGGTGGTGCTGTCGGTGGCCGTCGGCGTGGTGCTCGGCCTGCTGGCCGGCTTCTTCGGCGGCTGGCTCGACTCCTTCCTCATGCGCGTGTGCGACGTGATGCTGTCGTTCCCGCCGATCCTCGTGGCGCTGCTCATCGCCGGCGTCGGCCGTGCGCTCTTTCCGGGCGCGCACGAGTCGCTGGCCTTCGGCGTGCTGATCATCTCGATCTCGCTCACGGGCTGGGTGCAGTACGCGCGCACCGTGCGCGGCTCCACGCTGGTGGAGCGCAACAAGGAGTACGTGCAGGCCGCGCGCGTCACCGGCGTGGCGCCGCTGCGCATCATGCTGCGCCACGTGCTGCCCAACGTGATGGGGCCGGTGATGGTGCTGGCCACCATCCAGGTCGCGACCGCAATCATCACCGAGGCCACGCTCTCGTTCCTGGGCGTCGGCGTGCCGCCGACCTCGCCCTCGCTGGGTACGCTCATCAGCATCGGCAACCAGTACCTGTTCTCGGGCGAATGGTGGATCACGGTGTTCCCGGGCCTGATGCTGGTGCTCATCGCACTCAGCGTGAACCTGCTCGGCGACTGGCTGCGCGACGCGCTCAATCCGCGCTTGCGCTGAACAGAAAAGGAGAACGCCCCCATGACGCTGCTCCAGGTCAAAGACCTCGTCGTCGAATTTCCGAACCGCCGCGGCACGCTGCGTGCGCTCGACCGCATTTCCTTCGACATCGCGCCCGGAGAAATCCTCGGCGTGGTGGGTGAGTCGGGTGCAGGCAAGTCGCTCACCGGCGCGGCCATCATCGGCCTGCTTGAACCGCCGGGCCGCGTGGCCGGCGGCGAGATCCTGCTCGAGGGCCAGCGCATCGACAACCTCGGTTTCGATGCGATGCGCCCCATCCGCGGCCGCAAGATCGGCGCGATCTTTCAAGATCCGCTGACCTCGCTGAACCCGCTGTACACCGTGGGCCGCCAGCTCATCGAGACCATCCGCACCCACCTGCCCGTGACTGAGTCGGAAGCGCGCAAGCGCGCCATCGGCCTGCTGCAGGACACCGGCATTCCCGCCGCCGAACAGCGCATCGACCACTTCCCGCACCAGTTCTCGGGTGGCATGCGCCAGCGCGTGGTGATTGCGCTCGCACTCGCCGCCGAGCCCAAGCTCATCGTGGCCGACGAGCCGACCACCGCGCTCGACGTGTCGATCCAGGCGCAGATCATCCAGCTGCTCAAGCAGGTCTGCAAGGAACGCGGCGCGGCGGTGATGCTCATCACGCACGACATGGGCGTGATCGCCGAGACCTGCGACCGCGTGGCCGTGATGTATGCGGGCCGCATCGCCGAGATCGGCCCGGTGCACGAAGTGATCCACCAGCCCGCGCACCCCTACACCTCGGGCCTGATGGCGTCGATCCCCGACATGACCAGCGACCGCGAACGGCTCAACCAGATCGACGGTGCCATGCCGCGGCTTAATGCCATTCCGACCGGCTGTGCCTACAACCCGCGCTGCCCGCGCACCTTCGCACGCTGTCTGACCGAACGGCCCGAGCTGATGCACGCAGGCGCCACGCGCGCCGCCTGCTGGCTGCACGACGCCGCCGACCCGCATGCGGGCCGAGCTGAGATCGCCGCCCAGCACCACGACGCCCTGGCGGCCGGCGAGCGCGCCACGCCCGAGGCGGCCGAACCCCTCGCAGAGGTGACCCGATGAGCGCCGTGATCGAACCCCGCAAGGACGCTGCAGCGACAAAAGCCGGCGAGCCGCTCGTGGTCGCACACGACCTCGCGCGCACCTTCGACGTCTCGCCGCCCTGGCTCAACCGCGTGCTCGAACGCAAGCCGCGCGTGCTGCTGCACGCCGTGGACGGCGTGAGCTTTTCCATCGAGCGCGGCAAGACGCTCGCGCTGGTCGGTGAATCGGGCTGCGGCAAGAGCACGGTCGCGCGACTGCTGGTCGGCCTGTATGCGCCCACGCGCGGCGGCCTGCAGTTCGACGGGCAGGACGCGCATGCCGCGTTCAAGACGCCCGAAGGCCGTCAGCTGCGCCGCCGCATCCAGATGATCTTCCAGGACCCCTACGCGAGCCTCAACCCGCGCTGGATCGTCGAGGACATCATCGGCGAGCCGCTGCGCGAGCACGGCATCCTGAGCGACAAGGACGCGCTGCGCCAGCGTGTGGGCGAGCTGCTGCAGTCGGTCGGCCTCTCGCCGCTGGACATGAGCAAGTACCCGCACCAGTTCTCGGGCGGCCAGCGCCAGCGCATCTCCATCGCGCGCGCGCTCGCCACGCAGCCCGAGTTCCTCGTGTGCGACGAGCCCACCTCGGCGCTCGACGTGAGCGTGCAGGCGCAGGTGCTCAACATCATGAAGGACCTGCAGCGCGAGCAGGGCCTGACCTACCTGTTCATCTCGCACAACCTCGCCGTGGTGCGTCACGTGGCCGACCAGGTCGGCGTGATGTACCTGGGCCGCCTGGTCGAGGTGGCGGACAAGCAGAAGCTCTTCGCCGAGCCGCAGCATCCGTACACGCGCATGCTGCTCGACGCGATTCCGCAGATGAAGCACACCGGCCGTGCGCGCACGCCGGTGCAAGGCGAAGTGCCGAACCCGCTGAACCCGCCGACGGGTTGCGCCTTTCATCCGCGCTGCCCGCATGCCAATGCGCGCTGCTCGTCGGAGCGGCCGTCGCTGCTGAGCTTGAAGGGCGTGCAGGTGGCTTGCCATGCAGTGGAGGAAGGGCGGATCTGACCGTACGTCACCGAAGCGGAAGGAGCGCGGCCGAAGTGTGCGTAAAGGCACCGCGGCGCCGCGAGAGATGAGGCAGAGTCCGGCGCTTGCCCCGAACGAAACCATGACACGTCCGACGATCCCTTCCTCCTGGGCGGCCCGCCTGCTCGGCCGCCGCGGCTTTCTCATGGGCTCGGCGCTGGGCGCCACCGCCGCGCTGGCGTCGATGACCGAGATCGCGCACGCGGCTGGCGCAGCACCGGCGCGCCGCATGCCCGTCATCTTCATCGGCCACGGCTCGCCGATGAATGCGCTGGCGGACAACGCCTTCACGCGCCGCCTCGCCGCCTGGGGCCGCGAGTTGCCGCGTCCCACGGCGATCCTCAGCGTGTCGGCGCACTGGCTCAGCCAGGGCGCGACCGGGGTCACGGTGCAGACGCGGCCCAAGACGATCCACGATTTCGGCGGCTTTCCGCAGGCGCTGTTCGACATCGAGTACCCCGCGGCCGGTCACCCCGCACTGGCGCGCGAAGCGATCGGTGCCGTCAAGCAGGCACCGGTGATCGCCACCGAGCAGTGGGGGCTGGACCACGGCACCTGGAGCGTGCTGAAGCACCTGTACCCGAAGGCCGACGTGCCGGTCTTCCAGCTCAGCATCGACTACGACAAGCCGGCGGCGTTCCATCATGCGGTGGGGCGTGACCTGGCGGCCTTGCGCGACCAGGGTGTGCTCGTGATGGGCAGCGGAAACGTGGTGCACAACCTGCGCGCCACCGACCGTGGCACGCCCGACGGGCTCAAGGCGAGCCGCCCTTGGGCGCAGTCGTTCGACGATGCGGTGAAGGCCGCGCTGGCCGGCCGGGACGACCGTGCGCTGATCGGCTACGAGAAACTGGAGGGGGCGTCGACCGCCGTGGCCACGCCGGACCACTACTTCCCCTTCCTGTATGCCCTGGGCGCTGCGGCGCCGGGCGAGCGCGCGAAGACGGTCTACGAAGGCTTCCAGTCGGGCACGCTCGGCATGCGCTGCCTTCAGTTCGGTTGAAGACAGCGCAGTCTTGGCGTCCTACTGCTCTTCGCCCCAGGCGAAGCCGTCGCGCGCGATCATGGCGCTCGACGCGCTGGGGCCCCAGGTGCCGGCCGCATAGGGACGCGGACCGCCGTCGGACTCCCACGAGTCGATGAGCGGCTCGACCCAGCGCCAGGCTTCTTCCTGCTCGTCGCTGCGCACGAACAGGTTCAGGCGCCCGTCGATCACGTCGAGCAGCAGGCGCTCGTAGGCGCCCACGCGTTCGGCGCCGAAGCGCTTGTCGAAGTCGAGGTCGAGCTGCACCGGCGCCAGTTGGGCGGCGCTGGCGTGGCCGTTGCCGCCGCGCTGGCGGTTGTCCTGCGCTTGCGCGAGCATGTGCAGTTCCAGGCCGTCCTTCGGCTGCAGGTTGATCACCAGCTTGTTCACGTTGCCCGCCGGCGCGCGGTAGATGGCGTGCGGCGTGGGGCGGAAGTTGACCTCGATGCGCGCATCGCGCGAGGCCAGGCGCTTGCCGGTGCGGATGTAGAAGGGCACGCCGGCCCAGCGCCAGTTGGCGATCTCGGTGCGCAGCGCCACGAAGGTCTCGGTGCGGCTGTCGGGGTTCACGCCCGGCTCGTCGCGGTAGCCCTGCACCCGCTCGCCGTAGGCCGTGCCGGCCGTGTACTGGCCGCGCACCGCATGCAGGCCGAGCGTCTCGGGCGTCCAGGGCTTGAGGGCGCGCAGCACCTTGAGCTTTTCGTCGCGGATGGCGTCGGCGTGCGCGTTGATGGGCGGCTCCATGGCCACGGCGCACAGCAGCTGCAGCGCGTGGTTCTGCACCATGTCGCGCAGCGCGCCGGTCTGGTCGTAGAAGGCGCCGCGCTTTTCCACGCCCAGGTCCTCGGCCATGGTGATCTGGATGTTGGCGATGTGCTCGCGGCGCCAGATGGGTTCGAACAGCGCATTGCCGAAGCGCATCGCGAACAGGTTCTGCACCGAGGGTTTGCCCAGGTAGTGGTCGATGCGAAAGACCTGCTTCTCTTCGAGCACCTTGCCCACCGCGGCGTTGATGGCGCGGTTGGAGGCCAGGTCGTGGCCCAGCGGTTTTTCGAGCACGACGCGGGTGCGCGGGCCGTTGAGCCCGGCGGCGGCGATCTGCTCGACCACCTGCGTGAAGAGCGCAGGCGCCGTGGCCACGTACATCACGACCGTCTTGGCGTCGCGTTGCTTGAGCAGGTCGGCCAGGCTGGCGTAGTCGGCGGGCTTGGACAGGTCCATGCGCAGGTAGTGCAGCATGGAGGCGAACTTCTTGAACTCCTCGGGGGAGGGGCGCTTGGCGCCTTCGACGGCGCTGAAGCGCGACTGGATCAGCTCGCGGTACTGGTCGTCGGACAGGTCGTCGCGTGCCACGCCGACGATGCGCCCGTCCTGCGGCAGGCTGCCGTGCCTGAAGGCCTGGAACAGCGCAGGCATCAGTTTGCGCCACGCAAGGTCGCCAGTACCGCCGAACAGAACGAGATCGAAGCTCATGAGAAAACTTTCCTTTTGTCTGGATGCAGAGCAGGCCGTGTGCCAGTCGCGATGGTACTTCTACCGATTCGGCACACCTGTACTAAAGCTACGCTGACCCAAGGCCGCAAGGCCTTTTTTTATTGCCGAGGCAGGGGAATACCAATGAAGAAGCTTTTCACGGCAGCCGCGCTGCTGGGTCTGTCGGCCGCAGCGTCGGCGCAAACCGTCAACGTCATCTGCTCGGTCCAGGCCGAGTGGTGCAACGTGATCTCCACCGTCTACGCCCGCACCACGGGCGTGCGCATCAACATGGCGCTCAAGGGCTCGGGCGAGGCGCTGGCCCAGCTCATCGCCGAGAAGGACAACCCCAAGACCGACGTCTGGTTCGGTGGCACGGGCGACCCGCACCTGCAGGCGGCCGAGCAGGGGCTCACGCTCGAATACAAGTCGCCCACGCTCACGCAGCTGCATCCCTGGGCCCAGCAGCAGGCCAAGCAGTCGGGCTACAAGACCGTGGGCATCTACTCGGGCCCGCTGGGCTTCGGCTACAACCCCGAGCTGCTGGCCAAGAAGAAGCTGCCCGTGCCCAAGACCTGGGCCGACCTGCTCAAGCCCGAGTACAAGGGCGACATCCAGGTGGCCAACCCCGCATCGAGCGGCACGGCCTACACCATGATCGCCACGCTGGTGCAGCTCATGGGCGAGGACAAGGCCTTCGACTACCTCAAGGCGCTGCATAGGAACGTGGGCCAGTACACCCGCTCGGGCACCGGCCCGATCAAGGCGGTGGCGCGCGGCGAGACCGCGATCTCCATCAGCTTCGTGCACGACGGCCCGGGCGAGAAGATGCAGGGCTTCCCGGTCGAAACCATCACGCCCAGCGACGGCACGGGCGCCGAGATCGGCTCCATGAGCATCATCAAGGGCGCGCGCAACCTCGATGCCGCCAAGAAGTTCTACGAATGGGCGCTCACGCCCGCCGCGCAGGAATTGGGCGCCGCCAACAAGCAGTTCCAGCTGCCGAGCAACGCGAGCGCCAAGCTCGACCCGCGCATTCCCGACTTCAAGAAGATCAAGTTCATCAACTACGACTACGCCAAGTACGGCGCCAGCGCCGAGCGCCGTCGCCTGATCGCGCGCTGGGAAAAAGACGTCAACTCGCTCCCGCGCTAAGTGCAGGCGCGTTCCAACGAAGGCGCGCCGGTCAACCCGGCGTCCCTGGCCGCCGCCCGGCGCGCGCGGCGCTGGATCTGGGCCTGGGTCGCATTGGGCCTGGCGGCCTACCTTGTGCTGCCCTGGTATGCGATCCAGGACGCGACCTGGTACGAAGCCGTTCCGCAGGTCTTCGGCAGTGCAGAGGGCGCCAACGGCCTGATGCAGGCGGCCACGCAGGGCCGCTCCTGGCTCTTCATCGGGCTGGCCGGTTTGCTGCTGTGCGCCGCCGGCGCGGCCTTGCCGGCCGGCAAGGCGCAGGGGCGCTGGCTGCTGGCGGGCGGCGCGATCGGCGCCGTCGGGCTGGCGGTCGCGGGCTTCACCATCGGGGCGCGGGGCTGGAGCGTCGCGGCGCTCAACACCCAGTTCGGCGAACTGGCGGTCAACCAGTTCGGCATCGGCGCAGGCGGCTTCGTGGCGCTCACGGCGCTGGTGCTGCTGGCGGCCTTCGGCATGGCGCGGCTCGGCCTGTTCAAGGGCGACCTGTTCGTGTCTGCCTCGGTGGTCGGCTGCGGCGTGCTGATGGCGCTGTTCATCGCCTACCCGGTGAGCCGGGCGCTGTCGGGTGCCTTCTTCAACGAAGACGGGCAATGGTCGATCACGGCCTTTGCGGCGCGCGTGTTCACCGAGCGCATCTGGGGCCTGGGTTGCCTGGCGGGCGGGGTGCGCTGCGGCGTGGCGTGGAACACGCTGGTGCTGGCGTTGCTCACCGCGGCCGGGACCACCTTCCTGGGCACCCTGATGGCGCTGATGGCCGAGCGCGGCAACCGGCGCGGACAGGGCGTGCTGCGGGTGCTGGCGCTGCTGCCGATCATCACGCCGCCGTTCGTGGTCGGCCTGGGCCTGATCCTGCTGTTCGGCCGCGCGGGCATCGTCAACCAGGTGCTGGAGAACGTCTTCGGCATCGAGCCCACGCGCTGGTTCTACGGCATGCCGGGCGTGCTGGTGGCGCAGCTGTTCGCCTTCACGCCCATCGCCTTCATGATCATGCGCGGCGTGGTGCAGGGCATCGCGCCCAGCCTGGAAGAAGCCGCGCAGATGCTGCGCGCTGACCGGCGCCGCGCCTTCTTCACCGTCACGCTGCCGCTGCTCAAGCCCGGTCTGGCCAACGCCTTCCTGGTCGGCTTCATCGAGAGTATTGCCGACTTCGGCAACCCGGTGGTGGTGGGCGGGCAGTTCTCGGTGCTGTCGACCGACATCTTCTTTGCCATCGTCGGCGCGCAGTACGACCAGGGCCGCGCCGCGTCGCTGGCCTGGGTGCTCACGCTGTTCGCGCTCGGCGTGTTCGCGCTGCAGCGCGGGCTGCTCGGCAAGCAGAACTACACGACGGTGAGCGGCAAGGGCGACGCCGGTATCGCGATGGCGCTGCCCGACGGCGTGCGCCGCACCATCCAGTGCATCGCGCTGCCGTGGATCGCCTTCACCGCCGTGGTCTACCTGTTCGCCTTCGCGGGCGGCTTCGTGCAGACCTGGGGCCGCGACTACAGCTTCACGCTCAACCACTTCAAGAGCGCCTTCGCGCTGGAGTGGGGCCAGTTCGGGCTGGTGTGGGCCGGCACGGCGTGGAACTCGCTGATCACCACGCTGAAGCTGGCCGGCATCTCGGCGCCGATCACTGCGGCGCTGGGCCTGCTGATCGCTTGGCTGCTGGCGCGCAACGAGTTCAAGGGGCAGGGCGCCTTCGAGTTCGGCGCGCTGCTGGCCTTTGCGATCCCGGGCACGGTGCTCGGCGTGAGCTACATCCTGGCCTTCAACGTGCCGCCGTTCGAGCTCACGGGCACCGGGCTCATCATCGTGCTGTGCTTCATGTTCCGCAATCTGCCGGTGGGTGTGCGGGCCGGCACGGCGGCGTTCAAGCAGCTGGACCGCTCGCTCGACGAAGCCTCGCTGATGCTGCGCGCGTCCACGTCGCAGACCCTGTTCAAGGTGGTGCTGCCGCTGCTCAAGCCGGCGCTGGTGGCCGCGCTGGTCTACAGCTTCGTGCGCGCCATGACGACGGTGAGCGCGGTGATCTTCCTGGTCACCGCCGAGAACGAGCTGGCCACCACCTACATCATCGGCCGCGTCGGCAATGGCGACTACGGCATTGCGCTCGCGTACTGCACGGTGCTCATGGTGCTGATGTCGCTGGCGATCGCGCTGGTGCAGTTCGTGGTGGGGGAGCGCAAGCTGGGACGGCGCGGGGCGACACCCCCGCATCAGGGACATCACAAAATGGAAAGCCTCTCGGCATGAACGGCATCGAATTCCGCAACGTCACCAAGCGCTACGGCACAGACAAGAACGGGCCGATGGCCGTCAAGGGCATCAGCTTCGAGGTGCCCGTGGGCACGCTCACCACCATCCTCGGCCCCTCGGGCTGCGGCAAGACGACCACGCTGCGCATGATCGCGGGGCTCGAATCGCCGACCTCGGGCTCGATCTTCATGGGCGGGCGCGACGTCACCACGCTCGGGCCGGGCGAGCGCAACGTGAGCATGATGTTCCAGAGCTACGCGTTGTTCCCGCACATGAACGTGATCGAGAACGTGGGCTACGGCCTGCGCATGAGCGGCGTGAAGAAGGACGAGGCCACGGTGCGGGCGCGCGAGGCGCTCAGGGGCGTGGGCCTGGTCGGCTTCGACGAGCGCCTGCCCAGCGAGCTGTCGGGCGGCCAGCAGCAGCGCGTGGCCCTGGCGCGCGCGCTGGTGCTCGAGCCGGCGGTGCTGCTGTTCGACGAGCCGCTGTCCAACCTCGACGCCCGCCTGCGGCGCGAGATGCGCGAGGAAATCCGCTCGCTGCAGCAGCGCCTGAAGCTCACCGTGGCCTACGTGACGCACGACCAGAGCGAGGCGCTGGCCGTGAGCGACCAGATCATCGTCATGGACCACGGCGTGATCGCCCAGCGCGGCACGCCCGAGCAGCTGTACGGCCGCCCCGAGAGCGAATTCGTCGCCGGCTTCATGGGCGAGGCGATGGTGTTCCCGGCCGTGGCGCAGGCCGACGGCAGCGTCACGCTCGGCCCGCTGCGGCTGCAGCCGCGCTACGCGGTGGCGCCCGGCACGGTGAAGGTGGCGGTGCGGCCCGAGGCCTGGGACATCGGCGCGCTCGACGGCCTCCCCGCCACGCTGCGCAAGTCGGCGTACCTGGGCAGCTTCTACGAATACGGCTTCGACACCCCGCTGGGGCCGGTCTTCGTGGTCTCGACCGACCTGTCGCGCCCGCTGGCGGCGGGCACGCAGACCACCCTGTCGCTCGGAACCCATGGCGTGAGCGTGGTGCCCGGCGCATGAAACAATGGCGCCATGAACGTGGTTTTCGATCTTGGCGCCGTGCTGTTCGCCTGGGAGCCGGCACGGCTGGTCCAGGCCCATCTCCCCTCTCACGCCCCCACTGAAGCCGCCGCCGCGGCCCTGGGCCGGGCCCTTTTCCATCACGACGACTGGACCGGCTTCGACTGCGGCACCCGCACGCTGAACGATGCCATCGCCCGCATGTCGGCGCGGCTGGCGCTGCCGGCCGCGTCGCTGCACGCCATGCTCGACGGGCTCGGCGAGCGGCTGGAGCCCATCGACGTCACGGTTGCGATGCTCGAAGAGCTGCTCGTGCACCGCGACGCCGGCGAGCCGCTGCGGCTGTACTACCTGTCGAACATGCCTGTGCCGTTCGCCCGCGCCCTCGAGCGCCGGCACGCCTTCATGCGGCGCTTCGACGGCGGCGTGTTCTCGGGCGACGTGAAGTTTCTCAAGCCCGAGCGCGAGATCTACGAGCTGCTGGCCATGCGCCACGGCCTCGACCCCGAGCAGACCGTGTTCATCGACGACTCGGCCGCCAACGTCGAGATGGCCCGCGCCTTCGGCTGGCACGCCATCCACTGCACCGCGCCCGACAAGCTGCCGGCGCAACTGCAGCGTTACCTGCCGGTGAGCACCACCTTGTCGGTGTCGAACCCCAGGCTGCGGGCGTAGTCCAGCTCGGCCTGCAGCGCGTCGTCCTCCAGGCGCGGCGCGCGCGAGAGCACCCAAAGGTACTCACGGTCGGGCGTGCCGACCAGCGCCACCTGGTAGTCGCGGTCGAGCTTCAAGATCCAGTAGTCGCCCCACACCAGCGGCAGCCAGCCCATCCAGGCCGGGGCGAAGCGCACCTGCAGCTGGCCCGCGCCGGGCTGGCCGACCACGGGCGCCACGCGCGCGCTGCCGATGGCCTCGTCGAAGTTGCCGTCGTCGCGCACGCAGCGGTTGCGCACCTGCACGGTGCCGTCGGGCTGCGGCGTGTACTCGGCGCTCACCGGGCCGGCGCACTGTTTCTGGAACCGGTTGGGCAGCCGCGCCTGTTCGTGCCAGAGGCCGGCGTAGCGGTGCAGGTCGACCGGCGCCACCACCTGCAGCGGCGCGCGCATCAGCGGGGCGCCGTCGGCCGGGCCGGCGGGCCGGGCACGGGCCGTGCGTGCGGCGCCCAGCGCGTACCAGGTGGCCACGCCGCCCACGACGAAGGCGGTGGCCATGGCGCCGATCGCGTGGCTGGTGCGGCGGTCGTCGAAGGGGCGGCCGGTGGCGATTACGGGGCTTGAGGGGCGAGGGGTCATCGGAGCTCCTGGAGAAAGTCGTTCGGCGTGGATGCCGCTTCAGGTTCAGGGTGCCCCCGGCCGCGGCCGGCTGCCGTCAGCCAGGGACCACAGCCCCTGTAGGGCAGGGCGGCCGACAACCCTTCGCGCTGCAGGCCGATGGAGCTTCGCGAAAACCCGTGCTACGGTTCGCATGAAAACATCGACCGCCGCGCAACTGCGTGCAGGACTTGTCACACCCCTCCCCGGATAATTGATTTCATGAACCAACTCGATGCACTCCGCCAGTGGACCACCGTGGTTGCCGACACCGGTGACTTCAAGCAGCTCAGCATTTCCAAGCCGCAGGACGCGACCACCAACCCGTCGCTGATCCTCAAGGCCGTGCAGAAGGCCGAGTACCGGCCGCTGCTCGACGCGACCGTGAAGGCCCATGTCGGCAAGCCGCTCGACGAGGTCATCGACCGCCTGCTGGTGCGCTTCGGCACCGAAATCCTCTCCATCATCCCGGGCCGCGTGTCCACCGAAGTCGACGCCCGCCTGTCCTTCGACACCGCCGCCACCGTGGCCCGCGGCGAGCGCATCGTGGCGCTGTACAAGGCCGAAGGCATCGACACCGAGAAGCGCCTGCTGATCAAGGTCGCCTCCACCTGGGAAGGCATCGAGGCTGCGCGCCTGCTCGAGCAGAAGGGCATCCGCACCAACCTCACGCTGCTGTTCTCCTTCGCGCAGGCCGTGGCCTGCGGCGCGGCCGGCGTGCAGCTCATCTCGCCCTTCGTGGGCCGCATCTACGACTGGTACAAGAAGTCGGCCGGTGCGAAGTGGGACGAAGCCGCCAGCGCGGGCGCCAACGACCCCGGCGTGAAGTCGGTGCGCGAAATCTTCAACTACTACAAGCAGCAGGGCATCAAGACCGAGGTCATGGGCGCGAGCTTCCGCAACGTGGGGCAGATCCAGGCGCTCGCCGGTTGCGACCTGCTGACCATCAGCCCCGAGCTGCTGGCCGAGCTGGCCGCGAGCAACGAGCCGCTCACGCATGCGCTCGACGCCAAGGCTGCCATCGCGAGCGGCAACGCAGAGAAGGTGAGTTACGACGAAGCCGGCTTCCGCTTCGCGCTCAACGAAGACGCCATGGCCACCGAGAAGCTCGCCGAAGGCATCCGCGCCTTCGCGGCCGATGCGGTGAAGCTCGAAAAGCTCATGCAGGAAAGCGGCAAGTAAACATGACCATGACCCTGCGCTGTGACCGCGCGCCGGCCTGGGCGCAACTGCAGTCCAGCTTCGACACGGCCGGTCGCCAGTTCGACCTTCGCCATGCCTTCGTGGACGACGCCGGGCGCTTCGCGCGCTTCAGCCAGGAGGCGCCGCACGTCTTCGCCGACCTGTCGAAGAACCTGATCGACGCGCGTACCGAGGCGCTGCTGTTCACGCTGGCGCGCGAATGCGGCCTCGAAGCCCACCGCGACGCCATGTTCGCGGGCGCGCACATCAACAACACCGAAGACCGCGCCGTGCTGCACACGCTGCTGCGCGCACCGGCCAACGCAGCCACCGGCCGCCAGACGGCCCACGAGCTGCGCGAAGTGCATGCCACGCTCGACGCCATGCTGGCCTACGCCGAGCAGGTGCGCAGCGACCACACGATCACCGACGTGGTCAACATCGGCATCGGCGGCTCCGACCTCGGCCCGCAGATGGCCGTGCTGGCGCTCGCAGAGTTCGTGGCGCCGGGCAAGCGCTTTCACTTCGTCTCGAACGTCGACGGCCACGAGCTGGCGGGCGTGCTCAAGGGCCTGGCGCCCGAGCACACGCTGTTCCTGGTCGCCTCCAAGACCTTCACCACGGCCGAGACGATGACCAACGCGCGCTCGGCCAAGCGCTGGTACGAGCAGTCGGGCGGCACCGACATCGCCGGCCATTTCGCCGCGCTCACCACCAACGTCGAGGCCGCGAAGCAGTTCGGCATCGACACCACCTTCGGCTTCTGGGACTGGGTGGGCGGCCGCTATTCGCTGTGGTCGGCCATCGGCCTGCCGATCGCGCTGGCCATCGGTGCCGACGGCTTTCGCCGGCTGCTGGCGGGCGCGCATGCGATGGACGAGCACTTCCGCACCGCGCCGCTCGAGCAGAACCTGCCCGTGCGCCTGGGCCTGCTCGACGTCTGGTACCGCAACTTCCATCGCTTCACGAGCCGCAGCATCGCGCCGTACCACAGCGCCCTGAAGCGCGTGCCGGCCTACCTGCAGCAGCTCGAGATGGAAAGCAACGGCAAGCAGGTCGATGCGAGCGGCGCGCCGCTGGCCTTCGGCACCTCGCCTGTGCTCTGGGGCGAGCCCGGCACCAACGGCCAGCACGCCTACTTCCAGATGCTGCACCAGGGCACCGACGTGATCCCGCTCGAGTTCATGGCGGTGCGCGACGCCTCGCACGACCTCGACGGCCACCACCCCAAGCTGCTGGCCAACGCGCTCGCACAGGCGCAGGCGCTGATGGTCGGCAAGCTCGACGAAGGCGGCCACAAGAACTTCCCGGGCAACCGGCCGAGCACCTTCTTCGTGTTCGAGAAGCTCACGCCCGAGGCGCTGGGCGCCTTCCTCGCGATGTATGAGCACCGCGTGTTCACCAGCGGCGCGCTGTGGGGCATCAACAGCTTCGACCAGTGGGGCGTGGAGCTCGGCAAGGTGCTGGCGCGTGACATCGAGCCGCGCCTGGCCTCGGGCGATGTCTCGGGGCTCGATGCCTCCACGGCCGGCCTGCTGCAACGGCTGAGCACCTGACGGCACACGTCACCGCAAGGCTTGCGAGCCTTGGCCAAAGGCTCTATCCACTAGGCCTTTAGGCCATTGGTTTGCAGCGCGGTGGCCGGTTTGGCCGAGTTTGTCGTTGCACAGTGCGCCGATATGATGGCCCCGGGGAAATTTCCCTGGGATTCATCAAGAGGAGCGAGTCAATGGACTTTCAAACAGCGGTCAAGACGTGCATCGCCAAGTACACCGACTTCAGCGGTCGTGCGTCGCGTTCGGAGTTCTGGTGGTTTTTTCTGGCCCAGTTCGGGGTGCTCATCATCACCGGCCTGATCCATCAATACGTGTATTTCATCGCAGCGCTGGGCTTGCTTCTGCCCGCACTCGCCGTGGGTGCGCGTCGCCTGCACGACATCGGCAAGAGCGGCTGGTTCTTGCTGCTGTCGATCATCCCGCTGATCAATCTCGTGCTGATCTATTTCTTCGTTCAGCCGACGCAGCCTGAGAGCAACGCTTACGGCGAACCGCCGAGCGCCTGAGCTTTTTTCCTTCGAAGGGCCGCACACGCGGCCCTCTTTCTTTTGGGGCGCCCGGTGGCTCAGGCCACTGCCACCTCGACGGACGCAGGTGCAGCAGGCGCGCCGCTTGCCATGCGCACGCACAGGTCGAAGGCCTGCTGCAGCCCTTCGATCTGCGCCACGCCCTGGCCGGCAATGTCGAAGGCGCTGCCGCTGGCCGAGGTGGCCACGGGCACGGGCAGGCCGCCGTGCAAGGTCACGCCCTGTTCGAAGCCCATGAGCTTCATCGCGATCTGGCCCTGGTCGTGGTACATCGACACCACCGCATCGACATCGCCGCGCCGCGCGCCGATGAACACGGTGTCGGGCGAGAACGGGCCGCGCGCGTCGTGGCCTTCGGCGCGCAGCTGTTCGATGGCGGGCGCGATGATCTCGATCTCTTCCATGCCGATCGAGCCGCCGTCGCCCGCGTGCGGGTTGAGCCCGGTCACGGCGATGCGCGGCTGGGCCACGCCGGCGCGGCGCAGCGCCGACGCGATGATCTTCACGGCGTCGCGCACGCCCTCCACCGTGATGTGCCGCGCCACGTCCTTCAGCGGAATGTGCGAGGTCACGCGCGAGGTCCACAGCGATCCGGTGAGGTTGAACTCGCAGACGAAGCCCGTGACCGCGAAGCGCTCCTGCATGTAGCGCAGTTCGTCCTCGTGCACGAGGCCGCCCAGGCGCAGCGAATGCTTGTTGAGCGGCGCGAAGAGGATCGCGTCGGCCTGGCCGTTGCGCACGGCCTGCGTGGCCAGCTCCAGCGCTTCGAACGAAGCCCGGCCCGAGCGCTCGTTCGACTCGCCGAGCACCGGTTGCTCACCCGCCATCCAGTCGCGCACGAGGAGGCTCGGGCGGCCGTCCTCGAAGCGCAGGCTGTCGAGGGTGTTCACCTGCAGCGGCGCCAGCTTCGCGCCCGCCACGCGCTCGCCCGCGGCCAGCACGACGGGGTCGGCGATCAGCAGCACGCGCGCGGCGTCGAGGTTGCGCTGGCGCGCGAGCAGCTTCACGGCCATCTCGGGGCCGACGCCGCTGGGATCGCCGAGCAAAACGGCGATGCGGGGTTTGGCGGAGGTCACGCGCGGGGAGGAGGAGGGGATGGGCATGGTCGATGTCTGAGAAAAAAGGAAGGGGAAGGTCGGCCTCACTCGGCCTTGATGCGCGCGTCGCGCACGAGCCGGCCGTAGTGGTCGAACTCCTGCCGGTTCATCGCCGCGAAGGGTTCGCCGGTCAGCGTGCCGGGCTCGCCGCCCAAGGCCTTGATGCGCGACTGCACGTCCGCCAGGCCCATCGTGCGCGTGAGTTCGGCGCTCAGCCGTTCGACCGCCGGACGCGGCGTGCCGGCCGTCACGTACAGGCCGTACCAGGTCGACACGTCGGCGCCCTTGATGCCTTGCTCGGCCAGCGTGGGCACGTCGGGCAGCTCGGGCGAGCGCTGCGGCGCGCTCACGGCCAGCGCGCGGAACTTGCCGGCGCGGATCTGGCCCATGGCCGAGGAGGTGCTGTCGAACATCATCTCGACCTCGCCCGAGATGATGTCGATGTGCGCCTGCGAGCTGCCCTTGTAGGGCACGTGGATCGAGGTCATGCCCGTGGCCAGGTTGAAGGCTTCGCCGCCCACGTGCTGCGTGCTGCCGATGCCTGACGACGCGTACTTGAAGCCGCCGGGCTTCGCGGCCATCGCGGCCAGCAGGTCCTTCACCGACTTGTAGGGCGAGCTGGCCGACACCACCAGCACGTTGGGCATCACGGCCACGAGGCCGATGGGTTGCAGGTCTTTCAGCGGGTCGTACTTGAGCTTGAGGATGTGCGGCGCCACGGCCTGCGCCGTGTTGGTGGCCAGCAGCAGCGTGGCGCCGTCGGCCGGCGCGCGGGCCGTGAGTTCGCCGGCGATGGTGTTCGATGCGCCGGGGCGGTTCTCCACCGTCACGGGCTGCTTGAGCACGGGCGCGAACTTGTCGGCCAGCACGCGCGCGAGGATGTCGGTGCCGCCGCCGGGCGAGGCGCCGACCAGGATGCGCAGCGGCTTGTCGGGGTAGGCCGGCTGCGCACCCGCGTTCAGGCAGGCGGCCAGCGCCAGCAGCGCCGCCAGGCCGGCACCGCGGGCCAGGGGAAAGAGGGTCATCGCGTCGTCTCCTGCTTGTTATGGCCCCGAGCCTACGGAGCTTCGGTCGCGCGATCCAATCGAAAAAGGCCGAAGCTCCATATACTTTTGTGCATGAAACCCGGCCTCACCGACGCCTCGCTGATGCTGCATGTGAGGCCGCGCCAGCTGCTTTTGCTGGCCCGGCTCGACGCACACCGCCACCTCGGCCGCGCGGCCGAGGCCATGAACATCAGCCAGCCGGCCGCCACCAAGCTGCTGCAGCAGCTGGAGGAGTCGCTCGGCGAACAGCTCTTCGAGCGCCTGGCGCGCGGCATGGCGCCCACGCCCTACGGCGAGATCCTGATCCGCTACGCCCACCGCGTGCTCAGCGACTTCGGCACCGCGCGCGAGGAAATGCTCGCGCTGCGTTCCGGCCTGAGCGGTGCGCTGCGCGTGGGCAGCGTGCCGGGCGCGGTGCCCGAGCTGCTGGCGCCGGCGCTGGTCGAATACCACCTGCGCCATCCGCAGGTGGCCGTGTCGGTGGTGGTCGAGACCAGCGACCTGATGCAGGCGCAGCTGGAGCAGGGCGACGTCGACCTCGTGCTGGGCCGCCTCACCGACGGCCACGACGAGGCGAAGTACGCGAGCGTGCCGCTGCTGGGCGAGTCGCAGGTGGTCGTGGTGCGCGCGGCGCACCCGGTGTTCGAGCGCGCGGCCACGGTCACGCTGGCCGAGATGGCGAACTGGTCGTGGGTGCTGCAGCCGCCGGGCTCGCCGCAGCGCGGGCGCTTCGAGGCGGCGATGCGCGAGGCGGGCATCCAGGCGCGGCTGGACATCATCGAAACGGCATCGCCCATCGCCATCACGGCGCTGCTGGAGAACTCCGACATGGCCGCCGTCATGCCCGCTTCGCAGGCCAGCCACTACGCCCGCCTGGGCGTGCTGCGCACCGTGCCGGTGGAGTTGCCGGTGCGCGTGCCGCCGATCTGCCTGATCACCCGGGAGGATCGCGCGCTGTCGCCGGCCGCCGCGCAGTTCCGGCGCCAGCTGCTGGGCGGCGGCGGGCATGCATGAGAACTTCAGACAGACAGTTTTCCATCCTGAATTGCATCAATTAGGGATTTCACTAGCCAACTGGTGCATGAGAGTACTGGTGGCGACTCTCGAAATACCAAAACTGCAAGCGCGTTTCTCCAGAATCCGGGCACGGCGACCACGATACCGAGGCGTCGCTCACCCAAGGAGACACCATGAAGCGCTTTCTGAAAGCGGGCCTCGCCCTCGCACTCATCGGCACGGGCCTTGTGTCCCACGCCGCCACCGAACTCGTGATCGCAACCGTCAACAACGGCCACATGATCGAGATGCAGAAGCTCACGCCCTTCTTCGAGAAGGCGAACCCCGACATCAAGCTCAAGTGGGTCACGCTCGAGGAAGGCACGCTGCGCCAGCGCGTGACCACCGACATCGCCACCAAGGGCGGCCAGTTCGATGTGATGACCATCGGCCTGTACGAAGCGCCGATCTGGTCGAAGAAGGGCTGGCTGCAGCCCATCGCCACCGATGCCGCCTACGACGCCGACGACCTGCTGCCCGCCATCCGCGCCGGCCTGTCGCACGAAGGCAAGCTGTACGCCGCGCCGTTCTACGGCGAGAGCTCGATGCTCATGTACCGCAAGGACCTGGCCGACAAGGTCGGCTTCAAGATGCCCGAGCAGCCCACCTGGGCGCAGGTGAAGGAGCTGGCCGGCAAGATCCACGACCCCAAGGGCGGCCTGTACGGCATGTGCCTGCGCGGCAAGCCGGGCTGGGGCGACAACATGGCCTTCCTGACCACGCTGGTCAACACGAACGGCGGCCAGTGGTTCGACATGCAGTGGAAGCCGCAGATCGACACCAAGCCCTGGAAGGACGCGATCGGCTTCTACGTCGACCTCATGAAGGCCTACGGCCCGCCGGGCGCCTCGGCCAACAGCTTCAACGAGAACCTGGCGCTGTTCAACGAAGGCAAGTGCGGCATGTGGGTGGACGCGACCATCGCGGCCTCGTTCATCAGCGACCCCAAGCAGTCGAAAGTGGCCGACAAGGTGGCCTTCGCGCAAGCACCCGTCGCCGTGACGCCGAAGGGCGCGAACTGGCTGTGGACCTGGAACCTCGCCATTCCCGCCAGCTCGACCAAGGGCGCCGCCGCGCAGACCTTCGTGAAGTGGGCGACCTCCAAGGAGTACGTCAACCTCGTGGCCAAGGAACACGGCTGGGGCACGGTGCCCACCGGCACGCGCAAGTCGACCTACGCGAACCCCGAGTTCCAGAAGGTCGCCAAGTTCGCCGCCGCCGAGAAGAAGGCCATCGACAGCGCCAACCTCAGCGACAGCACCCTGCCCAAGTCGCCGTACGTCGGTGTGCAGTACGCGGCCATTCCCGAGTTCCAGGCCATCGGCGTGGCGGTGGGCCAGCAGATGAGCGCGGCACTGTCGGGCAAGGTCACGGTCGACCAGGCGCTGAAGACCTCGCAGCTCGCCGCCGAGCGCGAGATGAAGAAAGCGGGCTACTACAAGTAAGCCGCGCTTCTTCCCCTCTCCCCGCGGGGAGAGGGCCGCAGCCTGAGAGGAACAGACCATGAAAAGACTCCTGCCCCGCGCCCTCATGGCGCCCGCCGTGCTCACGCTCTTCCTCTGGATGATCGTGCCGCTGCTGATGACGTTGTACTTCTCGTTCGTGAACTACAACCTCATGCAGCCCGGCGAACGCACGTTCGCGGGCCTCGAGAACTTTCACTACTTTGTCACCGACCCCGACTTCTGGCCGGCCACGTGGAACACGCTGCTGCTCATCGGCAGCGTGATCGTCATCACGGTGGTGTTCGGTGTGCTGCTCGCGCTCCTGGTGAACGAGCCCTTCCCGGGCCGCGGCATCGTGCGCGTGCTGCTGATCTCGCCCTTCTTCGTCATGCCCGCAGTGAACGCGCTGCTGTGGAAGCACATGATGATGAACCCCATCTACGGCATCCTGGCCGACGTGTGGCGCTTCTTCGGCGCGCAGCCGGTCGACTGGCTCACCGACGTGCCGCTGTTCTCCGTGATCATCATGGTGGCGTGGCAGTGGCTGCCTTTTGCCTGCCTGATCTTCATCACCTCGCTGCAGTCGCTCGACCGCGAGCAGATGGAAGCGGCGCGCATGGACGGCGCCAGTTCATTTCAGCGCTTCTTCTATCTCACCATTCCGCACCTGGGCCGCCCGATGGCCGTGGTGATCATGATCGAGATGATCTTTCTGCTCAGCGTGTTCGCCGAGATCGCCATCACCACCAACGGTGGCCCGGGCAACGAGAGCACGAACATGACCTACATGATCTTCAAGCAGTCGCTCATGAACTTCGACGTGGGCGTGGCCTCCGCCGGTGCGCTGTTCGCGGTGGTGCTGGCGAACATCGTCGCGGTGTTCCTGATCCGCATCATCGGCAAGAACCTGGATTGAAGGAACGACCATGCAACCCAGCAACTTCCTTCCCCAGCTGCTGCGCACCGTCGGTGCGTGGGCCGTGGCGCTGCTTCTGTTCTTCCCGCTCGGCTGGCTGTTTCTCACCGCCTTCAAGACGGAGTTGCAGGCGATCCATGTGCCGCCGCTGTTCATCTTCGAGCCCACGCTCGACAACTTCGGCGAAGTGCAGCGCCGCAGCGACTACCTGCTGTACGCGCGCAACTCGCTCATCACCAGCCTGGGCTCGACGATTCTCGGCCTGCTGATCGCCGCGCCCGCCGCGTACTCGATGGCGTTCTTTCGCACGAAGAAGACGCGCGACATCCTCATGTGGATGCTCTCCACCAAGATGATGCCGGCCGTCGGTGCGCTGGTGCCGATCTACGTGCTCGCGCAGACCGCCGGCATGCTGGACTCGCTCACCGCGCTCACCATCGTGTTCACGCTGTCGAACCTGCCGATCATGGTGTGGATGCTCTACAGCGCCTACAAGGACATTCCGAACGAGATCCTCGAAGCCGCGCGCATGGACGGCGCGAGCCTGTGGACCGAGTTCCGCCATGTCGTGATGCCGCTGTCGGTCGGCGGGCTCGCATCGACCGGCCTCCTGTGCCTGGTGCTGAGCTGGAACGAAGCCTTCTGGGCGCTCAACCTCACCTCCGCCAAGGCCGGCACGCTGGCCACGCTCATCGCGTCGTACTCCAGCCCCGAAGGCCTGTTCTGGGCCAAGTTGTCGGCCGCCTCGCTGATGGCCATCGCGCCCATCGTCGTGTTCGGCTGGTTCAGCCAGAAGCAGCTCGTCCAAGGCCTGACCTTCGGCGCCGTCAAGTAAAGAAAGGGAGACATCTCATGGCCTACCTCGAACTCAAGAACATCAAGAAGAGCTTTGGCGACGTCCACATCATCAAGGGCGTCGACCTGCAGATCCAGAAGGGCGAGTTCATCGTCTTCGTCGGGCCCTCGGGCTGCGGCAAGTCGACGCTGCTGCGGCTGATCGCAGGGCTCGAACCGATCACCAGCGGCAACCTGCTGCTCGACAGCAAGGACATCACCTGGACGCCCTCGGGCAAGCGCGACCTGGCGATGGTGTTCCAGAGCTACGCGCTGTACCCGCACATGAGCGTGTACGACAACATGTCCTTCGCGCTGAAGCTCGCGGGCGTGGCCAAGGACGAGATCAGGACCAAGGTCGAGTACGCGGCCAAGACGCTGAACCTCACGCAGTACCTGGACCGCACGCCCAAGGACCTGTCGGGCGGCCAGCGCCAGCGCGTGGCCATCGGCCGGGCGATCGTGCGCGCGCCCAAGGTGTTCCTCTTCGACGAGCCGCTGTCGAACCTCGATGCGGCGCTGCGCGGCAACACGCGCGTCGAGATCCACAAGCTGCACCGCGCGCTCGGCGCCACCACCATCTACGTCACGCACGACCAGGTCGAGGCCATGACGCTGGCCGACCGCGTGGTGGTGCTGAAAGACGGCCTCATCGAACAGGTCGGCACGCCCCTCGAACTCTACGACCGCCCGGCCAACCAGTTCGTCGCGCAGTTCATCGGCATGCCGTCGATGAACATGGTGGCGGCGAGCGCCATCCCGAGTTTTTCCGCCGCCACCGGCGGGCGCCTGCCCAGCGACGGCTTCCTGGGCGTGCGCCCCGAAGGCCTGCGTGTGCATCCGAAGCAGGGTGCGGCCGCCGGCGTGCCGGGCCGCGTCGAGCTCATCGAGGCGCTGGGCGCCGACACGCTGATCCACGTGGATGTGGGCGGCGTGCCGCTCATCGCGCGCCAGAACGAACGCACGCCGTTGCAGGCCGGCGATGACGTGGCGGTCGAGCTCGACCCGTCCGTGCTGCACCTGTTCAGCCGCGAAGGCCGCGCCGTCGCCGCCTGATCCGACGACCCTTACTTTCAACGGACCTTCCCCGTGACCCTCGCAGCAGCGGGCCTCGTGCCCACCCCACCGGCGCCTTCGGAATTCACGGTGCTTCACCTCGGCCTCGGCTCGTTCCACCGCGCCCACCAGGCCGTCTACCTGCAGCGGCTGATCGATGCGGGCGACGCCCGTTGGTCGCTGTCGGGTGCCAACATCCGGCCCGACATGGCCGAGGTCGTCGCGGCATTGCAGGCCCAGGGCGGACGCTACACGCTCGAGACGGTGTCGCCCGCGGGCGAGTACCGCTACGAGCAGATCGAAGCCATCCGCGAGGTGCTGCCCTACGAGCCCTCGCTGGCCCCGGTGATCGCGCGCGGTGCGGCGCCGTCCACGCGCATCGTCTCCTTCACCGTGACCGAAGCGGGCTACTACCTCGACACCAAGGGCAAGCTCGACCTGTCGTTCGCCGACCTCGCGGCCGACATCGAACGCGCGCGGCGCGGCGAGGCCGGCGAGACGATCTACGGCGCGGTCTGCGCGATCCTGCGGGCACGGCGCGCCGCGCAGGCGGGCCCCGTGACGCTGCTGAACTGCGACAACCTGCGTCACAACGGCGATCGCTTTCGCGCGGGCCTGCTCGAGTTCATCGCGCTGGTCGGCGACGCGCCGCTGCAGGCCTGGGTCGATGCCAACACCCGCTGCCCGAACGCGATGGTCGACCGCATCACGCCGCGCCCGCCGCCCGAGCTGCGCGCGCGCGTGCGCGCCGCCACGGGCCGTGACGACGGCGCGGCGGTCACGGGCGAGAGCTTCATCCAGTGGGTGATCGAAGACGACTTCATTGCCGGCCGGCCCGACTGGGGGCGCGTCGGCGTGGAGCTGGTCGACTCGGTGCAGCCGTATGAGGAAGCCAAGATCCGCATCCTCAACGCCACGCACAGCTGCATCGCCTGGGCCGGCACGCTGGCGGGGCTGGGCTTCATCCACGAAGGCACGCACGACGCGGCCATCCGCCGCATGGCCTTCGACTACGTGACCGACGACGTCATCCCGTGCCTGAGCCCGAGCCCGATCGACCTCGCGGCCTACCGCGACGTGGTGCTCGACCGCTTCGGCAACCCCGCGATCCGCGACACCAACCAGCGCGTGGCGGCCGACGGCTTCTCGAAGATCCCGGGCTTCATCGCGCCGACCGTGCGCGAGCGCCTGGCGGCCGGGCAGCGCATCGACAGCGTGGCGATGCTGCCCGCGCTGTTCCTCGCGTTCCTGCAGCGCTGGCACCGGGGCACGCTGCCCTACGCCTACCAGGACCAGGGCATGGACGACGCCGCCGCGCACGCCATCTGCGACGCGGCCGACCCCATGGCGGCACTGTGCGCCGATGCCGGGCTGTGGGGCAGCCTCGCGGGCGATGCGCGGCTGGTCGATGCGGTGCGCCGTGCCGGCGAGCGCGTGGCGCGCTTCATCGAAGAGAAGGCCGCGCCATGAGCGGCCGCCTGCAGGACCGCCATGTGCTGCTGACCGGCGCGGGTGGCGGCATCGGCCTGGCCGTGGCCGAGGCCTGCATCGCAGAGGGCGCGTGCTGCAGCGTGATCGACCGCGCGACCGCCGCGCCCGAGGCCGTGCGCGCGCTGCAGCAAGCCCACCCCGACGCGCTCGCCTACATCGCGGCCGACGTGACCGACACGCAGGCCATCGCGCACATGCTGGCCGAGGCGCAGGTCGCCTTCGGTCCCGTCCACACGCTGTTCAACAACGCCGCCGTGTTCGACCTCGCACCGCTGCTCGACAGTGACGAGGCCTCGTTCGACAAGCTCTTCGCGGTCAACGTGAAGGGCATGTTCTTCGTGATGCAGGCCGTGCTGCGCCACATGGTCGAGGCCGGCACGCCGGGCGCGTCGGTCATCAACATGGCTTCGCAGGCCGGGCGCCGCGGCGAGGCGCTGGTGTCGCACTACTGCGCGACCAAGGCGGCCGTCATCAGCTACACGCAGAGCGCCGCGCTGGCCATGGCGCCGCACGGCATCCGCGTCAACGGCATCGCCCCCGGTGTGGTCGACACGCCGATGTGGGACCATGTCGACAGCCTGTTCGCCAAGGCCGAGGGGCTGGCGCCGGGCGAGAAGAAGCGGCGTGTCGGCCTCGCGGTGCCGCTCGGGCGCATGGGCGTGCCGGACGACATTGCAGGGGCGGCGGTGTTTCTCGCCAGCGACGAGGCGCGCTACATCACGGCGCAGACCCTCAATGTCGATGGCGGCAATGTCATGAGCTGAACCCCCTCTTTCGCATGAACGACGATTTCCATCTGTACCTCGACAGCGCCGACCTGGCCGAACTGCAGGCTTGCCTGCCGCACCCGGTGGTGCACGGTGTGACGACCAACCCGACGCTGCTGCAGCGTGCGGGCGTGGGCCGCGCCGATGTGCCCGACCTGCTGAAACGTTGCATCGACCTGGGCGCGCGCCAGGTGCAGGCCCAGGTGTATTCGAGCGAGGTCGACGGCATGCTGGAAGACGCCGCCGTCCTGCTGCCGCAGTTCGACCCTGGCCAGCTCGTCATCAAGATTCCCGCCACGCGCCAGGGCCTGGACGCCGGCGCGCGGCTCATCGCCCAGGGTGTGCCTGTGACGTGGACCGCCGTGTACGCGCCCGAACAGGCGCACTTCGCCGCGCAACTGGGCGCGGCCTATGCGGCGCCGTACCTCGGCCGGCTCGAAGACGCCGGCATCGACGGGCTGGCGCTCATCGCGCAGATGCAGTCGCTGGTGGCGCAGCGGCCTTCTTCGGGTACGCGGCTGCTGGTGGCGAGCATCCGTTCGCGCGCGGCGTACCTGGCGCTGCTCGGGCTGGGCGTGGGCGCCATCACCATTCCGCCGCGCCTCTTTGCCGAGCTGCTCGACCATCCCGCCACCCTGGCTGCCGAAGCGGGTTTCCTGGCCGACGCCCGCGCCTTGCCCTGACAGAAGAAGAAAATCCAAGCACCATGCGCATTGCACTCACGGGCGAGGCCCTGATCGATTTCACCGCCAGCGAAGGCGGCACTCTGGCGTTCCTCGGCCATGAAGGCGGCTCGCCGCTGAACACGGCCGTGGCCTGCGCGCGGCTGGGGCAGCCGACCGGCTTTCTCACGCAGCTGTCCACCGACCTGTTCGGCGAGCGGCTGATGGCCTTTCTCGAACGCAACGGCGTCGACACCCGGCTCATTTTGCGCAGCGGCGCGCCGTCGACGCTGGCCTTTGTCGAGCGCACGCCGCAGACCAACCGCTACGCCTTCTACACACGCGGCAGCGCCGACGCCACCTGGGCGCCCGAGCCGCTGCCGCAGCTGCCGGCGGAATGCCGCTTCCTGCACTTCGGCTCGATCTCGCTGCTGCAGGAGCCGGCGTCGTCACGCATCGCCGACCTCGTGGCCGCCCACACGGGGCGCTGCGTGATCGTGTTCGACCCCAACGTGCGGCCCAGTCTGATCCCGGACATGGCCGCCTACCGCGCCCGCGTCAGCGAGTGGTTCGCCATGGCCGACCTGGTCAAGCTCAGCGACGAAGACGCCGCGCTGCTCGCCCCCGGGCGACCGGTCGATGTGCTCGCGGCCGAGTGCCTCACCGCTGGGGCGCGCGCTGTGATCGTCACGCGCGGCGGCGCCGGTGCCACGCTGTGGCGCACCGGCAGCGCGCCGCTCACCGTGGCCGCGCCGCGTGTCGAGGTGGTCGACACCATCGGCGCGGGCGACACCTTCACCGCTGGGCTGTCGGTGGCGCTGCTGGCGCATGGCGTCGAGCACCCGGCGCAACTGGCCGAACTCGGCGACGACGCCTGGCGCGCCGTGATGCGTTTCGCTGCCACCGCCGCGGCCCTGAACTGCACCCGCGAGGGCGCCGATCCACCGACGCTGGAAGCCGTTCGCACGGCGCTTTCGCAGGAAGACAACGAGGCCGTCGCTTCCCGGCCCTGATCGACCCGTGCCGCCATGACCACGACCACCCGCAAACGCGCGATCCCGCGTCAACGCCAACCCGAGCTGGAGCGCGACTTCGCACGCTCTCCGTCGCTGGGCTACGAGGCTCCGGAAGAAACCGGCCTGGTGCGCTGTCTCGCGCACGGCTTTCCAAGCCCGCTGGTGCGATGGCACTTCCATGAAGACTACGAGCTGCACCTGATCACCGAGACCTCGGGCAAGGCCTTCATCGGCGACTGGATCGGGCCGTTCCAGCCCGGCCACCTCGTGCTGTGCGGGCCGCGCCTGCCGCACAACTGGATATCGCTCGATGTGCCCGAAGAAGGCGCCGCCGGGCGCGACCGCGTGATCCAGTTCCGCCACGAGCCCATCGAGCGCGCAGCCGCCGAGATTCCCGAACTGCGCGACGTGATGCCGCTGCTCGACCGCGCGCGCCACGGCATCGAGTTCTTCGGCATGTCGGCGCAGGCGCTGGCGCACTGGGACGCCATCAAGGCCGCGCGCGGCGTGCGCCGCCTGGGCCTGTTCTGCGAGTTCATGGCCGACCTGGCCCAGTGCACCGACTACCGGCTGCTGTCGAGCGTGCAGATGCAGGGCGTGCAGGGCAGCGACGGCGATGCGCAGGTCGACCAGATCAACGACATCGTGAACCGCATCACCAACAACATGACCGACTCGATCTCGATGTCGGACGTGGCCGCCGAGCTGGGCATGAGCGAGAGCCGCTTCAGCCGCTTCTTCCGCCGCTCGACGGGCAACAGCTTCACCGACTTCGTGAACCGCGTGCGCATCAACAGCGCCTGCCACCTGCTGATGCAGACCGACCACTACGTGACCGACATCTGTTACCAGGTGGGCTTCAACAACGTGGCCAACTTCAACCGGCGCTTTCTCGAAATCAAGGGCATGACGCCGAGCGAGTTCAGGCGCCAGGCCGACACGCGCTTCGGCTGACTTCTTTCAAGGCGAACGCGCCCGCTCCGAAGGCGCCATCAGGGAGACCATCTTGTATCTGGGACTCGACCTCGGCACGTCCGAGCTCAAGGCATTGCTGCTCGCGGACGATCACCGCATCGTCGGCGTGGCACGCGCGCCGCTCACGGTCGACCGGCCGCAACCGCTGTGGTCGGAACAGGCGCCCGCCCAATGGTGGCGGGCGCTCGACACGGTCATGGCCGAACTGCGCACAGCGCATGCCGAGGCGTTGTCGCAGGTGCGCGCCATCGGCCTCTCGGGCCAGATGCACGGCGCCACGCTGCTCGACGCGGCAGGCGAGGTGCTGCGCCCGGCCATTCTCTGGAACGACGGCCGCAGTGGCGCGCAGTGCGAGGCGCTCACGCGCGCCGTGCCACGCCTGGGCGAGATCGCCGGCAACCTCGCGATGCCCGGCTTCACTGCGCCCAAGCTGCTGTGGGTGCGCGAGCACGAGCCCGAGGTCTTCGCCCGCGTGGCGCGCGTGCTGCTGCCGAAGGACTGGCTGCGCTTCATGCTCAGCGGCGAGGCGGTCAGCGAGATGTCCGACGCGGCCGGCACGCTGTGGCTCGACGTGGGCGCGCGCGACTGGTCCGACGAACTGCTCGCCGCCACGGGGCTTACGCGCGATCACATGCCGCGGCTGGTCGAAGGCAGTGAAGTCTCCGCGCTGCTCAAGCCGGAACTGGCGGCGCGCTGGGGACTGCGCGAGGGCGTGAAGATCGCCGGCGGCGCGGGCGACAACGCCGCCAGCGCGGTCGGCATGGGGCTCGTGGAACCGGGGCAGGGCTTCGTCTCGCTCGGCACCTCGGGCGTGGTGTTCGTCTCGACCGATCGCTTCCTGCCGAATCCCGCGCAGGCAATGCACGCCTTCTGCCATGCGCTGCCGAAGCGCTGGCACCAGATGTCGGTGATGCTCTCCGCCGCGAGTGCGGTGAGTTGGGCAGCCAAGACTTTCAAGTTCGCGGACGAGGCGGCGTTGCTCGAAGCGGCGGCGTCGGTTGCGTTGGCGGACCGGGCGCGTTGCCCGCTGTTCCTGCCCTACCTGTCGGGCGAGCGTTCACCGCACAACAACCCGAATGCGCAGGGCACGTTGTTCGGCCTGACGCATGCACATGGCCCCGCAGAGATCGCTTATGCCGTGGTCGAGGGCGTGAGCTTCGGCCTGCGCGATGGCTTCGACACGCTGCGCCTGCCAGCAGACATGCCGCTGCGCGAAGTCGCGCTCGTGGGCGGTGGTGCGCGCAGTGTCTGGTGGGGGCAGTTGCTGGCCGACATCTTCCAGGTGCCGCTGACGCTGTATGCGGGCAGCGAAACCGGCGGTGCGCTTGGCGCAGCGCGCCTCGCATGGCTTGCCGATGGTGGCGCGGTGGCAGAGGTTTGCACGTTACCGCCGGTCAAGCAGCAACTGGTGCCTTCGTCCGAAGGGGCCGACGGACACAGGACGCGGCATGCTCGCTTCCAGGTACTCTACATGGCGCTGCGCGATCAATTCCGATAGAAGACGCAATACCGAACGCCCATAGAAAAAGCCCCGCCGAAGCGGGGCTTTTTCATTTCGCGAAACACCGCGGAACCGGCTTTGCCGGGCCGCAGGTGTTGCCCCCGGTAGGGGCTTGGCGTAGCGGACACGAAGTGCCGCGCAGCCTGGGGGCGAGCGAAATTACATGCCCATGCCGCCCATGCCGCCCATGCCACCCATGTCAGGCATGCCGCCGCCACCGCCGGCTTCGTCCTTCGGAGCGTCAGCGATCATGGCTTCGGTCGTCAGCAGCAGCGAGGACACCGAAGCGGCGTTCTGCAGTGCGGTGCGGGTGACCTTCGTCGGGTCTAGGATGCCCAGCTCGAGCATGTCGCCGTACGTGTCGTTCGCAGCGTTGAAGCCGTAGTTGCCCTTGCCGGCCAACACAGCGTTCACCACCACCGAGGCTTCGCCGCCGGCGTTGTTCACGATTTCGCGCAGGGGCGCTTCGATGGCCTTCAGCACCAGCTTGATGCCGGCTTCCTGGTCGGCGTTGTCGCCCTTGACCGAGTCGCCCACAGCTTGCTTGGCACGCAGCAGAGCCACGCCGCCGCCAGCCACAACGCCTTCTTCCACTGCAGCGCGGGTGGCGTGCAGGGCGTCTTCGACGCGAGCCTTCTTTTCCTTCATTTCGACTTCGGTGGCAGCGCCAACCTTGATCACTGCCACGCCGCCGGCCAGCTTGGCCACGCGCTCTTGCAGCTTTTCACGGTCGTAGTCGCTGGTCGCTTCTTCGATCTGAACGCGAACTTGCTTCACGCGGGCTTCGATGTCACCGGCAGCGCCAGCGCCGTCGATGATGATCGTGTTTTCCTTGCCCACTTCGATGCGCTTGGCTTGACCCAGGTCGGCCAGCGTCACCTTTTCGAGCGTCAGGCCCACTTCTTCAGCGATGACCTTGCCGCCCGTCAGGATGGCGATGTCTTCCAGCATGGCCTTGCGGCGGTCGCCGAAGCCAGGAGCCTTCACAGCCACAACCTTCAGGATGCCGCGGATCGTGTTCACGACCAGCGTAGCCAGGGCTTCGCCTTCGACTTCTTCGGCAATGATCAGCAGCGGACGGCCGGCCTTGGCGACTTGCTCCAGCACCGGCAGCAGGTCACGGATGTTGCTGATCTTCTTGTCGAACAGCAGCACGAAGGGGTTGTCGAGCAGCGCCGATTGCTTCTCGGGGTTGTTGATGAAGTAGGGCGACAGGTAGCCGCGGTCGAACTGCATGCCTTCGACGACGTCGAGTTCGCTGTCCAGCGACTTGCCGTCTTCCACGGTGATCACGCCTTCCTTGCCGACCTTGTCCATCGCGTCAGCGATGAGCTTGCCGATGGTTTCGTCGCTGTTGGCCGAGATGGAGCCGACTTGCGCGATTTCCTTGGAGGTGGTGGTGGGCTTGGAAGCCTTCTTCAGCTCGGCGACCAGGGCCGTGACAGCCTTGTCGATGCCGCGCTTCAGGTCCATCGGGTTCATGCCGGCAGCCACCAGCTTGAAACCTTCGCGAACGATGGCTTGGGCCAGGACCGTGGCGGTCGTGGTGCCGTCACCAGCGTTGTCGCTGGTCTTGGAGGCCACTTCCTTCACGAGCTGGGCGCCCATGTTCTGCAGCTTGTCCTTCAGTTCGATTTCCTTGGCCACGGACACACCGTCCTTGGTCACGGTGGGGGCGCCGAACGAACGCTCGAGCACCACGTTGCGGCCCTTGGGGCCCAGGGTCACTTTGACTGCGTTGGCCAGGATGTTGACACCCTCGACCATGCGTGCGCGGGCTTCGCCGCCGAAGACTACGTCTTTTGCTGCCATGATGAATTAACTCCGAATGGATTGAATTGGGATGAGATCGAAAGAGAGGAGAAGAATTACTTCTCGACGACTGCGAACAGGTCGTCTTCCTTCATCACGAGCAGTTCGTCGCCATCGACCTTGACGGTCTGGCCGCTGTACTTGCCGAACAGGACGCGGTCGCCGACCTTGACGGTCAGTGCGGCCAGTTCGCCCTTGTCGTTGCGCTTGCCCGGGCCCACGGCCAGGACTTCACCCTGATCGGGCTTTTCGGCGGCTGCGTCGGGGATGACGATGCCGGAGGCGGTCTTGGTTTCGCTGTCAACACGCTTGACGATCACGCGATCGGCCAAAGGACGAAGTTTCATTGCATCTCCTGGAAGGGTAAGAAACGGGTTTGTTTGTGGTCGGGCGCCGGAGAAACCGGCGACCTGTCGACTGGATGGGAGGGCTGTTAGCACTCGTCAGCAGCGAGTGCTAATCATAAGGGCATTCGATGACCTTTCAAGAGCGTGGCCCTTGCCCTCGTCTCGCACGGCGGTGCTTTTCCGGGGAAACCCCGGGCTGCCGGGTGCCATCGGTCGGAACGTTTGGGGTTCTTTTGTCCGGGTGAAATGAAACCGCTCAGACCCCTGCAGAGGCCGCGCGCGGATTGCTTCTTTGTAATCCACGTGATCGGCGATTGACGGGGCGGGCTTCCTAGAGTCGCGGCACGCCAGCACGCAGCACCGGATGGATGCGCGCGCAGGCCGCCCGATCCACCCTTCCAATCTCCAAGGACACCATGGCTCTCACCTTCCGCAACACCGTTTTCGCTGCCTTGGCCGCACTGGCCGCGGCCGGCGCTTCCGCCTCGGGCACCCATGCCGGTGGCCACGACCACGATGCCGAAGCCGCCGTCGGCAAGCCCGGGGTGGCTGCCAAGGTGACGCGCACGGTCCAGGTCGACATGACGGATTCGATGCGCTTCACGCCGGCGGACATCAAGGTCAAGCAGGGGGAGACGGTGCGCTTCGTCGTCAAGAACTCGGGTGTCCTGAAGCACGAGCTTGTGCTCGGGACCGAGAAGGCGCTCAAGGCGCACTACGACGCGATGAAGAAGAACCCCGAGATGGAGCACGCCGATCCGAACATGGTCACGCTGGCCGCAGGCAAGACCGGCGAGATCGTCTGGCAGTTCACGCAGGCCGGCAAGGTCGATTTCGGCTGCCTGCAGCCAGGCCACTACGACGCCGGGATGAAGGGCGCGGTGCTGGTGGGCAAGGCCGGCAAGTAAAGCAAGAAGCAAGAGGCGGCCGCATGCCGGCCACGCAGCCGCCCGGCACGCTCAGAACTTCGCGCGCAGCGTCAGCTGCACCTCGCGCCCCGGTCCCGGCAGGATCAGGTTGTCCACGCTGCCGTGGGCCGAGACGTAGTACTTGCGGTTCGCGATGTTCTTCAGGTTCAGCGCGATCTCGTAGCGCTCGGTCTTGTAGCTGGCCGCGAGGTCGGCGGTCAGGTACGAGGGCAGCGTGACAAGGTTGCTCAGCGACGCATAGCGCGCGCTGACGTAGTTCAGGCCGCCGCCGGCGCTGAAGCCGTGGCCGAGGTCCTTCATGGCCCACACGAAGGCCGAGTGGCGCGGCGTGAGCGCGGCGGTCTTGCCCTGCACCGGGATCGCGGCGCCCACGGGCAGCTGCAGCGAACTCACGGTGGCGAGCGACTTGGTCATCTTCGCGTCGAGGTAGGCATAGCCTGCGCTCACGTCCCAGCGGCCCGGCAGGCGGCCGTTGAGCGCAAGCTCCAGGCCGTTGGTGCGCTGCGTGCCGACGTTGATCTGGCGGCGCGGGTTGTTCGGGTCGGTGTTCTTGATGCCCGAGCGTTCCAGGTTGAACAGCGCGGTCGTGAGGTTCAGGCCGCCGTCGAGCAGGTCGAACTTGGCGCCGATTTCCTTGTTGACGGTGATCTCGGGCGCGTTGTCGATGTTGCCGGTGGACAGCGCGAAGTTCTCGCCCGAGGGCTGGAACGAGCGGCTGTACGACACGTAGTACGACTGCACCGTGTCGGGCTGCCACACCACGCCGGCGCGCGGGCTGAACCTGCGGTCGGTGCGTTCCAGCGGCGCGAGCTTGCGCTCGAAGCTGGTGTCCTGCTTGAACACGTCGTAGCGCCCGCCGATCAGCGCCTTCCAGTGCGGCGCCAGCGTGATCTGGTCCTGGACGTACACGGCCGCGGTCTTGAACTCGCTGTTGCTCGGGATCGCGCCGTCGGCGAGGTAGGTGGCCAGCGGGATCGGCAGCGGGTCCACCACCGGGCTGAACAGGTTCACGCGCTGCGCGCCCGTGGCGGAAGACACGCTGAACAGGCGCTTGCGCTGCACGCCGAACTCGGCGCCGACCAGCCACTCCTGCTTGAAGCCGCCGATGTCGTTGCGCCAGGTCAGGTCGGTCTGGTTGAACCAGCCGCTCTCGTCGCGCTCGACGATGCCGCGCGTGCGGCCCACCGTCAGGCGCACCGGGTCGGTGGTGCCGCTGGGCAGCGTGTTGTTGCGGTCCAGGTGGTAGCTGGAATAGCGCGTGGTGTTGCGCAGGCTCAGCGCGTCGCTGAAGCGGTGATTCAGCGTGGCGGTGAAGGTCTGCACCTTGCTGGTCACGGTGTCGTCGCGCTTGCCGTGCGCGGAGCCGTAATACGCGCCGATGGGCACGTCGACCGGGCGCCCGTTGAGTGCCGGAATGCCGAAGTCGGTGAGGCGCTGGTCGCGCAGGTTGGTGTACTGCAGCAGCAGGTCGGTCTGCGGGCTGAACTTGATCGCCAGCGAAGGCGCGATGTTGTGGCGATCGGTGAACTGCTGGTCGCGGTAGCTGTCCGACTGCTCGCCGGCCACGTTCAGGCGGAAGGCCATGTTCTCGCCGATGGGCGTGTTCAGGTCGATCGTGCTGCGCGTGTAGTGGTGGCTGCCCAGGCCCAGCGAGACCTCGCCGAAGCGGCGCTCGAACACGGGCTTCTTGGTCACGCGGTTGATCAGGCCGCCCGAGGAGCCGCGGCCGTAGAGCACGGCGGCCGGGCCCTTGAGCACCTCGATGCGCTCGGTGTCCGAGAGGTCGCGAAAGTACAGCGCGTCGTCGCGCACGCCGTCGACGAACCAGTCGGAGATGCCGCTGAAGCCGCGGATCACGACCTGGTCGCGCTGGCCGTCGCCGTGGTTGAAGCTCACGCCCGGCACGTTGCGCAGGGCGTCCTGCATCGACACGGCGCCCTGGTCGCGCAGCAGCTGTTCGGGCAGCACGTTCACGGCCTGCGGCACGTCGCGCAGCGGCGCGCTGCCCTTGGTGGCGGTGCTGGTGGCGGCGGGGGCGTAGCCCTTGTCGTCCTCGGCGCTGACGGTGACTTCCTTCAGGGTCGAGGCGGTGGTCTGCGCCAGCGCGACGCCGCTCAGCGACGCAAGGGCGGCGCCGGCCAGCAGCGAAAAGGGCCACAGCGGGCGCGAGGGAGAGGCGGTGCGGTAGGCGCGGGAAGAGGGCTTCATGTTGTCCAGTTTTTTTAAGGCGGCACCACGCACGGCGGGCCGCGCACGCACACGCACCGCCCGTCGTCCATGCGACGAAGGGCGATGTCGTGCCTTGCCTTGAAAAAATCTGGGTGAGGCGGGGGCCGCGCGGACGGAAGCTCCGTCGGCGGCACCCCTGGGTGACGGCCGCTGGACGCGGCGGACTGAATTGTAAAGTTCTAGATGCGAGCTGTTCGCATTTGTGGTGCGGATGCGACGTGCGGCCGTCGGCTCACAGCTGGTCGGTCGGCACGAACCACGAGAACAGCAGCAGCTGCAATCGCGTGAGCATGCTGGAGTCGGGCTCGCTATCGAGCACCTCGTTGTGCACGTCACCGGTGCCGATCCACTGCACGTTCTGGCCGTCCGGCTTGAGCACGACGCGGTACACGCCTTCCATGTCGTCCAGCTGGTAGGCGAAGAGCAGCGCCTGCGTGAGCTCGAAGCTGCGCACGCGCACGCCGAACTCGGTGTTCAACAGGGCCGAGCGCGGGTCGAGGTTCATCGAGCCGAGCAGCACCCACTGGCGGTCGACCAGCGCCAGCTTGGCGTGCAGGCGTCCGCGCGCCTTCTTGAGCAGGCTGCGGAACTGGCCGCTGCGCTTGAGCTGCTGCGTGCTCACCTCGTACAGGTTCACGCCCAGCTTGAGCATGTCGACGCGGTAGCGGTTGTAGTTGATGTTCACCAGCGGCTCGTCGCTGTCGGCCAGCGAGTTGGTGACCACGGTGATGTTCAGGCCGTGGTCGCGGCCCATGCGGATGCGCTCCATGCCCTCGTCGCCGGGAATGAAGTAGGGCGAGATCACCACCACGTTCGACTTCGCGGCGCCCAGCATCTCGTGGAAGCGCTGCGCCAGCGACTCCTGCGGGCGCGCCATCGTGCCCAGGGCCTTGTTCGGGCTGTCGGCGGTGGCGGCGGCCTCGGCGCGGATCCAGCGCGTCTCGCCGATGTTGTCCAGCTGCGCGCCCAGCGGCAGGTCGCCCAGCAGGTCGGTGGCGGCCAGCGGGTCGGGCATCGGCGCAAAGGCGGGCGAGGTCGCGGCGTCGAAGGCGGCCTTGAGCTCGTCGGGCGTGAGCGTCGTGCCGGCCATGCGCTGCAGCGGGTAGACCACGTCGCTGTTCCAGTAGGTGTCGAAGATCCCGGCCGACTGCGGCACCACCGGGCCGGCCAGCAGCAGCTCGAAGTCGATGAAGTTGGCGCTGTCGCTGCGCAGGAAGTACTCGTCCGCGAGGTTGCGCCCGCCGGCGATGGCCAGGGCCCCGTCGGCGATGAACAGCTTGTTGTGCATGCGGTGGTTGAGCCGCCGGAAATCGCCGAAGAACTCCAGCCAGCGCATCGACGAATGGTCGCGGGCGTTCACGAAGGGGTTGAACAGCCGCACCTGCGCGTTGGGCTCGGCGGCCAGCCCGAGCAGCAGGCGGTCCATGCCCGCCGTGTAGAAATCGTCGAGCAGCAGGCGCACGCGCACGCCGCGCCGGGCGGCGTCGCGCAGTTCGCGCAGCAGCAGGCGGCCGGTCTTGTCGTTGCCGAGCTGGTAGGTCTGCACGTCGAGCGAGGCCCGGGCGCGGCGGATGAGCTCCAGCCGTGCATCGAGCGCGAACGAGGCCTCGATCAGCGGCCGCATGCTCGAGAGCCCGTCGGGCGGTGAATCGAGGCTGGCGGCGGCGCGGCCGAGCGGGGTGGCGGCCGAGGCGGGAATGGCGATCGAGGGCGGCCCGTCGGGCAGGCGCGGCGGCAGGCCGGCGCAGCCGGTGAGCACCAGCACGGCCAGCATCAGCGCCGGGCCGCGCAGCGCAGGAAACAACGAGGCGAGGAGCTTGAGCATGGGGCCTGTCAGCGCACGGAAACGGCGTGCGGGCGGGATCGTAGCTCGGCTGGTGCGGGCGTCCGCGGCGGTTTTGCAACGCTTCGCCCCCGTCTGCTGGAAAACCCGGGGACCGAGACTTTCTTGACAATAGAATGCGAATTGTTATCAATAGCGTTCAATGAACCATAAAAACATGGCAAGAATGAGGGCGCGGCGCAGGGCCGCTTCGGTGTTGGTGGGCTGCCTGGCGATCTACGCGCAGCAGCACGTTCTGGCGCAAACGGGTGGCACGGGTTCGCTCCCTGAAGTGCGCGTCGATGCCAATGCCGAAGCCGAGACCGCCACCTCGCCCGTGATCGGCTACCGCGCGAAGAACGCCGTGACCGCCACCAAGACCGACACGCCGCTGTCGGAAACGCCGCAGTCCGTCACCGTGATCACGCGCGACCAGATGGTCGACCAGGGCGCAACCAACCTGCAGGAGGCGCTCAACTACGCGGCGGGCGTGCGCTCCGACGCCTACGGTGTCGATTCGCGCACCGACTCGATGCGCGTGCGCGGCGCCAACCCCGACATCTACCTCGACGGCCTGCGCCAGGCCTACGGCTACTACACCAGCACCACGCGCACCGAGCCCTACACGCTGGAGCGCCTCGAAGTGCTGCGCGGCCCCTCGGGCATGCTGTTCGGCGCGGGCACCGCGGCGGGCGTGATCAACATGGTCAGCAAGCGACCGCTGCAAGAGGCCCAGCGCGAGGTGGGCGTGCAGTTCGGCAGCTTCGGCCGCAAGCAGGTGCAGGCCGACCTCACCGGTCCGCTGAATGCCGACGGCTCGCTGTCGTACCGGCTGATCGCGCTGCAGCGCAAGTCCGATTCGCAGGTCGACCACGTGCCCGACGACCGCAGCGTGATCGCGCCCTCGCTCACCTGGCGCCCCAACGCGGCGACCTCGCTCACACTGCAGGGCCTGTGGCAAAAGGACAAGAGCGGCAGCAGCTCGCAGTTCCTGCCGTGGGAAGGCACCTTGCTGCCGAACCCGAACGGCCGCGTACCGGCCAGCCGCTTCATCGGCGAGCCCGGCGACTACTACAACAGCGAGCGCCAGACCTTCGGCTGGCAGTTCGAGCACAAGTTCAACGACAGCTGGACCGTGCGCCAGAACTTCCGCTACGCGAAGAACGAAAACGACAACCGCTACCACTACGGCGGCGCGTTCAGCGGCTTCGACAGCTGGTCGACCGACCCGGTCTTCAAGCGCGTGTTCCCCCGCTACTACGACAGCCAACTGACGCGCAACCGCACGCAGACGCTGGACAACCACGTCGAGGGCCACTTCCAGACCGGCGCGCTCCAGCACACGCTGCTCGTGGGCGCGGACTTCGCGCGCCAGCGCGAGAACGTCTGGGGCGGCACCACGGCCGACACCATCGACATCTACGCGCCGGTGTACGGCCACCTGGACGAACCCGAGCGCGTGGCGCGTCCGCGCACCCGCCAGCGCCAGACCGGCCTGTACCTGCAGGACCAGATCAAGCTCGACCACTGGATCTTCGTGGCCGGCCTACGCCATGACCGGGCCGTGTCCAGCGCTGCCGGCAGCGACGAGCAAAAGAGCAGCGCCACCACCAAGCGCCTGGGCGTGATGTACGCCCATCCCTCGGGCTGGTCGCCGTACCTGAGCTACAGCGAGTCGTTCACGCCGCAGTCGCCGCGCGAAGGCCGCATCTTCTCGCCGCTGCGCGGCGAGCAGTGGGAAGCGGGCGTCAAGTACGAGCCGAAGAACCGCGCCATGGCCTTCAGCGCCGCGGTGTACGACCTGCGCGAGAAGAACCAGATCGTCGAAGAGCAGCCGAAGGTGTTCTCGCAGCGCGGCCTGACCAAGACCAAAGGCGTGGAACTGGAAGCCAAGGGCTCGGTGGGCCCCAACCTCGACCTGATCGCTCACTACAACTACACCGACGCCGACGCGCAGATCGAAGGCCTGCCCAAGCACCAGGCCAGCTTCTGGGCCAAGTCCAGGTTCTCGGTGGCCGGCATGAGCGGCTTCTCGGCCGGCGCCGGCGTGCGCGTGATGAGTTCGTTCCGCGACACCCAGTTCGGCACCGGCCCGCGCATCCCCGGCGTGGCACTGGCCGACCTGGTGTTTGCCTACGATACGGCCCAGTGGCGCTATGCGCTCAACATCAACAACGTGACGGACAAGGTGTACTTCAGCACCTGCCTCTCGCGCGGTGACTGCTGGTACGGTGCGCGCCGCAACATCGTGGCGAGCGCCACCTACCGCTTCTAGCCTTTTCCCCACCCAACGACGCACGACGACATGGACAGCCGAAAGATCAAGACCTGGGCCTGGGTGCACAAGTGGAGCAGCCTTGTCTGCACGGTGTTCATGCTGCTGCTGTGCATCACCGGCCTGCCGCTGATCTTCCACCACGAGATCGGCCACCTGCTGGGCACCGAGGTCGAGGCGCCGAAGATGCCGGCGAACACGCCGCGCATCAGCCTGGACAAGGTGGTCGAGATCGGCCGCGCCAAGCACCCCGACCGCGTGGTGCAGTTCGTCTCGCAGCCCGAGGACGACGACGGCCTGTGGTTCGTCACGCTCACGCCCACGCCCGAACCCACCGAAGACTTCAAGTCGGTGGCGGTCGATGCGCGCACCGGCGTCGTGCTGGCGCAACCGGAGTTCAGCCAGGGCTTCATGTACATCATGTTCAAGCTGCACGTCGACCTGTTCGCCGGGCTGCCGGGCAAGCTGTTCCTGGGCTTCATGGGACTGCTGCTGCTGGTGGCCATCGTCTCGGGCGTGGTGCTGTATTCGCCGTTCATGCGCAAGCTCGACTTCGGTACCGTGCGGCGCGAGAAGCGCCCGCGCCTGAAGTGGCTCGACCTGCACAACCTGCTGGGCATCGTCACGCTGGTGTGGCTGTTCGTGGTGGGCTCCACCGGCATGATCAACACCTGGGCCGACCTGATCATCAAGTACTGGCAGTACGACCAGCTCAGCACGCTGCTCGCGCCCTACAAGAACGAGCCGGTGGTGCCGGTGGCCGAGCGCGGCTCGCTGCAGCGCTCGATGGAAGGGGCGATGCAGAAGGCGCCGGGCATGAAGCTGTCGTTCATCGCGTTCCCGGGCACCTCGTTCTCGAGCCCGCACCACACGACCTTCTTCCTGCGCGGCAACGAGCCCTTCACCTCGAAGCTGCTGCAGCCGGTGCTGGTCGATGCCAAGACGGCGGAAGTCACGGCGGCGCCGAAGATGCCGTGGTACCTCACGGGCCTGCTGGTGTCGCAGCCGCTGCACTTCGGCGACTACGGCGGCATGCCGATGCAGATCCTGTGGGCGCTGCTGGACATCGCGACCATCATCGTGCTAGGCAGCGGGCTGTACCTGTGGCTCAAGCGTGGCAACACGGTGCCGGCACGGGCGACCACGACGACTGCGGCGCCCGCCACGGTATCGGGCCCACAGCCTGACCCGGCACCGGCCATGAAGGTGCAGGCATGACGACGCACCACAAGGCACCGCACCAATCCTTCTGGCGCATGTGGGGCTGGCCGATCGTGCTGGGCGTGCTGACCACTATCGGCCTCATCACTGCGCTGTTCAGCGACGGCGGCCTCGGCGACATGGTGGCCTGGGTGGGCCTGGGCGTTCCGGTGCTCGTGTGCGCCTGGTTCGGCTGGCGCCGCTCGCCGCGCACGGGTTCCCGCTAGGCAAAAGGGGCAGGGCACCGACGCAGAATCGGTGCCGATGAATGCCGCACTCTCCTACTCGCTTCGCCTGCTGATCCTGGGCGTTCCGCTGGCCGTGCACGGCCAGCAGCCCGCAACACCACCGGCTGGCACGCTGCGCGACGTCACCGTTTCCACGCCGCGCGGCACGCTGTCTCCGTTTCTCGTGCCCGGCTCGGTCGACCGCGTCGACGGCGACGAGATGCGCGACAGCCGGCTGCAGGTCAACCTGTCCGAGAGCCTGGGCGCCGTGCCCGGCCTGCAGGTGCAGAACCGCATGAACTACGCGCAGGACCTGCAGCTGTCGGTGCGCGGCTTCGGCGCGCGCTCGACCTTCGGCGTGCGCGGCGTGCGCCTGTACGTCGACGGCATTCCGGCCACCTTGCCCGACGGCCAGGGACAGACCTCGAACATCGACATCGGCTCGGTCGACCGCGTCGAAGTGCTGCGCGGGCCGTTCTCGGCGCTGTACGGCAATTCGTCGGGCGGCGTGGTGCAGGCGTTCACGGCCTCGGGGGAGGGCGCGCTGCGCCTGTCGTACTCGCTGGCGGGCGGCAGCTTCGGCAGCTGGCGCCAGTCGCTGCAGCTGAGCGGTTCGCAGGGCGCGGTCGACTACCTGCTCGGCGCGAGCCACTTTCGCACCGACGGCTGGCGCGAACAGAGCGCCGCGCGGCGCAACATCGCGAACGGCAAGCTGGGCATCGCACTGGACAACGGCGACAAGCTCACGCTGGTGTTCAACAGCGTGCGCATCGAGGCACAAGACCCGCTGGGCCTGACGGCCGAGCAGGTCGCGCAGTCACCGCGCAAGGCACCGCTGGCGCTGCAGTACGACACGCGCAAGACGGTCGAGCAGACGCAGGTCGGCCTGCGCTACGAGCGGCGCCTGAATGCCGAGCAGGCGCTGCAGTTCATGGTCTATGGCGGCGAGCGAAAGACCGTGCAGTTCCAGTCGATCCCGCCGTCGGCGCAGCAGAGCCCGCTGCACGCGGGCGGCGTGATCGACCTCTCGCGCCAGTACGGCGGCGTCGACCTGCGCTGGACCGCCGCGCTGCAGCTGGCCGACCGGCCCTTCGACCTCGTGGCGGGCCTGGGCTACGACAGCCTGCGCGAGCGCCGCCGCGGCTACGAGAACTACCAGGGCCCGGTGGCCGCGCCCCTGCTGGGCGTGCAGGGGCGGCTGCGCCGCAACGAGCGCAACGAGGTCTGGAACCTCGACCCCTATGCGCAGGCCGCCTGGCGCTTTGCCGAGCGCTGGACGCTTGAGGCTGGCGTGCGCCGCAGCCGCGTGCACTTCGATTCGCACGACCTGTACATCGGCGGAGCGAACCGCGACGACAGCGGCAGCGCGAGCTACAGCAAGACCTTGCCCGTGGCCTCGCTGCGCTACCAGGCCACGCCCGATCTCGCGGTGTACGGCTCGGTCGGCCGGGGCTTCGAGACACCGACGCTCAACGAGCTGTCGTACCGTCCGGGCGGCGCCAGCGGGCTCAACTTCGGGCTGCGGCCTTCGGTGAACGACAGCCTCGAAGTGGGCGCGAAGGCGCGGTTGGGCGGCGGCCTGCTGACGGCGGCGCTGTTCCACACGCGCACGCGCGACGAGATCGTGACCGCCACCAACAGCGGCGGTCGCGCCACCTTCCAGAACGCCGGGCGCACGCGGCGCAACGGCTTCGAGCTGGGCTGGCAGCACGAGACGGCCGACCACTGGCGCACGCAGGTGGCCTACACCTGGCTGGACGCGACCTACCGCGATGCGTTCTGCTCGCCGTCGCCCTGCGCGGGCGGCAACGCGGTGAACGCGGGCAACCGCATCCCGGGCATCGCGCGGCAGTCGCTGTTCGCGTCGCTCGGCTGGGTGCCGCCCGAGGGCTGGCGCGCGGGTGTCGAGATGCGCGCGCTGAGCCACATCCAGGCCAACGACCTGAACACCGCGAGCGCGCACGGCTACGCCGTGGCGGCGCTGTACGCCGGCTACCTGAAGAAGTGGGAGCGCTGGGACTTCAACGCCTTCGCGCGCGTCGACAACCTGTTCGACCGGCGCTACATGGGCTCGGTCATCGTCAACGAAGGCAATGCGCGCTTCTACGAGCCCGCGCCGGGCCGCAACTGGACGCTGGGCCTGAGCGGCGCGTACCGCTTCTGAAGAACGCGCCACGAAAAGAAAAAGGCCCGCCGCCCCGAGGGGACGGCGGGCCTCGAGACCCGGTATCGCGGTGCTTACTTGAGGCCGGCCGCAGCGCGCAGTGCAGCGGCTTGCGTCGTGGCTTCCCAGGTGAACTCGGGCTCTTCGCGGCCGAAGTGGCCGTAGGCGGCGGTCTTCTGGTAGATCGGGCGCAGCAGGTCGAGCATCTGGATGATGCCCTTCGGGCGCAGGTCGAAGTGCTCGCGCACGAGCTCGGCGATCTTCTCGTCGGGGATCACGCCGGTGCCTTCGGTGTAGACCGTGATGTTCATCGGCTGGGCCACGCCGATGGCGTACGCCACCTGGATCTGGCACTGGCGCGCCAGGCCGGCGGCCACGATGTTCTTGGCCACGTAGCGCGCGGCGTAGGCGGCCGAGCGGTCGACCTTCGACGGGTCCTTGCCGGAGAACGCGCCGCCGCCGTGCGGGCAGGCGCCGCCGTAGGTGTCGACGATGATCTTGCGGCCGGTGAGGCCGCAGTCGCCCTGCGGTCCGCCGATGACGAAGCGCCCGGTCGGGTTGATCAGGTAGCGCGTGTTCTGCAGCCATTCCTTGGGCAGCACGGGCTTGATGATCTCTTCGATGATGGCTTCGTTGAACGAGGCCTTCATCTTGGTCGGCGTTTCGCTCTGGTCGGGGCTGTGCTGCGTGGAGAGCACCACGGTGTCGATGCTGTGGGGCTTGCCGTCCACGTAGCGCATCGTGACCTGGCTCTTGGCGTCGGGGCGCAGGAAGGGCAGGCGGCCGTCCTTGCGCAGTTGGGCCTGGCGCTCCACGAGGCGGTGGGCGTAGTAGATCGGCGCGGGCATCAGCTCGGGCGTCTCGTCGCAGGCGTAGCCGAACATCAGGCCCTGGTCGCCGGCGCCGGTGTTCAGGTGGTCGTCGGACGCGTGGTCCACGCCCTGGGCGATGTCGTTGGACTGCTTGTCGTAGCAGACCATCACCGCGCAGCCCTTGTAGTCGATGCCGTACTCGGTGTTGTCGTAGCCGATGCGCTTGATGGTGTCGCGCGCGACCTGGATGTAGTCGACGTGCGCGTTGGTCGTGATCTCGCCGGCGAGCACCACGAGGCCGGTGTTGGTCAGCGTTTCGGCGGCGACGCGGCTGCGGGGGTCTTGTTCGAAGATCGCGTCGAGGATCGCGTCCGAGATCTGGTCCGCGACCTTGTCGGGATGGCCTTCGGAAACCGATTCGGAAGTAAAGAGAAAGTCGTTCGCCACTGTAGTCACTCCTTGAGTTCAATTGGCGCGTTGCCAACTCTGCGGAGCCCTGGCGAACGCTTTAGCAGATGTCGACGTATCGACGGGACACAATCGCATTCGCGCTTGTGGGTGTCGCCCTGCAAGTTGTTCCGTAACTCGGCGACAATTTGCATTCTATTCGAGCCGCGCAATACCATGCGCGCGCCTCCGTCTTTTGACGCTCCCTGACTCTCTCTCCCTCCCCGCTCAATGATCACCCTGTTCCGCCTGCTTGCCCGCTTGCCGATGCCATTGATGCATCGGCTCGGCGCCTTGCTGGGGTGGCTGGTCTGGTGGTGCGCGCCGGACTACCGCCGCCGCTTCAAGGCCAACGCCGAGAGCGCCGGTTTCTCGCCCGCGCAGTACCGTCCCGCCATCGCCGCCGCCGGCCACATGGCGTCCGAGTTGCCCTGGCTGTGGTTGCGCCCGCAGGGCGAGAGCGTGCTGACGCGCGTGGTGCGCTGGGAAGGCGTCGAGGCCTTCGAGGCCGCGATGCGCGCGAAAAAGGGCGTGATCCTCGTGGCGCCGCACCTGGGCAGCTGGGAAATGTGCGGCCAGGCCATCGGCGAGCGCTTTCTCGCGGACTTCGGGCCGATCACCGCGCTGTTCCGTCCGGCGCGCAAGAAATGGATGGCCGACCTGATCGCCGCGGGTTCGCGCGACCGGCCCGGCCTGCAGACCCTGCCGACCAACAACACCGGCGTGCGCGGCCTGATCCGCACGCTGCGCAGCGGCGGCTACACCGGCATCCTGCCCGACCAGGTGCCGCCGCTGGGGCAGGGCGTGTGGGCGCCTTTCCTCGGCCGCCCTGCCTACACCATGACCCTGCTTCCCCGTTTGGCCCAACAGACCGGCGCCGCCTGCTTCCTCAGCGTGTGCGAGCGCCTGCCGCGCGGCGCGGGCTACGTGATCCGCTTCGAGCCGATCGTCGGCACAGCGCTCACCGACCCCGATGCGTCCATCGAGGACGCCGCCGCCGCCATGAACGACGGCATCGGCCGCCTGATCCACAGCCTGCCCGGCCAGTACGTGTGGGACTACGCGCGCTACAAGGAGCCGCGCGGCGAACCCGCCGTGGTGGCCAACGCTGCCGGAGGGGCTGCGCCATGAGCCTTAGCTCCCGACTCGGTATCGGCTTCATGCGGGTGCTGGCACCGCTGCCCCTGCCGCTCGTGCGCGGCTTCAGCAGGGTCCTCGGCCGCCTGCTGCACACCATCGCCGTGCCGCGGCGGCGCGTGGTCGACCGGAATCTGGCCTTGTGCTTCCCCGGGAAATCGGAGGCCGAGCGCCGCGCCATCGCGCGCGAGACCTTCGTCTTCGTCGCGCAGTCGTGGCTGGACCGCAGCTGGCTCTGGCATGCGCCCGAGCAGGTGGTGAAGAGCCGGCTGAAGATCGTCGGTTCTGCGCCGGAAATCCGCGAGATCGCCGAAGGCGACGCGCCGATGATCCTGTTCGCGCCGCACTTCTACGGCTTGGACGCTGCGGCCACTGCGCTCACCATGCACACGGCGCGCCCGTCGGCCACGATCTACACGACGCAGCGCGACCCGATGGTCGACGCCTGGATCCGCGAAGGCCGCACGCGCTTCGGCGACGTGGCGGCGCTCAACCGGGTGGACGGCATCAAGCCCATCCTCTCGGGGCTGCGCAAGGGCGGTTTGTTGTACCTGCTGCCCGACATGGATTTCGGGCGCGACCAGACCATCTTCGTGCCCTTCTACGGCGTGCAGGCGGCCACCGTGCCCTCGCTGTCGCGCTTTGCGCGGCTGGGCAAGGCCAAGGTGGTGCCGGTGGTGGCGAAGCTCACGCCCGGCGGCTACGAGATTCAGGTGCTGCCGGCGTGGCAGAACTTCCCGACCGACGACGTCGAGGCCGACACGGCGCTCATGAACGAGCGCCTGCAGGGCTACATCGACACGATGCCGTCCCAGTACTACTGGGTGCACCGGCGCTTCAAGACCCGCCCCGAAGGCGAGCCTCCCATCTACTGATTGCGGGCCAGGAAGCCCTCGATCTCGCGCGCGACCAGCTGCGGCTGCTCGTGCACGATCCAGTGGGTTGCGTTCGGCACCTTCTTGACCTCGAGCTTCGGCACGTACTCTTCCAGCCCCTCGAGCAGGCCCGGCAGCAGCGCGGCGTCGTCGAGCGCCCAGAACACGAAGGTCGGCATGGCCACCGTGAGGCGTTCGCGCGGCAGCACCGGAATGCTGTCGACGGTCTGGCCCGGCAGCGGCGGCTTCATCGGCGTCACGCGGTACAGGTTGCAGGCGCCCGTGAGGCCCGCGCTCCAGACCTCGCGGTACTGTTGCTTCACCTCTTCAGTGAGCCAGCCGAAGCCGTCCGGGCCGGCCTTCATCAAGAGGAAGAAGGGCCACATGCGCTTGAAGTCGTCGGCCGCGAGCAGGGCTTCGGCGTCGGGACGCGCCAGGAAGTGCATGTAGGCGCTGGCCTGCTGCTGCGCCGGGTTGTTGCGCAGTTCGCGCGTGAAGGTGCCCGGGTGCGGCGAATTGATGATGACCAGCTTGCCGACCTGCTGCGGGAAGGCGTTGGCGTAGCCCCAGGCGAAGGCGCCGCCCCAATCGTGGGCCACCAGCGCGGCCATCGTGCCGTCAGCGCTCTCGGTGGCCACGAGCTGCTGGATGTCCTGGATCAGCAGGTGGGCCTTGTAGTCGGCCACTTCCGTGGGTGCGCTGGACTTCTCGAAGCCGCGCAGGTTGGGCGCCACGCAGCGGTAGCCGCCGTGGGCCGGGTCCGAGAAGTAGGCGAGCAGTTCGTCCCAGATGAACGCGGCTTCGGGAAAGCCGTGCAGGAACACCATCAGCGGCTGGCCCGGCTTGCCGGCGGCGCGGCAACTCAGGGTGGTGCCGTTGGGCAGGCTGCGTTGGAAGGTCTCGATCATGCTTCGTGTCTCCTTGGGTTGACTGTCGCTATTGTTTTGATAGTGAACTTCGCAGGCGGGACGCTCGATGCAGCCGGTTCCTCTAGCGCATCAGGCGTCTTCGGCCGGTGGTGGCGCGGGCGCTGCCGGTGCTGCTGCGGCGTCGTCGGGATGCACCCAGCGCCACAGCAGTTCGGCCGCCTCGCCGACCCCTTGCTTCTTCAGGGCCGAGAACAGTTTGACCTCGCCGCCGCCGGCGTTCAGTCGCGTAATCGACAGCACCTTGGCAGCTTCGGTGCGCGTGAGCTTGTCGGACTTGGTCAGCAGCACCAGGAATTTCAGGCCTTGCTCGACACGCGGACGGATCACGTCGAGCAGGATCTCGTCGAGCTCGGTCAGGCCGTGGCGCGGATCGCACATCAGGACAACCCCGCGCAGACTTTCGCGCGTCATGAGGTAGTTGCCCATCACGCGCTGCCAGCGCAGCTTGGCTTCCTTCGGCACGGCGGCATAGCCGTAGCCGGGCAGGTCGGCCAGCACGGCGTCGTCGACCTTCTGCTTGCCGATGCCGAACAGGTTGATGTGCTGCGTGCGGCCGGGCGTCTTCGAGGCAAAAGCCAGGCGCGTCTGCTGCGTCAGCGTATTGATGGCGGTCGATTTGCCGGCGTTGGAACGGCCCACAAAAGCGATCTCGGGCAGGTCGACCGGAGGCAGGTGTTCCAGCTGCGGAGCGCTGGTCAGGAAGTGGGCGGTGTGCAGCCAACCCAGGGCCACGCGCTCGCGTTCAGCGACCTGCGGGTCCACGGCAGGGGCCGCGCGGGGAGGATAAGCGGCGGACTTGGCGCGCGGGGAGGTCATCTATGGGCTTTCGGAACGGGGCGCCATTGTAGAATCGCGGGGTTTTGCGCCATAAATTCGAAGCCCCCGATATGAAGTTGTTTGCCAATATTCTGCTTGCAGCCCTCATGGGCGTCGCAGCCAGCGCGAGTTTTGCAGCCGATGAGCATGCCGCTGCCCCCGCAGCGGCAGCCGCCAAGCCGGCCAAGCCCGATCCCGCCAAGGGCGACACGCTGTTCAATGCGACGCCGGCCAACAGCCAAAGCTGTGCTTCGTGCCACAACGCGGACGGCAACTCGGCCATCGCAGCCAACCCCAAGCTGGCGCAACAACACCCCGAATACATCCTCAAGCAGCTGCAGGACTTCAAGTCCGGCAAGCGCAAGAGCGCCATCATGAAGCCGCTGGCGTCGGCGCTGTCCGAAGACGACATGCGCAACATCGCCTGGTTCGTCGGCTCCAAGAAGATCAAGCCGGGCTTCTCGAAAGAGAAGGACACGGTCGCCCTCGGCGAAAAGATCTACCGCGGCGGCATCGGCGATCGCCAGATCCCCGCCTGCGCCGGCTGCCACAGCCCGAACGGTGCCGGCCTGCCGGCCCAGTACCCGCGCCTGGGCGGTCAGCACGCCGACTACACCGTGACCCAGCTCGTGGCCTTCCGCGACAACGTCCGCCTGAACAGCTCGCCCATGAACGGCGTGGCCGCCAAGCTCAACGACCGCGAAATCAAGGCTGTCGCCGACTACATCGCCGGCCTGCGCTGATTTCCGCTGTCGCGCTGTCCAGCGTGAACTAACCGCCGATAAAAATCCCAAACAAAGGGCGGGCCGATCCAGGAGGATGGCCCGCCCTTTTGTTTTTTTCTCCTTTCCTGGTTCCCTTCCGATGACCGTTTCCACCCATGGCCTTCGCGTGCATCGCGGCCCGCAGCTGCTTCGCGCCGCGGTGGAACTGCTGTCGTCGATGCGCTTCGCGATCGCGCTGCTGACGGTCATCTGCATCGCCTCGATCATCGGCACCGTGCTCAAGCAGCACGAGCCGATCAACAACTACATCAACCAGTTCGGGCCCTTCTGGGCCGAGCTGTTCCGCGCGGCCCGGCTCGACTCGGTCTACAGCGCCTGGTGGTTCATGCTGATCCTGCTGTTCCTGGTGATCAGCACGTCGTTGTGCGTCGCGCGCAACACGCCGCGCATCCTGATCGACCTGCGCACCTTCAAGGAAGACATCCGCGCGCAGAGCCTCAAGGCCTTCGGCCAGCGCGCCGAAAACCGCCTGGCGGAAACGCCCGACATGGCGGCCAACCGCATCGGCCAGTTGCTCGTGAGCGGCGGCTGGAAGGTCAAGCTGCAGCAGCGTCACGCCAGCGCCGACGGCAAGGCGGCGGCCGGCTGGATGGTCGCGGCGCGCGCCGGCGGCGCCCACAAGCTGGGCTACATCGCGGCCCACAGCGCGATCGTGCTGGTGTGCATCGGCGGCCTGCTCGACGGCGACCTCGTCGTGCGCGCCCAGACCTGGTTCAACGGCAAGAGCGTGTTCACGGGCGGCGGCATGATCGCCGACGTGGCGCCCGAGCACCGCCTGTCGACCGCCAACCCGACCTTTCGCGGCAACATCCTCGTGCCCGAGGGCGGGCGGGGCAACGTGGCCATCCTGAACCAGGCCGACGGCGTGCTGCTGCAGGAGCTGCCGTTCACCATCGAGCTGAAGAAGTTCATCGTCGACTACTACTCGACCGGCATGCCCAAGCTGTTCGCCAGCGAGGTGGTGCTGCACGACCGCGAGAGCGGCGAGCAGGTGCCCGCGCGCATCGAGGTGAACCATCCGGCCAGCTACAAGGGCGTGGAGATCTACCAGTCGAGCTTCGACGACGGCGGCTCCACGGTGAAGCTCAAGGCGGTGCCGATGGCGGCCGCGGCCAAGCCCTTCGAGGTCGAGGGCATCATCGGCGGCCCGAGTACCGAGATCACCAACGGCAAGGACAAGCTCACGCTCGAGTACGCCGCGCTGCGCGTGATCAACGTCGAGAACTTCGCCGACGGCGGTGCGATGGGCAGCGGCGCCGACGTGCGCAAGGTCGACCTGCGCCACGGCCTCGAGTCGCGTCTGGGCGCCGCCAACAAGACCAACAAGCCCAAGGTGCTGCGCAACATCGGCCCCAGCATCGGCTACAAGCTGCGCGACGCGGCCGGCCAGGCGCGGGAGTACCAGAACTACATGGTGCCGGTCGACGCCGGCGACGGCCAGCCGGTGTTCCTGCTGGGCATGCGCGAGAAGCCCGAGGAGCCGTTCCGCTACCTGCGCGTGCCGGCCGACGAGCAGGGCTCGATGGACGGCTTCGTGCGCATGCGCACCGCGTTGGGCGATCCCGCCACGCGCGAGCGTGCCGTCGAGCGCTACATCGCCAAGGCGACCGACCCGAAGCGCCCGGAGATGGCCGAGCAGCTGCGCGTGTCGGCCGCCCGCGCGCTGGCGCTGTTCTCGGGGGCCGAGCGCGCCAAGGCCGACGCCGCGTCGCAGGGCGGCTGGCAGGCGATTGCCGAATTCATGGAGGCCAACGTGCCTGAAGCCGAGCGCGAGCGCGCCGGCACGGTGCTGGTGCGCATCCTCAACGACGTGCTGTTCGAAGTGCTCAACCTGAGCCGCGAAGGCGCCGGTCTGGCCGCGCTGCCGAACGACGAGAAAACCCAGGGCTACCTGACGCAGGCCGTGCTGGCGCTGAGCGACGCGCACTTCTACCCGGCGCCGGTCGCGATGATGATGACCGACTTCACCCAGGTGCAGGCCAGCGTCTTCCAGGTGGCGCGTGCCCCTGGCAAGAACATCGTCTATCTGGGGTGTCTGTTGCTGATCATCGGTATTTTTGCCATGCTGTACGTGCGCGAGCGCCGTTTGTGGGTGTGGCTGACACCCGGCGGCGGCGCCTCTGGAGACAACGACGGCCGCGACACCAGCGCAACCGTCGCCACGATGGCGTTCTCGGTCAACCGCAAGACCCTGGACAGCGATCGCGAATTCGAGCATCTGAAGCACAAGCTGCTCGCCCTGAAGAAAGAAGAACCGGCGTCACCATGAACACCACGACCCTCACGCTCCACGAAAGCTGGCTCTCCCGCCGCAACCTGTTCGACTGGGTGTTCGCGGCGCTGGTGCTGGCCGGCGGCGCGTTCGCCTTCATGCGCCACGCCGGCTCGATGGACAGCTACGAAAAGCCGATCCTCGTGGCGGCGCTGGTCTCGGTCATCGGCATCTGCTGGTTCTGGCGCCCGCTGCGGGTGCTGGCGCTGGTGGTGGCCGCGGCCTCACTGCTGGCCATCAGCTCCTACCAGGGCGACCTGGCGCGCGCCGATTCGGTGTTCTGGCTCAAGTACTTCCTGTCGAGCCAGTCGGCCATCCTCTGGATGAGCGTGCTGTTCTTCATGAGCACGCTGTTCTACTGGATCGGTTTTGTCGCCGGCAAGCAGCAGGCCGACACCTTCGACCTGATCGGTTCCCGCCTGGCCTGGGCGGCCGTGACCATGGCGCTGATCGGCACCATGGTGCGCTGGTACGAAAGCCACCAGCTCGGCCCGGACATCGGCCACATCCCGGTGAGCAACCTGTACGAAGTGTTCGTGCTGTTCTGCTGGCTGACGGCCGCGTTCTACCTGTACTTCGAAGAGCGCTACAACACGCGCGCCCTGGGCGCCTTCGTGATGCTGGTGGTCAGCGCGGCGGTCGGCTTCCTGCTCTGGTACACGATCGTGCGCGAGGCGCATGAGATCCAGCCGCTGGTGCCCGCGTTGCAGAGCTGGTGGATGAAGCTGCACGTGCCCGCCAACTTCATCGGCTACGGCACCTTCGCGCTCGCAGCCATGGTGGCCTTCGCCTACCTCATCAAGGAACAGGCCGACGAGACCCGCTGGTACAAGCTCACGCCGATCTGGCTGCTGGGCGCGGCGCTGTGCTTCGTGCCGGTGGCCTTCCGCCAGCGTGTGCAGGAAGCCGGCGGCAGCTACTGGGTGGTCTACGCGGGCATCTCGGCGCTGATCGCCGCGGGCATCCTGCTGGGGCGCAAGCGCATCGCGGCGCGCCTGCCGGCCAACGAGGTGCTCGACGATGTCATGTACAAGTCGATCACCGTCGGCTTCGCCTTCTTCACCATCGCCACCGTGCTGGGCGCCCTGTGGGCGGCCGATGCCTGGGGCGGCTACTGGAGCTGGGACCCGAAGGAAACCTGGGCGCTGATCGTCTGGCTCAACTACGCGGCCTGGTTGCACATGCGCCTCGTGAAGGGCCTGCGCGGCACCGTCGCCGCCTGGTGGGCGCTGGCCGGCCTGGCCGTGACCACCTTCGCCTTCCTTGGCGTGAACATGTTCCTGAGCGGTCTGCACAGCTACGGCACGCTCTGAGCGCAGGTTCTGCGCCTTTCGCGAAGAATTGAAACCACGCGCCGCCATGGCGCGTAACCAAACCAGGGCATGTCACGAACTACCCTGAGCACAACGATTCACGCGAAAGGCCTGTCATGTCGTTCCCTTCCCGTTCGCACCGTCGCGACACCCGCGGTTTTGTCCATCCGCTGTCGAGTGAGATCACGCCGCGCGCGGCCTACGAAGGCCGGCGCGACCTGCTCAAGCTGATGGCCGGCGGTGCCGCGGGCGCGGCGCTCGCCACCTTCGCCGGGCGCGAGGCCTTCGCCCAGGCGACCGGCCCGCACAAGCTGGCCTTGCTGCCGGGCGCCAAGTCGGCCGTGCCGGGCGCGCAGACCATGGAAAAGCTCACCGACTACAAGGACGCGAGCAGCTACAACAACTACTACGAGTTCGGCGTCGACAAGGGCGATCCGGTGAAGAACGCCGGCACCCTCAAGACGCGGCCGTGGACCGTGGAGGTCGAGGGGCTGGTCAAGAAGCCAGGCAAGTACGGCATCGAAGACCTGCTCAAGCTCAGCGCGCAGGAAGAGCGCATCTACCGCCTGCGCTGCGTCGAAGGCTGGTCGATGGTGATCCCGTGGATCGGCTATTCGCTGGCCGAGCTCATCAAGAAGGTCGAGCCGCAGGGCAATGCCAAGTTCGTCGAGTTCGTGACGCTGGCCGATCCGAAGACCATGCCCTTCGTCGGCTCGCGCGTGCTCGACTGGCCCTACACCGAAGGCCTGCGCATGGACGAGGCGATGCACCCGCTCACGCTGCTGGCCTTCGGCATGTACGGCGAGGTGTTGCCCAACCAGAACGGCGCGCCGGTGCGGCTCGTGGTGCCATGGAAGTACGGCTTCAAGTCGGCCAAGTCGATCGTCAAGATCCGCTTCGTCGAGAAGGAGCCGAGCACGGCCTGGAACAAGGCCGCGGCGCAGGAGTACGGCTTCTATTCGAACGTGAACCCGAACGTCGACCACCCGCGCTGGAGCCAGGCGACCGAGCGTCGCATCGGCGACGGCGGCGGGCTGTTCGCGAAGCGGCGCAAGACCGAGATGTTCAACGGCTACGAGGCGCAGGTCGGCCAGCTCTACGCCGGCATGGACCTGAAGAAGAACTACTGAGCGGGCGCGTTCGCCCGGTCGTTGCGCCATGCTGAACAAGCTGCTCATGCACTCGGCGACCAAGCCGGTCGTCTTCCTGCTGTGCCTGCTGCCGTTCGCGCGGCTGGCCTTCGGCGCCTTCACCGACGGGTTGGGCGCGAACCCGGCCGAGTTCCTGATCCGCGCGACGGGCGACTGGACCTTGCGCTTCCTGTGCATCGTGCTGGCGGTGACGCCGCTGCGCGTGATCGCCAAGCTCAATGCGCTGGCGCGGCTGCGCCGCATGCTGGGCCTGTTCGCGTACTTCTACGTGGTGCTGCACCTGCTGTGCTACAGCTGGTTCGACATGGGCTTCGAGTGGGGCGAAATCGCCAAGGACATCGCCAAGCGGCCGTTCATCCTGGTGGGCTTCTCGGCCTTCGTGCTGCTGACGCCGCTGGCCGCCACATCATTCAATCGCGCGATCAAGGCGATGGGCGCCAAGCGCTGGCAGCTGCTGCACAGGCTGGTCTACGTGATCGCGGGGCTCGGGCTGCTGCACTTCTTCTGGATGCGCGCGGGCAAGAACAACTTCGCCGAGGTGTTCGTCTACGCCGCAATCATCGGGGTGCTGCTGGCGTGGCGCGTCTGGAATTTCGCGCGCAAGCGCCAGGCCAGGCCGGCGGTGGCCGTGCGCGGCAGCGAGAAGCCGCTGCGCACCGGCTGAGACCGGATCAGCCGTCGATCTCGGCGCGCAGCTGGTCTTCCATCGTCTCGCGACGGCGGATCAGTTTCGCGCTGGCGCCGCTCACCAGCACCTCGGCGGCCCGGCCGCGCGTGTTGTAGTTGCTGGCCATGCTCATGCAGTACGCACCCGCCGACAGCACGGCCAGCAGGTCGCCGGCCACCACGTTGAGCGCGCGGTCGCGGCCGATCCAGTCGCCGCTTTCGCAGACCGGGCCCACCACGTCGTAGGTCGGCGCGTCGCCGGCGCGCTCGCGCAGCGGCACGATCTTCTGGAAGGCCTGGTACATCGCGGGGCGCGGCAGGTCGTTCATGGCCGCGTCGACGATGCAGAAATTCTTGTCCTCGCCGGGCTTGGTGTAGAGCACCTCGGTCACGCAGACGCCGGCATTGCCGACCAGCGAGCGGCCGGGTTCGATCACCAGCTTGCGCTGGCCGAAGCCGCGCGCGTCGAGCTTGGCGAGCAACTGCTGCCACAGCGCATCGGCCTTGGGCGGCACTTCGCCGTTGTAGTCGATGCCCAGGCCGCCGCCGAAGTCCAGGTGATGGATCGGCACGCCGGCCGCCTCGATGGCTTCCACCAGGTCGAGCACGCGGTCACAGGCGTCCAGGTAGGGCGAGGCTTCGGTGATCTGCGAGCCGATGTGGCAGTCGATGCCGACCACTTCGAGGCCCGGCAGCCGGGCGGCGTGCTGGTAAGCCTGCACCGCACGGTCGTGCGCGATGCCGAACTTGTTGCCCTTGAGGCCCGTGGAAATGTACGGGTGCGTCTTCGGGTCGACGTTCGGATTGATGCGGATGCTGATCGGTGCGCGCACCTTCTCGGCCAGCGCCACCTCGTTGAGCACGTCGAGCTCGGCTTCGCTCTCGACGTTGAAGCAGGCGATGCCGGCCGCCAGGGCCTGGCGCATCTCGGCGCGCGTCTTGCCGACGCCCGAGAAGATGATCTTCTTGGGATCGGCACCCACGGCCAGCACGCGCGACAGTTCGCCGCCCGAGACGATGTCGAAACCGCAGCCGGCTTCGGCGAACACGCGCAGCACGCCGAGCGACGAATTGGCCTTCATGGCGTAGCAGATCAGCGCCTCGCGGCCCTCGAAGCCACGCTGGTACGCGGCCAGGGCGTCGAGCATCCACTGCTTCGAATAGACGAACAGCGGCGTGCCGTGCGTGCGTGCCAGCGCGTCGAGCGCGACGCCTTCGACGTGCAGGGCGCCGTCGCGGTGGGCGATGTGGGGGTGGCCGGGCAGGGAGGTGTTCGTCGTCATTTCTGGGGGGAGGCGGGGGCGCTGCTGGCTGCGGCGGGCTTGGGGGCCGCTTCGTTGTCGGCGGCTTTGGAGCCGCCGGGGGTGAGCAATTGGGGCAAGGTGGCGCGCTGGGCGGCCGCCGGATCGGTCGGCAGATAGAGCGCGCCGCGCTGTCCGCACGCCGCAAGGCCGGCCGCGCTGGCGGCAAGGCAGACCATGAGCGCGGTGCGGGCGCGAGCGCTCACTAGAATTTGGCGAACATTCAACATGCTGAAATTGTAATGACCGACACCGAGTACATGGACCGCGCCGAGGCGGCGCTTGCTGCCATCGAGCAGGGCTGCGACCGCATCAACGACGCGACCGACGCCGACATCGACAACCAGCGGGTCGGCGGGATGATCACGATGTCGTTTCGCAACGGCAGCCAGCTGATCGTGAACCTGCAGAAGCCGCTGCAGGAAATCTGGCTGGCGGCACGCTCCGGCGGCTACCACTACCGGCACGACGGCCGGGTGTGGGTGGACACCAAGACCGGGGAAGAGTTCTTCGGCAACCTGTCGCGCGAAGCGACCCTGCAGGCGGGGCAGCCGCTGATGTTCGCGGCGGCCTGAGCCGCCGCTTTCCCGCTTTCTTGATCAGTTCCTGAACAGGTCGAGGATGCGGTTGCGCTCCTCGGGCGGTGCAGGCGCGCTGATCGCCGGGCCACTCAGGGCTTCGGCCGGGGCCACCGGCGCGGAGGATTCCACGCCCAGGCTCGACACGCCGCGGCCCGGCGCGTAGTCGTCGTAGTACCACTCGCCGCCGACGCTCACGATGCCCGAGGGCGGCGTGGTCGACAGGTCGGTCACGGGCACGCCCTTGAGGGCGGTTTCCATGTAATTGATCCAGATCGGCAGGCTCAGGCCGCCGCCGGTTTCGCGGTCGCCCAGGTTGCGCGGCGTGTCGTAGCCGATCCACGAGATCGCCGTCATGGTGGGCTGGAAGCCCGCGAACCAAGCGTCGAGCGAGTCGTTGGTGGTGCCGGTCTTGCCGTAGAGGTCGGGGCGCTTGAGCATCGCCTGCGCCTTCGCTGCCGTGCCGGCGCGCGTGATGGACTGCAGCAGCGTGTCCATGATGAAGGCGTTGCGCTGCGGGATGGCGCGCGACGTTTCATTCAGCAGCGGCGGCTGGACGTCGACCAGCACGCGGTCCTTGTGGTCGGTGATGCGGGTCACGAGGTACGGATTCACGCGGTAACCGCCATTGGCGAACACCGAGTAGCCCACCGCCATCTGCATCGGCGTGACGGCACCGGCGCCGAGCGCCATCGGGAGGTAGGCGGGGTGCTTGTCCTTGTCGAAGCCGAAGTTGGTGATCCAGTCTTGCGCGTAGCGCGTGCCGATGGATTGCAGGATGCGGATCGATACGAGGTTGCGCGACTTCATCAGCGCCGTGCGCATCGACATCGGGCCGTCGAAGCCGCCGCCGTAGTTCTTGGGCTCCCAGGGCTGGCCGCCGGTGGTGCCGGCGTCGAAGAACAGCGGGCCGTCGTTGATGACTGTGGCGGGGGTGAATCCCTTTTCGAGCGCGGCCGAGTAGATGAAGGGCTTGAAGCTCGAGCCCGGCTGGCGCCAGGCCTGCGTGACGTGGTTGAACTTGTTCTTGCCGAAGTCGAAGCCGCCGACCAGGGCCTTGATGGCGCCGTCGCGCGGGTCCATGGCGACGAACGCACCCTCCACCTCGGGCAGCTGGGTGATTTCCCAGGTGTTCTTGGGTGTCTTCGCGACACGGATCACGGCACCGCGGCGGATCTTGATGTTGGGCGGTGCCTTGTCCGACAGGCCGGACTGCGCGGGCTTGAGGCCGTCGCCCGTGATCTGCACGGCGTCGCCGTTGGCGCGGATGGCCTGGATTTCCTTGGGCGTGGCCTTGAGCACCACGGCTGCCATCACGTCGCCGTTGTCCGGGTGGTCGTTCAGCACGTCGTCCACGGCTTCGTCGAGCTCCTTCGGGTCGTTCGGCAGGTCGATGAACTTCTCGGGGCCGCGGTACACCTGACGGCGCTCGTAATCCATGATGCCCTTGCGCAGGGCCTTGTAGGCAGCGGCCTGGTCGGCTGCGACCAGCGAGGTGTAGACCTTGAGGCCGCGCGTGTAGGTGCTGTCGCCGTACTGCGCGTACATCAGCTGGCGCACGGTTTCGGCGACGTATTCGGCGTGCAGGCGGTTCGGGTCGGCGGCGTCGCGCAGGTGCAGCTGCTCTTTCTTGGCCTCGGCCGCTTGCTCGGCGGTGATGAAGCCGGCTTCCTGCATGCGGTCGATCACGTAGAACTGGCGTCCGCGCGCGCGCTGCGGGTTGTTGACCGGGTTGTTCGCGCCGGGCGCCTTCGGCAGGCCGGCGAGCATGGCGGCCTCGGCGATCGTCATCTCGGACAGCGGCTTGCCGAAGTAAGCCTCAGAGGCGGCTGCGAAACCGTAGGCGCGGTTGCCCAGGTAGATCTGGTTCAGGTAGATCTCGAAGATCTGGTCCTTGCTGAGCAGGTGCTCCAGCTTGAAGGTCAGCAGCACCTCGTAGATCTTGCGGGTCAGCGTCTTCTCGGAGCTCAGATAGACGTTGCGGGCCACCTGCATGGTGATGGTCGACGCGCCCTGGCTCTTCACGCGATTCAGATTCGCGAGGCCGGCGCGGACCAGGCCCTTGTAGTCGACCCCGCCATGGTCATAGAAGCGGGCGTCTTCGGCGGCGAGGACCGCGTCCTTCACGACCTTGGGGATCGCGGCGATGGGGGTGAGGTTGCGTCGCTCTTCCCCGAATTCGCCGATCTGCGTGCCTTCGGCGGAGAACACCCGCAGCGGCAGCTTGGGGCGGTAGTCGGAGAGCTCCGAGATGTCCGGCAGGTTGGGATAGGCCACCGCCAGCGCCACGGCCACCACGCACAGGATGGAAAGCAGGCCCGCCGCAGCGATGCCCGCGCCCCAGAACACGAAACGCAACAGCCATTTGAGCCAGAAGGGGCGTTCGGGGGGAGGGGTCTTGGCGCGCCCCTTGGGGCTGGAAGTTTCTTGCATGGGGGCCCGGAGAGTCACCGGACATTATAAAAAGCCGCCCCCTCGGCGCGCCCGGATCTTTGTTACCTCGCGCATTCCCTCCCCCGGGGCTAAGCAGAAAGTTACAGAATGCGGCTTTGACGTCACGTTTTGACAACGGTTGCCGGTTTCGGTCTTTCGGCGCGCTTGGTTGGCGCTGTGCCTGCTGCTAGCATGCAACCGAACGCATATTTTTCCATTGGTTACAAATAACAGGGGGAGAGGGACCTAACTTGGCTGCTCTTGGATCATTGTTTCGTCGTCAGAACGCCCCCCTGCTGGGACTGGACGTCAGTTCGTCCAGCGTGAAGCTGGTGGAGCTCGGCCGCGAGGCCAGCGGCAAGCTGGTTCTGGAGCGCTGCGCCATCGAGCCGCTCGAACGCGGCTGGATCACCGACGGCAACGTCGAAAAATTCGACGAAGTGGCCGAAGCCGTGCGTCGTGTGGTGCGCAAGAGCGGCACCAAGACCCGCAACGTCGCGCTGGCGCTGCCGCCCTCGGCGGTGATCACCAAGAAGATCATTCTTCCGGGCGGCATGAGCGAGCAGGAGCTCGAGATCCAGGTCGAGTCCGAAGCCAACCAATACATCCCGTTCTCGCTCGATGAAGTGAGCCTCGACTTCTGCGTGACGGGCCCGAGCACGACGTCCGTCGGCGACGTGGAAGTGCTGATCGCCGCCTCCCGCAAGGAGAAGGTGCAGGACCGCGAAGGCCTGGCGGAAGCCGCCGGCCTCAAGGCGATGATTCTCGATGTCGAGTCCTATGCTTCGCGCCTGGCCACGGCACGGCTGATCGAGCAGCTCCCCGGCAAGGGCGTGGACGCCATCGTGGCGCTGTTCGAGGTGGGCGCCTTCACGACCAGCATGCAGGTGCTGCGCAATCAGGAAGTGCTGTACGACCGTGACCAGGCCTTCGGTGGCGCGCAGCTCACTCAGCTCATCGTGCGCCAGTACGGCTTTTCCGCCGAAGAGGCCGAGGCCAAGAAGCGCAGCGGTGACCTGCCCGACGACTACGGCTCGGGCGTGCTCAAACCCTTCGTCGAAAGCATCGCGCAGGAAATCGCGCGGGCACTCCAGTTCTTCTTCACCAGCACGCCGCACAACCGCGTGGACTACGTGCTGTTGGCGGGCGGATCGTCGTCATTGCCGGGGCTGACGAACGCCGTGACCCGCCAGACTTCGTTCGCCTGCTCGCTTGTGAACCCGTTCGACGGCATGGATTTCGGTCCCAGCATCCGTGAGAAGAAGGTACGCCGCGAAGCGCCTTCCTATCTGACCTCGTGCGGCCTGGCCATGCGGAGGTTCCTGCAGTGATCCTGATCAATCTGCTCCCGCACCGCGAAGCCGCGCGCAAGCGTCGCCGCGAGGCCTTTTACGGCACCCTGGGTGGCGCCGCGCTGCTCGGCGTCCTGATCGCTGGCCTGGGCTACCTCTGGTTCGAAGCCCAGATGTCGGCCCAGCGTTCGAAGAACGGCTTCCTGCAGGCCGAGATCAAGAAGCTCGAAGTCGAGATCAAGGAAATTTCGACGCTGCAGGAAGAAATCGCAGCCTTGCGCGCGCGCCAGCTGGCCGTGGAAGATCTGCAAGGCGACCGCAACCTGCCCGTGCACCTGCTCAACGAACTCGTCCGGCAACTGCCCGACGGCGTCTACCTCACCAGCATGAAGCAGGAGAACCAGACCGTGACCCTGCAAGGCATGGCGCAGTCGAACGAGCGCGTGTCGGAGCTGCTGCGCAACCTCGGCAACAACAGCCCTTGGCTGGTCAAGCCCGAACTGGTCGAAATCACCTCGGCCAACGTGAGCCTGAGCCAGCGCGACCAGCGCCGTGTGGCGAACTTCACGATGCGCATCGGCCTCAAGCGGCCTACCGACGCCCAGAAGGCGGAGGCCGACAAGGCCCTGGCCGCCAAGGCGCAGGCGAAGGGGTAACCGATCATGGCCATCAGCAAGCGATCCCTCCCCAAAGTCGACGTCGCGACCGCACTGCGGAACTTCGGCGACCAGTTCCGTGGACTGAATCCGAACGACCCTTCCATGTGGCCGGCGGTGCCGCGCTACGCGCTGTGCCTCGCTGTGACCGCATTGGCGTTGGCGGGCCTGTGGTTTGTCTGGCTCACGAATTCCAACGACGAGCTCGAAGCCGAGCGCGCCAAGGAAGTCACGCTCCGAGCCGACTACAAGAAGAAAGTGGCGCAAGCAGCCAACCTCGACCTGTTGAAGAAGCAGCGCGAGCAAGTGCAGCAGTACGTGATCCTGCTCGAGAAGCAGCTGCCCAGCAAGGCAGAAATGGATGCGCTGCTTTCGGACATCAACCAGGCCGGCCTCGGCCGCAGCCTGCAGTTCGAGCTGTTCCGCCCGGGCCAGGTCTCGGTCAAGGACTACTACGCCGAGCTGCCGATCGCCGTGCGCGTCACGGGCCGCTACCACGACATGGGTGCCTTCGCAGCCGACGTGGCCAGCCTGTCGCGCATCGTGACGCTCAACAACGTGACCGTCACACCGCAGAAGGACAAGGACGTGCTGACGATGGACGCCACCGCGCGCACCTACCGCTACCTCGACGAAGACGAGCGGGCCGCCCAGAAACGCGCCACGGCGCCGAAGGCGAAGAAATGAAGCCGGTCGCGAAAGTTCTGTGGCTGGCACTGGCCGCGCTGGGCCTGAGTGCCTGCGGCGATTCCGACCAGGAAGACCTGCAGCGCTGGATGGTCGAGGAGCGCGCCCAGGTCAAGCCTTCGGTGCCGCCGATCTCGGAGCCCAAGAAGTTCACGCCGCAGGCCTACACCGAGGCATCGTCGTTCGAACCCTTCAACATGCTGAAGCTGACCCAGGCGCTGCGCCGGGAGTCGAACCAGCCGAGCACGTCCGAACTGATCGCGCCCGAGCTGGCGCGCCGCAAGGAAGCGCTCGAAGCGTTCCCGCTCGACACGATGGCGATGGTCGGCAGCATGAACCGCAACGGCCAGCCGGTGGCGCTCGTGCGTGTGGACAAGCTGCTCTACAAGGTGCGCGTCGGCGAATACCTGGGGCTCAACTACGGGCGCATCACCCGTATCAACGAAACCGAAGTCGCCCTGCGCGAGATCGTGCAGGACGCCGCGGGCGAATGGATCGAACGCGTAGCCACGCTGCAGTTGCAAGAGAGTGCGAAATGAACCAAAAAAAATCAACGATGGCACAGTGGCTGCGCGCCGCCGGGCTGGGTCTGCTGGCTTTCGGTGCCCTGGCCGTCGCCCATGCGCAAAACGCGATCGAGTCGGTAACGAGCTCGACCCAGTCGGGCGCGGAAGTGATCCGCATCGACCTGGCCCAGCCGCTCACGGCCGTGCCCGCCGGGTTCTCGGTGCAGACGCCGGCGCGCATCGCGCTTGATTTTCCGGGCGTGACGAACGCCATCGGGCGTTCGGCCATCGAAGTGAACCAAGGCAACCTGCGCTCGGTCAACGTGGTGCAGGCCGGTGACCGCAGCCGCGTGGTGCTGAACCTGAAGCAGGCTACGGCGTACAAGGCCGAGATCCAGGGCAAGTCGCTGCTGGTGGTGCTCGAGCCGGTGGCTGGCACGGCGCTCGTCGCTTCCGCGGCGACCACTTTTGCCGAGAACCGCAACCGCGACACGCTGCCGCTGCGCGACGTCGATTTCCGCCTTGGCGCCGACAACACGGGCCGCGTGCTGGTCGACCTGCCGAACAACCAGGTCGGTGTCGATGTGAAGCAACAGGGCAAGAGCCTGGTCGTGGAGTTCACCAAGTCGACGCTGCCCGAAGGCCTGCGCCGCCGCCTCGACGTGGCCGACTTCGGCACGCCCGTGCAACTGATCACCTCGCAGCAGTCGGGCGACCGCGTGCGCATGACGATCGATGCCAAGGGCGACTGGGAACACAGCGCCTACCAGAGCGAAAACCAGTTCGTGGTGGAAGTTCGCGCTCGCAAGGTCGATCCGAGCAAGCTGACGCAGGGGGTGGGCTACAACGGCGAGAAGCTGTCGCTCAACTTCCAGAACATCGAGATCCGCTCGCTGCTGCAGGTGATCGCCGACTTCACGAACTTCAACATCGTGACCTCCGACTCGGTCAATGGTGCCCTGACGCTGCGGCTGAAGGACGTGCCTTGGGACCAGGCGCTCGACATCATCATGCAGGCGAAGAACCTGGGCATGCGCAAGAACGGCAGCGTGCTCTGGATCGCACCCAAGGATGAGATCAACGCCAAGGAAAAGCTCGAGTTCGAAGCCAAGGCGGCGATCGAGAACCTGGAGCCGCTGCGCACGCAGTCGTTCCAGTTGAACTACACGAAGGCCATTGCCATTGCGCAGGGGCTGACGGGGACCGGTGCCTCGGCAGGTGGTGGCGGCAGCGGTGGTGCGACCTCGCGCATTCTGAGCCCCCGCGGCAGCGTGATCGCCGAATCGCGGACCAACCAGCTGTTCGTTTCCGACATTCCTTCGCGCCTGGCGCAGGTCACCGATCTGATCCAGAAGCTGGACATTCCAGTCCGCCAAGTGCTGATCGAAGCGCGGATCGTGGAAGCCTCGGACACCTTCGGCAAGTCGCTCGGCGTGCGGATGGGCGGCGGTATCTCCCGCGAACGCGTCGCATCGGCCAACGGCAATCCGGCCTACGGCACCATCGGCGTCATGCCCACCACCACCAACGGCGGCGGCGTTGGCGGCGCAGCAGCCACCTGGACCAACTCCAACTTCATCAACCTGCCCGCCGGCGACGCTGGCGGCACCGGCAACGCCGCAGGCGCCTTCGCGATCTCGCTGTTCAACTCGAGCTTGTCGCGCATGCTGAACCTCGAAATCTCGGCGCTCGAAGCCGATGGCAAGGGCAAGCTGGTCTCCAGCCCCCGCGTCATCACGGCCGACCAGACCAAGGCACTGATCGAGCAGGGCGAGGAAATCCCCTACCAGCAAGCCACGTCGAGCGGCGCCACCTCGATCTCGTTCCGCAAGGCGGTGCTCAAGCTCGAAGTCACGCCGCAGATCACGCCCGAGGGCAACATCATCCTCACGCTGGACGTGAGCAAGGACGCCCGCGGCGTCAACACCTCGGCGGGCCCGGCCATCAACACCAAGCACGTGCAGACCGAGGTGCTGGTCGAGAACGGCGGCACGGTCGTCATCGGTGGTATCTTCGAGCTCACCGAAACCAATGACGAATCGCGCGTGCCGGTGCTGGGTGAAATCCCCTACATGGGGGCATTGTTCCGCAAGCGCGAACGCGTTGCCAACAAGACCGAAATGCTCGTCTTTATCACCCCGAAGATGATTACCGACCGCAACGCCGCGCGCTGACGCGCGGGCGTAGCAGCCACCGCGTGGCGGTCGCACTTGTCGGGTTGCCCGGCGCCGGAAAGTCCGCAGTGGGCCGGCGCCTGGGCGCTCGGCTGAACACTCCCTTCATCGACACCGATCACGTGATCGAGCAGCGCATCGGCTGCACAATCCGTGATTTCTTCGACCGCGAGGGCGAAGCCGCCTTCCGCGACATCGAGCAGGCGGTCATCGCCGACCTGGCCGCCCACCCCCACGGCGTGCTGGCGACCGGCGGCGGCGCCGTGCTGCGCGAGGCCAATCGCCAGCAGTTGCGCGGCCATTTCCACGTCATCTACCTGCGCTCCTCGCCCGAAGACCTGTTCAGGCGGCTGCGCCACGACGTCAAGCGCCCGCTCCTGCAGGTGGCTGATCCGTTGGGCCGGCTGCGCGAACTGCATGACGCACGCGACCCGTTCTATCGGGAAACGGCCCATGACGTGGTCGATACCGGCCGCCCGTCGATTGCCGTGCTCGTCAACCTCATCGTGATGCAGCTCGAACTGGCCGGCGTGGTCGAACCCGGTGCCCACCCGGAAGAGCCCTCCGACTGACCCCGGCAGGCCCGAGCGCCTAAACTCGCGGCCATGTCCCTGTCCGTTTCGCCCGCACTTTCCGCCCCGCCACAGCCCGAACGCGTCGAGATCCAGCTCGGCGAGCGCAGCTACCCGATCCTGATCGGCGGTGGCCTGCTGGAAAACCCCGCCAGCTTCGGCGTCGTTCCTGCGGCCGCGAGCGCATTGATCGTCAGCAACACCACCGTGGCGCCGCTCTACGCCCAGGCCCTGCGAACCGTGCTGGCCGACCGTTTTCGCACGGTCCACCTGCTCGAGTTGCCCGACGGCGAGGCGCACAAGAACCTTGAAACCCTCAACCTGATCTTCGACGCTCTCCTGGGCCACGGCAGCGACCGCAAGACGGTGCTGTTCGCGCTCGGCGGCGGGGTGGTGGGCGACATGACCGGCTTCGCGGCCGCCAGCTACATGCGCGGCGTGCCTTTCGTGCAGGTGCCGACCACGCTGCTGGCGCAGGTCGATTCCTCGGTGGGTGGCAAGACGGCCATCAACCACCCGCTGGGCAAGAACATGATCGGCGCGTTCTACCAGCCGCAGCTCGTGCTGTGCGACCTCGACACGCTGCAGACGCTGCCGCCGCGCGAACTGAGCGCCGGCTTGGCCGAGGTCATCAAGTACGGCCCGATCTACGACATGGCTTTCTTCGACTGGATCGAAGCGAACATCGAGGCGCTGGTGGCGCGCGACCCGGCCGCGCTGGCCCATGCCGTCAAGCGCAGCTGCGAGATCAAGGCACTGGTCGTCGGCCAGGACGAGCGCGAGACCGGCCTGCGGGCGATCCTCAATTTCGGCCACACCTTCGGCCATGCCATCGAGTCGGGGCTGGGCTACGGCGAATGGCTGCACGGCGAGGCCGTCGGCTGCGGCATGGTCATGGCAGCGCAGCTGTCGCAGCGCCTCGGCGGCGTCGACGCGGCCTTTGTCGCGCGGTTGACCCGCCTGATCGAGCGCGCCGGCCTGCCCACCGTGGGACCGGCGCTGGGCGCCGAGCGCTACCTCGAGCTGATGCGCGTCGACAAGAAATCGGAGGCCGGCGAGATCCGCTTCGTGGTGATCGACCGGCCCGGCTCCGCCGTCGTGCGCAGCGCGCCCGACGCGATGGTGCGCGACGTGCTCGCGCAGTGCTGCGTGGCATGAGCCTTGCGGCGTACGCCTGCCACCCCGCGCGCTCGCGCGGACGGCGCCACGCGGAGCCGCCCGCGCCCACGCGCGACGCCTTCCAGCGCGACCGCGACCGCATCGTCCATTCCACCGCCTTCCGCCGGCTGGTCTACAAGACCCAGGTCTTCCTGAACCACGAAGGTGACCTGTTCCGCACGCGGCTCACGCATTCGCTCGAAGTCGCCCAACTGGGTCGTTCCATCGCGCGCGCGCTGCGCCTCAACGAAGACCTGGTCGAAGCGATCGCGCTGGCCCATGACCTCGGTCACACGCCCTTCGGCCACGCAGGACAGGACGCGCTCAATGCCTGCATGGCCGAACACGGCGGCTTCGAGCACAACCTGCAGAGCTTGCGCGTGGTCGATGCGCTGGAGCACCGCTACCCGCAGTACGACGGCCTGAACCTCAGCTTCGAGACCCGCGAAGGCATCCTCAAGCACTGCTCGCGCGCCAACGCCGAGCGTATCGAGGCCGCCGAGCCGCAGGGCGTGGCCCGCCGCTTTCTCGACCGCACGCAGCCGGGGCTGGAGGCACAGTTGTGCAACCTCGCCGACGCCATCGCCTACAACGCCCACGACATCGACGACGGCGTGCGCTCGGGCCTCATCAGCGTCGAGCAGCTGGCCGATGTCGAGCTGTTCGAGCGCTACCGCCGCGAGGCGCTGGCCGAGCATCCGCACCTGCAGGGCCAGGGCCGGCGCGTGCTCTACGAAACCATCCGCCGCATGCTCAGTGCACAGGTCTACGACGTGATCGACACCACGCGCGCGGCCATCGAGGCGCTGGGCCCCGTCGATGCCGACGCGGTGCGCCAGGCGCCGCCGCTGGTGGCCTTCAGCGGCGCCATGCAGGCGCAGTCGGAGGCGCTCAAGCAGTTCCTGTTCCGCAACCTCTACCGCCATCCGCAGGTCACGCAGACCACCGACCAGGCGAGCGAGGTCGTGCGCGGGCTGTTCGATGCCTACCTCGCGCGCGGCACCGAGATGCCCACGTCGTACGCTGAGCGCCGCGACCGGCACCGCGCCGTGGCCGATTACATCGCTGGCATGACCGACCGTTTCGCCATGCGCGAGCACGAGCGGTTGACCGGCCGCCGGGGCATCGCATGACGGCAGCCGTGCGCTCGAACAGCACGTCGGCCCGCGTGCCCGCCGCCGCCTTCGCCGTCGTGTTGGGCGGCGTCAGCGCCGCGTTGCACCTGGGCAAGTTGCCGCCCGCCGTGCCGGCGCTGCAGGCGTCGCTCGGCATCGACCTGGTCGAGGCGGGCTTCCTGCTCTCGCTGGTGCAGGTGGCGAGCATGACCCTGGGGCTGATGGCCGGGCTCGCGGCCGACACCATCGGCCTGCGCCGCAGCATGCTGACCGGACTGGCGGTGCTGACAGTGGCCAGCTTGCTCGGGGGCGCCGTCGGCGCCGGCCTGCTGGGCGGGTCGCATGCGGTGCTGTGGTTGTTCGTGTTGCGTGCGGCCGAAGGCATCGGTTTCCTGATGGCGGTGATGCCCGGCCCGGGACTCATCCGCGCACTGACACCGGCGGGCGCCGACAAGGCCGCGCTGGGCCTGTGGGGCGCCTACATGCCGCTCGGCGTGGCGCTGGCGCTGCTCATCGGCCCGGCCCTCATCGCCTGGGGCGGATGGGCCGACTGGTGGTGGACGCTGTCGCTGGTGTCGGCGGGCGCGGCGCTCTGGGTATGGCTGGCGGCGCCGCGCGACCGGGCCCGCGTGGCCGGGGCGAGCCTGCAGCCCGCATCGTCCGGCTGGGCGTCGCGGCTGCGCGAGACGGTCGGTGCGCGCGCGCCGTGGCTGATCGCGCTGACCTTCGCCGTGTACTCGTCCCAGTGGATGTCCGTGATCGGTTTTCTTCCCGCCATCTATGCCGATGCGAAGGTGCCGGCCGCCTGGAGCGCGGTGCTGACCGCGCTGGCCGCGGCGATGAACATCGTCGGCAACCTCATGGGCGGCCGCTGGCTGCAACGCGGCGTGGCGCCCGAGCGCCTGCTGCAATGGGGCTTCATGGCCATGGCGCTGGGCGGTGTCGCCGCCTTCGCGCAGGCGGGGCAGGGGGCCGAGGCGCTGGGCCTGCCGCCCGCGTTGCGCTACGCCGCGATCTGTGCTTTTTCGCTCGGCGGCGGCATGGTGCCGGCGACGCTGTTCCTGCTGGGCGTGCGGCTGGCGCCGGGGCCGAGCACCGTCTCGACCACTGTCGGTCTGATGCAGCAGGCGTCGTCGCTCGGCCAGTTCCTGGCGCCGCCCGCGGTGGCCTGGGTGGCGCACCGCGTCGGTGGCTGGCACTGGACCTGGACCGCCACGCTGGCCTGCTCGCTCGCGGGCATGGCGATCGCCACGCGGCTCGGGCGCATTCGCAAGCTCGCGGAGGCCACGCCATGAACGAGCCAACCATCATCGAAACCGCACAAGCTGAAGCCGACACCCGTCGCTGGCTCGAACGCGCCGTGATCGGCCTCAACCTGTGCCCCTTCGCCAAGGCGGTGCATGTGAAGGGCCAGATCCACTACGTCACCTACCTCGACACCCACGAAGGCCGCCTGATCGATGCGCTGCTGGCCGAAGCTCGCGCGCTCGTGGCGCTCGACGCCGAGGTGCGCGACACCACCTTGCTGATCGTTCCCCACACCCTGGCGGACTTTCTCGACTTCAACGATTTCACGGAGCGCGCCGAGCGCAAGCTGGCCCGCGCGGGCTTCGACGGCGTGCTGCAGCTCGCCAGCTTTCACCCGCATTTCCAGTTCGGCGGCACCGAGGCCGACGACATCACCAACGCCACCAACCGCGCGCCGTACCCCACGCTGCACCTGCTGCGCGAAGACAGCATGGACCGCGCGGTCGAGGCCTTTCCCGAGGCCGAGGCGATCTTCGAGCGCAACATCGAGACGCTCGAAGCCCTGGGCCCGGCCGGCTGGACCGCGCTCGATGTCGGCCCGGGAAGCGCCACGCCATGAACAACAAGAACACCATGCCCCGTCCCGTGAAAGCCCATCCCACCCAGAAAGCTGCGAAGGCCGAAGCCGAGCTGGCCGAAGTCCTGCGGCCGGGTCAGTCCGTCGAGCTGCTCAAGGAGCTGCACATCCTCACGCGCGAAGGCCGGCTCAACCAGGATTCGCGGCGCAAGCTCAAGCAGGTCTACCACCTGTTCCAGTTCATCGAGCAGCTGCTGCGCGAGCTGCCGGGCGAGGGCGCCGAGGCCACGCTGGCCGACCACGGGGCGGGCAAGTCGTACCTCGGCTTCATCATCTACGACCTGTTCTTTCGCGCGCGGCAGGGCGGGCATGTCTACGGCATCGAGACGCGCAGCGAACTGGTCGAACGCTCCCGCGCGCTGGCGCAGCAGCTGGGCTTCGGGCGCATGTCGTTCCTGAACCTCACCGTCGCCGAGTCGGCGCAGGCGAGCGAACTGCCGGCGCAGATCGACGTGGTCACCGCGCTGCACGCCTGCGACACCGCCACCGACGACGCCATCGCCTTCGGCCTGGCCAAGAAGGCGCGCTGCATGGTGCTCGTGCCCTGCTGCCAGGCCGAAGTGGCGGCCTGCCTGCGCGAGACCAAGGCGCTGGCCCTGTCGCGCACGCCGCTGGCCGAGCTGTGGCGCCATCCGCTGCACACGCGCGAGATCGGCAGCCAGCTCACCAACGTCCTGCGCTGCCTGTACCTGGAAGCCAACGGCTACAGCGTGACGGTCACCGAGCTCGTCGGCTGGGAGCACAGCATGAAGAACGAGCTGATCCTGGCGCGCTACACCGGCCAGCGCAAGGCGAGTGCCGCGACGCGGCTGCGCGAGCTGCTGGTGCAGTTCGGGCTCGACACGCTGGGCGACACGCGCTTCCGCCTCGCGGACTAAGAAGGTGTGAACGAAGCCGTCATGCCCGCTCATCCCGCCCAGGCACGCCCCCTCGGCGTTGCAAATGCTCGCCGTAGCGTCTGCTACGGCTGTGCTTTGCGCCTTGAGGGGGCGCGCCTGGGCGGGCTGCTCGGCCACGCCGGATTCATTCACACCTTCTGACCTCGGACGGCGTCGTCCACGTCCCTATGGCCCGTCTCCCCCGTCTCACGCTGGCCGGCATGCCGCACCACGTGATCCAGCGCGGCAACAACCGCCAGCCGATCTTCGTCGACCGCGCCGACCACGAGAAGCTGCTCGGCCTGCTGGCCGAGAATGCCGCGCGCTTCGGCATTGCGCTGCACGCCTACGTGCTGATGGACAACCACTTCCACCTGCTGGCCACCCCCGACAGCACCACGGGCCTGCCGCAGTTCATGCAATCGGTCGGGCGCAGCTACGTGCGCTACTTCAACGACCGCCACGGCCGCAGCGGCACCTTGTGGGAAGGGCGCTACAGATCGACCCTGATCCAGACCGAGCGCTACCTGCTGACCTGCATGGCCTACATCGACCTGAATCCGGTGCGTGCCGGCATGGTCACCGAGGCGCGCGACTTCCCGTGGTCCAGCCACGGCCACTACGCCGGCCTGCGGCAGGACCGGCTGCTGACGCCGCATCCGCTGTACTGGGAGCTCGGCAACACGCCCTTTGCGCGGGAGGCGGCGTATGCCGAACTGGTGCGTGGCGGTGTCCGCGCAGCCGATCAGCAGGCCCTGACCGACGCCACGCTGCGCGGCTGGGCGGCCGGCGATGGTGACTTTTTGGACACGTTGCAGAAGTCCACCGAGCGCCGCGTCATCAAGGCCAAGGCCGGCCGGCCGCCTGCATCCCCCAAAGATCAAGACTGAAAACGGCGGAGTACCGCATATGTGTTGGAGTTTGTGCTTCTATTTTTGATGTGTCCCCAATTTAATTCTGACAAGAAAACTCAAGATTTAATAAGAATCTGACCCCTATTAAAGTGTTTGGCATTCTTTGTGCATCGCAATATGCTCCCTTTCCCTGCGAAAACTGAAGGAGCGCGCCATGACGACGGCTGCCGAGATTCAACACCTCCAAGAACACGGTCTGTATTCCGGTGCCGATGAGCACGACGCCTGCGGCGTCGGCTTCGTCGCCCACATCAAGGGCGAGAAGAGCCACGCCATCGTGCTGCAGGGCCTGAAGATCCTCGAGAACCTCGACCACCGCGGCGCCGTCGGCGCCGACAAGCTGATGGGCGACGGCGCCGGCATCCTGATCCAGCTGCCCGACCTGCTGTACCGTGAAGAAATGGCCAAGCAAGGCGTCACGCTGCCCCCGCCCGGCGAATACGGCGTCGGCATGATCTTCCTGCCGAAGGAGCACGCCTCGCGCGAAGCCTGCGAACAAGAGATGGAACGCGCCATCAAGGCCGAAGGCCAGGTGCTGCTCGGCTGGCGCGACGTGCCGGTCAACCGCGACATGCCCATGTCGCCCACCGTGCGCGAAAAGGAACCGCTGCTGCGCCAGATCTTCATCGGCCGCGGCAACGACGTGATCGTGCAGGACGCGCTGGAGCGCAAGCTGTACGTGATCCGCAAGACCGCCAGCGCCAACATCCAGCGCCTGAAGCTCAAGCACAGCAAGGAATACTACGTTCCGAGCATGTCCAGCCGCACCGTGGTCTACAAGGGCCTGCTGCTGGCCGACCAGGTCGGTACCTACTACCTCGACCTGCAGGACAAGCGCTGCGTCTCGGCCCTGGGCCTGGTGCACCAGCGCTTCTCGACCAACACCTTCCCCGAGTGGCCGCTGGCCCACCCGTACCGCTACGTCGCGCACAACGGCGAAATCAACACGGTCAAGGGCAACTACAACTGGATGAAGGCGCGCGAAGGCGTCATGTCGTCGCCCGTGCTCGGCGCCGACCTGCAGAAGCTCTACCCGATCAGCTTCGCCGGCCAGTCCGACACCGCCACCTTCGACAACTGCCTCGAGCTCTTGACGATGGCCGGCTACCCCATCAGCCAGGCCGTGATGATGATGATTCCCGAGCCCTGGGAACAGCACGCCACCATGGACACGCGCCGCCGCGCGTTCTATGAGTACCACGCCGCCATGCTCGAGCCGTGGGACGGCCCGGCTTCCATCGTGTTCACCGACGGCCGCCAGATCGGCGCCACGCTCGACCGCAACGGCCTGCGCCCCTCGCGCTACTGCGTGACCGACGACGACCTGGTCATCATGGCCTCCGAGTCGGGCGTGTTGCCCGTGCCCGAGCAGAAGATCGTGCGCAAGTGGCGCCTGCAGCCCGGCAAGATGTTCCTCATCGACTTGGAGCAGGGCCGCATGATCGACGACGAGGAGGTCAAGTCCACCCTCGCCAACAGCAAGCCCTACAAGCAGTGGATCGAGAACCTGCGCATCAAGCTCGACAGCGTCAAGGCCGAGCCGGCCGCGATCCCCGTGAGCCAGGTGGCGCTGCTCGACCGCCAGCAGGCCTTCGGCTACACCCAGGAAGACATCAAGTTCCTGATGAGCCCGATGGCGCAGGCCGGCGAAGAAGGCATCGGCTCCATGGGCAACGACAGCCCGCTGGCCGTGCTCTCCAGCAAGAACAAGCCGCTGTACAACTACTTCAAGCAGCTGTTCGCGCAGGTCACGAACCCGCCGATCGACCCGATCCGCGAAGCGATCGTGATGTCGCTCGTGTCCTTCATCGGCCCCAAGCCGAACCTGCTGGACATCAACCAGGTCAACCCGCCGATGCGGCTCGAAGTGAGCCAGCCCATTCTCGACTTCGCCGACATGGCGAAGCTGCGCGACATCGGCACCTACACGCAGGGCAAGTTCAAGAGCTACGTGCTCGATATCACCTACCCGCTGGGCTGGGGCGATGAAGGCGTCGAAGCCAAGCTGGCCTCGCTGTGCGCCGAAGCGGTCGATGCCATCAAGGGCGGCCACAACATCCTGATCGTGAGCGACCGCGGCGTGGGCCCGACGCAAGTGGCGATCCCCGCCGTGCTGGCCCTCTCGGCCGTGCACCAGTACCTCGTGCGCGAGGGCCTGCGCACCACCGCCGGCCTCGTGGTCGAGACTGGCTCGGCGCGCGAAGTGCATCACTTCGGCGTGCTTGCCGGCTACGGCGCCGAAGCCGTGCACCCGTACCTCGCCATGGAAACGCTGGCGGCCATGCACGCCGACCTGCCGGGCGACCTGAGCGCCGACAAGGCGGTCTACAACTACGTCAAGGCCATCGGCAAGGGCCTGTCGAAGATCATGTCGAAGATGGGTGTCAGCACCTACATGAGCTACTGCGGCGCCCAGCTGTTCGAAGCCATCGGCCTGAACACCGAAACGGTGAACAAGTACTTCACCGGCACGGCCAGCCGCGTGGAAGGCATCGGCGTCTTCGAGATCGCCGAAGAAGCCATCCGCATGCACAAGGCCGCCTTCGGCGACGACCCCGTGCTCGCCCACATGCTGGACGCCGGTGGCGAATACGCCTGGCGCACGCGCGGCGAAGAGCACATGTGGACGCCCGACGCCATCGCCAAGCTGCAGCACAGCACGCGTTCCAACAACTGGAACACGTACAAGGAATACGCGCAGCTCATCAACGACCAGAACCGCCGCCACCTCACGCTGCGCGGCCTGTTCGAGTTCAAGATCGATCCGGCCAAGGCCATCCCGGTCGACGAAGTCGAAGCCGCCGCCGAGATCGTCAAGCGCTTCGCTACCGGCGCGATGTCGCTCGGCTCGATCAGCACCGAGGCGCACGCCACGCTCGCCATTGCCATGAACCGCATCGGCGGCAAGAGCAACACGGGCGAAGGCGGTGAAGACCCGGCGCGCTACCGCAACGAACTGAAGGGCATCCCGATCAAGCAGGGCGACACGCTCAAGAGCGTGATCGGCGCGGCCAACGTCGAGGTCGACCTGCCGCTCAACGACGGTGACTCGCTGCGCTCGCGCATCAAGCAGGTCGCGTCGGGCCGCTTCGGCGTCACCGCCGAGTACCTGCACTCGGCCGACCAGATCCAGATCAAGATGGCGCAAGGTGCCAAGCCGGGCGAGGGCGGTCAGCTGCCCGGCGGCAAGGTCACCGAGTACATCGGCAAGCAGCGCTATGCCGTGCCGGGCGTGGGCCTCATTTCGCCCCCGCCGCACCACGACATCTACTCGATCGAAGACCTGGCCCAGCTGATCCACGACCTGAAGAACACCGCGCCGCACGCCAGCATCAGCGTGAAGCTGGTGAGCGAGATCGGCGTCGGCACCATCGCGGCCGGCGTGGCCAAGTGCAAGAGCGACCACGTCGTGATCGCGGGCCATGACGGCGGCACGGGCGCTTCGCCCTGGTCGTCGATCAAGCATGCGGGCAGCCCGTGGGAAATCGGCCTGGCCGAGACGCAGCAGACGCTGGTGCTCAACCGCCTGCGCAGCCGCATCCGCGTGCAGGCCGACGGCCAGATGAAGACCGGCCGCGACGTTGCCATCGGCGCGCTGCTGGGCGCGGACGAATTCGGCTTTGCCACCGCACCGCTGGTGGTCGAGGGCTGCATCATGATGCGCAAGTGCCACCTGAACACCTGCCCGGTGGGCGTGGCCACGCAAGACCCGATCCTGCGCAAGAAGTTCTCGGGCAAGCCCGAGCACGTCGTCAACTACTTCTTCTTCGTTGCAGAAGAAGTGCGCCAGATCATGGCCCAGCTGGGCATCCGCAAGTTCGACGACCTGATCGGTCGCGCCGATCTGCTCGACATGCGCAAGGGCATCGAACACTGGAAGGCTTCGGGCCTCGATTTCAGCCGCCTGTTCGCGCTGCCGATCGTGCCGGCCGACGTGCCGCGCTTCCATGTCGAGAACCAGGACCACGGCCTTGAGCGTGCGCTCGACGTGAAGCTCATCGAGAAGTCGCGTCCCGCCATCGACAAGGGCGAGAAGGTGCAGTTCATCGAGGTGGCGCGCAACGTCAACCGCTCGGTGGGTGCCATGCTCTCGGGCGCGCTGACCAAGGTGCACCCGCAGGGCCTGCCCGACGATTCGATCCGCATCCAGCTCGAAGGAACGGGCGGCCAGTCGTTCGGCGCCTTCCTGGCACGCGGCATCACGCTGTACCTGATCGGCGACGCCAACGACTACACCGGCAAGGGCCTCTCGGGCGGCCGCGTGGTGGTGCGACCCAGCCTCGACTTCCGCGGCGAAGCCGTGCGCAACACCATCGTCGGCAACACCGCGCTGTACGGTGCGACGACCGGCGAGGCCTACCTGTGCGGCGTGGCCGGCGAGCGCTTCGCGGTGCGCCTCTCGGGCGCCACGGCGGTCATTGAAGGCACCGGCGACCACGGCTGCGAATACATGACGGGCGGCACGGTGGCCGTGCTCGGCAAGACGGGCCGCAACTTCGCGGCCGGCATGAGCGGCGGTGTCGCCTTCGTCTACGACGAAGACGGCCAGTTCGCCTCGCGCTGCAACCTCTCGATGGTGTCGCTCGACAAGGTGCTGACCTCGGCCGAGCAAACCGCCAGCGTGCATCGCAAGATCTGGCACGGCGGCGAGACCGACGAAGCGCAGCTCAAGAAGCTGCTCGAAGAGCACCACCGCTGGACCGGCAGCAAGCGCGCGCGCGAACTGCTCGACCACTGGGCCGAGTCGCGCACCAAGTTCGTCAAGGTGTTCCCGAACGAGTACAAGCGCGCCCTGGCCGAGCTGCACGACCGCCAGGTCGAGCTGGCCAGCAGCGGCAACAACGCCCACGTGGGCCTCGAGCCGCACGCACTGGCCGCGCCCGCCACGGCCGCCGTCTGAGCGCGCCATAGATACGAAGAACAGAGGACAGCACGATGGGAAAAATCACCGGCTTCATGGAGCATGAGCGTGTCGAAGAGGGCTACAAGCCCGTCGAAGAACGCGTCAAGCACTACAAGGAATTCGTGGTCGGCCTGAACACCGACCAGGCCAAGGTGCAGGGCGCACGCTGCATGGACTGCGGCACGCCGTTCTGCAACAGCGGCTGCCCGGTCAACAACATCATTCCGGACTTCAACGACCTCGTGTACCGCGACGATTGGCAGAACGCCTTCGCGGTGCTCGACTCGACCAACAACTTTCCCGAGTTCACCGGCCGCATCTGCCCCGCGCCTTGCGAGGCTGCCTGCGTGCTCAACGTGAACGACGACGCGGTCGGCATCAAGTCGCTGGAACACGCGATCATCGACCGCGCCTGGGACGAAGGCTGGGTGGCGCCGCGCGTCGCCAAGCACAAGACCGGCAAGAAGGTGGCCGTGGTCGGGGCCGGCCCCGCCGGCATGGCGGCGGCTCAGCAACTGGCGCGCGTCGGTCACGACGTGACCCTGTTCGAGAAGAACGACCGCATCGGCGGCCTGCTGCGCTACGGCATCCCCGACTTCAAGATGGAGAAGACGCACATCGATCGCCGCGTCGAGCAGATGAAGGCCGAGGGCGTGACCTTCCGCACCGGCGTGATGGTCGGTGCCGCGAAAGATCCGCTGGGCAAGGGCTCCAAGGTCACCAACCTGGCCAAGGAAACCATCACGCCCGAGCAGCTGCAGAAAGAGTTCGACGCCGTGGTGCTCACCGGTGGCGCCGAGCAGTCGCGCGACCTGCCCGTGCCCGGCCGCGACCTCGACGGCATCCACTTCGCGATGGAGTTCCTGCCGCAGCAGAACCGCGTCAACGCGGGCGACAAGGTCAAGGGCCAGCTGCGCGCCGACGGCAAGCACGTCATCGTGATCGGTGGCGGCGACACCGGCTCCGACTGCGTGGGCACCAGCAACCGCCACGGCGCCGTGAGCGTCACGCAGTTCGAACTGATGCCGCAGCCGCCGGAAGAAGAGAACCGTCCGCTGACCTGGCCCTACTGGCCGATCAAGCTGCGCACCAGCTCCAGCCACGAAGAAGGCTGCGAGCGCGAGTTCGCCATCTCCACCAAGGAGTTCATCGGCGAAAAGGGCAAGGTCACCGGCCTGAAGACCGTTCGCGTCGAATGGAAGGACGGCAAGATGCAGGAAGTGGCCGGCAGCGAGCAGATCCTCAAGGCCGACCTCGTGCTGCTCGCCATGGGCTTCATCAGCCCCGTGGCCACCGTGCTCGACGCCTTCGGTGTCGAGAAGGACGCCCGCGGCAACGCGCGCGCCACGGTCGACTTCATCGGCGGCTATGCAACGAATGTGCCCAAAGTGTTTGCAGCCGGCGACATTCGCCGCGGCCAGTCGCTGGTGGTGTGGGCAATTCGCGAAGGACGTCAAGCGGCGCGCGCGGTCGACGAATTTTTGATGGGATTCAGCGACTTACCGCGCTGATTTTTGTTTCAGTGAAGCGGCGCCGTTCGTGGCCCCGTTATCATCCGCGGAAACCGCATGCCGGGATGCCTGAGAAGGCGCCCGGCTTTTTTATTGTGATGGACCCAGCCACACCACCGTCTTCCTCCTTCGTCGAATTCCGCGATGTCACGTTCGGCTACGGCGCGCGCGCGATCCTCGACGGCGTGTCGTTTTCCGTGCCGCGAGGCAAGGTGACGGCACTGATGGGGGCGTCGGGTGGTGGCAAGACCACCGTGCTGCGCCTCATCGGCGGCCAGCAGCGCGCGCAACGCGGCGAGGTGCTGTTCGATGGCAAAGACGTCGGCCGTTTCGATGTTTCGACGCTGTATGCGGCGCGGCGTCGCATGGGCATGCTGTTCCAGTTCGGCGCGCTGTTCACCGACATCAGCGTGTTCGACAACGTGGCCTTCCCGCTGCGCGAGCACACGCAGCTGTCGGAAGCGCTGGTGCGCGACATCGTGCTCATGAAGCTCGATGCCGTCGGCCTGCGCGGTGCGCGCGACCTGATGCCTAGCGAGATCTCGGGCGGCATGGCGCGGCGCGTGGCGCTGGCGCGCGCGATCGCGCTCGACCCCGACCTCGTCATGTACGACGAGCCCTTTGCGGGGCTCGATCCGATCTCTCTCGGCACGGCCGCGCGGCTGATCCGCCAGCTCAACGATGCGCTCGGTCTCACCAGCATCATCGTGTCGCACGACCTCGAAGAAACCTTCCGCATCGCCGACCACGTGATCGTTCTGGCCAACGGTGGCATCGCCGCGCAGGGGCGGCCCGAGGAGGTGCGCGAAAGCGCCGATCCGTTGGTGCACCAGTTCGTCAACGCACTGCCTGACGGGCCTGTGCGCTTCCACTACCCGGGCGTCAGCATCCAAGACGATTTCGGGAACAGGGAAGGGGGGCGCTCATGAGCTGGTGGAAGCCCGCCGACATCGGCTTTGCCGTGCGCAGTCAATTGGCTGGCATGGGCCATGCCGCCAAACTCTTCCTGCGGCTGCTCGGCCCGGGCGCGCAGATCATGCGCCGCTTCGGGCTGGTGCGTGACCAGGTCCATTTTCTGGGCAACTACTCGCTCGCGATCATCGGCGTGTCGGGGCTGTTCGTGGGCTTCGTGCTCGGGCTGCAGATGTACTACGCGCTGCAGCGCTACGGCTCGTCCGAAGCGCTCGGCCTGCTGGTCGCGCTGAGCCTCGTGCGCGAACTCGGTCCCGTGGTGGCGGCTCTGCTGTTCACCGGCCGGGCCGGCACCTCGCTGACGGCCGAGATCGGCCTCATGAAAGCCAACGAGCAGTTGAGCGCCATGGAAATGATGGCGGTCGATCCGGTGCAGCGCATCCTTGCGCCGCGCTTCTGGGCTGGCGTCATCACCATGCCGCTGCTGGCGGCCGTGTTCAGCGCGGTCGGCATCATGGGCGGCTACGTCGTGGGCGTGATGATGCTGGGCGTCGACCCGGGCGCGTTCTGGGGCCAGATGCAGGGCGGCGTCGACGTCTGGCGCGACGTCGGCAACGGCGTCATCAAGAGCATCGTGTTCGGTTTCACCGTGACCTTCGTCGCGCTGCTGCAGGGCTTCGAAGCCCAGCCGACGCCCGAGGGCGTGTCGCGCGCGACCACGCGGACCGTGGTGATGGCGTCGCTGGCGGTGCTGGGGCTGGACTTCCTGCTCACCGCCATGATGTTCAGTATCTAAAGGGGCCCCGGCTCCATCGTTCTAGACAGAGAGTGCAAACCATGCAACGTTCCACCAACGACATCTGGGTCGGCCTGTTCGTGCTGATCGGCGGCGCCGCCTTGCTGTTCCTGGCACTGCAGTCGGCCAACCTGCTGAGCCTGAACTTCCAGAAGACCTACACGGTCACCGCGCGTTTCGACAACATCGGCGGGCTCAAGCCCCAGACGGCGGTCAAGAGCGCTGGCGTGGTCGTTGGTCGTGTGGAATCCATCGCGTTCAACGACAAGGCCTTTCAGGCCGACGTGACGCTGGCGCTGCAAAACCGTTACAGTTTTCCCAAGGACAGTTCGCTCAAGATCCTGACCAGTGGCCTGCTCGGCGAGCAGTACATCGGGATCGAGGCGGGCGCCGAGGAAAAGAACCTGCAAGCCGGCGACACCATCACCGCGACCCAGTCGGCCGTGGTGCTGGAGAACCTGATCAGCCAGTTCCTGTACAGCAAGGCCGCCGAGGGGAATACGGCGCCGGGAACAGCCAACAAGAAATGACCACACGACTTTTTTCGTCGAATGCTATTAAAAGTGTAGCGAAATCCGCCCGCTGGGCTGGCGCAACCGTCGGGTTCGCGCTGGTGGCCGGATGCGCCACCGGACCCGGGACGAGCCCGACCGACCCTTTCGAGCCATTCAACCGCGGCGTGACGCGCTTCAACGACACCGTCGACGAAGCGGTGCTCGAGCCCGTGGCCAGCACCTACCAGAAGGTGGTGCCCTCGCTGGTGCGCCAGGGTGTGACCAACTTCTTCAGCAACATCGGCGACGTCTGGAGCCTGGCCAACAACGTGGCGCAGCTCAAGCTGCAGAACAGCGCCGAGACCTTCATGCGGCTGAACGTCAACACGTTCTTCGGCTTGGGCGGGCTGCTCGACGTGGCCACGGAAGCAGGCATTCCGCGCCACGAAGAAGATTTCGGCCAGACGCTGGGCTACTGGGGCGTGGGCGCTGGTCCTTATGTCGTGCTGCCTCTGCTTGGACCGTCCACGTTGCGTGACACAGTGGCCAAGCCGCTTGAACTCTATGGCGATGCACAGGGCTACATCCACGATGTCGCCTGGCGCAATTCGCTGTCGGTCCTGCGTATCGTGGACACCCGCTCGCGTTACCTCGGCGCGACCCGCCTGCTCGACGAAGCCGCGCTCGACAAGTATTCGTTCACCCGCGACGCGTTCCTGCAGCGCCGCCGCAACCAGGTCTACGACGGCAATCCGCCGGACGACGACAACGCCGGCAAGTGATGGCGGCGCAGCGGACGGGAAGCCTGCTTGCATCCGGTTGCAGGCTTCACCTCCGCTTCAGGAACCCGGTCGGCCTGGCGCCTGTCGAAACCGTTCCTGTCTCAGCACGGGGCCATTGGCTGCACCGTGCAGGGAAGACAATTCAACCTGAGGGACTCACCATGAACAACAAGATCTTGCTGCAACGACGCGACCTGGGCCGACTGGCATTGGCCGGCGCGCTGCTGTTCGGCGCCGCCACCGCCTTCGTGCACCAGCCCGCATACGCGGCGGATGAAGCTCCCGACGCACTCGTCAAGCGCCTGTCGACCGACGTGCTCGAGACCATCAAGGCCGATTCGTCGATCAAGGCCGGTGACATCAACAAGATCATGCTGCTGGTCGACAGCAAGATCATGCCCAACGTCAACTTCCAGCGCATGACCGCCTCGGCCGTCGGCCCGGCCTGGCGCCAGGCCACGCCCGAGCAGCAAAAGCGCCTGCAGGACGAGTTCAAGACCCTGCTGGTGCGCACCTACGCGGGCGCGCTCGACCAGGTGAGCGACCAGACCGTCACCATCCGTCCGTTCCGCGGCGCGCCCACCGACACCGACGTGCTCGTGCGCACCGAGGTCAAGGGCCGCGGCGATCCGGTGCAGCTGGACTACCGCCTCGAAAAGACCCCGGGCCAGGGCGCCGGCTGGAAGGTCTACAACCTGAACGTGCTGGGCGTGTGGCTGGTCGATACCTACCGCACCCAGTTTGCGCAGGAAATCAACAAGAGCGGCATCGATGGCCTGATTGCCGCGCTGGCCGCGCGCAACAAGGGCAACGGCAAGGGCTGACGGGCGCACGCCATGCTGGTCCTTCCCTCCCGACTCACCCACGACGAGGCTCCTGCCTGCATGCGCATGCTGCAGCAGGGGCTCAAGGGCCAGACCGACTCGACCTCCACTGTGGTCGACGCCACGGCGCTGGCTCAGTTCGATTCCTCCGCGCTGGCGGTGCTGCTTGAGTGCCGGCGCGAATCGAGCGCGCTGGGCCGGGGGTTCTCGGTCAAGGGCCTGTCGCCGCGCCTGCGCGAGCTGGCCGCGCTGTACGGCATCGCGGGCCTCTTGCCCGCCGCGCCCTGACACCCTAGCGCGTGCGTGGCACTGCTGCGGTCAGCAGCGCGAGTGCCTTGTTCAGGGTCGGGGTCGCGAATCGCTCCCCCTTGGAGTGGCCGATGCGCACGACCACAAGATCGTGCGACGGAATCACGAGCACGAACTGGCCCCCTGCACCGAGCATGTAGTAGGCCGTCGTCGGTGCCGCCAGTGCCCCCGTTCCATTGATCCAGAAGAATCCCCCGTAGATGGGGCGCTGGTCTGCGGCCCAGGCCGGTGCGGCCGTGCTCACGAAGTTGACGAACCCCTCGGGAAGAATGCGCTCCCCGTTCCACACGCCGTCCTGCAGGTAGAGATTGGCCAGCCGGGCCCAATCGCGGGCCGACATGAAGTCGTAGCCTTGCGTGAGGAAGTTGCCGTAGGGATCGGTCTCGATCACCATGGAGCGGATGCCGATCTTGTCGAAGATGGCACGCTGCGGGAACGAGAGGTACTCTTCGCCGCGCTTCTCGACTCCAAGGCGGACCAGGTAGTTGGCAAGCACCGGATCGGTGTTGCGGTAGCGGCCCACCGTATTGGGCGGCCATTGTTGCGGTCGGGTCGCGGCGTAGTTGAATGCGTTGATCCGGCCCGTGTAGTAGTAGATGTGATCGGGGTAGGTGCCGTTGGGATCGAAGTCCGGATCGTCCGGGGCCTTGATGCGCAGCCCGCTGGACATGCGCAGGATGTCGGCAATACGGATCTGCTGCCGGCCGTCGCCGGCACCTTGCCATTCGGGAATCGGCGCGGGCTGGTCGAGCTTGTACACACCCTGCTTGATCAGCACGCCCATCATCGTGGCCACGACGCTCTTGCCCATCGACCATGATTCGAGCGGCGTTGTCGCGCTGATGTCGCTCATGTAGCGCTCGCCGATGAGCCGCCCCTTGTGCGTGACCACGAAGGCGGCGGTGTAGGCCTCCGTGGTTTCGAAGGCGGCGCCGAGGGCCTGGTTCACCTTGGCCATGTCGACGTCGGCGGGCGGCGGGTCGTTCGGCAGCACATCCCCCATGGGCCAGGGCACGGTCGTGGGGTCGGCCAGCGCGCTCTTGACATTGACGGGTGTGAAGAAAACGTCGTCCTTGCCGGGCGGCAGCGTGATGCAACCCTGCGATCCGAAGTGGCGGGCCACCAGCGTCGGGCCGCCGTTGGGCATCGTGATGCGGACCTCCTTCTTGGCGCGGTCGACCACCGGCGCACCCACCTTCTTGCGCTGTTCGTACGGCCCCGTGAAGTACCCGATGGTTTCGGCGGCGACTGCAGGATCGAGTCCGGTGATGAAGACCGCCGAGCACATGGCCTTGGCATAGCCGGAAGTGTTGTGCTCCAGCACATCGCCGGGTGGTGGCACGTAGGGCGTGTCCAGCTCCAGGCACTTGGCGCGCGCAATGAGTGCATCGCGGGCCGGCAGTTGGGCCGAACCTGCAGATGAGGCGCAAGGTGGAGCGGTGCCACCCCCTGCGCCAGCGCCAGCACCGCCGCCGAGGCCAAGGCCGATACCGCCACCTCCGCCGCCACCACCACCTCCTCCTCCCCCGCAAGCGGACAGCACCATCGCCAGGAGCAGGGCGGCAACGGTTGGGAGGGGGCTGCGGGTCAAACACTTCATGGGCGTTCCTCGCGATGGGCGGTTGCGGTGCGCAGAATCGGCACCGGCGGGATTGTGGGTGAACTCCGGGCCGATGCCTAGCGCGGCCGGCTCCCCGCGTTCACCCCTGAACAGCGCCGAAAAACCCATCGCCCGTAAAATCGCGGGCTCCCATGCCCGCGATCTCATTCCAGTCGGTCTCCAAGACCTACCCTCCCTCCCGTCAGCAACGCGCCCAAGGCAAGCAGGGGCTGCGTGCGGTCGACGAGGTTTCCTTCCAGATCGAGCCGGGCGAGTTCTTCGGCCTGCTCGGCCCCAACGGCGCGGGCAAGACCACCCTGATCAGCATGCTGGCGGGCCTGTCGCGGCCCACGGCGGGCGCGATCAGCGTGCACGGCTTCGACGTGCAGCGCGACTACGCCGAAGCCCGGCGCCAGCTCGGCATCGTGCCGCAGGAGCTGGTGTTCGACCCCTTCTTCAACGTGCGCGAGTCGCTGCGCATCCAGTCGGGCTACTTCGGCATCAAGAACAACGAAGCCTGGATCGACGAGTTGCTGCAGAGCCTGGGCCTGGCCGACAAGGCCACCGCCAACATGCGCCAGCTCTCGGGCGGCATGAAGCGCCGGGTGCTGGTGGCGCAGGCGCTGGTGCACAAGCCACCGGTCATCGTGCTCGACGAGCCCACGGCCGGTGTCGACGTCGAATTGCGCCAGACGCTCTGGCAGTTCGTCGCCAAGCTCAACAAGCAGGGCAGCACCGTGCTGCTCACCACCCATTACCTCGAAGAGGCCGAGGCCCTGTGCAGCCGCATCGCGATGCTCAAGCTCGGCAAGGTGATCGCCCTGGACCGCACCAGCGAGCTGCTGAAGTCGGCCGCGAGCAACGTGCTGCGCTTCAAGACCGATGCCATGCTGCCCTGGGCCATCGCCCAGCATGCGCGCATCACCGGGCGCATCGTGCAGCTGCCGGCGCAGAACGCGCATGAAGTCGAACAACTGCTGGCCGCGATCCGCGAAGCCGGCGTCGCGGTGGAAGACGTGGAAATGCGCAAGGCCGACCTGGAAGACGTGTTCATCGACCTGATGGCGGGCGAGCAGACGCCGCTGGAGGTGTCGCGATGATGGCCGTGACTGGGTGGCGCGCGCTTCTGTACAAGGAAACGCTGCGCTTCTGGAAGGTCGGTTTCCAGACCGTCGGCGCGCCGGTGCTCACCGCGCTGCTGTACCTCATGGTGTTCGGGCATGTGCTCGAAGGCCGCGTGACGGTCTACGGCTCCGTGGGCTACACCGCCTTCCTGATCCCCGGCCTCGTGATGATGAGCGTGCTGCAGAACGCGTTCGCGAACAGCTCGTCCTCGATCATCCAGAGCAAGATCATGGGCAACCTCGTGTTCGTGCTGCTCACGCCGCTGTCGCACTGGGGCTGGTTCTTCGCCTACGTGGGCTCCTCGGTGATCCGCGGGCTGGCGGTGGGCGTGGGCGTGTTCGCCGTGACCCTCTTCTTCGCCGTGCCGAGCTTCGTGGCGCCGGTGTGGATCCTGGTGTTCGCGCTGCTGGGCTCGGCCATGCTGGGCACGCTGGGCCTCATCGCCGGGCTCTGGGCCGAGAAGTTCGACCAGATGGCCGTGTTCCAGAACTTCCTGATCATGCCCATGACCTTCCTGTCGGGCGTGTTCTATTCGATCGGCTCGCTGCCGCCGTTCTGGCAGAGCGTGAGCCACCTGAACCCCTTCTTCTACATGATCGACGGCTTCCGCTACGGCTTCTTCGGGGTGAGCGACGCTTCGCCCTGGCTGAGCTTCGGCATCGTCGGTTCCGCTTGGCTGGTGGTGAGCGCGATTGCCGTTCACCTCCTGCGCATCGGCTACAAAATCCGCGGCTGATCCCGCCTTCCAAGACCCCATGACCGCTGACGAACTCCAAGCCATCATCGCTGCCCATCTGCCGTGCGAGCACATCACGCTCGAGGGCGACGGCCGACATTGGTACGCGACCATCGTCTCGGCCGAATTCGAGGGCAAGCGCGCCATCCAGCGCCACCAGCGGGTCTACGCCACCCTCGGTGCGAAAATGCACACCGACGAGGTGCATGCACTCTCGATGAAGACCTACACGCCGGCCGAATGGGCCGCCGTGGACAAATGACTTTCCGGCCCCTGCGGGCCTCCTGATTTCGCTGGATCCTTCATGGACAAACTTCTGATTCGCGGCGGGCGTGAGCTTCGCGGCGAAGTGCTCATTTCCGGCGCCAAGAACGCCGCGCTGCCCGAGCTGTGCGCGGCGCTGCTGACCGACCAGCCCGTGGTGCTGCACAACGTGCCGCGCCTGCAGGACGTGTCGACCATGCTCAAGCTGGTGCGCAACATGGGCGTGACGGCCGAGGCCGACGACAACGGCACCGTGCGCCTGAACGCCGGCGAGCTCGGCAACCCCGAGGCCCCCTACGAACTGGTGAAGACCATGCGCGCCTCGGTGCTGGCGCTGGGCCCGCTGCTGGCGCGCTTCGGCCATGCCAAGGTCTCGCTGCCCGGCGGCTGCGCCATCGGCTCGCGGCCGGTCGATCAGCACATCAAGGGCCTGCAGGCGATGGGCGCCGAGATCGTGGTCGAGCACGGCTACATGGTCGCGCGCCTGCCCGAGGGCCGCACGCGGCTGAAGGGCGCGCGCATCCTGACCGACATGGTCACCGTCACCGGCACCGAGAACTTCCTCATGGCCGCCGCGCTGGCCGAGGGCGAGACGCTGCTCGAGAACGCCGCGCAGGAGCCCGAGATCATCGACCTGGCCGAGATGCTGATCCGCATGGGCGCGAAGATCGAAGGCCACGGCACCAGCCACATCCGCATCCAGGGCGTCGAGAAGCTGCACGGCTGCGAGCATGCCGTGGTGGCCGACCGCATCGAGGCCGGCACCTTCCTGTGCGCCGTGGCGGCCACGGGCGGCGAGGCCTTCCTGCGCCACGCGCGCGGCGACCACCTCGACGCCGTGATCGACAAGCTGCGCGACGCCGGCTGCACCGTCGTGACCGAACCCGACGGCATCCGCATCGGCTCGCTGGGCCCCGCGTACGACCACCTGAAGGCGCAGAGCTTCAGCACCACCGAATACCCCGGCTTCCCGACCGACATGCAGGCCCAGTTCATGGCCCTGAACGTGATCGCGCGCGGCGCCTCGATGGTCACCGAGACCATCTTCGAGAACCGCTTCATGCACGTGAACGAGATGGTGCGCCTGGGCGCGCGCATCCACGTCGAAGGCAAGGTCGCGATGGTCGAGGGCGTGCAGCAGCTCTCGGGCGCCACCGTGATGGCCACCGACCTGCGCGCTTCCGCCAGCCTCGTCATTGCCGGCCTCGTGGCCGAGGGCGAGACGCTGGTCGACCGCATCTACCACCTCGACCGGGGTTACGACCGAATGGAATCGAAACTGCGCGGCCTCGGTGCCGACATTGAACGCATCGCATGACGCACACCCCCAGTCTTCGCGCACTTCGTGTCGCTTCGCCAACCCCCTTGCAGGGGGCAACACCAGCGGCCCGGCAAAGCCGGTTCCGCGGTGTTTCCCGCTTGAAGGCATCCCAATGATCACGCTTGCTTTATCCAAAGGCCGCATCTTCGAAGAGACGATGCCCCTGCTGGCCGCCGCCGGCATCGAGGTCACCGAAGACCCCGAGAAATCGCGCAAGCTCATCCTCGACACCACCCGCCCTGACGTGCGCGTGGTGCTGGTGCGCGCGTCCGACGTGCCCACCTACGTGCAGTACGGCGGCGCCGACCTGGGCGTGACCGGCCTGGACGTGCTGCTCGAGCACGGCAACCAGGGCCTGTATCAGCCGCTGGACCTGCGCATTGCCGCCTGCCGCCTCAGCGTGGCCGTGCGCGCCGACTACGACTACGCCTCGGCCGTGAAGCAGGGCTCGCGCCTGCGCGTGGCCACCAAGTACGTGGGCCTGGCGCGCGACTTCTTCGCCAGCAAGGGCGTGCACGTCGACCTGATCAAGCTCTACGGCAGCATGGAGCTGGCGCCGCTCACGGGCCTGGCCGACGCCATCGTCGACCTGGTCTCGACCGGCAACACGCTCAAGGCCAACCACCTCGTCGAGGTGGAGCGCATCATGGACATCAGCGCCCGGCTGGTCGTCAACCAGGCCGCGCTCAAGCTCAAGCGCGAACCCATCCGCCGCATCATCGACGCCTTCGCGTCCGCCATTCCCTCCGCCTGAACCTCAAGCCCATGACTCTGCAAGCAGCCCCCGCCCGACTGTCCACGAACTCAGCCAGCTTCGATGCTGAATTCAAGGCGCGGCTGCATTGGTCCGCGGACGCGGATGCGGCGATCGAGAAGGTGGTGGCCGACATCCTGGCCGACGTGCAAAAGCGCGGCGACGAGGCGGTGCTGGAATACACGAACCGCTTCGACAAGCTCGATGCGAAGACGCTGCCCGAGCTGGAGCTGACGCAGGCTGAACTGAAGGCCGCCTTCGAGGCGCTGCCCGCCGCGCAGCGCGACGCGCTCGAGGCCGCCGCACGCCGCGTGCGCAGCTACCACGAGGCGCAGAAGAAGGCCTCGGGCGAAAGCTGGAGCTACCGCGACGCCGACGGCACGCTGCTCGGCCAGAAGGTCACGCCACTCGACCGCGTCGGCATCTACGTGCCGGGCGGCAAGGCCGCGTACCCGTCGAGCGTGCTGATGAACGCCATTCCCGCGCACGTCGCCGGTGTGGGCGAGATCATCATGGTCGTGCCCACGCCGAAGGGCGAGAAGAACCAGCTCGTGCTCGCCGCCGCCTACGTGGCCGGCGTGACGCGCGGCTTCACCGTCGGCGGTGCGCAGGCCGTGGCCGCGCTGGCCTACGGCACGGCCACCATCCCGGCCTGCGACAAGATCACCGGCCCCGGCAACGCCTACGTGGCTGCCGCCAAGCGCCGCGTGTTCGGCACCGTGGGCATCGACATGATCGCGGGCCCGAGCGAAATCCTGGTGCTGGCTGACGGCTCCACGCCGCCCGACTGGGTGGCCATGGACCTGTTCAGCCAGGCCGAGCACGACGAGCTGGCGCAAAGCATCCTGCTGTGCCCCGACGCCGCCTACATCGACCGCGTGCAGGCCGAGATCGACCGCCTGCTGCCGACCATGCCGCGCGCCGAGATCATCGCCGCCTCGCTCAACGGCCGCGGCGCGCTGATCCACACGAAGAGCATGGAAGAGGCCTGCGAGATCAGCAACCGCATCGCCCCCGAACACTTGGAAGTCAGCAGCAGCGAGCCGCACCGCTGGGAACCGCTGCTGCGCCACGCCGGCGCGATCTTCCTGGGCAACTTCACCAGCGAGAGCCTGGGCGACTACTGCGCCGGCCCGAACCACGTGCTGCCGACCAGCGGCACGGCGCGTTTCTCGAGCCCGCTGGGCGTGTACGACTTCCAGAAGCGCTCCAGCCTCATCGAGGTGAGCGAGGCCGGCGCGCAGGTGCTGGGCCCGATCGCGGTCACGCTGGCCGAAGGCGAGGGCCTGCAGGCCCACGCCGAAGCCGCGCGCATGCGCCTGCGTAAGATCTGAGGCTCCAACAACCCCGCTTCAGGGAGGAGCACGCCAGATGATTCAACGCCTCTATCGTTCGCGATTTTTCCGCTTCGCCACCGGCCTCGTTGCCGGTGCCGCCTTGCTGGCCGCCTGCACCCAGATGCCGCAGAACCGCGCCGAGACCACGGCGATGGCGGCCACGTCCAGTGCTGCAAAGCCCGCACCGGCGCCGGCCCAGCTCGGCACGCAATGGGGCGAGGGCATCGAGTCGAAGACCCGCACGGTGGCTGCCAAGCGCCTGTCCGACCAGCCCGACGACGTGGCCTCGATCGGCTACAACGACGCGGCCAGCGTGCGCCGCGATACGGGCAGCAACCCCGAGCGCCGGCTGAACCTGCAGCTGGCCCAGGGCGACATCGAATGGTCGGTGCTCGACGAGAACGACCGCCCGCTGCCGTTGCAGCGCGCACGCCGAAGCGGCAATGACATGTTCCGCCTCGCCGGCGTCGAAGGCGCGCGCTACACGCTGCGCTTTCGCAACCTGAGCGACCGCAGCTACGAGGTGATCGCCACCGTCGACGGCCTGGACGTGCTCAACGGCAAGCCCGGCAGCCTGCGCAACGGCGGCTACGTGCTGCGCCCGCAGCAGACCCTGAACATCGAAGGCTTCCGCAAGAGCCAGAGCGAAGTGGCCGCCTTCCGTTTCGCCACGCCGGGCCGTGCCTACGCCGCGAACACCGAGGCCGGTGATGTGCGCAACATCGGCGTGATCGGCGCCGCGCTGTTCGAACTCGAAGAGCCGAACGCCCCGCGCCGCACCCGCCGCGACGCTTCGCCGTCGCAGCCCAGCGCCTTCCCGGCCGACGGCGCGTACGCGCCGCCGCCGCGCTACCGCAAGTAAGCCGGCGAGGCCATGCAACGCGCCGCCGTCCTGCTGTTGCCGCGCCTGCCGGCGCTGCTGCTCGCCCTGGCGGCCGGTGCGATCGGCGTCGGCGCGCAGGCCATGAGCATTCGCGAGCTGCGCACGCTCGAAGCCAACGAGAAGGACGGCAAGGCCTACGCCAGCTACTACCTCGTCGGCGTGCTCGAAGGCCTGCGCGAGGGCGTCGAATCGTCGCAGCGCAACGGCCAGGTGCCGCCGTTCTGCATCGAGGGCCGCCGCCTCGAACCCTCGATGGCCCGCTCGCTCTACCAGACCGAGCTGAGCCGCAACGCCGACAGCTACGAAGCCGACATGCCCGTGCAACTGGTCATGGCCGGCGCCCTCCGCAACAGCTACCGCTGCACCCGATGACCGTTTCCGATTCTTCTGCCTCCGACAACCGCCTGCCGCTCGACCGCATCCGCGCCGACGTGCGCGCCATGCACGCCTACGCGGTGCAGGACGCGCGCGGCTTCCTCAAGCTCGACGCGATGGAGAACCCCTACGGCCTGCCGCCCGCGCTGCAGGCCGAACTGGGCGCGCGCCTGGGTGCGCTCGCACTCAACCGCTACCCCGGCGACCGCGGCGCCGACCTGCAGCGCGCGCTGGCCGCCCATGCGGGCCTGCCCGAAGGCTTCGGGCTGATGCTGGGCAACGGCTCGGACGAACTGATCTCGCTGCTCGGCATCGCCTGCGACCAGCCCGGCGCCGCCGTGCTGGCGCCCGTGCCCGGCTTCGTCATGTACGCGATGAGCGCCCAGCTGCAGGGCCTGCGCTTCGTGGGCGTGCCGCTGACGGCCGATTTCGAACTCGACGAGGCCGCCATGCTGGCCGCCATCGCGCGCGAGAAGCCCGCCATCGTCTACCTCGCCTACCCGAACAACCCGACCGCCAACCTCTGGGACGACGCCGTCATCGAGAAGATCGTGCAGGCCCAGGGCGCGCAGAGCGGCCTGGTGGTGATCGACGAGGCCTACCAGCCCTTTGCCGCCCGCAGCTACATCGACCGGCTCGCGAACCACCGCCACGTGCTGCTGATGCGCACCCTGAGCAAGTTCGGCCTGGCCGGTGTCCGCCTGGGCTACCTCATGGGCCCCGCCGCGCTGGTCGCCGAGATCGACAAGGTGCGCCCGCCGTACAACATCAGCGTGCTCAACTGCGAGGCCGCGCTGTTCGCGCTGGAGCACGCGGCCGTGTTCGAAGCCCAGGCGGGCCAGATCCGCGAGGGGCGCGACCAGCTCATGGCCGCGCTGGCCCGGCTGCCGGGCGTGAAGACCTGGCCCAGCGACGCCAACATGATCCTGCTGCGCGTGCCCGATGCCACCCGTACCTTCGAGGGCATGAAGGCCCGCGGGGTGCTGGTGAAGAACGTTTCTAAAATGCATGAACTGCTCGCCAACTGCCTGCGCCTCACCGTCGGAACGGCCGACGAGAACACGCAGATGCTGGCGGCGCTCGAAGCCTCACTATGACCACCCCCACGACCCCGGGCAGCACCGATCGCATCGCGACGGTCACCCGCCACACCGCCGAGACGAAGATCACGGTCAGCGTCAACCTCGACGGCACCGGCAAGGCCAAGCTCTCCACGGGCATCGGCTTTTTCGATCACATGCTCGACCAGATCGCCCGCCACGGGCTGATCGACCTGGACATCGACTGCGAGGGCGACCTGCACATCGACGGCCACCACACGGTGGAAGACGTGGGCATCACGCTCGGCCAGGCCGTGGCCAAGGCCATCGGCGACAAGAAGGGCATCCGCCGCTACGGCCATGCCTACGTGCCGCTCGACGAGGCGCTGAGCCGCGTCGTCATCGACTTCTCGGGCCGCCCCGGCCTCGTGATGCACGTGCCCTTCACCAGCGGCATGATCGGCACCTTCGACAGCCAGCTCACCTACGAGTTCTTCCAGGGCTTCGTGAACCACGCCTTCGTCACGCTGCACATCGACAACCTGAAGGGCGTGAACGCGCACCACCAGTGCGAGACCGTGTTCAAGGCCTTCGCGCGCGCCATGCGCGGCGCGCTGGAGCTCGATCCGCGCTCCGTGGGCGTCATTCCCTCAACCAAAGGTTCGCTCTGAAACTCCCCGGCGAACAGCTATGAAATCTGTAGCAAAGAATTCCGTCGCGGTCGTCGACTACGGCATGGGCAACCTGCACTCCGTGTCGCAGGCCGTGCGCCATGCGGCCGACCAGGTGGGCGTGGAGGTGTTCGTCACCTCCGACCCGGACGTGGTGCGAAAGGCCACCCGCGTGGTGCTGCCGGGGCAAGGCGCCATGCCCGACTGCATGCGCGAACTGCGCGACTCGGGCCTGCTCGAGTCGGTGCTCGAGGCGGCGGCCAGCAAGCCGCTCTTCGGAGTGTGCGTGGGCATGCAGATGCTGCTGTCGCGCAGCGACGAGGGCCCGACCGACGGCCTGGGGCTCATTCCCGGCGAGGTCGTCAAGTTCGACCTGGCGGGCCGCCTGCAGCCCGACGGCAGCCGCTTCAAGGTGCCGCAGATGGGCTGGAACCAGGTGCGCCAGGCCCAGCCGCACGCGGTGTGGGCGGGCATTCCCGACCAGAGCTACTTCTATTTCGTGCACAGCTTCTACGCGTGCCCGGCGGATGCCCGGCACAGCGTGGGCGAGGCCGATTACGGGGCATGCTTTACCGCGGCCATCGCACGCGATAACATTTTTGCCACCCAGTTCCACCCGGAGAAGAGTGCGGACCATGGGCTGCAGCTGTATCGCAACTTCCTCCATTGGAACCCCTGACCTTATATTCCCGCCCGGGCCGCACCGTTCGCAGCCCGGCTTTCGCACACTCGCGTCACTTCCATGCTCCTCATTCCCGCCATTGATCTCAAAGACGGCCACTGCGTTCGCCTCAAGCAGGGCGACATGGACCAATCCACGGTCTTCAGCGAAGACCCCGCCGCCATGGCCCGCAAATGGGTCCAGGCCGGCGCGCGCCGGCTGCATCTGGTCGACCTGAATGGCGCCTTCGCCGGCAAGCCGCAGAACCACGCAGCGATCAAGGCGATCCTGAAGGAAGTCGGCGAGGACATCCCCGTGCAGCTCGGCGGCGGCATCCGCGACCTCGACACCATCGAGCGCTACATCGACGACGGCCTGCGCTACGTGATCATCGGCACCGCCGCGGTCAAGAACCCCGGCTTCCTGAAGGACGCCTGCAGCGCCTTCGGCGGCCACATCATCGTGGGCCTGGACGCCAAGGACGGCAAGGTCGCCACCGACGGCTGGAGCAAGCTCACGGGCCACGAGGTGGCCGACCTGGGCAAGAAGTTCGAGGACTACGGCGTCGAATCGATCATCTACACCGACATCGGCCGCGACGGCATGCTCTCGGGCATCAACATCGACGCCACCGTCAAGCTCGCGCAGGCGCTGACCATTCCGGTGATCGCCTCGGGCGGCCTGTCGAACATGGCCGACATCGACCAGCTCTGCGCGGTCGAGTCCGAAGGCGTCGAGGGCGTGATCTGCGGCCGTGCCATCTACTCGGGCGACCTCGACTTCGCCGCCGCCCAGGCGCGCGCGGACGCGCTGGCCGGCGCCTGACGCTTTTCCCCAGCAGCGCGTGCTCTCCGCGCTCGCCATTGCCAACTACCGCTCGCTGCGCCAGCTGACGGTGCCGCTGGGTCGCCTCACGGTGGTCACCGGCGCCAACGGCAGCGGCAAGTCGAGCGTGTACCGCGCGATGCGCCTGCTGGCCGACATCGCCAACGGCGGCGTGATCCGCTCGCTGGTGCGCGAGGGCGGGCTGTCTTCCACGCTGTGGGCCGGGCCCGAGCGCTTTTCGGCGGCCATGCTGCGCGGCGAGCAGCCGGTGCAGGGCACCACGCGCAGCGAGCCGGTGGCGCTGAAGCTGGGCTTTGCCGGCGCCGAGGCCGACGATTTCGGCTACGCCATCGACATCGGCCTGCCGCCGCCGATCCCGTCCTCGGCCTTCTCGCACGACCCGCAGATCAAGCACGAGGCGATCTGGAGCGGCCCGCTGCTGCGCCCTTCCACGCACCTGGTCGACCGCAAGAGCGCCGCGCTGCGCCTGCGCGACGGCAAGGGCTGGCAGGCCGTCGGCCGGCCGATCCCGGCCTTCGCCAGCATGATGACCGAGCACGCCGACCCGCGCGACGCGCCCGAGATGCTCACGCTGCGCGAGCAGATGCGCTCCTGGCGCTTCTACGACCACTTCCGCTCCGATGCCGACGCCCCGGCGCGTCAGCCGCAACTGGGCACCTACACGCCCGTGCTCGCCAACGACGGTGCCGACCTGGCCGCCGCCCTGCAGACCATTCGCGAGATCGGCGACGGCGAGGCGCTCGACAGCGCCGTGGATGACGCCTTCCCGGGCGCCCGCATCGAGGTGCAGGCGAACGGCGACCGCTTCGAGACGCTGATGCACCAGCACGGCCTGCTGCGGCCCCTGACGGCCGCCGAACTGTCGGATGGCACCCTGCGCTACCTGCTGTGGATCGCGGCGCTGCTGACGCCCCGTCCGCCCGCGCTGCTGGTGCTCAACGAGCCCGAGACCAGCCTGCACCCCGACCTGCTGCCCGCGCTGGGCCGCCTCATCGCGCAGGCCGCGCGGTCGTCGCAGGTGATCGTGGTGTCGCACGCGGCGCGCCTGATCGCCGCCCTGGACGACAGCGAAGGCCTGCAGCCGGTGGTGCTCGAAAAGCGCTTCGGCGAGACCCGCATCGCGAACCTCGACATGAGCGAGATTCCGCGCTGGGAGTGGCCGGCGCGGTAGAGAAGGGCGGGCGGGCCTACTCGGCCTTCACCGCCATCGTCTGGATGATCGTTTCCAGCTGCGCGCTCATCGGCAGGTTGAGGCTTTCCCCCGAGGGCAGCTTGCGCATGAACCAGCGCTTGTACTGCCGGTGGATCTCGCCGTCTTCCGCCAGCACCTGGAAGGTGTCGACCACCACCTTGTTCAGCTGCGGGTCGCCCTTGCGGTACATGACCGCGTACGGGTCGTAGGAGAGGAAGTCGCCCACCACCTCGTACTGCGCCTTGGCGGCGTCGCGGGCGATCAGGCCGTAGAGCAGCACGTCGTCGGTGGCGAAGGCGTCGGCCTGGCCTTCTTTCACGAGCGCGAACGACTCGGCATGGTCGCGCGCCACCTTCAGTTCGATGTTCAGCTTGAACTTCTGCGACAGGTCGCGCAGCGTCTTCTCGTTGGTGGTGCCGGCCGTCACCGCTACCTTCTTGCCGGCCAGGTCGCGGAACGACTGGATCGGCGCGCCCTTCTTCACCAGCACCTTGGTGCCCGAGACGAACATCGTCGGCGAGAAGGCCACGCGTTTCTGGCGCTCGAGGTTGCTGGTGGTGGAGCCGCACTCGAGGTCGACCTGGCCGCTCACGACCGCGTCGATGCGCGAGTCGGAGGTGACGGGCACCCACTTGATCGTGAGGCTCTTGTTGACCGTGTCCTCGATGGCCGTGACGAGCGCGCGGCACAGCTCGATGGAATAGCCGATCGGTTCCTTGCGTGCATTGAGGTAGGAGAAAGGCACCGAGGCTTCGCGGTGGCCGATGGCGATGGTGCCGCTCTCGCGCACCTTGGCCAGCGTGCCGGTGAGGAGCTCCTGCGCCTGCGCGGGGCCGGCCGGCAAGGCCAGGGCCACGCCCGCCAGCAGCCATGCGGCGACGGCGGAGGGCAGCGTGGCGATGCGCGTCATGGCGTGGCGCCTCACGCGTGCGCCGGGTGGGCGAGGGTGGCGGCGGCTTCCTCGTCGAGCGCCTTGGCGTTGGCCTCGGCATCGCTCTCGGACAACAGCTCGCCCTCCCACTTGGCGACCACGGCCGTGGCGATGGAGTTGCCCACCGCGTTGGTGGCCGAGCGGCCCATGTCCAGGAAGGTGTCCACGCCCAGGATCAGCAGCAGGCCGGCCTCGGGAATGTCGAAGTGGTTCAGCGTGGCGGCGATCACCACCAGCGAGGCGCGCGGCACGCCGGCCATGCCCTTGGAGGTGAGCATCAGGATCAGCAGCATGGTGATCTGCGTGCTGATCGGCATGTGGATGTCGTAGGCCTGCGCGATGAACAGCACGGCAAAGGTGCAGTACATCATCGAGCCGTCGAGGTTGAACGAGTAGCCCATCGGCATCACGAAGCTGGAGATCTTGCGCTTCACGCCGAAACGGTCGAGCGCCTGCAGGATCTTCGGATACGCGGCTTCAGAGCTTGCGGTGGCGAACGAGAGCAGGAACGCCTCCTTGATGAGCACCAGCAGCTTGAACACGCGCGGCCCCAGGAACAGCAGGCCGGCCATGATCAGCACGCCCCACAGCACGAACAGGCCCAGGTAGAAGTCGCGCATGAACACGGCGAACTTGATGAGGATGCCGAGGCCATTCACGGCCACGGTGGCGGCCATGGCGGCCAGCACCGCCAGCGGCGCGAGCTTCATGACGTAGCCCGTGATCTTGAGCATGGCGTGCGACAGCTCCTCGATGGCGGCCACCAGCGTCTTGGCCTTGTCGCCGAGCGAGGCCAGGGCCACGCCGAAGAACATCGAGAACACCACGATCTGCAGGATCTCGTTGTTGGCCATCGCCTCCACGAACGACTTGGGCACCGTGTGGCTCACGAAGTCCTTGAAGGTGAACTTGTTGGTCGCCAGGTTGGCCGAGGCGCCGATATCGGGCAGCGGCAGGCCCAGGTTCTCGCCGGGCTTGAGCAGGTTGGCCATCACCAGGCCGATCACCAGCGAGATCAGCGAGGCCGTGAGGAACCAGCCGATGGCCTTGCCGAACACGCGGCCCACCGACTTGGCGTCGCCCATGTGCGCGATGCCCACCACCAGCGTGGAGAACACCAGCGGGCCGATCAGCATCTTGATCAGGCGCAGGAAGACGTCGGAGACGATGGAGACGTAGTCCGCGATCTCCTTGGCGGCCTTCTTGTCGGGAAAGCTGGTGAAGATCATGTAACCGACGATGATGCCGAGCACCATGGCGATCAGGATCCAGGCGGCCATGGGCAGCTTTTTCTTCATGCGTATCCCCTTTGTCGTGTGAGAGTGGTTCTTTTCGAGTGCACGGGACCGACCCGGCACAGGGTATCCAAGAAAGGCGGATGCACGCAATGGCCCGCTGCCAGGATGCGGCGGCTGCCTACAATTCCTCACATGGATATCCGCTCGATCGAGTTTCGAGGCCAGCCGGCGTTGCACGCCGTGGCGGCCGATGGCAGCACGCTGACGGTGGCGCTGCATGGCGCCCAGGTGCTTTCCTGGGCCCCGGCCCGCGGTGGGGAGCGACTGTATCTGAGTCCGAAGGCCGTTTTTGACGGCCAAACCGCCATCCGTGGCGGCATTCCCCTGTGCTGCCCCCAGTTCAACCAGCGCGGCATGCTCCCCAAGCATGGCTTCATGCGCAATCTGCCTTGGATTCGCGAGGATTCGGGCGCGCCCGACACGCTGCGGCTGGTGCTGCGCGACAACGACGCCACCCGCCGGCTCTGGCCGCATGCCTTCGAAGCGCGGATGGACGCCACGCTCGCCGCCGGCCGGCTGCGCACCGCGCTCACCCTGACCAACACCGGCGACGCGCCCTGGCCGTTCTCGGCCGCGCTGCACACGTACCTGCGCGTGGACGACATCGCCGCGGTGCGCCTCGAAGGCCTGCAGGGCGCCGCCCGCTGGGACGCGGTGCGCGACGTGCGTCAGACCGAAACCGCCGCCGCGCTGCAGTTCGAGGCCGAGTTCGACAGCGTCTACACCGCCCCGGCGCAGCCGCTGCGGCTGGTGCAGCCCGACGGCACGCTCGAAATCACCCAGAGCGAAACCTGTACCGAAACCGTGGTCTGGAACCCCGGTGCCGCGCTCGGTGCGACACTCGCGGACATGCCCGCAGAGGGCTTTCGCCACATGCTCTGCGTCGAGGCGGCCCGCATCGACGAACCCGTCGTGCTGGCGCCCGGCGCCCAATGGCAGGGCTGGCAACAGCTTTGCGTTCTCTGATTTCTCCCTGGTTCACCACCCCATGCTTGCCAAACGCATCATTCCCTGCCTTGACGTCACCGGCGGCCGCGTCGTCAAGGGCGTCAACTTCCTCGAGCTGCGCGATGCCGGCGACCCGGTCGAGATTGCCGCGCGCTACAACGCGCAGGGCGCCGACGAACTCACCTTTTTGGACATCACCGCCACCAGCGACGGCCGCGACCTGATCCTGCCGATCATCGAGGCGGTGGCCTCGCAGGTCTTCATTCCGCTGACCGTGGGCGGCGGCGTGCGCACCGTGGCCGACGTGCGCCGGCTGCTCAATGCGGGCGCCGACAAGACCAGTTTCAACTCGGCCGCCATCGCCGATCCGCAGGTGATCAGCGACGCGGCCCAGAAGTACGGCTCGCAGTGCATCGTGGTCGCCATCGACGCCAAGCGCCGCAGCCCCGAAGACGCCGCCACGCGCGGCGCGGGCTGGGACGTCTACAGCCACGGCGGGCGCAAGAACACCGGCCTGGACGTGGTGCAGTGGGCGACCGAGATGGCGCGCCGCGGCGCGGGCGAGATCCTGCTCACGAGCATGGACCGCGACGGCACCAAGAGCGGCTTCGACCTGGCCCTGACGCGCGCCGTGAGCGACGCGGTCAACGTGCCCGTGATCGCCTCGGGCGGCGTCGGCAACCTCGACGACCTGGCCGACGGCATCCAGAAGGGCGGCGCCGACGCGGTGCTGGCCGCGAGCATCTTCCACTACGGCGAGCACACCGTGGGCGAGGCCAAGGCGCGCATGGCCGAGCGCGGGATTCCCGTGCGCATCGACGCCTGAGCGGGACCGGAAGGGTCTTTTCCTATCCTCGACAATATCCCCATGAATTGGCTCGATGAAGTGAAGTGGGACGCGAACGGGTTGGTGCCCGTGATCGCCCAGGAACAAGGCACGAACGACGTGCTCATGTTCGCGTGGATGAACCGCGAGGCGCTCGAAAAGACCGCCGAGCTGGGCCGCGCGGTGTATTTCAGCCGCTCGCGCAGCAAGCTGTGGTTCAAGGGCGAGGAGTCGGGCCACGTGCAGACCGTGCACGAGATCCGCCTGGACTGCGACAACGACGTCGTCCTGCTCAAGGTGACCCAACTCGGCCACGAGCCCGGCATCGCCTGCCACACCGGCCGCCACAGCTGCTTCTTCAGCAAGTACGAGAAGGGTCAGTGGACCGTGGTCGAGCCGGTCTTGAAAGACCCGGAGTCGATCTACAAATGAGCGCCACAGTGAACGATTCGAACACCTCCGACGCGCTCGCCCGCCTGGCCGCGGTGCTCGAGAGCCGCCTGCCCGCGAACGGCGGCGACCCCGAGAAGAGCTACGTCGCCCGGCTGCTGCACAAGGGCCCCGACGCCTTCCTCAAGAAGATCGGCGAGGAAGCCACCGAGGTCGTGATGGCCGCCAAGGACGCCGACCACGGCGGCGACCGCTTGAAAATAGTGAACGAAGTGGCCGACCTGTGGTTCCACACCATGGTGGCGCTGGCCCACTACGGTTTCTCGCCAGCCGACGTCGTCGCGGAGCTCGAACGCCGCGAGGGCACCAGCGGCATCGAGGAAAAAGCCCTGCGCAAGGTGCAGGCCCGCGAAGCTTCCAACGACTGACTGATCGATTGAAAGGGCATCGACCATGGCCAATGACATCGTGAACGTGGAACCCGACGACTCCCTCAAGACCTGGGGCTGGGTCAGCTACGTGCTGCACCTGATCGTGGCCATCGGCGCGGTCGTGCCGGGCGCACAGGCCTCCGTGCTGCTGCTGCTCATCGCCCTGCTGATCGATTTCGTGAAGCGCGACGACGCGGCCGGCACCTGGCAGGCCTCGCACTTCAGCTGGCGCATCCGCTCGGTGCTGTGGGCCGGCCTGCTGTACATCGTCACCTCGTGGCTCTGGCTGCTGCTGTTCGTGCCGGGCTGGATCGCCTGGAGCCTGATTTCGCTGTGGTTCCTCTACCGGATCGTGAAAGGCATGATCCGGATGAACGACGGCCGTCCCATGGAACCCAAAGATGTCATCTGATCCGAACTGCGTCTTCTGCAAAATCATCGAAGGCAAGATCCCCTCGCGCAAGGTCTACGAAGACGACGACCTGTTCGGCTTTCACGACATCTCGCCCTGGGCGCCCGTGCATTTCATGCTGGTGCCCAAGAAGCACATCGCCTCGATGGCCCAGCTCACGCCCGAGGATTCGGCGCTCATGGGCAAGATCATGACCCTGGCCCCCCAGCTGGCGCTGGAGCAGGGCTGCCGGCCCTATCCGGACGGCGGCTACCGGGTCGTCGTGAACACCGGCGCCGAGGGCGGGCAGGAGGTTCACCATCTCCATGTGCACGTCATGGGCGGCCCCCGGCCCTGGCTTCGCGGCTGAGCAGGGTTAAGCCAAACTGTCACATTCCCCCCGACTAAAATCGGACACATTCTTAGGAGTTCTCCATGGGTTCTTTTTCCATCTGGCACTGGCTGATCGTGCTGCTCGTCGTGGTCATGATCTTCGGCACCAAGAAGCTGCGGAACATGGGTTCGGATCTCGGTGGCGCCGTCAAGGGCTTCAAGGACGGCATGAAGGACGGCTCGGCCTCCCCCGACGCCTCCACCACGTCGGCCCCCACGCAGCAAGTGACCGGCCAGCCGGCCAACAGCGACAAGTCGACGATCGACGTCGAAGCGCGCCAGAAGTCCTGAGCACCGCAGGCACACATCCGTGATCGACCTCGGCATTGAGAAGCTGGCGCTCATCGGCGTCGTGGCGCTGATCGTGATCGGGCCGGAGAAGCTGCCGCGCGTTGCACGCACGGTGGGCGCCCTGCTCGGCAAGGCACAGCGCTACGTGAACGACGTCAAGGCCGAAGTCAACCGTTCGATGGAGCTCGACGAGCTCCGCAAGATGAAGACCACGGTCGAGGACGCGGCGCGCGACGTGGAGCACAGCATCCACACCGGCGCCAGCGAGTTCGAGAAGCAGTTTTCCGGCGCGTCCGGCGACACCCTGTCGGCGCTGGCCGAGCCCGAGCAGGCGGTGCCCGAATACAGGCACCCCCGCAAGAACTGGCGCCTGAAGCAGGGCGCCACGCCGAATTGGTACAAGGCGCGCAACGGCGTGCGTACCAAGGCGCTGTCGGGCGCGGCGCGGGTCGCCCGCTTCCGCCCCCACAAGATCAACTGACGTACGCGCGCACGCCCTGCGGCGTTCCCGGGCGCCCCGTGCGCCTGTGTCTCCCAAGCTTTCTCCTTTCCCCATGGCCGATTCCGACAACAAGAACAAAGAAGAAGACGAGCTGGCGGGCACCGAGCAGCCGTTCGTGCAGCACCTGGTCGAGCTACGCGACCGGCTGCTGTACTGCGTCTACGGCCTCGCGGTCGCGGGCATCCTGCTGGCGATCTGGCCCGGCCCGGGCGGGCTGATGGACATCATCGCCATGCCGATCCGCGCGCACATGCCGCCCGATGCCAAGCTGATCGCCATCGGCGTGTTCTCGCCGTTCTTCGTGCCGCTCAAGGTGCTGATGATGGCGGCCGTGCTGCTGGCGCTGCCCTGGCTCATGTACCAGGCCTGGATGTTCGTCGCGCCGGGCCTGTACAGCCACGAAAAGCGCTTTGCACTGCCGCTGATCTTCTTCGGCAGCGCGCTGGCCTACGGCGGCATCGCCTTCGTGCAGCTGTTCGTGCTGGACAAGATGTTCGGCTTCATCCAGAAGTTCACGCCCGCGGCGGTGGCGGCCACGCCCGACATCTCGTCCTACGTCGAGGCCATCCTGTCGCTGTACATCGCCTTCGGCGTGGCCTTCCAGGTGCCGATCGTGGTGATGCTGCTGGTGCGCTTCGAGATGGTCACCATCGAGAAGCTGCGCTCGTTCCGCGGCTACTTCATCGTGATCGCCTTCGTGGTGGCCGCGGTGCTGACGCCGCCCGACGTGGTCTCGCAGCTCGCGCTGGCGGTGCCGATGTGCCTGCTGTACGAGGTGGGGATCATCGGGGCGCGCTATTTCGCGGGGGCCGGCAAGGCGCCCGAGGGTGAGGAAGAGAGCGCAGGGTCGGGGTCTTCCGGCAGTTCCTGATCCCCCGGATCGATCGGCTCCGCCCCGGCGGCTTGCCCAAAAAGAAAGCGGCCCTCGGGCCGCTTTCTTTTTGCCTTCCGCGGCCTCGGCCGCGTCTTGCGTTGCTTCGTCTATTCGTTGTTGGGCAACTGCTGCCTGATCGGGCTCTTCGGCCGCAGCCCTGGCGTCACGTCCAGTTCCATCTTGTCGGTGCCGCGCTGCAGCGCGAAGCGCGCGGTGTCGCCCGGCTTCAGGCCGGCCACGGCGGTCAGCAGGGCCTGCACGCTGTCGGTCTTCTTCTCGCCCACCGAGGTGATCACGTCGCCCGGGCGGATGCCGGCCTTGGCGGCGGGGCCGTTCTGCAGCACGCCGGTGATGATCACGCCCGCGTCGGCCTTCACGCCGAAGGTCTCGGCCAGTTCGGGCGACAGGTCGCTCGGCTCGACGCCGATCCAGCCGCGGCGCACCTGGCCCTCCTTCACGATGCCCTCGAGCACGATCTTGGCCATCGACACCGGGATGGCGAAGCCGATGCCCATGCTGCCGCCCGAGCGCGAGTAGATCGCGGTGTTGATGCCCTGCAGGTTGCCGTTGACGTCGATCAGCGCGCCGCCCGAGTTGCCGGGGTTGATGGCCGCGTCGGTCTGGATGAAGTTCTCGAACTGGTTGATGCCCAGCTGGTTGCGGCCCAGCGCCGAGACGATGCCGCTGGTCACGGTCTGGCCCACGCCGAAGGGGTTGCCGATGGCCAGCACTTGGTCGCCCACCAGCAGCTCGTCGGAGTTGCCCAGCACGATCACCGGCAGCTTGTCGAGCTCGATCTTCAGCACCGCCAGGTCGGTGTCGGGGTCGGTGCCGATCACCTTGCCGCGCGCGTGGCGGCTGTCGTTCAGGGTGACCTCGATTTCGTCGGCGCCCTCGACCACGTGGTTATTGGTGAGGATGTAGCCGTCGGGGCTCACGATGACGCCGCTGCCCAGGCCCACCTGGGGCTGGTCGGCCTGGTCGCCGAAGAAGAAGCGGAACCAGGGGTCGTTGCTGCGCGGGTGGCGCTGCGCGGCCTTGCTGGTGTTGATGCTCACGACCGCCGGCGAGGCCTTCTTGGCCGCCGCGCTCAGGCTGCCCGCGGCGGGCACGGCCGGCGCGCCGCTGGGCGCTTCCACGATGGACACCACGCCGCCCAGCGAGGTCGAGCGCTTGTGGATCCACTCGGGCTTGAGCGTCGCGACGACGAAGTAGGCCGCCAGCAGGACGGTCACGGCTTGGGCAAAGAGCAGCCAGGTGCGTTTCATGAAAGCTTGAAGAAAGAGCGTTGGAAAAGCGCTGAAAGAGGGCGCCGGTTGCAATTGTCCCTCAACCGGCCTGGCGCCATAGACCGCGCGGCAGGGTCGAGATTGCGCGGCCTTCGGGGCGTGAATACGGGCTAACCCTTAGTATCGGCAGGCGATCCGACCCGGATCGCCCCCTCAGGCCTTCCGCGCCGCCCACCCGGCGGACGCGGCCAGGCGATCCCTTCGTCGGCGTGCCACGCTCTGCCCCTATCCGGTTCAAGGCAGGCGAGCGGCCACGATCCCCCTGCCTGCCATGACCTCAGAAGCTACCTACACGGACGGCACCACGCCCGCTCCGGCGCGCACGCTCGATGCGCGCGACTACAAGACCCTGGCCCTGTCCGCCCTCGGCGGCACGCTCGAGTTCTACGACTTCGTCATCTACGTCTTCTTCGCGACCGTGCTGGGCGCGCTGTTCTTCCCCGCCGACATGCCCGACTGGCTGCGCCAGCTGCAGACCTTCGGCATCTTCGCGGCGGGCTACCTCGCGCGGCCCGTGGGCGGCATCGTCATCGCGCACTTCGGCGACCTGCTGGGGCGCAAGCGCATGTTCACGCTGTCGATCTTCCTGATGGCGGCGCCCACGCTGGTGATCGGTCTCTTGCCCACCTACGCGAGCATCGGCGTCGCGGCGCCCCTGCTGCTGCTCGCCATGCGCGTGCTGCAGGGCGCGGCCATCGGCGGCGAGATGCCCGGCGCTTGGGTGTTCGTCGGCGAGCACGTGCCGGCGAAGCGCTACGGCTTCGGCATCGGCACGCTGACCTCGGGCATCACCGGCGGCATCCTGCTGGGCTCGCTGGTGGCCGTGGCCATCAACCGCTACTACGGGCCCGAGCAGGTGCACGACTTCGCCTGGCGCATTCCCTTCATCCTGGGCGGCGTGTTCGGGCTGTTCTCGGTCTACCTGCGTCGCTTCCTGCACGAGACGCCGGTCTTCAAGGAGCTGGCCGGCCGCAAGACGGTCGCCCGCGAGCTGCCGCTGCGCACCGTGCTGCGCGAGCACCGCCTGGCGAGCGTGTATGTGGGGCTGCAGACCTGGGTGCTGTCGGCCGCGATCGTCGTGGTGGTGCTGTACACGCCCACCTACCTGCAGAAGGTGCACCACATTCCGGCCGCGCTGGCGCTCGAAGCCAACGCGCTCGCCACGCTGACCCTGACCATCGGCTGCGTGATCGTCGGCTGGGCCAGCGACCGCATCGGCACGCGCGCCGTGATGCTCATCGGCTGGGGCGGTCTCTTTGCCACCGCCTACCTGTTCTACACCGGGCTGCCCGGCACGCCGGCCACGCTGTTCTGGCACTACGGGCTGGTCGGCCTGTTCGTGGGCACCATCGCCACGGTGCCGATCGCGGGCGTGCGCGCCTTTCCGGCGCCGGTGCGCTTCACGGGGCTTTCGTTCGCCTACAACATGTCTTATGCCGTCTTCGGCGGCCTGACGCCGGTGATCCTCACGCTCTGGCTGCAGCACGACACCATGGCACCGGCGCACTACGTCGCCGCGCTGGCGGCGCTGGGCTTCCTGCTGGCCCTGTGGCCCCTGGCCGCACGCGGCCACCCGATGCGCGATGGCGCGCCGGCCGCGGGGAGCGCGACAATGTCGCGATGAGCACCACACGCCACGAACTGCTTCACGCATTCGACCTGCTGCTGGCCCCCGGGCGCTTCAAGGACTACGGACCCAACGGCCTGCAGGTCGAAGGGCGCACCGTGGTCCGCAAGATCGTCTCGGGCGTGACTGCCAGCCGCGCGCTGATCGAGGCCGCGATCCACGCCGAGGCCGATGCCATCTTTGTCCACCACGGCCTGTTCTGGCGCGGCCAGGACGGCTGCGTCACCGGCTGGATGAAGCAGCGCCTGGGCCTGCTGCTGGGCGACGACGTCAACCTCTTCGCCTACCACCTGCCGCTCGACGCGCACCCCGAGCTGGGCAACAACGCACAACTCGGTCTGCAGTTGGGGCTCGTGGCGCACCCGGGGTCGGCGGGGCGCTTCGGCGAACAGGAGCTGGGCTTCCTGGGCGCGCGCGAGAACGGCGAGAACTTCGCCAGCGCCAAGGCCCTGGCGACCCATGTCGAGAAGGTGCTGAAAAGGCCCGTCACGCTGGTCGACACGGTCCATCGTCCGATCAAGAACATCGCGTGGTGCACGGGCGGCGCCCAGGGCTACTTCGAGGCCGCCATCGCGGCCGGCGCCGACGCCTTCATCACCGGCGAGATTTCCGAGCCGCAGGCGCACTACGCCCGCGAACTGGGCGTGGCCTTCCTGGCCTGCGGCCACCACGCCACCGAGCGCTACGGCGCGCAGGCCGTGGCCGCCCATGTGGCGGCGCAGCTCGGGCTGAAGCACGAATTCATCGACATCGACAACCCCGCATGAAGGCGCCGATCGCGATCACGCTCGGCGACCCGGCGGGCATCGGCCCCGAGATCATTGCCAAGGCCTTCCGCGACGCGCCTGACGCCGTGCGCGGTGCGTTCGTGGCCGGCGACGTCGGCACGCTGCGCAGCGCCTCGCAGGCGCTCGCGGCGCCGGGGCGGCTGGGGTGGCCTGTCGTGGAGATCGCCAGCGTCGCTGAAGCGGTTGCCGTGCCGCCGGGGTGCATCCCGGTGCTGCAGGTGATCGCGCCGCCTCAGGGCATTGAACAAGGGCGCATCAGCGCCGAAGCCGGGCGCGCCGCTGGCGACTGCGTGGTGTGGGCCGCGCGCGCCGCGTTGCGCGGCGAGATCTCGGCCCTTGTCACCGCGCCGCTGCACAAGGAGGCATTGGCTGCGGCTGGCTTTCCGTACCCCGGCCATACCGAGCTGCTGCAGGCCGAGGCCGCCGCCCACCTGGGCCGCACCGTGGCCGACGTGCCCGTGCGCATGATGCTGGCCAACGACGAGCTGCGCACCGTGCTCGTGAGCATCCACATGTCGCTGCGCGACGCCATCGAGGCCGTGCGCTTCGACGGCGTGCTGGACACGCTGCGCATCACCCATCGCGCGCTGACCCACGCGCTCGGGCGCCCGCCGCGCATCGGTGTGGCCGGGCTCAACCCGCACGCGGGCGAGGGCGGCCTGTTCGGTTCGGAAGAGCGCACCGTCATCGCGCCGGCCATCGAGGCTGCGCGCGCCGAGGGCATCGACGCCCACGGGCCCCATGCGCCCGACACCGTCTTCATGCGTGCGCGCGCCAAGGCCGGCGTGCCGTCCAGCGGCGAGTTCGACGTGGTGATCGCGATGTACCACGACCAGGGCCTGATCCCGGTCAAGTACCTCGGGGTGGAGAAGGGCGTGAACGTGACGCTCGGGCTGCCGCTGGTGCGCACCAGCCCGGATCACGGCACGGCGTTCGACATTGCGGGCCAGGGCGTGGCCGATGCCTCGAGCCTTGTCGAGGCGCTGCGCATGGCGCGAACGCTGGCCGGCGCTTGAGCGCGCGGCCAGTAAGAAAAGCTCAGGGGCGCTTCAGGCTGTCGCGGATCTCGCGCAGCAGCGTGATGTCTTCCGGCGTGGCGGCCGGCGCTGCGGGGGCCGCCTCTTCGGTCTTGCGCAGCTTGTTGATCTGCTTGACCATGATGAAGATGATGAAGGCGAGGATCACGAAATTGACAGCAATCGTGATGAAGTTGCCATATGCCAGCACTGGCACGCCGGCCTTCTTCAGTTCCGCCAGCGTGTTCGCCACGCCCGGCGGCACCGTGCCCAGGATCACGTAGAGGTTCGAGAAGTCGAGCTTCCCGAACACCATGCCCACGAGCGGCATGATGATGTCGGCCACGAGCGAGTCGACGATCTTGCCGAACGCCGCCCCGATGATCACGCCGACGGCGAGGTCGATGACGTTGCCCTTGACGGCAAACTCCTTGAATTCACTGAGGATGCTCATGATTCAGAAAGGGTGCTGAAGACCTGCTGTTGAAAGGGGTGTCAGTATGCCTGCGGAAGCCATAGGGCAAGACGGCGGCGCGGCGGGTGATGCTGGACTGCAACTGAGGCATGACCGCTGGCGGCTCTTGCCTGGAACGGACGGAGGGTACCCAGTCTCCGTAGCTAAACCTTGCCGACTACGCTTTGGAACGTCTTGTTTCCAATTTCGCGGGATGGGTAGAACCGGTCGGATACGCTGTGTTTTGCTCTCGAAAAGAACGTTGAACGACGCCCCGCGGGCGGTCCAGAAGCATCCTGGAACGCAGGCACGCCCTCATTGACAGTGCACTGCACTGGTACGATGAGAGGGGAGCAGTGGGGAGCGGCCGCGCGAAATCGACCTTCAAGACTTCTGTCTGTCAGAGCGCATCCGCCCTGGGTGCGCCAGATTCTTGCGTGACCCCGCGATGAATTCTGCACCTTTGGCGCCTGAATTTGCCAGTTTCAGCGCGACTATAGCTGTTCAAATTTTTACATAAATGGTGCCGCGTAGTGGTGGCGATCACAAGTGTTTGAAAAAGAAGCGCGATACAACAGAACGAATGTGCGAGCCTCGCATGCCTCCGGGAATTGTTCTTTCGCCGCTTCGATGTTGTTGATACGACTGACTGACTTTCAAGGGACCTGAATTGAGAAGAGATGCGAAAGCCCTCGCGTGGGTAGCGCTTGCCGGCGCGGTGTTGCTCCAGGGCTGTGCCGTTGTGCCCGGCATGGGCTCGGTGGAGCCTTACGAAGCGGGCGGCGAGTTGCCGTCGCAGTTCCGGTACCTTCCTGACGAAGCGCCTGAGGGCGAAATCACCCCGATCTCGCTGGCGCTGGTGCGTACGCTGGCGGAGGTGTCGCCCAAGGGGGTGCCGCCTGAGGTGCAGGCGCTGTTTGGCAAAGGGGCTCGCTACACCATTGGGTCGGGTGATGTCGTAGGCGTGATCGTTTACGACCATCCAGAACTGTTGCCCAATGCTGGCGCCGTGATCTCGCAAGCCGCTGACCCAACCGGCGTCCAAGTGGCACCGGGCTTCATCGTTGACGCAGACGGCGAAATCGCTTTTCCATATATCGGCCGTGTGCGCGTGGCTGGCTTGAGTGAAGGCGATGCTTCCGACCTGATTGGTAAGCTTCTGCGGCCGCACGTTCGCGATCCCCAAGTGACGGTGCGCATCCAGTCCTTCCGAAGCCGCCGCGCTTATGTGGAAGGCGAAGTGCGTGTTCCGGGATCGCAAATCTTCACTGACGTGCCTATGACGTTGAACGAGGCGATCAACCGTGCTGGTGGCATGACGGCTAATGCCAATCGCGCAGCCGTCACGCTCATTCGCGATGGCCGCTCAGTCCCGATCGACATGACCCGGTTGCGTGAGGCTGGCTACGACGGGAACAACATCCCCCTGAAGAACGGCGATACCGTTCGTGTGGCGCACCGGGAAGACTCCAAGGTCTTTGTGATGGGCGAAATCATGGCGCCTGTTGCTCTGTCCATGCGCAGCAACGGGCGTTTGAGCTTGAGCGAGGCCTTGGGCGAGGCGGGTGGTCCGATGACGACGACCTCCAATGCCGGCCAGATCTACGTGATTCGCCAAGGCGCGACCGGTGCGCCGGCCATCTTCCATCTGAACGCCAAGAACCCGGCGACGATGGCTCTAGCCAGCCAGTTCCGGTTGCAGTCGCAGGACGTCGTGTATGTCGACCCGGTGCCGCTGGTCAAGTGGAACCGCGTGGTCAGTCTGATCCTGCCGTCGGCACAGGTGGTCAACAACGCCAGCGAGGTTTACGTCAGACATCGCTAATTGAGTCTGACCCGGGCCGAGTTTTTGAGGTTTGCGTCACGGGTCTGACTGCTCTTGAAGTCAGCAGCCGCGAATGCGGTGTGGCGGCATGACTCTTGATCGAGTCTGTCGCCAATTTTTCGTCTCCAGTGCTTTCAATATGCAAGTCATTCAATCAACTCAGCCCATCGCGATCATCGGCCTTGGCTACGTGGGCCTTCCCCTCGCTGTGGAGTTTGGCAAGAAGCGTCGGGTGGTCGGCTTCGATATCAATGCCAAACGCATCACGGAACTGCAGGGTGGACACGATCACACGCTCGAAACCACCAGCGAAGAGTTGAAAGCCGCGACACAGCTGGCATTCACGTCGCATGCCGATGATTTGCGTGACTGCGCTGTCTTTATCGTGACCGTGCCTACGCCTATCGACAATGCGAACCGTCCCGATCTGACACCGCTGGCCAAGGCCAGCGAAACCGTCGGCAAGGTCATGTCGAAGGGGGCGATCGTCATCTTCGAATCAACGGTCTATCCCGGGGCGACAGAAGAAGTGTGTGTGCCGGTGCTGGAAAAATTCAGCGGCAAGAAATTCAACGTCGATTTCTTCTGCGGCTACAGCCCGGAGCGGATCAATCCGGGGGACAAGGTCAACACGCTTACCAAGATCAAGAAGATCACCAGCGGAAGCACGCCCGAAGTGGCCGACTTGGTGGATGCGCTCTACAACGAGATCATCACCGCCGGTACACACAAGGCTGCCAGCATCAAGGTGGCCGAGGCCGCCAAGGTGATCGAGAACACGCAGCGCGACCTGAACATCGCGTTGGTCAATGAGCTGTCCGTGATCTTCGAGCGCCTAGGCATCGACACGCTCGACGTGCTCGAGGCCGCAGGCAGCAAATGGAATTTCCTGCCCTTCCGTCCGGGCCTTGTGGGTGGGCATTGCATAGGTGTGGACCCGTACTACCTCACGCACAAGGCGGAGCAGGTCGGCTATCACCCTCAGGTGATATTGGCGGGGCGCCGCATCAACGACAACATGGCGCGCTACGTGGCCCGCAACACCATCAAGCTGATGCTGAAGAACGGCATGGACGTGCCGCGTTGCCGTATCGGCGTACTGGGCATCACCTTCAAGGAAAACTGCCCGGACATCCGCAACAGCAAAATCGTCGACATGGTTCGCGAGTTCGAGGCATGGGGCGCTTCCGTGGAAATTGTGGACCCATGGGCTGATGCTGAAGAGGTGGCCCGCGAATATGGCCTTCAACTCGGCCAGGTCGATGCGGATCACCCGGTCGATGCGCTCGTCGTTGCCGTAGGCCACAACGAATACCGCCGCGCAACCATGACCGAGTTGCGCGCCCTGTGCCGAGGAGAGCAGCCCGTGCTGGTCGACGTCAAGAGCCTGTTCCACGCACAGGATGCCCGCGACAGCGGCTTCTCCGTATTCCGCCTGTAAGCCATTTCTCGTTTCTTTCTCGACATGAAAAACTTTGCTCTCATCGGCGCTGCCGGTTACATCGCTCCGCGCCACATGCGTGCCATCAAGGACACGGACAACCATCTGGCGGTTGCCTACGACATCAACGATTCGGTCGGCATCATCGACAGCATCTCGCCGCAGAGCGAGTTCTTCACCGAGTTCGAACGGTTCTACGAGCACGCGCAGCAGCTCAAGCGCAACCCTGCCACGGCGCTGGACTATGTGGCGATCTGCAGCCCCAACTACCTGCACCACCCGCACATTGCCGCCGGCCTGCGCCTGGGTTGCGACGTGATCTGCGAGAAGCCCCTGGTGCCCACGCCGGACCTCGTCGAAGAATTGGAGCGCGTCGAGAAGGAAACCGGCAAGCGCGTCTTCAACATCCTGCAGCTGCGCCATCACGAGGCCATCCTGAAACTGCGCGACAAGGTGGTAGCGGCGCCGGCAGACACCAAGTTCGATGTCGAGCTGACCTACATAACCTCGCGCGGCAAGTGGTACATGGAAAGCTGGAAGGGCGACAACCGCAAGTCGTTCGGCGTGGCGACCAACATCGGCGTGCACTTCTACGACATGCTGCACTTCATCTTCGGCAAGTTGCAGCGCAACGTGGTGCACTACAGCGGCACGGCCAAGGCGGCGGGTTATCTCGAATACGAACGCGCGCGCGTGCGCTGGTTCTTGTCCATCGACGCCAACGATCTGCCGGCCGATGTGAAAGGCAAGAAGACCACCTTCCGCAACATCGACATCAGCGGGGAGAAGCTCGAGTTTTCGGAAGGCTTCACCGACCTGCACACGGTGAGCTACAAGGAGATTCTGGCCGGCCGCGGCTATGGCCTCGAGGATGCGCGCCACTGCATCGAAACCGTCAACGTGATTCGCAGCGCCATGCCTGTCCAAGGCGAGCAGGGCGAAGTGCATCCGTTCGTGCAGCATCTCGCCTGACGTACTGCGAGTTTGGCATGGTATACAAAGCCCACCCCACCGCGATCATCGACGAGGGCGCCCGCATCGGCGACGGCACCCGCATCTGGCACTGGGTGCACGTTAGCGCACAGGCGTCGATCGGCGAAGGCTGTTCGCTGGGCCAGAACGTCTACGTCGGCAACGACGTGACCATCGGCCACAACGTCAAGATCCAGAACAACGTCAGCGTCTATGACGCGGTGACCCTGGAAGACGACGTGTTCTGCGGGCCGAGCATGGTCTTCACCAATGTCTACAACCCACGCTCGGCCGTCACGCGCAAGGACGAATACCGTCGAACCCTCGTGAAGCGTGGCGCGACGCTGGGGGCCAATTGCACCGTCGTCTGCGGCAATACCGTGGGCGAATACGCCTTTGTCGGCGCCGGCGCCGTGATCAACAAGAACGTGCCGGCCTATGCACTCATGGTCGGCGTGCCCGCCAGACAGATCGGCTGGATGAGCGAGTTCGGCGAGCAACTTGCGTTACCGCTGAAAGGCACAGCAGAAGCCATTTGCGCGCACACCGGCGCGCGCTACGTACTCGACGGTAATGCCGTGACCAAGTTGGATGCCAAGACGCCATGATCGAATTCATCGACCTCAAGACCCAGCAAGCCCGCATCAAGGCCCAGATCGACGCGGCGATTCAGCGTGTGTTGGCGCATGGTCAATACATCCTTGGGCCTGAAGTGGCCGAGTTGGAAGAGAAGCTGGCGGCCTATACCGGCGCCAAACATTGCATCACCGTGGCTAATGGCACGGATGCTTTGCAGATCGCTCAGATGGCGCTTGGCATCGGGCCGGGCGATGAAGTCATCACACCGGGTTTTACGTACATTGCCACTGCCGAGACGGTGGCGCTGCTGGGCGCCAAGCCGGTGTACGTGGACATCGATGCGCGCACCTACAACCTGGACCCGGCGCTGCTGGAGGCTGCGATCACGCCGCGGACCAAGGCTATTGTTCCGGTGAGCTTGTATGGGCAGTGTGCGGATTTCGACGCGATCAATGCCATTGCCGCTCGGCACGGGATTCCCGTGATCGAAGATGCGGCGCAGAGTTTTGGCGCTACCTACAAGGGACGCAAGAGTTGCAATCTCAGCACGATTGCGTGTGCGAGCTTCTTTCCGAGCAAGCCGCTGGGGTGCTATGGGGATGGTGGGGCGATCTTCACCAATGACGACGAATTGGCGAAGGTGATGCGGCAGATCGCGCGGCATGGGCAGGACCGGCGGTACCACCACATTCGGGTGGGAGTGAACAGCCGGTTGGATACCTTGCAGGCGGCGGTGCTGCTGGCGAAGCTGGAGATCTTCGATGACGAGATCGCCAGCCGGCAGCGGGTGGCTGCGGAATACGGGCGATTGCTGGGGGAGGGCGGGGGCGCTGCTGCCGCCACTGTGGCGCCTTATGTCGAGCCGCACAACCAGAGTGCTTGGGCGCAATACACGGTGCGCATCGCTGACCGGGAAGGTGTTCAGGCGCGGATGAAAGAGGCAGGGGTGCCGACGGTTGTGCATTACCCGATTCCGTTGAATCAGCAGCCGGCGGTGGCGGATGAGGGGGTCAAGCTCGCCGTCGGTGATTCCGTGGCTCAGGAGGTGCTGAGTTTTCCAATGCACGCATATCTGGACGGATCGATTCAAAAAGAAATCTTTGCCGCGCTAAATATTTCGATCTTTTCCGCAAAGAATTGATTGCTGGAACGACGAGTTTCCGAGTCTTGAAAACTGTCAATTAAATGAATTCTTGCAGCCTCGATGCTGTGGCTTAGAAGTAAGAGCGACCGTGCATATATTGTTCATTCCGTCCTGGTATCCAGTCTCTCGCAGCGATGTCGGCGGGAGCTTTTTTCGTGAGCAGGCGCAGGCACTTCATAAACAAGGCTGCCAGGTCGGCGTCATTTATCCTCATTTCAGTTCTCTTCGGAACGGGATATTTGCCAAAGAGAAGCACGGCATCCCGGAATTTGAAATTGACGAAGGCGTTTTGACTTATCGATCCTATGGGAAAAATTGGTTTCCCCGTTTCCCTGTTGGAATAAAGAAGTTATGGGAATATTTCGGGGCCCAACTTTTTGAAAAATATATAAGGACGCATGGATTGCCAGAAATTGTGCATGTGCATTCCATGCTGTACGCAGGCGTTGTTGCCCTCAGAGTCAAGTCGCGCTACGGAATTCCATATGTTGTCACCGAACACAGCTCGGCCTTCGCGCGCGGGGGAGTGACTAATTCAAGCCTTCGGATCGCTGAAAAAATCCAGCATGGAGCGGCACGGGCCTTTTCGGTGTCGAAGAGCTTTTCAATCAATTTGGATAAAAGGCTTCCTAGGGGAGATGTGCCGTGGGGCGTCGTTCCAAATATCGTGAGTCAAAAATTTGTTGACGCACCCATAAGAAAAATAAAGGATTCCCAAGGTTTTGTATTTCTTAACATCGCGCTGATGAATAAAAACAAAAACCAAAAAAATATCATCAAGGCTTTTGCGAAATACTTTTTGGAGAGCGCCCATGTCAGCTTGGTGATTGGTGGGCACGGAAACGAAATGAACGCGCTGAAGGCGCTAGCGAAAAACCTGGGTGTAGCTGCTCGCGTGAAATTTCCCGGGATGCTGTCGCGCTCCCAAGTGCTCGAGGCGATGAGCACGGCCGATGCATTCATCTTGTCCAGTGACTACGAGACGTTCGGGGTTGTTCTGGTTGAAGCGCTCGCCTTGGGAAAACCCGTCATCGCGACGCGATGTGGAGGACCTCAATCCATCGTGGAGGAAGGAGATGGAATCCTAGTCGACGTGGATGACGTGGATGAATTGGGGCGAGCCATGGTGCGGCTCAATACCGAATATTCGGTATTTAATCCGCATGAGATACGGGCGAGATGCATTGAGCGTTATAGCGAGCCTGTGATTGCAGAATCTTTAATTAAAACCTATGCCTCGGTGATTTCAAAAGATCCGAACTCGTCGCGATCTTTGAATGAATTATCAGTTGCTTGAAATGAAGCCACTTCCCAAAGTCTCGATCATCATTCCCGTATTCAATGGCGCCAACTTCTTGCGTGATGCCATCGAATCCGCACTAGCGCAAGATTATGAGAATATAGAAATAATTGTAGTCAACGATGGTTCGAACGATGCCGGTCAAACAGAGGCGATTGCTAGGGAATTTTCTGACAAAATAACCTATTATTCAAAGCCCAATGGCGGCGTGTCCACGGCGCTGAATCTAGGCATCGAAAGAATGACTGGCGACTATTTTTCCTGGCTCAGTCATGACGACTTGTACGCTGTAGATAAAGTAAAGAGCCAGATTGATTTGCTGTCAGGCCTGCCCAGCTCGGAGCGCGTGATTGCTTATAGCAACTATCAGACCTTGTTTGTTGACCGACAAGAGTTGAAGGAAACGCGACTCGACAAGACGGAGCCGCATTGCTTCCGATATCAGATCGCCACAGACAACAGGATTCACGGTTGTTCTCTTCTTATTCCTCGTGGCGCATTTTTGGAGCACGGGTTTTTTAGCGAAAAATTGCGCGCCACCCAGGACTACGACCTCTGGTTCAAGTTTTCCGAGAGCTACACATTTGTTCATTCGCCGAAACCGCTGGTCATCGGCAGGGTTCACGGCAGCCAAGTTGGCGTCCGCATGAAAGAGATGGTTTTCAAGGAAAACGTAGCGTTCAGAAAAAAGTGTTTGGACGAATTGACGAATGAGGAAGTGATCGCCGCGACTGGAAAAACAAAAAGCTTGTCCTATGCAATTTTGGTTGAAAAGTTCCTGCGAAAAGCTTTATTTCCCGTTGCCTTTCACGCGTTCAAGATTTCCTTGAAATGTTTGCCGAATGACGGCATCCAAAGTGTCCTTCGCTGGCCGTTTTATTTTTTTAGATCAGCATCGATTGGCTCGGCTTTTTTTGTCTATTCCTCGCTCGCGAAAATGCGTGCCCGCTAAATGCGGGGCAATGTCGCTATTTATTTGTGCAGACATTGCTGGGTTCACGTCGCGGAAAGTAAATCGCCGCTGTAGCATGGCCAAGTATTCACTGGTATGAAAATAAAGAACGCCATCGGGTTTGCAGTCGGGCCTTTTGCTGTCGCATTTTTCAGTCTGCTGACTGTTCCAATCGTCGCTTGGGTCTTTTCGCCTGAGGATGTCGGCCGCCTGAACATCTTTCAGGTCACGGTTTCATTTCTTTTGCTTTTTTTCTCGTTGGGGCTTGATCAAGCGTTTGTTCGTGAATACCACGAAAGTGACGAGAAGAATTCTTTATTTAAGAATTGCGCAGTTCCCGGATTTTTCTTGCTGCTTGTTGCGCTTCCGTTGGGCTTGATTTTCGAGCGGCAGATAACTTCCCATCTGTATGACTCGGAGCACATTGGGTATTATTTATTGACATTCGCAGCCGCGATTGCCGGCTATTGTTCTAGATTTTTGTCGCTGATTCTCCGGATGCAAGAGCGCGGTTTGGCGTACTCGATGAGCCAAGCGATGCCCAAGGCATTTCTTTTAGTATTGCTCGGTCTTTTGGCGTTGCTTCCGATTTCGAAGAATTTTCTTGAACTGCTTTGGGCCTATTTTCTTTCGATGGCCTTTGTGCTGCTTATTTACATATGGAATACGCGATCGCAGCTGCGCGTGGCGTTCCAGACGAAGCTGAGCGGCCTTGAAGTCAGGAAACTCCTTAAATTCGGATTGCCACTCATCGTCTCCGGTGTTGCCTATTGGGCCGTAAATGCAGCAAGCACTTTCATGTTGCGCGGATTTTCGGATCTCGGACAATTGGCTATCTATTCTGTTGCCGTCAGCTTCGCTGGCGTTGCGGTTCTTGTGCAATCGATTTTCTCCGTGATCTGGACCCCTCTGGCATTCAAGTGGCAAGCAGAAGGGGTTGACATGAAGAGAGTCGACGTGGTCAGCCAACAGGTGCTAGCGCTCATTTGCATTGCACTCGTGTTCTGTGGTGCGTTTGTCTGGATCGCGGACTACTTATTGCCTCCGATTTATGCAAGCGTGAAATACCTGATCGTCTGCTGCATTATTCAGCCGCTGCTCTACACCCTGTCCATAGTAACCAGCGTTGGAATCGGTATCGCGCGAAAAAACATGCTCTCGGTGCTCGCGACGGTCACAGCACTCATGGCAAACCTTGGAGCGGGATTCTTGCTTATTCCGAAATGGGGCGCGCCAGGAGCTGCCATAGCTAATGCCTTTGCTTTTTACGTTATGTTCATTATGAATACGGAGGCATCTGCTCGTGCTTGGAGAAATTTCCCTCGACTTCGAATTTATGCTTTCACAGGGCTGGCCGTTTTGCTCTCGATCCTGACGTGCGCTTTTGCCTCGGGCCTGCCATTTAGTTTCAGCATTCTGTGGGCGCTGGCCATACCCTTTACAGTTCGGCTGTTTAAGTCTGAATTGATCAGCATTTGGAATTTATTTCGAACCAAGAGGCACGGATTGGCTCGATCTTGAGCTATTCGATCAATGATAAACCGCGACAGGATTGATTAAAATTCATCATGCTGGGTGGCCAGAATAGAAACCTGTTTTTTGCGGGCCTTGCGACAATTATTCTTAAGCGGCCGCTGCTGCAGCAGCGGAAGTTTATTGTGGATCGTGATGATTGAACTCAGGATTGGTGGCGATTGCAGCATATTGAATGCTCGTTGTTGGGGCGTGTGTTTTCTGACGGCGTTGATGAAAAGATGACATGAATTTTTTTAATCTCCAATGATTGCATCATCCAATCATTGGCGAGCATCTGATGCGGATAAAGAAGTCGCAAAAAAGCGATGTCGGCTTGGGTATTATTTATTTTCTTGATTAGGACTGGTGTTTATGAAAGTACTCACTGTGATTGGTGCACGCCCTCAATTCATCAAGGCTGCGGTAGTTTCTCGTGCGATCAGAGAGACTAGGGGCGATATGGAGGAAGTGGTCGTCCATACAGGCCAGCATTACGACGCCAATATGTCGGATGTATTTTTTGATGAGCTCGAAATTCCACGTCCCGCATATAATTTGGGAATAGGCGGAGGCACTCACGGCCAGAACACCGGTCGCATGCTCGAAAAGCTCGAAGAATTGATGCTGATCGAGCAGCCCGATTGGGTGTTGGTGTATGGCGATACCGACAGCACCCTGGCTGGGGCGCTGGCCGCGAGCAAATTGCACATTCCCGTGGCGCATGTCGAAGCGGGATTGAGATCATTCAACCGTCGCATGCCGGAAGAAATCAACCGAATTCTGGCGGACCATGTGTCCACCAAGCTTTTTGCGCCTACAGAATTAGCATTTGACAACCTTTGCAACGAAGGCGTCCCCCGCGAGAAGATTGAAATGGTGGGCGATGTCATGTGCGATGCCGCTGCCTTTTACAAGCGTCGCGCGCGCAAGCCGATCTGGTTCGACGATCTAGGATTGAAAGTTAGTGCTTTTGTGCTGTGCACGGTGCATCGCGCCGAAAACACCGATGATCCAATCCGCATGCGAGGCATCCTTGAAGGATTGCGTAAGTCCGAAGCGCAGGTCGTATTGCCTCTTCATCCCCGCACGCGGGGAAAGCTGAAGCAAATCGGCTTGATGTTGCCAAGCAACGTACAAGCGGTTGACCCCGTGGGCTATTTGGAAATGATCTGGCTCGAGGCGAATTGCAGGCTCGTAGCCACGGATTCGGGTGGCGTGCAGAAGGAAGCCTATTTCAATCAAAAGTACTGCGTGACGCTTCGGGAGGAAACGGAGTGGGTCGAGCTGGTACAAGCCGGCTTGAATGATGTGGTCGGCTCCGACTCTGAAAAAATTGCTGCGGCGTTGCGGTCTTACCGTGAATTCGCGTCTCAAAGCCAGTTTTATGGAGACGGCAAGGCGGCGAAAAAAATTGTGAATAGCTTCTTCAGTGCCGAGGTTGGCACAGAAGCCATTGCAGGCGACGGTGCCCAGAATTGAAATGGACGACTACATTTTTTTTAGCAAAAGCAATTGGCATGAAGCGCCACGGCTTCGCCATCAGGTGGCCGGCCTGATTCGGAGATTCGGAGGAAGAATATATTTCATCCAGAAGCCAGCATTTTTTTGGCAGAACCGAGTCAAGAGCGACATCGAGCAAGTCGAAAATAATCTGGTTCTCGGAAGAACCCGCCAATTGATACACCATCAGCTACGGGTTTTTCCGATGCTGGCATGGCTGAATGCGCTGATCGAGAAAAAAAGTATCCAAACCTTGATGGGCAAGATTTCCACGAAAAATTCGATTATTTTAAATTTTAACTACGACTACTATTTCCTGCGAGAAATCTTTCCGAAAAATAAAATCATCACAATCATCAACGATGATTTCGTAGCGCAGTCCAGGCTTTTTTCGGGTCGCCACGCCAAAAGGAGCCTCGGGAAAACGTGCTTGGTGAGCGATGTGGTGTTGACCGTGTCTTATCCGCTAATGAAGCAGGCGTCCGAATGGTGCTCGCCGGAATTGTTTTTTCCTTGGGCAGATGTGGAATACAAAGAGCCGGTGCGCAATGCCGAAAGAAATTCGGTGCTGTTGTGGGCCCATATCGACAATCGGGTCGATTTCGACCTGCTGAGGCAGTCTGTCTCTCTGCGGCCAGATGTGGTCTTTTATCTTGTGGGGCCGCAGGCGGCCAACGTCAAGGATCAGGTCTCGCAATTCGAGTTGCTTCCGAACGTGGTAATCGTCCCATCGGCAAAACTGGAAGAGTTGCCGCTGGAAAAATTTTTCGCAGCGGTCATTCCTTACAGGAATAATGTCGCCGATATCGAGGCAGTCACGATGTCGAACAAATCGCTCCAATTGATGTCGCGCGGGTTGCCGATTGTTGCTCATGGCATGCCCTCTTTTTACGAGCACCCGGCCATCGTCAAAGCAAATGATGTGGATGGTTTTGTGGCCGGGATGGATTATTTCCACCAGAATTTTTCGATTTTGCAGGAGTCGATAAAAAGTCTTGTGGCGAATAACCAGCCTGAAAGCAGATTTGAGTTTGTGAAAAATATTGTGAACAGAATTGAGGCAAGGATTTAAATATGTTCAACGACCGAAATTTATTGATCACCGGGGGTTCGGGCTCTTTTGGAAACGCCGTCCTCAAGGGTTTTCTAGACACCGACATCGCCGAAATCCGCATCTTCAGCCGCGACGAAAAAAAGCAGGATGACATGCGCAAGCGCTACAACCATCCCAAGCTCAAGTTCTATATCGGCGACGTTCGCGATTCGCGCAGCGTAAGTTCCGCCATGCGCGGTGTGGACTACGTCTTCCACGCAGCCGCCCTCAAGCAGGTGCCTTCCTGCGAGTTCCACCCGATGCAGGCGGTGCGCACCAACGTGCTCGGCACCGAGAATGTGCTCGAAGCCGCGATTGCCGCAGGCGTCAAGCGGGTGGTGTGCCTGAGCACCGACAAGGCTGTCTATCCCATCAACGCCATGGGCATCAGCAAAGCCATGATGGAAAAGGTGATGGTTGCCGCCAGCCGGAATCTGGAGAGCACCAACACCGTCATCTGCGGCACGCGCTACGGCAACGTTATGGCCTCGCGCGGCTCGGTCATCCCGTTGTTCGTCGAGCAGGTGCTGGCGGGCAAGCCCATCACCGTGACCGACCCGTCCATGACCCGTTTCATGATGACGCTGGAAGACGCAGTCGAACTGGTGCTGCATGCGTTCGAGCACGGCAACAACGGCGACATCTTTGTGCAGAAGGCGCCGGCTGCCACGGTTCAGGTGCTGACGAAGGCGATCCTGGAGTTGATGCAAAAACCGGATCACGAAGTGCGTGAGATCGGTACCCGCCATGGCGAGAAGCTCTACGAAGCGTTGCTGAGCCGGGAAGAAATGGCCTGCGCCGAAGACCAGGGCGATTACTATCGCGTGCCGCCCGACGGCCGCGACCTGAACTACGCCAAGTACGTGGAGCAAGGCGAGAAGCGCATCACCCACGGCACGCATGGTGAAGACTACAACTCGCACAACACCACCCGCCTCGATGTGGAAGGCATGAAGAAGCTGCTGCTCAAGCTCGACTTCATGCAGCGCATCGCACGGGGTGAACCGGCCGTGGCAGAGGGATAAGACGATGAAGGTGTTGATTACCGGCGCCGGTGGTTTCGTGGGCAAGAATCTGCAGCTGCACTTGACCGAGCGCAAGGACGTGCAGGTGGTCTGCTTCACGCGCGACCACAGCGTGGAGCAACTGCCCGCGCTGTTGGAGGGGGTGGACTTCGTGTTCCACCTCGCAGGCGTCAATCGCCCGCAAGACCCGCAGGAATTCGCCACCGGCAACGCGGAACTCACGCAGAGCCTCTGCAGCGCCGTCGGCGACGTGGCGAAGGCGACCGGCAAGAAGGTGCCGATCGTCTACACGTCGTCCACGCAGGCAGGACGCGACAACCCGTATGGCAACAGCAAGCGCGGCGCGGAAGAAGCGCTGCAAGCCGCAACCGCCAGCCTCGGCATTCCGGTGCACGTCTTCCGTTTGCCCAATGTGTTCGGCAAATGGTGCCGGCCCAACTACAACTCGGCCGTGGCCACGTTCTGCCACAACATTGCGCGCGACCTGCCGATCCAGGTCAACGACCCGGCCGCGCCGGTCACGCTGGTGTATGTCGACGATGTCATCGAGCGTTTCGTGCAGCTCATGGATGGCGCTGACGCCACTGTGGACGCAGAAGGTTTTGCCACGGTCACGCCGCAATACACCACCACGGTGGGCGAGCTGGCCCGTCAGATCCAGTCGTTCAAGGACAGCCGCAACACCCTCATGACCGACCGTGTGGGAACGGGCTTGGTGCGCGCGCTCTATTCGACTTACGTGAGCTACCTGCCGCCCGAATCGTTTGCCTACACCGTGCCGCAGCACGGGGACGCGCGCGGTGTGTTTGTCGAAATGCTCAAGACGCCGGACGCCGGCCAGTTCTCGTTTTTCACCGCGCACCCCGGCATTACGCGAGGCGGCCACTACCACCACAGCAAGACGGAGAAGTTCCTCGTCATCAAGGGGCAGGCGCGCTTCAAGTTCCGGCACATGCACACCGGAGAAACCCATGAACTGGTGACTGCGGGCGACAAGTCTGAAATTGTCGAGACCGTGCCCGGCTGGACGCACGACATCACCAACATCGGCACCGAAGAAATGGTCGTGATGCTCTGGGCCAACGAGGTGTTCGATCGCGCGCGGCCGGACACCTTCGCTTGCCCGCTGTAGTCCCAAGGCTTTGGATCCATCTCCCATGAAAAAACTCAAAGTCATGACCGTGGTCGGCACCCGGCCCGAAATCATTCGCCTGTCGCGCGTGCTGGCTCGCCTGGACGAGCATTGCGAACACGTGCTCGTGCATACCGGCCAGAACTACGACTACGAACTCAACCAGGTCTTCTTCGACGACCTGGGCGTGCGCAAGCCCGACCACTTCTTGAACAGCGCAGCCAACGCCACGAGCGCGGCGCAGACCATCGGCAACCTCATCATCGCGGTGGACCAGGTGCTGGGCGAGGTGCAGCCCGAAGCCATGCTGGTGCTGGGCGACACCAACAGCTGCCTCTCGGTGATTCCGGCCAAGCGCCGCAAGATTCCGATCTTTCACATGGAAGCGGGCAACCGTTGCTTCGACCAGCGCGTGCCCGAAGAAACCAACCGCCGCATCGTGGACCACACGGCGGACGTCAACCTCACTTACAGCACGATCGCGCGTGATTACCTGTTGCGCGAAGGGCTGCCGCCCGATCTGGTCATCAAGACCGGCAGCCCGATGTTCGAGGTGCTGACGCACTATCGCCCGCGCATCGAGGCGTCCGGCGTGCTGGAGCGGCTGGGTTTGCAGGCGGAGCAGTACTTCGTGGTCAGTGCCCATCGCGAAGAGAACATCGAGTCGCCGCAGTCCTTTAGCAAGCTGGTGGCGGTGCTGAATGCCGTGGCCGAAGACCACGACATGCCGGTCATCGTCTCGACGCACCCGCGCACGCAGAAGCGCATCGACGCGACCGGCGCGCGCTTTCATCCACAAGTGCGCCTGTTGAAGCCGCTGGGCTTTCACGACTACGTGAAGCTGCAGCTCTCGGCGCGGGCCACGTTGTCCGACAGCGGCACAATCAACGAAGAGTCGTCGATCCTGAATTTTCCGGCGCTCAACTTGCGTGAAGCGCATGAGCGGCCCGAAGGGATGGAAGAGGCGGCCGTGATGATGGTCGGCCTCGAGGTGGACCGAGTGCGCCAGGGCCTGGCCATTCTGAAGAGCCAGCCGCGAGGCGATGCGCGCGGCCTGCGCCAAGTGGCCGACTACAGCATGCCCAATGTGTCGGACAAGGTGCTGCGCATCGTTCACAGCTACACCGATTATGTGAACCGCGTGGTCTGGAAGAAGTACTGACGCATGGCAATTCGCGTGTTGTTGCTGATGCAGTGGTTCGATCCGGAGCCGACGTTCAAGGGCATCGTGTTCGCACGCGAACTGGTGCGCCAGGGCTTCGAGGTCGAAGTGTTGACGGGCTTCCCCAACTACCCGGGCGGCAAGGTGTATCCGGGCTACCGCATCAAGCTGCTGCAGCGCGAAACGATCGACGGCGTGCAGATGACGCGCGTGCCGCTCTATCCCAACCATGACCAGTCGGCGATCAAGCGGGTGTTGAACTACGCGAGCTTTGCCACGTCGTCGCTGGTCTATGGCCTGTTCATGGCGCGCCGGCCCGATGTCATCTATGCCTACCATCCGCCGCTCACGGTGGGCATCACCGCCGGCCTGCTGCGGCTGTTGCGCCGCGTTCCCGTGGTCTACGACATCCAGGACATGTGGCCCGACACCTTGCGTGCCACGGGCATGGTCAACAACGCCCGGGCCTTGAGCGCGGTGGCTGCGGTGTGCCAATGGGTGTATCGCCGCGCGGACCACATCGCGGTCCTGTCACCGGGTTTCAAGCGCCTGCTGTTGGAGCGCGGCGTGCCTGAGGTCAAGGTGGGGGTGATCTACAACTGGGCCGACGAAGTGGCGCTGGCTTCGCCGCAAGGCCAGCCGCCGACCAGCTTTCCGGGGCCGGATCAGTTCCGCGTCCTCTTTGCGGGAAACATGGGCAAGGCCCAGGCGTTGGGCGCTGTGCTCGAGGCGGCGGTTCTGCTGCAGGCGCGCAACTCGCGGGTGTGCTTTGTGCTGTTGGGTGGCGGCGTGGAAGTGCCGCGGCTCAAGCAGCGGGCTGCCGACATGCAGTTGCGCAACGTGATCTTTCTGCCGCCGGTACCGATGTCGGAAGTGGGCGCGTTGCTGAATGCAGCTGACACGCTGCTGGTGCACCTTCGCAAGGACCCGCTCTTCGAGATCACTATCCCTTCCAAGACACAGGCCTACATGGCCGTCGGCAAACCGCTGTTGATGGCGGTCGATGGCGATGCGGCCGGGTTGGTTGCGCAGTCGGGCGGTGGCGTGGTCGTTGAATCCGAAAACGCCAGCGCGCTGGCTGATGCCGCCGATGCGCTCGCAGCGATGCCGCCTGATGCCTTGGCGGCCATGGGGCAGCAGGCGCAGCGCTACTACCGTGAACAACTGGCCTTGAAGGTTGGCGTCGAAAAATTCGGTGCCATCTTCACGCGGCTGGCGAACAGGTCGAAATCCAGATGAAGCGCCTTTTTGACATCGTGCTCGCTTGTGTGGCCCTGCTGCTCCTCGGTCTTCCGCTGTTGTTCCTGACATGGCAGGTGCGCCGCAAGCTGGGCAGCCCTGCCTTCTTTCGTCAAACGAGGCCTGGTATGCGCGGGCGGCCGTTCAACATGGTCAAGTTCCGCACGATGACGGATGCGCGTGGTGTTGACGGAGAGTTGTTGCCCGACGCCGACCGCTTGACGCCCTTCGGCCGTTTCCTGCGCGCCAGCAGTCTCGACGAGTTGCCCGAACTGTGGAACGTGCTCAAGGGCGACATGAGCCTCGTCGGCCCGCGTCCGTTGCTGATGGACTACCTGCCGCTTTACTCCGCCGAGCAATCCCGTCGCCATGAGGTGCGCCCGGGCATCACGGGCTGGGCGCAAATCAACGGGCGCAACGCATTGAGCTGGGACGAGAAGTTCAAGCTGGACGTTTGGTACGTGGACAACCATTCGCTCTGGCTCGACATCAAGATCCTGTGGCTGACGGTGCGCAAGGTGCTGGTGCGTGATGGCATCAGCGCGGCGGGCGAGGCCACGATGTCTCGATTCGTAGGCTCGCAAACTGGAGACAAACAATGACTCTTCCTCTCTTTGCCGTTTATGGTGCCAGCGGATATGGGCGCGAAGTGATGCCGCTGGCGCGCGAGCAATTGCGGCGCCAGGGCATTCTGGCCGAGCAATTGGTGTTCGTTGACGATCATCCCGAGGCGCAGATGGTCAATGGTCAGCGCGTGCTCCGCTATGCGGAATTCATGCAGGCCGAAGCCAGCACGCGGTATGCGGTGCTGGCCATCGCCAACAGCGGGGTACGAGAAGAACTGGCCGCACGTTGCGCTGCGGATCAGGTGTTGCCGTGGACTGTGACTGCCGCGAACGTGGTGATGCTCGACGATGCCGTGCTGGGAGAAGGGGCCATATTGAGTCCCTTCTCCATGCTCACCTCCAATCTCCGGATAGGGCGGCACTTTCACGCCAACATCTATAGCTATGTAGCCCACGATTGCGTGGTGGGCGACTTCGTGACCTTTGCGCCTGGCGTCAAGTGCAATGGCAATGTCGTCATTGAAGACCACGCCTACATCGGAACAGGCGCAGTCATCAAGCAAGGCAAGCCCGGGCAGCCCTTGGTCATCGGCCGTGGTGCGGTGGTCGGCATGGGCGCTGTCGTCACCCGCGATGTACCGCCGGGCGCCACCGTGATCGGAAATCCCGCCAAACCATTTCTCAAAGGTTGAACTGTTGTGTTGAATACCCCTTTCTCCCCGTGGCCGAGCTTCACTGCCGAAGAGGCCGATGCCGTGCAGCGCGTGCTCCTGTCCAACAAGGTCAATTACTGGACAGGGCAGGAATGCCGTCTGTTCGAAAAGGAGTTCGCCACATGGGCAGGCACCGCGTATTCACTCGCGCTGGCTAACGGCACACTGGCCCTGGACGTGATCCTCAAAGGCATGGGCATCGGGCCCGGTGACGAGGTCATCGTCACGCCGCGCACCTTCATCGCGAGCGTGTCGTGTGTGGTGAATGCGGGCGCAACGCCGGTGTTCGCGGATGTCGATGCAGAAAGTGGCAACCTGTCGGCCGAGACCATTGCGCAGGTCGTCACGCCGCGCACCAAGGCTGTCATCTGTGTGCACCTGGGTGGTTGGCCGTGCGACATGGATCCGATCATGGCGCTTGCGGCCAAGCACGATTTCAAGGTGGTCGAAGACTGCGCGCAGGCGCATGGTGCCCGCTACAAGGGGCGATCCGTCGGCTCCATCGGTCATGCTGGCGCTTGGTCGTTCTGCCAAGACAAGATCATGACTACGGGCGGGGAGGGTGGAATGGTGACGACCAACGACGAAGCGTTGTGGCGCACTATGTGGCAGTACAAGGATCACGGAAAGAGCTACGAAGCCGTCTACGAGCGCGAGCACCCACCGGGCTATCGTTGGGTGCACGAAAGTTTCGGCACTAACTGGCGAATGCTGGAGTTGCAGGCTGTCATTGGCCGTATCCAACTGCGGCGGATGAGCGACTGGACTTCTGCGCGTACGCGCCATGCACAGGCCCTGTGGGAAGCTGCTCGTCCCCATGCCGCAGTGCGAGTGCCCGCCTTTGCGGACCAGGACGCGGCAGGTAGTGCTCATGGGCACTACAAATGCTACGTTTACGTGCAGCCGGAAAAGTTGGCGACAGGATGGGGCCGCGATCGGATTGTCGAGGCGATCCAAGCACATGGTGTGCCCTGCTATCAGGGGTCTTGTTCCGAGGTCTACCTGGAGCGAGCGTTCGATGGCACGGGTTGGCGGCCGGCTGAACGATTGCCTGTTGCTCGCGCATTGGGGGAAACGAGCCTGATGTTTCTTGTGCATCCGACACTTACCTCGATCGAGATGGAAAAGAGCTGCAAGGTCATTGGGCAGGTGCTGGCAGAGGCATCGGCGTGAGTGTGTTGTGGGCTCGCCTCGCAGCCCACGTGATCTTGTGGCGCTGGCTACTGGCCATTGCAATGCTGGCGTTGTTGGTGCTCAGTTTGATGCCCGCCGCTATTCCGGTGCCGAGTACGGGCTGGGACAAGAGCAATCACGCGCTAGGTTTTGCGGTCCTGGCATTCCTTGCGTATTGGGCGTGGCCGGGGCGCATCCCGCTATCACTGTTGGGGCTGCTCGGCTACGGAGCTCTGATTGAAGTGCTGCAGTCGCTCACGCCTGATCGCATGGCCGAGTGGAGCGATCTATGGGCAGACGGCGTTGGACTGCTGGTCGGCACTGCCGTTGCATGGTTGTTGCAACGGTTGGTGGTGATTCGATAGGTCTAAGGCGGCGGGGCTCATGCTGGTTGCCGCCATGGCAACTGCGAGACTGGCTTCGTCGAGGTGAGGCGCGAAGGGGAGGAGGTGCTTTGATAGCCCTCTCCCCTCAGCGCTGGCCCACTGAGTGCTCGTTCAAGCTTCTTTGTACTTGTACTCGGTATAGCGGTAGCCGCCGTACTTGTAGCCGTAACTGCCATAGTGCCGGCGAGAGAGGTCCATGCCGTTGAAGACCACCCCGTTGACTTGCTGGCCCGCATGCGCGAGGCGCTTGACGCTCTCATTCAGCTCGCCGAGTTGGGTCAGGTTGTCACGGGCAACCAGCAGGACAGCGCCAGCATGTGCTGCAACCGCCGCGGCGTCGGCTGCCACCAGCACGGGCGGACTGTCGATCACAACCAGGTCGTAGCGCTCCGAGAAATCGTTCAACAGCTCACTCAGCTTTGACGAAAGCATCATGTTGGCTGGATTGAATGGATAGTTTCCGGTCGTCAAAACATCCAGGTTAGGGATCACTTGCCCATGGATGGCCTGCTCGGAAGACATGTCACCTGCCAAGACGTCGGCCAAACCGCCTTTGCGTGGGAGGCCAAATGCCTTTTGGAGGTGACCCTTGCGCAAGTCGGCGTCGATCAACAGCACGCGCTTGCCCGCCTGTGCCATGATGACCGCGAAGTTGCCCGAGACGAAGCTCTTGCCCACCCCGGGGGTGGCACCTGTGATGAGCACACGATTGTTGCCACTCTCCATCAATGTCAACTGCAGGGACACCCGCAGGTTGCGCAAGCTTTCGATGGCGAGGCTTTCGGGTGAGGTGACGGCCAACAGTTGCACGCCCTTCGCACCGCCGGCAATGTGTTCCAGAATCGTTTCTTGCTCGAGTGCCAATGGAACGACGGAGTAGACGTTCAGGCCGAGTCGATCTTCGATTTCCTGAGGATTGCGGATGCCGCTCGACAACTTGGTGCGAAGGATTGCCAGCGCCACGCCTGCGAGAAGGCCGAGTACCAGCGAGAGCGCGACGATCAGAGGCTTTTGAGGTTTGACCGCGCTCTTGGGTTCGATGGCCGTGTCGAGCAGACGCACATTGCCGATCTTGCCTTCCTTGACGAGACGCAGTTGCAAAGAGCTATTAAGTAGCGACTTGTAGAGTTCGCCGTTGACGCGGACGTCGCGCTCCAACCGCAAGGCGTCCCGCTGTATGGCGGGCATGGCACTCACTCGAGTTTCCAGGCCGTTGATTTCATGACTGATGGCTGCAATCTGGCCATCCACCATGCGGACCTTCGGGTTGGTTTCGGTAAAGCGTGCGAGCAGTTCGCGCCGCTGTTGCTGGGTCTCTAGCAGCTTGGTTTGCAGCTGTACCGACATTCCCAATACAGCCTTGGCTTCTTCGTCAAAGGCGACAGTACCGTTCTTGTTGCGGAAGCGGGCATACATGTCTTCCGAGTCTTCGAGTTGCCGTTTGAATTCGGGCAGCTGTTGGTCGAGAAATCCAATCGTCTTCTCTGCCTCTGCAGCTTTCCGCTCGACATTCTGGCGAACATACTGGGCGCCGATTTCGTTGAGTGTGCGCCGTAGGCGACCACGGTCGCTACCTTCGAGAACAACACTGATTACGTTCGATTGTTTACCTTGTTCGCTGAGCTGCACGCTTCTTTGCAAGCTCTCAGTAGTGGTCAGCGACGACGCGCGCGAGACAAGAAATTCCGCTCCAGGCTTCCCATCGATCCGTGAAACCATCAGAGTGATGGCGCCGCCAGGCACCTGTTGACTGAGCATCTTGCCCGCGGTGCCTGTTAGCGACTCGGGAAGGCTGGGGTGCGAGAGTACATATTGATCGCCCGCCTGCGCGGTGATCGTGAAGGGTTGCTGGTCTTCGAGCGTAGGAGGGACACCGAACTTTGCGATGTCGATCGCTTCGGTGCCGGAAACGTAGCCGCCTATGCCCAGAAAACCAGGGTTTGATAGTTCCTTGGAACGCCGCGAAAGCCATTCGCCGATGAATGGGATATAGCGCGGTCGAGCGTTGACATAAAGTTGCGTCGCTTCCACTGCGCCCCCCATCACCATCCGCGAACGGATGATCTGGATTTCGCCAGTAGCAGGGGTCTTCACCTCGAAGAGGTTGGCCGTGTCGCCGAGAAAATTCTTGGCGTCGGGGGCGGAGTCCTCGACCTGAATCAGTAAATTGGACTGGTAGATCGGGGTGGCCAAAAGTGCATAGGCGACTCCGAACCCAAGGGCCACCGCCGTGACGCCTGCCACCAGCCATTTGCGGTCAAGCAGGATGTCGAAATACTCGGACAAGTTGATGACGCCATCGTCATCGTCGCGTGGGCGTATCGTGTTGGGTGCCGAGGGGGCCGAAGTGGAGGCGGAAGGGGTCATGAGAGTTTGCGGATGCGTTCGGCCCAAGCGTGGGCACCGTCAGCGATGAGCTGTAGGGCGTGTTCGAAAGCTGGAAGGCCCAGGCGATAGGGGTCGGGAATGTCGACGCGCGCGACCTCACCCAGTCGGAACAATTTGCCGCGAGTCAGCGGATGGCGTTGACCAATGTGGATTCGTTGCGCTTCGTCCATCGCAAGAATGAGATCGGCCTGCTGGCACATCTGCCCTGTGAGTTGGCGTGCACGGTGGTCCTCGATGTCGATGCCGCGTGCGGCCATCAACTTGCGCGCGATCGGATCTGCGGGGTGACCGACCAGAGCGCCCGTCCCGGCAGACGTGACTTGAACCTGTGGTAATGCGGCAGCGATCAGTGCTTCCCCCATGGGACTGCGACAGATGTTGCCGATGCATACCACCAGAACGGATTTCATGAGACTTGGCTCCCTGCGAAGGCTTGTGCCTCTGTTGTCAGATTCAACGTATTGCGTACCGCGTGCTTCATGTCCAGCATGAATCACAACTCATACAGAAATGTCCTCGCCATTTGTTCTTCGTTGAGCGGTCGGATCGCACTATCCAGACCCGAGAGATGAAGGACGGCTGGGTGCGCCCTTGGCATTGTAGTCAGGGCGTTGGCGCCCACTGCCTCGGGGAGATGGTCAAGCCACAGGCATTCCGGGCTTGAATCGGTCATGGCTGTCAAAGGGGACCGCTGATCGAGGATGCTGATCAGCGGTGCTATGACCAAAGTCATGTCGATGCAAAAGATACAAAAAATGACATTGTGAGTGTCGCGAATCCCCTGAATTGGGGGGGAGGGGTGGGTACCCTTCACGGACAATTGTTGCAGTGCGGTGCGTCCCAAGCGCCGCAGGAGTTTTCAGTGTGATCAATCGTCTGGCTGCGCCCTTGCTTGCTTTGCCGCGCCCCCTGAAGCGCATGCTGGCTCTGGGGGTCGATGCAATGCTCTGCGTCCTGTGTGTCTGGTTGGCATTCAGCTTTCGCTTTGAGCAATGGATGACGCCGCGCGGCGTTCAGTGGTCAGCTGTCGCAGTTGCTGTCGCTCTTGCGCTCCCCCTGTTTGTGGTTTTCGGGCTCTACCGAGCCATCTTTCGATATGCAGGCACAGCTGCAGTCATGGCTATCGTGCGCGCGTGTGTGCTCTTTGGCCTCGGCTATGCGTTGATCTTTGCGGTGGTCGGTGTGCGAGGGGTACCGCGCACGGTCGGTCTGCTGGTCCCGTTGCTCTTGTTCCTGGCCATCGCCGGCTCGCGCATGTTTGCGCGCTATTGGTTGGGTGGTCTCTACATGAGCGCTCTGCAGCGTAAGCAGCTGCCTCAAGTCGTGATCTACGGTGCCGGTAGCGCGGGCTTGCAGCTGGCTGCGGCGTTGGCTCAAAGTCGGGACATGGTCGTCCGCGCTTTCGTTGACGATGACTTGCATCTCCAAGGCAACACGATCAATGGTCTGCGCATTCAGTCCTCGGATTGGCTCAGCAACAACGCTGCCAGCTGGGGCATCACCGACGTGCTGTTGGCGATGCCTTCGGCCAGTCGTGGACGCCGCGTTGAAATTCTGAACCAGTTGTTGCCATTGCATCTGCATGTACGCATGCTCCCGGGGCTGCTCGATCTGGCCAATGGCAAGGTCCAGGTCAATGACTTGGTGGAAGTCGACATCGAAGACTTGCTAGGGCGGGATCCAGTCGAGCCAGTGGCAGACCTGTTGCACAAGCACATCCGCGGTCGGGTGGTGTTGGTCACCGGGGCTGGTGGCTCCATCGGCGGCGAACTGTGCCGGCAGATCGTTCAGTTGTCGCCCTCTACGCTGCTGCTCGTAGAGCTGAGCGAATACGCGCTCTATGGCATCCACCAGGAGCTGGAGCGGTTGGCGCCGAACGTACGTGTCGTCCCACTGCTCGCTTCGGTGTGCGATGCGGCGCGGCTGCGTGAAGTGATGCGCGCCTGGCGCCCTGACACGGTCTATCACGCGGCGGCGTACAAGCATGTGCCGCTCGTCGAGCACAACCCGGCGGAGGGGGTGCGAAACAACGCGATGGGCACGCTCACGACGGCGCGGATTGCGATGGAGTGCAAGGTTCCTAACTTTGTCCTGATCAGCACCGACAAGGCCGTGCGGCCGACGAACATCATGGGGGCTAGCAAGCGCGTCGCCGAAATGGCGTTGCAGGGGCTGGCACAGCAGAGTTCGGACACCTGCTTCTCGATGGTCCGTTTCGGTAACGTGCTCGGCTCCAGTGGTTCAGTGGTTCCGTTGTTTCGAAAGCAGATCGAGGCGGGTGGCCCGATCACGCTGACACATGCGGACATCACGCGCTATTTCATGACCATTCCGGAAGCCGCCCAGTTGGTGATTCAGGCGGGCGCGATGGCGCAGGGCGGCGATGTCTTTGTGCTCGACATGGGTGAGCCGGTCCGGATCATTGATCTCGCGCGCCGACTGGTAGAGCTTTCGGGACGTACCGTTCGCGACGAGCACTCGCCGGATGGTGACATTGAACTTCAGGTGACTGGGCTGCGACCTGGCGAGAAACTCTACGAAGAACTCCTGATTGGTGACAGCGCGATGCCTACGCTGCATCCTCGTGTCATGAAGGCACACGATCCCTGCCTGCCCTGGAATGAACTCTGGCGCCAGTTCGAGATGCTGAATGCGGCACTCGAAAGCAGCGATGTGCCGATGCTGAAGCAGACGCTGACGCAGATCCTGCCCGGCTATCGGCCTCATGCGGAGGTGGTGGATTGGGTGCATATGGAGCGTCACCGCGTGCGTGACCGTGCTCTGCCGATCGCAGCGGCAGTCGGCGCTGCGCAGGTGGGCGAAGCCAATCAGCTATCCGCGCCGAATCAAATTACCGTGGCAATCTGATTCGATAGAACTGCCTCGTTCTTTTCTCGCCCTGGTTCGCTGGGGCGATGCTGTAACCAAGAGCCCCGGATCGGGGCTCTTTTGCTTCCAGCCGGCGGCGCCTATTGCGCCCGCTTGAAGTCGAGGATGTTATCTCCCGCCTTGGGTGCTTTGTCGTCGGGCGGCGAGAAGCTGAAAGCCTTCGGATCCCGTATCGACGTCATCTCGAACAGTGGGTTGATCCGTCCCAGTTTGGCGCCGCCATCCCGTATCAGCGGAGCCCAGGCAAAGTTCGCAGTGAACTTGCTTGAGCGAGGCAGCAACGCATCGAAGGGAATGGACACGTAGATGCCCTTGTCGAAGCTGCCTTCACCGAACTGTGCGGCTGACACATTGGTCTTGGTGGCCCAGGCGCCGATCGTCACGCCGTTGTCGAAGCGACGGCTGATGTCGAGCGTGACGCCGCGATCGCCTGCAAGGTATTGGCCGGCGCTGATCTTGGCCTGCACGCCGTTCCAGCCCGTGTCCCAATAGAGCGTGGCGTGGCCGGTGTTGACCTTGTAGTCGCGCAGGCCGAGGTCTTGCGCGAAGTCGCGCTGGCGCACGTGGTTGATGTCAACGCCGAAGGCGAACTTGCTGCGCCACGGACGGTAGAGCCATTCGGCGCCCACGCCGGCGAACATCGACTCAAGGGCACCGCCGTAGACGCTGTAGTACTGGTCTTCGTTCAGCCGGCCCACGTGGGTGAGCTGAAACACCGGCATGGTCAACCGCTTGGTCGTTGCGTACTCGCGCTGGTAGGTCCGCACGCGAGGGAGGTTGCTGGGCGCCGTATAGGTGAACTTGTCGAAGTTGTCGATCAGGCGCCAGTTCAGCGCGGCGTTCACCCAGGTGCTGGGCGTGAAGCGGTACTCCGCGGTGGCAGAGACGCCGAGTTGGTAGAGCAGGAAGGCGTCGGGGCCGCCGAGGATCTGCGAGAAGCTCGGGGTCAGGCCGAAGGTGAGTTTTTCTGTGCGTCGCTCCCAAGGAGCCATGGCCGGCGTCTCGCCGGGCGATGCGGTGGCTGTTGCGTCGGCGGGTGTACGCTGTGGCGATGCTGGCGTGTAGAGCCCGTCTTCGGTCCTGCCGCGCGGAGGGGCGTAGTCCTCACGCTGGTCCGTGGCGCGCAGTTCTGCTGGCGTCTGTGCCTGGTAGTGCGCTGTCACCCACTCGCTGCGATTGACAACCTGCGCATGCAGAGCCAGTCCGCGCTCGTTGTAATGAAGGATGAAGTGCTTGATCGACACCGGTGCATCGCGATGCATGACGGCAATGACCTGCTGCACACGGGCTTCGCGATACACCGTGTGGCTTTCGGTGATCCAGATGTGCGCGCTGTCGCCTTGCGGGGCAATGCGTTGCACGGTCCATTCGGTACGTGCCTGGATCTCCGCAGCGGTGGCGGCCCAGCCGGGTGGATTGGCCGGCGCCTCCGGCGTGAGGCGGGGCCGCGGCGGATCTGCGGGTTTGCTGGACCGCATGTTCGCCATGTTGGTGGACAGGGTCAGCCCCACCATCACCTTGTTGCCGCGCTCCAGGCCGGCGGTGAAGGCGACGCCGGGTGAGTAGCGATATTCCAGGCCAACGTTGAAAGGTGAGCGCTGAACCTGGTTGTTCTGCTGGGGCTCGTTCTTGTAGTTGTTGCCCTCGTACTCGAGCTTGAGCGTCAGGGGATCCCAGGGTGTGCGCCATTCGACACCGCCGAACAGCGCGGCGGGGCCCCGGAAGAAGGCGTTGAAATTCGCTTCACCGCCCGTTGCGGAGCTCACCGTGCGTGTTCTGAAGCGATTGCTCAGGGCTAGCAAGGGGTTGCGGATGTTTCCGCTGTTCCCCAGATATCCCCAGCCGATGCCGAGGCTGAAGTCGAGGTCGCCGTAGCGCTTGTTGGCGACCAGGTATTCGGCCGAAAAGAGGCCGGTACCGCCAAGGTCGCGAAAGCCCAGCGCAACCTGAGGCACATACGCGGATTCGCGCAGCAGCCGCAGCTTCACGTCGATGCTCTTGTCCTTGTTGCTCTGGCCAGTGGTGCTGGCGGCATACGCGCGGTTGCTGATGGAGGTGTAGCGAAAGCCGGCCTCCATCCAGTCCAGTGGCTGGAACATCACGTTCAGTCGCGTATAGGGCGACACGTGGCTGATCGACGTGCGGAAGTCGCCGGCCTCGCCCATGCGTGCCGTCGGCGTCTGGAGCAGACCGGTTTCGCCCCAGTCATTGCTGCTTGTGCGAGGCGTCTTGTATTGCGGAGCCGAGGCATCGGGGCGCACCGAGATGGCGCTTTCCGGCGGAACTGACGGTGGGATGGACGTATTGATTGCTGCGGCCGGCTTGGCTGCTGCAAGTGCGGCGGTGGTGGTGCCCAGCGCCGCTGTCTGAGGCGAAGGGCCCTGGGTCGCCAGGAATTTGATGATGCCTTCCGATGCGTCGACCAGTTCAGTCATGCTGCGCGGCGCGGCCCAGATCCATGCGCCGGGCGCCGGCTCATCGGAAGGATGACCGTTCCAGGGGGCGATGCCCACACGTGACGTCCGGCCGTCGGGTTGCGCAACCCATGCCCAGTCGTGGGTACTGTTGGGCGCGCAGGCGATGACGTAGTCCCAGGCGGTCCGTCCGGCTTCGTGCGCCACGTGGCACAACTCGCCGTTGGGTCGGACAACCGCGATGGTTTTCAATTGCGGAGAGGGCGCAACGAGCTGCTGGCCGGCCGACAGCACAGGGTCTTGATCCGGGTGTGCCTGCAGCCAGCGGGGGTCCACGATGCCCAGCGCCACGCGGCCGGTGACCGGCAGGTTCTGCAGCCACGTGATGAGCTTCAGTCGATCGAGTTGCTCGGAGCGCGGTGCGCGCCTGCTGGCCGCCTCGAGGCGCACGAGCAGGGTGTTCTTCAGGAACTGCTGGGCCAGTCGCTCCTGCGGCACGCGCCATGCCAGCCCGGGCGCAGCTGTGCCCTCGGGTTGGCGCAGCAGCCAGGTGCTCAGTCGCTCGCCGGGTCGCACTTCGGCATCGCTTGCGGGTTCAAGGGTCGCCGCGTTCTGCGACGGTTCCGCCGCGGCGCCAAGACTTGCCATCAGCGCGCAGGCAAGGGCCGTTCGACGGGGCCAATGCGGGGGACTGATGGCTCGCAGGAAGGGGGAGCTCATGTACCAGCGCGCGCCGCGGTGCCGGCTGCTGGTGCGGGGGGTGTCCACTGTTCGAAGCTCATGCAGAGGTCGCGGGAAATACATTGCTCCGAATACACGACCTGAGGGGCGCCAGAAGCAAATGAAACGCCGAAGCGGGCGGGAGGAACGGAGGCTGCCGCAGGGCGGGACACGCTGCGTTCTTCATACCAGCGCAAGGAGCTTGCGGGCACGCCGGCGAGAGTGCTGTCGGTGGGCGGCGCGATCGACGCGCGCGCGACGTCGTCGCGAATGCCGAAGCGATAGCCGGGCATCAGGTCGCGTTCGCGCGCGTAGGTCTGCGTGGTGTTGGCAGTGTGAGCTTGCCAGGCGGGTGGGTTGGCAAGTCGAACATCGCGCCAATCGGTGGACAGCCCGGTCGTGCCGACCAGTTGACCATTCAGGAGTCGGACGACCTCGCCCGTGCCGCTGTACCAAACCTCGACGGGCCCTTCGGCGCGCCGATCGATATAGCCGAGCACCATGTACAGGACGCGCCCATCGATGGTGGTCCGCAGGTACCGATAGCTGGGATTGAAATTGGGCTGGGTTGCTGCAGGCTCGCCGCGATACAGCAGTCGAGCTGAATCCAGCATGGCTGAGGTTCCGGAGGAGCAACCGCCAACGCCCAAGAAAAACGTTGCCAAAAGGCAACGTTCTAAGAGTCGCGTGGCGGAAGCAACGCGCGGACTTTTCAGCGAATGCCCTCCTTTCAGGAGGGCAACCAGCATTAACGCGTGCCGGTGGTGCCCGTGCCGGTGGTGCCGGTGCCAGGGACGAAGAAGCCGCCGCCGCCGTTGCCGTTGTTGCTGCTACCAAGGGTCAGCATCAGTGCGCCGGTGCCTGCAACAGCGCCCCATTGAACGGGGGTCAGGCCGCCAAGGCCGGCAGCGGTTGCGCTCGGAGCGCCAGCGGGGCCCGGTGCAAATGCGCGATTGTTGTTGCTTGCGGGCGCAGGGGTAACCTGCGTTTGGGCAAAAGCCGACGAGATTGCCAGGGTGGCAAGGGCGACGGTAGCAACCAGTTTGTTCGTCTTCACAGTGATCCTCTCAAAGGGTTTTTATGCTCTTGACTTGAGGTTAGCAGCATCAGAAGTGTGCCGCAACTAATTTGGCCTGGAGGATGAAGCGTTTGCCACGGCCTCCTTGTAACCGCGTATTGCCTCGATTGTTGTGGATGAGTGTGACGGGTGCATGTGTATCTCAATGCTACGTAACGTTCCGCCCAGGATGGCCGTAACGACGGCGACCGGCGCGCAGCTCCATCAGTAAGGCTCCGGGCGTTGCTGGTGCATTTCTTCAATGAAATCAACGCACTCACCGCGCCATCGTTGCGATGGGCCTCATGGCCGCCTCCCAGGCATCGTTCCTGCAGTACCTGAAACGAAAGTTGACATTCAAGGTATGCCGCGGGGCACAACAAGGGGATATGCGTGATTCGATTGTCTGAGGGTGGGGCGATGGAGAGTGTGCGGGTGTGCGTAGGCGCGGCAGATGGCGTGATCGGAGGCGTCAGCTCATGATGAATCACCAGTCCGTCAGCAGCGCGCATTCGGCGCCGGCGCTCGCGGGGCGGTACGCCGCCTTGGGCTGTGCATTCTTTGGCGCGTTGATCGTCGAGGGCGACCTGGCCCTGGCTGAGCGCATGCGGCGCCTCCTGTGCGACCTGGCCCCGGGTCGTCGCGTCGTGATTGCCTCAACGCACGCGGAAGCAACCCATCTTCTGGCGGCGCTGCCCTACGACCTGGTGCTGGTCGACATGCACCTATCTGACGACGGCGGCGTCGCACTTCTGTCGCACCTGCGGCGCGCGTATCCGCAGATCGACGCCATCGCCATGTCGAAGGACGACGACCGCCTGCTGGTCGAAGCTGCGATCTCGTCAGGAGCCTCTGGCTACCTGCTCACTAGCACCGATGATGCCGAGCTCTCTTTCTTGTTGCGCTCCATCGAGCGCGGCGGTTCGCCGATGGACGCACGCGTCGCGCGTCGCGTCCTCGGCTTGATTGCGGCGTCTGCGAAGCCGGAGGGTGTCGAGTCCGCGCTGCGCGACGGCGACACGGCCTCGCCCCCGATGCCTGCTCCCGGGCTGCTGTCACCTCGGGAGCTCAATGTGCTGCGCCTGATCGCGCAAGGCTGGAGCAATCGGCAGATTGCAGAAGCGATCTGCCTCTCGATCAACACGGTCGAGTTCCACGCCAAGCGGATCTACCGCAAGCTGGCCGTCAAGTCGCGAACCCAGGCTGTCCGGCAGGCGACCCAGTACGGGCTGCTGAGCTGAGCACTGCGGGTTGCTGAGCGCTGTCGCGCACGCGCTGCGGCGCCGTGCGGGCGCGCCGCAATCATTGAAAAACCCTTTTGCGCCCCGCTACAATCTCGGGTTGACCTTGCTGTGGCAAAGGTCAGCCCCTGCTCCAGCGAAGAAGACTTAGAGGATCCCCATGAGTGACATGACCTCCGGCTCGCCCCGGATCGACACAAGCAAGCGGACGTGGTTGATCGCATCCAGCTGTGCCGGCGTAGCGGGCGGCGTGGCCACCGCAATCCCTTTTGTGAGCACATTCCAGCCGTCCGAAAAGGCAAAAGCCGCGGGCGCCGCGGTCGAAGTGGACATCTCGGCCCTCAAGGTCGGCGAAAAAATCACCGTCGAATGGCGCGGCAAGCCGGTCTGGATTCTCAAGCGCACCCCGGAGCAGATCGCCGAACTCGCCAAGCTCGATGGCCAGCTCGCCGATCCGCTCTCCAAGCGTCACCCCGACGAATTCACGCCCAAGTACGCGCAGAACGGCCATCGTTCGATCAAGCCCGATGTGCTGGTCGTGGTCGGCATCTGCACCCACCTCGGCTGCTCGCCGGTCGACCGCCTGCAGGCCGGCCCGCAACCCTCGCTGCCGAACGACTGGGAAGGCGGTTTCCTCTGCCCTTGCCACGGTTCCACGTTCGACCTCGCCGGTCGCGTCTTCAAGAACAAGCCCGCTCCTGACAACCTCCCCGTGCCTCCGCACATGTACCTGTCCGACACGCGCCTGCTCATCGGCGACGACAGCAAGAAGGCCTGAGGGAGACCACGAACATGGCTGAATTTCACGAAGTTTCCCCCAACGCCCCCGCCGGCGAGAAGCTGCTCAACTGGGTCGACAACCGCTTCCCGCTGACCAAGCTCTGGAACGATCAGTGGGGCAAGTACTACGCACCGAAGAATTTCAACTTCTGGTACATCTTCGGCTCGCTCGCGATGCTGGTCCTCGTGATCCAGATCGTGACCGGCATCTTCCTCGTCATGCACTACAAGCCCGACGCGAACCAGGCGTTCGCATCGGTCGAGTACATCATGCGCGACGTGCCCTGGGGCTGGCTCATCCGCTACATCCACTCGACGGGCGCCTCGGCGTTCTTCATCGTGGTGTACCTGCACATGTTCCGCGGCCTCATGTACGGCAGCTACCGCAAGCCGCGCGAGCTGATCTGGGTGTTCGGCTGCGCGATCTTCCTGTGCCTGATGGCCGAAGCCTTCATGGGCTACCTGCTGCCCTGGGGCCAGATGTCCTACTGGGGCGCCCAGGTGATCGTGAACCTGTTCGCCGCCATCCCGTTCATCGGTCCTGACCTGGCCCTGTTGATCCGCGGCGACTATGTCGTGAGCGACGCCACGCTGAACCGCTTCTTCAGCTTCCACGTCATCGCCGTGCCGCTGGTGCTGCTCGGCCTCGTGGTGGCCCACCTGATCGCGCTGCACGAAGTGGGTTCGAACAACCCCGACGGCATCGAGATCAAGGCCAAGCGCGGTCCCGACGGCCATCCGCTCGACGGCATCCCGTCGCACCCGTACTACACGGTGCACGACATCTTCGGCGTGGTGGTGTTCCTCACGATCTTCTCGGCCGTGATCTTCTTCGCGCCTGAAGCCGGTGGGTACTTCCTGGAGTACAACAACTTCATCCCGGCCGATTCGCTGAAGACGCCGAACCACATCGCTCCGGTCTGGTACTTCACGCCGTTCTATTCGATGCTGCGCGCCACCACCGACGACATGGTCAACGTGTTCGCGCTGATCATCGCTGCGGCCGCCGTCTGGAACTTCATCAAGGGCAAGTCGGGCATGGGCCTGAAGGTTGCCGCTGTGGTCGTGGCCGCCGTCGCGATCTTCCTGCTCAAGACCTTCGACGCCAAGTTCTGGGGCGTGGTCATCATGGGCGGCTCGGTCATCATCCTGTTCTTCCTGCCGTGGCTCGACCACAGCGAAGTCAAGTCGATCCGCTACCGTCCGAGCTGGCACAAGTATGTCTACGGCGTGTTCGTGTTCCTGTTCCTGATCCTGGGCTACCTGGGCATCCAGGCACCCGGCGTCTGGGGCAACCTGGTCATCGGCTCGTTCGCCCTGGACATCGCCCAGACCATCTCGCAGATCGGCACGCTCTTCTACTTCGGCTTCTTCCTGCTGATGCCGTGGTGGAGCAGCAAGGGTGAATTCAAGACCGTGCCCGAGCGCGTGGTCTTCACCGCCCATTGATGCGCGAGAAGTGCAAGAGAGCTTGAGAGAAACACGATGAAGAAAAGAATTTCCGGCTGGCTCGCTGTCATGGGTCTGGCGTTGGGCCTGACCTTCTCCGCGGCCGCATCCGCCGAATCGGGCGGTCTGGCGTGGGACAAGTCGCCCAACAAGACCACCGACGTGGCGGCACTGCAGAACGGCGCCAAGCTGTTCGTCAACTACTGCCTCAACTGCCACTCGGCCGCCTTCATGCGCTACAACCGCCTGCAGGACATCGGCATCAGCGAGCAGCAGATCAAGGACAACCTTCTGTTCACGACCGACAAGGTCGGCGAGACCATGAAGGCCAACATCGACGCGCGCCAGGCCAAGGAATGGTTCGGCACCACGCCGCCCGACCTGACGCTGGTCGCACGTTCGCGCGCCGGCCACGGTGGCACGGGCCCCGACTACCTGTACACCTTCCTGCGCAGCTTCTACCGCGACGACACCAAGGCCACCGGCTGGAACAACCTGCTGTTCCCGAGCGTTGCCATGCCGAACCCGCTGTGGGAACTGCAGGGCGAGCGCCTGCCGATCTACACCAAGGTCGAACAGCACGGCCATGCCACAGATGTGTTCTCGGGCAAGTGGGAACAAGTGACCCCCGGTACCCTGAACCCGGTGCAATTCGACAGCGCGGTCGGTGACCTCGTCGGTTACCTGCAGTGGATGGCCGAGCCTGCGCAGAACACCCGCGTGCGCATCGGCGTCTGGGTGCTGCTGTTCCTGGCCATGTCGGTGGTTTTCGTATGGCGACTGAACGCCTCGTACTGGAAAGACGTCAAGTAATTCCGTTCACGCCGACCGGGCGCCTCGTGCGTCCGGTCCCACAGAGTGGGTTGCCCAGGCGACCCACTCTTTTTGATTTTTAGGAGTCTCTCGCCATGATGGTCTTGTATTCAGGAACGACCTGCCCCTTCTCCCACCGCTGCCGCTTCGTGTTGTTCGAAAAGGGCATGGACTTCGAGATCCGCGACGTCGATCTCTACAACAAGCCCGAAGACATCAGCGTGATGAATCCGTACGGCCAGGTGCCGATTCTGGTCGAGCGCGACCTGATCCTGTACGAGTCGAACATCATCAACGAGTACATCGACGAGCGCTTCCCGCATCCGCAGCTGATGCCCGGCGACCCGGTCGACCGCGCTCGTGTGCGCCTGTTCCTGCTCAACTTCGAGAAGGAACTGTTCGTGCACGTCGCCACGCTCGAGAACCGCACCGCCAAGGGCAACGAGAAGGCGCTCGAAAAGGCCCGCTCGCACATCCGCGACCGCCTCACGCAACTCGCGCCCGTGTTCCTCAAGAACAAGTACATGCTGGGCGACAACTTCTCGATGCTCGACGTGGCCATCGCGCCGCTGCTGTGGCGTCTCGACTACTACGGCATCGACCTCAGCAAGAACGCGGCGCCGCTGCTGAAGTACGCTGAGCGCATCTTCTCGCGCCCGGCCTACATCGAAGCACTGACGCCTTCCGAAAAGGTCATGCGAAAGTAAGTAAGCTGCGTGCCTGCTTCCCTCGTTTTCCGCCGCTTTTCATGATCAACGCGCTCGAGTCCTCTTCCACCCGCCCGTACCTCATCCGGGCGCTGTACGAGTGGTGCACCGACAACGGGTTCACGCCCTATGTCGCGGTGCTGGTCGACGACACCGTCCAGGTGCCGCGCGAGTACGTGAAGAACGGCGAGATCGTGCTGAACATCAGCTTCGACGCGACCAGCTCGCTGAAGCTGGGCAACGACTTCATCGAGTTCAAGGCCCGCTTCGCAGGCACGGCGCGCGAGATCAGCGTGCCGGTCGGCCGCGTGATCGCGATCTACGCCCGTGAGAACGGACAGGGCATGGCGTTCCCGGCACCCGTGCCGGCCGCCGCCACGTCCGACGATGGCGATGACGCCACCACGGCCGCGTCTTCGCCGAACAGCGCGCCGCGCATGCCGCTGCGCGATGCCTCGCGCGGCACCGAGGGCGACGCCAGCAAGGTGTTCCACCTGGTGACGGGCGAAGAGGGCGACGAGACGGTCGACGCCGGCTCGGCGCCTTCCGACCCGACCGACGAGCCGCCGCGCCCGCCGGCCGGTGGCGGCACCCGGCCGTCGCTCAAGCGCATCAAGTGACGACGCGGTCGGCCCCAAAGCCGGCCGCTTAGAATCGTCGCCAGCACTGCTTTCTTTCAGCCGCTTTAGCTCAATTGGTAGAGCACCCGCCTTGTAAGCGGAAGGTCGTCAGTTCGATTCCGACAAGCGGCACCAATCAAAAAAGCCCGACAACGTCCTGCGTTGCCGGGCTTTTTCTTTGTCTCTCTCCTGTTCGGCGATCCGGACGGACCACAGAAGGCGACAGGCCACTGCGCATCACCCCACGTCCACCGTCACCCGCAGGAACGTCGCGGCGATCAGGCAGGTGTTGGGGTACTGGCTCTGGTTCTGGCTCTGGAACAGCGTCACCAGTTCCGTGCGCAGTTCGTCGGTGCGCCCCGCCTGGGCTGCCGCGTCGAATGCGTTCATGGTCGGGCCGTAGAACTGCCGGAAGGTGTCGACGAATTCCGCCGCCGAGCCTTTGAAGTCGAAGATATAGCTGTCGCGCTCCCAGCTGATGGCCTCCGAGGCAACGCCCGCCGCGCCAAAGCGCTCGATGATGTTCGGGGTCGAGCCCCAGCCCATCGGGCTCACGAAACCCTCGGGCGGCGGGGGCGCATACGACGAGCTGATCTTCAGGATCTGCGCCACCAGCGTGGGGTCGTTCGGGATCCAGTTGCCCATGAGGATGCGCCCGCCCGGGCGTGTGACACGCACCATCTCCCGTGCCACGTCGAAGGGCCTGGGCGCGAACATGGCGCCGAACATGCTGATGACGAGGTCGAAGGACTTGTTCTCCAGCCGCAGCTCGCAGGCGTCCCCTTCCTCGAACCGGCAGCTGGCCGACAGCCCGGCCTGGGCCGCCCGCCGGTTGCCCGCGGTGACCAGGTTGGCGGCGATGTCCACGCCCAGCACCTGCGCGCCGAGCTTGGCAGCCGGGATGGCGGTGTTGCCGTCGCCGCAGCCGAGGTCCAGCACCTTCATGCCGGGCGTGATGCGGGCATGCCGCACGACGTCTTCACCGCTCTCGCGCATGCTCTCGGCGATGCGGGTGAAGTCGCCTTTTTCCCAGAGCGCCTTGTTCGGGTTCATGACTTCACCTTCTCGATCATGTGGTCGATCACGTGCGTGTGCTCGTGTTGCGGGCTGAACATCACGATCTCCGCGTCGGCGTCGACCTTGACGTTGTGGCCGGGCGGCCAATAGAACAGGTCGTTGGTCTTCACGGTCTCCTGCTCCCCGGCGTCGTCGGTGGTGGTGATCTGGCCCTTGAGCACGAACCCCCAGTGCGGGCACTGGCAGGAGTTGTGGTTGTTCAGGCCCTGGAAGAGCGGCGTCGTGTCGACGCCCGCCGACAGCGTGAAGTACTCGCCGCTGATCTTGCTGTAGCCGGTCGCGTCGCCGAAATTCAAACGCTGCCGGATCAGGGCACCGGGAATTTCCATCTTCACGTCGACTTCGTCTTTTGCGATATGCATGAGGTGCTCCTTGAGGGTCCGCGGGCGCGAGGGTGGTGCGTCTATTCGTTGCACCCGCCAGGTTCGATAGACGGCATACTGATGTTCCACGCTTGGCGTTCCTGAAACGTTCCCGGCCTGTGCTGGGGGAAAGGAATCGCGATGTCGCCCCCACCGACTCCGTCGTCCGAAGCCGTGTCCATCCGGCTGCTGGGCCCGTTCCGCCTGAGCGTGGCCGGCGACGACCCGCAGATTCCACCGGTGCCGCTGACCCGGCGCGCCGCCGAGCTGCTGCAACTGCTGGCATTGCAGCCCGGACGCAGCCTGGCGAACGAGCAGGTGGTGGAAGCCCTGTGGCCGCACCTGGACCCCGACGCGGGCAGCGCCAACCTGCGCAAGGCCGCGCACCACGCGCGCCAGTTCATCGGCCAACCCGACGCCCTGGTGCTGCGAGGCGGCCGCGTTTTCCTGTTGCCCGACCAGGCGGTGGCGTGCGACGCCGAGCAGTTCGAGCGCGCAGCGGACGAGGCCCTGCACAGCGGCGATCCGCAGGCCTGCAAAGCGGCCGCGCAGCTCTACGGTGGCGACCTCCTGCCAGACGCCCGCTACGAAGCCTGGACCGAGGCACCGCGCCAGCGGTTGCGCGACAAGTTCCTGCGGCTGCTGCGCCAGACCGGCGACCTGGAACGGCTGGTGCGCGAAGACCCCACCGACGAGGCGGCCCATGTGCAGCTGATGCGCGAGGAACTGGCGGCCGGGCGACGCTCTTCGGCGCTGCGCTGGTACGGCCACCTGCGCGACCATCTGCAGCAGACCTTGGGAATGCGCCCAGGTCCTTCGGCCGAGGCGCTGTATCGCGAATGCGTGGCGGGCCTGGAGGGCACCGCGCCGCGTTTCGTCGGCCGTGCCATGGAACTGGTGCGCGTCCTGGGGTGGTTGCGCGCCAGCCTCGCGGGCCGGCCGGGGGGCGCGGTGGTGCGCGCGCCGGCGGGCATGGGCAAGACCGCGTTCTGCCGCCGCGTCGCCGAGGAAGCGCGGGGCCTGGGCTGGCAGGTGCGCTCGTTGCAGGCCGGTGACTGGACCCGGCCCTACGGCATCGCGGCCGACCTGGTGGAGCCCTTGCTCGGCGAACTGCCCGACGCGGCGCAGGCCATCGGTGCGCACGCCCAGGCCGTGCTGGCGCAGATGACCGCCTCGGGCGACGTGAAACCGCTGGCCCTGCCGCTCGGGCGCCACCAGATGGTGGGCGCCGTGCGCCGGCTGCTGCTGGCCACCGCCGCGCACAAGCCGGTGCTGCTCATCGTCGACGATGCGCACGCGGCGGACGATGCGAGCGCCCAGGCGCTGACGCAACTGGCGGCGAGCGGCCCCCCGGTGTTCGTGCTGCTCGCGTGCCGGCACGTACTGCCGCCGCTGCTGGATCGGAACACCTCACGCCTGCAGCGTGCCGGCCAGCTGGAGGCCCTTGAACTGGGTCCGCTGTCCGAGGAGGAAGCGGCACTGCTCGCGGCCCGCTCAGCCGATGCACCGATGACGGCCGAGGCCGCCACCGCCATCGCGCGTCGAGCCGAAGGCCTGCCGTTTGCCGTGGTCGAGCTCGCGCGCGGTGCGGCCACGTCGGACGGCGCCACGGCGGTGATGTCGCGCAGCCTGTCGTCGGCCCTGGCCGAACGCCTGTGCGATCTGGACCCCGGCACGACAGAGGCCTTGCGCCGGTTGGCGCTGTCGGCCGAAGATTTCGACGTGGCCACGGCCGTTGCGCTGGCCGCCGACGAGGGCCACGACGCGTTGGCGCGGCTCGACCAGGCGTTGGCCGCAGGCGTGCTGGTGGTGGCTGATGGTCGCTACCGCTTCCGCCACGCCCTCGTGAGGGAAGCGCTGGCCGAAGGCATCCCGCCGCACCGGCGTGTGCTGTGGCATCGCGACGTGGCGGTGCGGCTCGCGCAGGGCGGTGCGGCACCAGGCCTGGTGGGCCATCACTGGCTCGCCGCGGGCGACGCCGAGCAGGCCATGCCGTGTGCGCTGGCGGCTGCGCGCCAGGCCTTTCGCCTCGGCGCCTACGAGGACGTGTTGCGCCACGTCGAGCCGCTGCTCGCGCACCGGGCGGCGCAGCCGGAAGCACTGGCGCTGCGTGCCGAGTCCCTGGACGCCCTGGGCCGACTAGGCACGTTGGCCGCCTACGATGCGGCCTCCGCTGTCGCGGAGGAAGCGCTGTCCCACGAATTGCGCGCCAAGCGGGCCCTGGCGCAAGTGAAGATGAGCGACCCGCCCGGCGCCCTGCAGTACCTGAAGGACGTGCATCCCACCACGGTGGCGGGGCGCCTCGCCGAAGCGCTGGCCTACAGCGGCGCGGCGGCCCTGGGCTTCGGGGACCCCGCCGAAGGCACGCGCCGCTCGGCCGAAGTGCGCCGGATCGCCCTGGAGACCGGCGACGAAGGCACGCTCGTGATCGCCTCCTGGTCGCAAGCCGCGGCGGCGCACGCGCGCGGCGACCTGCACGGCAGCGTGTGGGCCGACCTGAAGGAGACGAGCCACCTGCCGCAGCTGGCGGTGCGCGTGTTCGACGGCCACCTGTGCATCACGCAGCGCTTTTTGTACGGCTCGCGGCCGTACGCCGAGGTCATCGCGTTCGCCGATGCGCTGGCCACGGAAGCGCAGCGGCTGGGCGCGGCGCGCGGGCATGCGTTCGCGGTCACGCTGCGCGGCGAGGCCTGGCTGCTCAGCGGCCAGCTCGACGCCGCCGAGCAGGACCTGATGGCGGGCGGGCGCATGCACCGCGCGATCGGCGGCGCGACCGGCGAGGCGCTGTCGCTGCAGCGCCGCTCCGAACTGGCGATCTACCGCGGGCAGATGGGCCGGGCGCGCGGCCTGCTCGACGAAGCGCTCGACGTCGCGCGCCAGTCCGACGTCGGCTTCCACCTGCTGGACCGCATCTACGGCACCCGCATCGCGATGGCCACGCAGCCCGACGCCGCGCTGGGCGTGCTGGAGGAGGCCGAGGCCAACGTGCGCGGCCCGCTGGAAAGCTGCCCCGGCTGCCGCATCACCTTCGCCATCCCGGCCACCATCGCGGCCGCGAGAGGGCACGCGCTGGACCTGGCAGCCAGCCACCAGCAGCAGTCCGAATACCTGGCCAATGTGGTGATGAAGCTGCCGGCCTGGTACGCGTCGCTGCACGAGGCGCAGGCCCACATCGAACGGGCCTCTGGCCGTGTCGCTGCCGCGCGCGAAGGCTTCGCCGCGGCGGCGCGGGAGTTCCACGCCTGCGGCCATGCGCTGGACGCCGCGCGCTGTCGGGAGTTGGCCAGCTAGGAAGTCCGTGCGGCACCGGCGTGACGAGCGGACAGCGAGACGCTGCGCCGCATGCGTCAGGCCGGTCTCACGCCTTGCGCACGAATTCCGACTTCAGCTTCATCGCGCCAATGCCGTCGATCTTGCAATCGATGTCGTGGTCGCCATCGATCAGGCGGATGTTCTTCGCCTTGGTGCCGACCTTCACGACCAGCGACGAGCCCTTGACCTTGAGGTCCTTGATGACGGTGACGGTGTCGCCGTCGTTCAGCACGTTGCCGACCGAATCCTTGATGACCCGGCCCTCATCGGCCGCGCTTTCGGCGGCAGTGCCCGAGGCGGACCATTCGTGAGCGCATTCGGGGCAGACAAGGTTGAGGCCGTCTTCGTAAGTGAATTCCGAATGGCATTGGGGGCAAGGGGGCAGGGTGCTCACGGCGGTAGGTGGGGTCCGTATCGGTTGAAGGGCGTGGATGTTAGCCCGCCCTCATGGAAGCAGGTCCTGTTGGTCCGCCCGCGTCACACCTCCGCACCCTCGACCAGAAAGCGCAACCGTCGCACCCCTTGCCACTCGTCCGCATCGAGCCTGAACGCCAGCTTCACGCGCGGCGGCAGCGGCTCGGTGTGGCTGAACCAGATCGCGTCGATGGGCTGGCCCTGGTGCTTGAGCTTGAGCGCCAGGTGCTTCTCGCCCACCAGCCGCTGCGACACCACCTCGACCTCTTCGCTGAAGGTGGGCGGCGCAAAGCCCTGGCCCCAGACCTCGCGGTGCAGCGTGTCGACCAGATCGATGCGCATGTACTCGCGCGCGATCGGCCCGTCGGTCTCGATCTGGCGCGTGAGCGCGGCCTCGGCCAGCCATTCGCCGGCCACCTGGGCCAGCGCGCGCTCGAAGACGGGAAAGTGCTCGCGCGCCACGGTGCAGCCCGCGGCCATCGCGTGGCCGCCGAAGCGCAGCAGCACGCCGGGGTGGCGCTTGGCCACGAGGTCGAGCGCATCGCGCAGGTGAAAGCCCGGGATCGAGCGTCCCGAGCCCTTCAGCTCCTGCTCCTTGCCCGGCGCCGCGCTGGCCGCGAACACGAAGGTGGGGCGATGGAAGCGGTCCTTGATGCGCGAGGCCACGATGCCCACAACGCCTTCGTGGAAGTCCGCGCCGAACACGCTGATGGCCGGCGGCGGCGCTTCCACGCCTTCGCCGTCGGCCGCGAACAGCGACTCGGCCAGCAGCAGTGCCTGGTCGCGCATGCCGCCCTCGATGTCGCGCCGCTCGCGGTTGATGCCGTCGAGCATGCGTGCGAGTTCGTCGGCACGGCCGGCGTCGTCGGTCAGCAGGCATTCGATGCCCAGCGTCATGTCGGCCAGCCGGCCGGCCGCGTTGATGCGCGGGCCGAGGGCAAAGCCGAAATCGAAGGTGGTCGCGGCCGAGGCGGTGCGCCCCGCCGCCTTGAACAGCGCCGCCACGCCGGCCGGCATCGCGCCCGCGCGGATGCGGCGCAGGCCCTGCGCCACGAGGCGGCGGTTGTTGGCGTCGAGCTTCACCACGTCGGCCACGGTGCCCAGCGCCACCAGCGGCAGCAGCGCATCGAGCTTGGGTTGCGTGGCGGTGTCGAACACGCCGCGCGTGCGCAGCTCGGAGCGCAGCGCGAGCAGCACGTAGAACATCACGCCGACGCCGGCGATGCTCTTGCTTTCGAACTCGCAGCCGGGCTGGTTCGGGTTGACCATCACATCGGCCAGAGGCAGCTCGGGGCCGGGCAGGTGATGGTCGGTCACCAGCACCTGCAGGCCGCGCGCCTTGGCGGCGGCCACGCCTTCGACGCTGGCGATGCCGTTGTCGACGGTGATCAGCATGTCGGCGCCGGCCGCGGCCACGCGCTCGGCGATGGGCGGCGTCAGGCCGTAGCCGTCCACCACGCGGTCGGGCACGAGGTAGCTCACGTTCTTGCCGCCCAGCAGGCGCAGGCCGCGCACGCCGACGGCACACGCGGTGGCGCCGTCGCAGTCGTAGTCGGCCACGATGCACAGGCGCTTGTCCTGTGCGATGGCGTCGGCCAGCAGCACGGCGGCTTCGCGCGTGCCGCGCAGCGTGTCGGGCGGCAGCAGGCGCGCGAGCCCGTCGTCGAGCTCGTCCTTGCCGCGCACGCCGCGCGCGGCAAAGAGGCGCGCCAGCAGCGGATGCACGCCGGCCTGTTCCAGCGCCCAGACGGTGCGCGGCGGGATGTCCCGGGCAATGATCTTCATAGGGACTCCAGCACCTGCGTGGCGCGGTTGCGGTCGAACAGGCCCTTGGCCCAGCGGGCGAGGCCGCGCGGCTGCACGGTGAAAAGCTGTGCGCCGCGGTCGCCGCACAGCGAGAGCGCCACGTCGGCGCCGCGCGTGAGGTCGGCGAGCAGGCCGGCGACGGCGCCCGCATCCAAGGCCTGCCAGGCAGCAGCCCAGGCCAGGCCGTCGTCGCGCAGCGCGGCGTCGCGCAATGCGAGCTCGACGACCGGCGTGCGCGAAAGGGGCGGCGAGGGAAGGGTGCCGTCCTTCAGGACGCCGGTGCCGCTGAGCCAGAACGAGTTGATCGGCGGCACGCCGCGCGCGGTGCGCTCGTCGTTCACGCGCTGCGTGTACAGCAGCATCTGCATCTCGTTCTGCAGCCGGCGCAGCGGCCGCGAGGCATCGCCCAGCGGCGACCATTGCGAAATGGGGTACCCCACCGCGCGGTCGATGGAGGCCGTGGCCAGTCCGTCGAAGATGGGGGCGCGGGCGAGCCAGCGGCCTGGCGTGTCGCTGGGGTGCAGCGCGATGCCGTCTTCCTCGAAGAACGGCTGCGCCACGGCCAGCAGGGCCATCGATTCAGCCGCGTCGATCTCGATGGCGCTCGGGTCACCCAGCGCCACGTCGTCGATGCCGACCTGCCAGTTGCACAGCGTCACCTGGCCCCAGGCCTCGTGATCGCCGGGCGCGGCCAGGCCGGTCTTGCGGGCTTCGAGCGCGGCCCAGGGAATGCAGCCGTCGTCGGCGGGAGGCAGGCCGAGCGCGCGGGCCAGGGCGCGTTCGTGCGGCGGGGAGCGGGTGCTGTCGTCCTGCGTGTCGGTGTCGGCGAGCGTCAGGCGCAGCAGCAGGGTTTCGAGGTTCGGCAGCCGCAGGGTCGCGAGCGCCGCGCGGCAAGCCGGGGAACCGCGGCCGGCAAAGGGAATCAACAGATGACGTGGGAGAGGTTCGGCCATTTCCCTATTGTCCGGGATGCCACAATTCCACCGTATGACCTACCCCCTCGCTCCTCACCCCGAGTATTTGCCGCCCCCCGCGGGCGCGCCCATGCCCCTTGAGGCCACGGGGCGAGGCCGCTGATGCGATTCCCCTACGAACTGCAGCTCGGCTGGCGCTACACGCGCGCAGGCCGGGCCACGCGACGCAACGGCTTCATCTCCTTCATCTCCGGCGTGTCGATGCTCGGCATCGCCCTGGGCGTGGCGGCGCTGATCATCGTGCTCAGCGTGATGAACGGCTTCCAGAAGGAAGTGCGCGACCGCATGCTCAGCGTGGTGTCGCACATCGAGATCTTCTCGCGCGACGGCCAGGCCCTGCAGGACATCGACGCCATCATGGCCGACGCCCGCAAGAACCCCGAGGTGATCGGCGCGGCGCCGTTCATCAACACGCAGGCGCTGATCGCGCGCGGCGAAGACATGAAGGGCGCCATCGTGCGCGGCATTGACCCCGCGCTCGAACCCGAGGTCACCGACACCGGCGGCATCGCCAAGGGCGGCACCTTCGACAAGCTGGTGCCGGGCGAGTTCGGCATCGTGCTGGGCATCGAGCTCGCGCGCTCGATGTTCGTGCAGCCCGGCGACCAGGTCACGCTGGTGGCGCCGGGCGGCCAGGTCACGCCGGCTGGCGTGGTGCCGCGCCTGAAGCAGTTCACCGTGGTCGGCGTGTTCGACTCGGGCCACTACGAGTACGACTCGGCGCTGGCGATGGTGCACGAGAAAGACGCGGCCAAGGTGTTCCGCCTCGAAGGCCCGACCGGCATCCGCCTCAAGCTGAAAGACCTGCACGAGGCGCGCGAGGTGGCCGACCAGCTCGCCGTCACGCTGCCGGGCCAGTTCCTCATCCGCGACTGGACGCGCCAGAACAAGACCTGGTTCGCGGCCGTGCAGGTCGAGAAACGCATGATGTTCATCATCCTCACGCTGATCGTCGCGGTGGCCGCCTTCAACCTCGTGTCGACGCTGGTGATGACCGTGACCGACAAGCGCGCCGACATCGCCATCCTGCGCACGCTGGGCAGTTCGCCGCGCAGCATCATGGCCATCTTCGTGGTGCAGGGCGCCATGGTGGGCGTGATCGGCACCGTGGGCGGCCTGCTGCTGGGCCTGGGCATTGCCTACAACATCGACGTGATCGTGCCCTTCCTGGAGCAGCTCTTCCACGCCAGCTTCCTGCCCAAGGACATCTACCTCATCAGCAAGATGCCGAGCGACCCGCAGCAAAGCGACATCATGCCGATCGCGATCATTTCCCTCATCCTGGCCTTCCTGGCCACGCTGTATCCGAGCTGGCGCGCCAGCCGTGTGAACCCCGCCGAGGCCCTGCGCTATGAGTGATGTCGTCCTGAAGGCCCGCGGCCTCACCAAGCGTTTTCACGAAGGCCGCATCGACCTCACCGTGCTGCACGGTGTCGACCTCGACGTGCACGCCGGCGAAACGCTGGCCATCGTCGGCGCATCGGGTTCCGGCAAGAGCACGCTGCTGCACCTGATGGGCGGGCTGGACGCACCCACCGCGGGCAAGGTCGAACTGCTGGGCAAGGACATCGCGCATGCCGACGCCGCCGAGCAGGGCCGCTTGCGCAACCACCACCTGGGCTTCGTCTACCAGTTCCATCACCTGCTGCCCGAGTTCAGCGCGCTCGACAACGTCGCGATGCCGCTGAAGATCCGCCGCGTCGAGGCCGGCGAAGCGTCGCAGGCCGCAGCGAAGATCCTCGCCAGCGTGGGCCTGGGCGAGCGCCTGCATCATCGGCCGGCCGAGTTGTCGGGCGGCGAGCGCCAGCGCGTGGCCATTGCGCGTGCGCTGGTCACGAAGCCCGCCTGCGTGCTGGCCGACGAGCCCACCGGCAACCTCGACCGCAGCACGGCCGACGCCGTGTTCGCGCTGATGCTCGACCTGGCGCACCGGCACCGCACGGCCTTCGTGATGGTCACGCACGACCAGGACCTGGCCAAGCGCTGCGACCGCGTGCTGCAACTGGTGGCGGGGCGCCTGGCGGGCTGAGCGTCGGTCAGCCGCTCGAGGGGCGTGCTCGGGCTTCCTGCGGCACACGGGACGCGCGCCGCGCGCCGGGGCGCAGGAAGGTCTGACGTTGCAACGAGACCGTCACACGCCGGTGACAGCATGCAAGTTTCCCGACTGGCGTGCGCTCCTTGCCGACTCGACTTTTTTCCCTGCCATGGCTTTCGCATCCTCACGGCGGGCGTGACGATGCGCGCGGCATCGTTGCGCCGCGAGGGTGAGCGAGGTGCACCCTGGGTTCGCGGGCTCGGCAGGCCGCAGCGTCGCACTCTGCGCGCTCGCGCTGTCGTGGCTGGCCGGCACGGCCTGGGCGAGCGACGGGCCTGCATCACCGCTGCGTGAGGGCGAGGTCCCGGCCGGCGCGGTTCCAGACACGGGTGACGCCGCACTGGCGTTCGACATTCCCTCGCTTCCCTTGGCCGATGCGCTCAAGCGCTATGCCGCCGTCACGCGGCAGCCTGCACTCTTTCGCAGCGAAATCCTGGCCGGGCTGACGTCCTCCGCGGTGCGCGGGCTTTACGCCCCCGACACCGCGCTTGAACTGTTGCTGGAGGGCTCGGGCCTGGTGGCCGAAAAGGTCCGCACGGGTTCGGCCGTCACGCTCGCGCTGAGGCCGGTGCAGGCCCGGGCGGAGGCCCCGCGCGCGGCCAGCCTTGGAAGCCTGGCGGGCTACCCCAGCCTGCTGCAGGCGCGGGTCTGGGAAGCGTTGTGCGGCAATGTGCGCACGCGGCCGGGAACGTACCGGTCCTTGCTGCGCTTCGAGGTGGACGAGGGAGGCCAGCTTCGCCGGCCGCGCCTGCTCGGCCTGACCGGCGACGCGGCCCGCGACGCCGAGATGCTGGAGGTTCTGCGGGGCGTGCGCCTCGCGCATGCGCCGCCGCCGGACCTGCCGCAGCCCTTGACGCTGCTCATCCTGCCCACCGATGCGCGCGGCGGAACGCGCTGCCGCGAGGCGGCCGGCCGCTCGCCGTCCTGACCTGTCCATGGCCGAAGACGTCCGCCCCGTGCTCATGGACTACCTGTCCAGGCACTACGACGCCCTCAAGCGCCAGCTGGGCCGCGCGTTGCGCAATGCAGACCTGGCCGAGGACGCGCTGCACGACACCTGGCTGCGCGTGAACGACCAGGGCGGAAGCGACGCAGGGCCGATCCAGCGGCCGGGCGGCTATCTCGTGCGCATGGCGTTCAACATTGCGCTGGACATCCAGCGTCGCCAGAGCCGCAACCTGCCTTTCGAAGAAGTCGATGCGCTGATGGAACTGGCCGACACGGCGCCGGGACCCGCGCGGATCGCCGAGGCGCGTTCGCAGCTGGACGCCGTGATCCAGTTGCTGGACCGCATGCCGGCGCGGCGGCGCGAGGTCGTCGTGCTCGTGCACATGGAAGGACTGACGCAGCCCGAAGTGGCCCGGCGCCTGGGCATTTCCCTGCGCACCGTCGAATACGAACTCAAGCATGCGCACGATTACCTGAGTGCCCGGATGGCCCATGACAAAAAATAGTTGCGGGATCGGCGCGGCCCGTTCGTCGTACGGAGTGAAGAATCGAATCACCCTGGCGCTCGCAACGGGCCGAGGCCCAGAAGAAGGGGCACGGCCGTGATGCACGACCCCCTGACGGCACCGGTCGACGATCCCGCCCTCGCGGTCGACACGACGCGGCACGAGGCCTGGGAGTGGCTGCGGCTGCTTCATTCGGGTGCCGTCAAGCCGCAGGACGCCCAGCGCTTCAAGCACTGGCTGGCGCGCAGCCCGGCGCACGCGGCGGTCTTCAAGGAGGCCAGGGCGCAATGGGCCGTGCTCGGTCAGGCCTCTGCCGGCGTGCTGCGTACCAATGCCGATGCCGCGGCGTTTCATGCGCGCCACCAGCCCCGGCCGGTGCTCGCGCGCCGCGCCTTCCTCGGTGCGGCAGCGGGCGCGGCGGCCATGGCCGGTGTCGCGGGCGTGGCGGTGTTCCATCCGTCCGCGGGCTTGTGGCCCGCGCCGGCGGGATCGGGTGCCGACTACCGCACCGCCACCGGCGAGCAGCTGGAGGTGGGCCTCACCGAGCGGGTGCAGGTCACCCTGAACACCCAGACCCGCATCAGGCGCCGGACGGTGGACGGCCGGACGACCGGCGTCGATCTGCTCGAGGGCGAGGCCGCGTTCGATCTGTCGTCGGCCAGTGGCGCACGGCCCTTCGGCGTCGTGGCCGGGGTCGGCCGCAGCCTGGCCGAGTCGGGGCGTTTCGAGGTCCGCTACCTGGACGCCAAGGTGTGCGTGACCTGCATCGAAGGCGCGGTGCGCGTGGAGCATCCCGCGGGTGCGCGTGAGCTGCGCGCGCGCCAGCAGACGGTGTACGACGGCACGTCGGTGAGCAGCGTGGCGCTGGTCGGCGCTGCCAACCTGTCGGCCTGGCGCAAGGGCGAGCTGGTGTTCACGCAGGCCCGGTTGTCCGACGTGCTCGACGAGATCAACCGCTACCGGCGCGGTCGTGTGGTGCTGATGAACACGGCCGCGCGCAGCCGCCTGGTCACCGGCAGCTTCTACATCGCATCGCTCGACCTGGCGCTGGTGCAGCTGCAGCATGCCTTCGATCTCGACGCCCGTTCGTTGCCGGGCGGGTTGACCGTTCTCAGCTGAATCGGGCGGCCGTGGTGCGCGGCCTGAAAAATAAGTTGCGGGGTCGTGGGGCGCCCGTTCGTCGTAGTGCATCGACTCAACTTTCCGGCGGAAACGACTCATGAGCACACGCGGGCCCCTCACACCGATCCACGCAACGAAGGCGCGCAACCGGCGGCAGGCGCGGCGCTTTCGCATGGCGCCGATCGCGCGCGCCATTGCCATGACGCTGGCGGCCAACGGCGCCCTGGTGCTCGATGCCCAGGCCCAGCAGGCCTTCAGCGGCGCCTGGTTCGCCAACAAGAGCGCGGTGCAGAACACCGCCTCGGCGACGGGCCGCCTGCCCAACGGCATGCCGGCATCGATGCTGACCAACCCGCTGGAGCAGCGCAAGGCCGGCGAACAGTTGCAGCGCTCCATGGGCAACCTGAACATGGCCGCGCGTTCCATTGCCGCGCAACAGGCGGCGCAGGCGGTCGCACGCGAGGCCGCATCGAACGGGGGCTCGGACATCCCCGACGGCCTGGCCGACGGCGGGCTCAAGGTCGATACCCACAGCCTCACCGCAGGCTGGCTCAATGCCAGGGCGCCGGTGCAGACCGCCGCGGGCGGCCGCACCGTGGTCGGCATCGAGCAGACCGACGACAAGGCGATCCTGAACTGGGAGAGCTTCAACGTCGGGAAGCACACCACGGTGCAGTTCGACCAGAAGGGCGGCGCCAAGCCCGACGGCACCAACGCATGGATCGCGCTGAACCGCATCAACGACCCGAGCGGCCGACCCAGCCAGATCGCGGGGCAGATCAAGGCCGACGGCTCGGTGTACCTGGTCAACCGCAACGGCATCGTCTTCACCGGCTCCAGCCAGGTCGACACGCGCTCGCTGGTCGCGTCCAGCCTTGCGCTGTCGGACAAGCAGTTCAAGCTGGGCATCAACAACCCGCAGGTGCTCACCAACCAGGGCAACGATTTCCCGATTCCCCAGTTCGGCGAGTTCACCTCCGCGCGGCCCCTGATCTACGGCGACGCGGGCTTCAAGCCCGGCGTCGGCGGCGCGCCCGACAAGATGGGCGACGTGGACCGCTTCGTTCCCGGTGCGGCGCCCGGCGAAGTGCGTGTCGACGCAGGTGCGCAGCTGGCGGCGAACAGCGGCGGCAAGGTCATGCTGTTCGCGCCCAAGGTGCGCAACGCGGGCCGCATCTCGGCGCCCGACGGCCAGGTCATCCTCGCGGCCGGCGAGAACATCTACCTGAAGACGCCATCGACGCAGGACCCGAACGCGCCCCGCGGCCTCGACGTGGCCGCTTCGGCAGTGCCCGGTTGGGCTTTCACCGGCGGGCAGGTGTGGGGCGCGCTCAAGCTCTCGCCGGTCTATGCCGACGCCAACTTCGTCGCCGGCCTGCGCGACGTCGTCATGCCCGAGATGGCGGCGCGCGCCAAGGCGGTCGGCTACGAGGTGGTCAACACCGGCACCGTGCAGGCCGACCGCGGCAACATCACCCTGCAGGCGCAGGACGTGCGGCAGTCGGGCGTGCTCAGTGCAACCACCGCGTTGAACAACCGCAACGGCTCCATCCTGCTGCGCGCCTGGGGCCTGGGCTCGCACATGTACGCCGATGGTGTGAACGACCTGATCAACTGGTCGGCCGGCACGCTCACGCTGGGCGAGGGCAGCATTTCGCAGGTATTGCCCGACACCTCGGACACGAGCGAGATCGAGGCGTCGGCGCTTGCCACGCGCTACCAGCCGGGCCGCGTGAGCCTGTACGGGCAACTGATCGACATCCGCTCGAAGGCCGGCGTGCTGGTGCCGGCGGGAACCATCAAGCTCGAGTCGGCGGTCAATCCGATGTTCACGCTGTTCCCGTATTTCAAGCCCGGCAGCCTGCGCGACGCGAGCCGCATCTACGTGGACAACGAGGCCTTCCTCAGCGTGGCCGGCCTGCAGGGCATGCAGGTGGCCATGTCGCGTAACTTCATCGAGGCCGAACTGCGCATCAACGAACTGCGCGACTCACCCATGCAGCTCGACGCGTGGGTGCGTGGCAAGAAGGTGATCGTCGACCGGCGCGTGAGCGGCGTGTTCAAGGACGGCCCGATGGCGGGCGTGCAATGGGTGCTGGGCCCCGACGGCGCCACCTACATTCCCGGTGCCTGGGTGGGCACGCCGCTGGGCGACGTGAGCGGCTGGGTGGGTGTGGGCAAGACCGACCTGGGCGAGCTTTCGGCCAACGCGGGCAGCATCGAGATGCGCTCGGGCGGCTCGGTGATCACGCGCACGGGATCGATGCTGGACGTGTCCGGCGGCTCGGTGCGCTACACCGACGGCATGAACACCGCGACCAAGCTCATGGGCGCCGACGGCCGCGTGCACACCATGGACCGGGCCATGTCCGACACCGACTACACCGGCATCGCGGGCGAGTTCACCCACCAGCATGCGCGCTGGGGCGTGAAGACCACCTGGCGCACGCCGCTCATCGGCGCCGACTACAAGGAAGCCGGCTACACAGAAGGGCGCAAGGCCGGCGCCGTGCAGATCTACGCGGGCGACACCATGGTGCTCGAGGGCGACATGCTGGGCGGCGTGGTGGTGGGCGAGCGCCAGTCGAAGAACCCGGGCGGCAACAAGGGCGGCCGGCTGCAGCTGGGCGAGAACTCGCCGGATGGCCGGCCGTGGTCGCCGGGCACCATCATCGTCAGCCACGACCCGAAGCGGCTCGCGCAGGACTTCGATGCGAACACGAAGCTCGGCGACGACTTCTATGTGCAGCTGAAGCCGGGCGAGCAGAAGTCGCGCAAGCTCACCTTCCTGTCGGACGACATGCTCAGCAATTCGGGCATGGGCAGCATCGTGCTGAACCACATCAACGGCGACTTCGAGCTTGCGAGCGGCGCCGCGTTGAACCTCTCGCCGGGCGCGTCGCTCTCGGTGGCCGGCACCGAAGGCTCGACCAACGACATCCGCATCAACGGACTGATCCGCGTGCCGGGCGGGCAGATCGGGCTTTCGTCGGCCTACGGAAAAGTGGAGATCGGCGAGCAGGGCCGGCTGGACGCCAGCGGCCAGTGGATCAACACCTGGCGCGACGGCGCACTGCGCGGCGCCTGGGCGCTGGACGGCGGCGCGATCACGGTGATTGCCGGAAAGATCGTGGCCCACAAGGACGCCGTGCTCGACGTGTCGGGCGGTGGCCGCGTGGACCCCGGCAAGCAGGGCCTGCCGACGCTGCGCGTGGGCAATGCGGGGTCCATCTCGCTGGCCGGCGTGACGCCCGACCTCGACCTGGACGCACTGAACATGCGCGCCCATGCGGCGGGCTCGGCGGGCAGCCTGTCGATCCAGACCGCCTCGGCGGTGCAGATCGGTGGCGTGCCGCCCGTTTCGCCGCCGGACGAAGCCGGGGCGCCCTCAGCCTCTTCGGTGGTGATGCTGCCGCCCACGCTCTTCGGCGAGCGCGGGTTCGGCAGCGTCACTGTCTCGGTGCGCGGAGAAGGCAAGGGCATCGTGGTGCCCGAAGGCGTGGTGGTGTCGCAGCAGGCCACGAGCATCGACATGAACAACTTCGCCTGGCGCGACCTGCCGAGCGGCCGCAACCTGGCCGAGGCAGCGCCCCTGGGCATGCTGCGGCCCGACGAACGCGCGGCGCGAAGCCCCGCGGCGCTGTCGCTCGGCACCGAGAACGGCCCGGTCCGCATTGCGCGGGGCGCCAGCGTGCGCACCGACACCGGCGGCAGCCTGTCGCTGAACGCCGGCGGCGAACAGGGCGTGCTGACGGTCGGCGGGCGCCTTGACGCACCGGCGGGCCGCATCGGGCTGAGCGGCGGCACGGTGGTTCTCGAAGCCAGCGCCGAGCTGCTGGCGCGCGGCGTGCCGCTGATCCGCATCGACAGCAGCAGCGGCCGCCGCGTGGGCGAGGTGCGCGACGGCGGCACGGTGAGCATCCTGGCGGGCGACATGCGGCTGGAGAAAGATGCGCTCATCGACGTGTCGGGCGCCACCGGCACGATCGACGGCGTGCCCGATGCCGGCCCCTCGGGCACGCGCGTGCCCCGGCCCGCACCGGAGATCCGGCTGGACAGCAACGGCGGCCTGATCGAAATCACGGGCAAGGGCCTGATCGAAAGCACGATGGTGGGCAAGGCGGGCGGGCCCAACGGCATCGGCGGGCGCATCCGCCTGAACATGACCGCGACATCGGGCCCGACCGGCTCGCCGCTGGAGCAACTGCAACGCGTGCTGCAGGACCCGGACTGCGTGGGCCTGGCGGTGGACGGCGTGTGCAGCGACTGGCGGCAGGGCGTGGACTACGACTGGGCGCCCGGCCTGCGCAGCTACGGCTACGAGATCGACGGGCCGATGATCCTGTCGTCGGCGCTGCTCGCGAAGCTGGCGGACGTGAAGGAGCTGGTGGTGTCCGACCGGCTGGGCCTGCCCGGCGCGAACGGCGCGCTCGATGCGGCGCAGTTCGGCCTGACGCCGCAGGCGCTGGACCTGTTCCGCGACGCGCTCTTTTCGAGCGACCTGTTGCGCGACCTGCTGAACAAGCCCGGCCAGGTGTCCACGCTGACGGTGCGTCCGCAGGCCTTCAAGGACGGCGGCTTTGCCGACCTCTCGCTGGTGAATGCGACGCAGGGTGCGATTCGCCTGGACAACGCGAACCTCGCGCTGGGCCGCTCGATCTGGCTGCAGGGGCCGATCGTCGGGCACGCGGGCTCGTCGTCGTCGCTGCGCGCGCCACGCATCGTGCTGTCGGCCGTGCCCGGCGCCTCGCCTGAAGCGCCGGCATCGTCGGCCGCATCGGCAGGGGCGGGGCAGCTCACCGTGGCCGGCTCGCTGATCGACATCTCGGCATCGGAAGACCCGACCCAGTTCCAGGCCGGCGCCGTGCGCATCGGCGGCTTCGGCCGCACGGTGCTCGAAGCCACAGAGATCCGCATGGGCGGCGCGCTGCCTTCGCCGATCAATGAAGAAACCCGGCTGCAGGTCAACCTCGACGTGGACGGGCAGCTGGTGCTGAACGCCGGCCAGGTGTACCCGACCACCGCGATGACCGGCGTGATCCGCGCCGGCGATTCCATCACCGTCGAGCGCCTGGGCGATGCCGGCAGCGCGCCGCTGTCGGCCGGCGGCAGCCTGCGCCTGGAAGCGCCGGTGATCGCGCAGAACGGCGTGCTGCGCGCGCCCTTCGGCCAGATCGAGCTGAACGCCGGCGAGCGCCTGTCGCTGGGCGCGGGCAGCCTCACTTCGGTGTCGGGCGCCGGGATGACCGTGCCCTTTGGCACGCTGTCCAACAACGAGCACTGGCACGATCCGTCGAAGGCGGTCGATCCTGCCAATCCGTCGACTGGCTCGCTGGTTGCGCCGCCTGAAAAACGCATCACCATGAAGTCGCCCGACGTGGCGCTGGCGCGTGGCGCGGTGGTGGACATCGCGGGCGGCGGCGACCTGCATGCCTCCGAATTCGTGCCGGGCCCGGGCGGCTCGCACGACATGCTGAACATGCCGGGCATGTACGCGATCCTGCCGGGGCAGGGCGGTGCGGCGCCCGCTGGCGGTGCCGCGGCGGGCCAGCGCGTCTGGCTCGCCGGCGGCCTCGGTCTGGCGGCCGGCTGGTACACGCTGCTGCCCGCGCGCTATGCGCTGCTGCCCGGCGCCTTCGCGGTGCAGGCAACGGGCAAGGCCTGGGGCGGCGCACTCGCGCCCGCCACCCGCGCACCGGACGGCAGCCTGGTCATGCAGGGCAAGGCCGGCAACGCCTACGGCGGCAACCAGGACGTGCAGGCTTCGGCCTGGCGCGTGATGTCCGGCGCCGTGCTGCGGCGCTACTCCGAATACAACGAGGCCACGGCCAACGACTTCTTCTCGTCCGAGGCCTTCAAGCTCACGCAGTACCGCCTGACCGGGCAGAACGTGGTCACGCCGCGCCTGCCGCGCGACGGCGGTGCGGTGGTGTTCGACGCCGGCCGCCGGCTGGTGCTGGACGGCACGCTGCGCTCGGCACCCGACGAGGGCGGGCGCGGCGGGCTGGTCGACATTGCCGGCAAGAAGATCGCCATCGTCGGCAGCGGGCAGGACAGCGCCAGCCTGCAGGCCGACGGCTACCTCGTCATCGATGCGGCGAGCCTGTCGAACTTCGGCGCGGGCAGCCTGCTGGTGGGCGGCAAGCGCAAGGGCAACGCGCTCGGCCTGGAACTGGACGTGACCGCGACCGACATCGTGGTGCGCAACAACGAGGGCTCCGAGCTGTCAGGCCCCGAGATCATCCTGGCGGCCAGCGACAAGGTGGCCATCGAAGGCGGAAGCCGCGTCAGCGCGAAGGGCGCGGGCGGGCGCGGCGCGGGCAACCTGGTCATGAAGCCGCGGGTGGCGGCGGTCTACGCCGACCCGGACGGGCAACTGGACGACAACTTCGACGGCGTGATCGACGCCAAGGACGCGGTGGACGACGTGCTCGTCTCGGCGGCCAGGGACTGGGGCGCGCTGGTGCGCGTGGCCACCGGCGATGCGGTCAAGGTCATCCGCCAGGGCGTGGACACCTCGCGCGGCGGGCTGGTTTCCATCGGTGCGGGCGCCATCGTCAACGGCGACGCGGCCTTGCTGATCGACGCCACGCGCACGACGGAACTGGCGGCTTCGGCGCAGATCGCGGGCACCGACCTGTCGGTGGCGGCGGGCCGCATCGGCTTCGGTGGCGGCACCGAAGGCATGGTGCTGGACAGCGGCGCGCTTGCGCAGCTGGGCCGTTCGACGCGCCTGACGCTGCGCAGCTACACCGACTTCGACTTCTACAGCTCGCTCGACCTGGGCGCGGCCGGCCTGAAATCGCTGACCTTCGACGGCGGCGCGTTCGTGGGCCGCGGCGCGGGCGACGTGACGATCAAGGGCGACAGCATCGCGCTCGTCAACAGCGGCGGTGGCGGCACCGGCGTGCCTGCCGCCGGCGGTGCCGGCGGCTTCACGCTGGACGCGGCCACGCTGGTGCTGGGCGCGGGCCAGAAGACGTTCTCGGGCTTCGGCGCGGTGACGCTGGCGGGCCGCAACGCGATCGTCGGCGAGGGGGCGGGCGGCATCGACACGGGCGCGTCGCCGCTCACGCTGAACACGCCGCTGCTGACCGGCCGCGGCGGTGCGGCGCAGTCGATTGCCACGGGCGGCGCCTTGCAGGTGGTTGCTTCGGCGCAAGGCGAGCCCTCGTCGTTCGACCCTCAGGAAAGCCTGGGCCTGCGCCTGAACCTGAGCGGGCGCAGCATTGCCTTCGACGGCAGGGCGGTGGCGCGTGGCGGCAGCATCGACATGACGGCGACCGGCGGCAGCCTGGTCGTGGCGCGCGGCGCCACCATCGACGTGAGCGGCTCCGCCAAGCAGTTCTTCGACGTGGCCGAATACGCGGACGCGGGCCGCATCGGCCTGTCGGCGGTGGGCGGCGACGTGCGGCTGGAGGCCGGCAGCCGGCTCGACCTGGCCGCCCACCCGAGGGGCGGCGACGCCGGCACGCTGAGCCTGGCGGCATCGCAGGGCGGCACGGTGGTGCTCGACGGCCTGATCGCGGCGCAGGCGGGAGGCAATGGCGGCAAGGCCGGCAGCTTCGCGCTCGACATCGAGGCGCTGCCCGATTTCGCCGGCGTGAGCCAGCGGCTGAACGACGCCGGCTTCAACCGCTCGCGCCAGTTCCGCATCCGCCAGGGCAACGTGGCACTGGGCGGCTTCACGCAGGTGGAAGACTTCGGCCTCACGGCGGACCGGGGCAGCATCGACATCTCGGGCACGGTGGATGCGCGCTCGGCCTACGGCGGCGCCATTCGCATCACCGCCGGCAACGGCGTGGCAATGCAGGCCGGCGCGCAGTTGCTCGCCGGTGCCACCGGCAGCCTGGGCAACGGCCGCGTCACGCTCGAAGCGGCGGGCGGGCAACTCAACCTGCAAGGCGGCCTGATCGACGTGGCCGGCAACGAAGGCGGCAAGGTGCGCCTGCGCGCGCGGCAGAATGCCACGCACGACGACGTCGCGGTCGGCGCGCTCAACGTTGCGGTGAACGGTGCGCGCTCGGCGGTGCTCGAAGGCGTGAGCGTCTACGACGTGAAGGACTACGACGGCGCCACGGTCGATTCGGTCAAGCCCGACGCCATTGCCGATGCCGCGCGTTTTCGTGCCGCATCGGGCGGGGTGGCGGCACGGCTGGGCACCGGGCTGGCCGTGATGCCCGGCATCGAGGTTCGCAGCGCGGGCGACCTCGCGCTGAACAGCGACTGGAACCTTTTCAACGATTTCTCCGGTGCGCGCGAAGGCACGCTGACCTTGCGCGCGGGTGGCAACCTCGCCATCAACGGCCACCTGAGCGATGGCTTCGACGCGGCCGACCGCAGCGGCCGGCTGCAGGCGGGCCCGTCGTGGAACCTGCGGCTGGTGGCCGGCGGCGAACTGGCCTCGGCCGATGCGATGGCGCTCAAGCCGCTCGCGGCGCAGGCCGCGGGCAAGGGGTCGATCACCGTGGGCACGGCCAACACCGCCGTGCCCACCGACAGCGACCCGAAGCCTGACAACGGCGCGGGCAAGCTCGTGCGCACCGGCACCGGCGACCTCGAAGTGCGCGCGGGCCGCGACCTCACGCTGGCGCACAAGGAATCGGTGATCTACACCGCCGGGCGCAAGGACACGACGGTGTGGAGCGACTTCTCCACCGCCAACCCGAACGCGAGCTACGGCGTGGAAGGCGGCAACCTCGCCATCGGCGCGCAGGGCAGCATCGAGGCCGCGCCGTCGGGCCAGCACTTCACCGAATGGCTCAACCGGCAGGGCACGCTCAATGCCAAGCGCTTCTTCGGCGAATACACCAACGGCGAAAACGGCTGGAACCCCGACGGCGTCTACGGCCCCGTCATTCACGCGCCCGAGCAGTCGAGCTGGTGGATCGACTACGGGCGCTTCCAGCAGGGCGTGGGCGCGCTGGGCGGCGGCAACGTCAGCGTGGACGCCGGCGGCGACCTGCGCAACCTGCTGGTCGCATTGCCGACCCACATGCGCATGCGCGGTGGCCGTTCCGTCAGCGAGGCCATGGCCATGGAAATGCGCAACGGCGGCGCCATGTCGGTGCAGGCCGGCGGCGCGATCCGCGGCGGCCAGTACTACGTGGCGCGCGGCGCGGGCGACATCCGCGCCGGCGAAACGGCGGTCGGCCACACGGTGACGATAACCCGCGACGACAGCGGCGGCGGCCTCACGAAGAGCAGCTACACCGTGGCGCCGATCCTCGCGCTGGGCGACGCCACGCTGAGCCTGCGCACGGCCGGTGACCTGCGCCTGCAGACGGTGGTCGATCCGCTGCTGGTGACCTACGGCGAGGGCCTGCGAGGCGACGGACAGGTGCTGAACTACGGCGCCTACATGAGCGGCTACACCGACCGCAGCGCGCTGCGGCTGGTGTCGACCGGCGGCAACATCACCTTCGTGAACCGGACCGAGTTCATCTTCCGCGACCTGCTGCTGCGCTGGGTCGAGAAGGACACGCTGGTGGGCTTCGGCGGCAACCGGTATCCGGCGCGCTTTTCGGTGGCCGCCCTGAACGGCGGCATTGCCATCGACGGGCCGCTGTACGTGCTGCCGGGCACCACCAACGACGTGCGAGTGGTCGCGAAGAACGACATCCGCTTCGACGCGCCGCTCGTCATGGCCTACGCCACGCCCGCGATGATGCCCACGGGCTACATGCCGGGCGGCGCGGGCTCGCCGTTCAGCCAGATGAACATGGAGGACATGCTCGACAACCTGATCGAGCGGGCACTGGCCTCGCCGGTCAACAACTCGTACCTGCGCACCGTGAACAACCCCGAGGTGCTGCCGTTGGCCAACGACTTCGAGCCCAGCCGCATCTATGCATCGCAGGGCTCCATCGTGGGGCTCGACGTGAAGGCCAACGAACAGACCTGGGTGCGCGCGGGCACCGACATCCGCGGCCTGCGGCTGGCGGGGCGCAACCTGCGTGGGTCCGACGTCACGCTGCTGGAGGCGGGCAACGACATCCTGGCGATGCAGAGCACGGCGCGCCTGGACCCGAACAACGACCTCTCGGTGGGCCTGACCGGCAACATCGAGATCCAGGGCCCCGGCACGCTGGTGCTGGCCGCCGGCCGCGACCTGTACGCCGACAACCTGCAGGTGCAGACGCTGGGCAACCAGCGCTACGACAGGAACAACCGCGCGCTGCCCGAGACGCAGGTCAAGGGCCTGCCGGAACACGGCGCCGCCATCACCGCCATGGCCGGGCTGAACCACGCCGTGGGCTACGACGCGTTCACGGCCGCCTACCTCGATCCGTCGAAGGTCGCGTCCATGCCCGACCACCTGAAGACCCGGGGCGCGGACGGCAGCGTGCTGCCCATCTACCTGGTGGACCAGGTCGAAACGCGCGCAGGCGGGCAGGAAAAAACCGTGCGCCGCGGCCTCGTCTCGTTCATGTCGGACATGACCGGCGAAAAGCTGGAGCCGCTCGAAGCCTGGGCGCGCTTCCAGAAATTGCCCCAGCTTGCGCAGCAGCAGTTCCTGCGGCAGGTGTACCTGCTCGAACTGCGCGAAGCCGGGCGCGACCAGAACGAGCCGGGCACCGGCGGCCTGCCGCGCAACGGCGGCTACAACCGCGGCTACACGGCCATCGAGACGCTGTTCCCGGGCGACACATGGAAGGGCGACGTGGCGGCCAACAAGCTGATGCTGCGCACCATGGCCGGCGGCGACATCGACGTGCTCACGCCCGGCGGCGGCCTGCAGGTGGCGGCGCTGGGCGCCGCAGTGCCGGCCGGCTACGGGCTGGTGACGCTGGCGTCGGGGCACATCGGCATTGCGGCCAGGAACGACGTCACCGTGAACCAGTCGCGCATCCTGTCGTTCGTGCCCGAGGTCACGAAGCAGGGCAGCGACCAGATCATCTGGTCCACCGTCGGCGACATCGACGCCGGGCGCGGCGCCAAGACCTTGCGCGTGCCTTCGGCGCCCGAGGTGTCCACCGACCTGGACGGCGTGACGGTGATCCGCGAGAAGTCGGACATGAGCGGCAGCGGCATCGGCACCGTGGGCGACGGCGACGTCGACCTGGTCGCGCCGCGCGGCACCGTGAACGCCGGCGATGCGGGCTTGCGCGTGGCGGGCAACCTGAACATTGCGGCGCTGCAGGTGCTCAACGCGGACAACATCCAGGTCAAGGGCGAGACCAAGGGCCTGCCGGTGATCGCGTCGGTGAACATCGGCGCGCTCACCAACGCGAGCGCTGCCGCTGCGCAGGCGACGGCCGCCGCGCAGGACGCGGTGCAGCGCGAGCGCGCGGCCGCGCGGCAGGCGCTGGCGTCGGTCTTCACGGTGCGCGTGCTCGGCTTCGGCAACGAGCCCGCACAAGGGGGGCGCGACGCGCCGGCGCCGCGGTCGGGACTGCAATCCGGGGCGCAGGTCGACTACGACCCGCAGAACCCCGTGCAGGTGGTGGGCATGGGCCGCAAGATCGACCCCAGGCACTGGGCCGCCCTGAGCAGCGACGAGCGTCGTCGCCTGCAGCAGGACCGCTAGGCGGGCAGGAGCGGCATGTCATGGCACCCAGTGTCCTTTGCGAACAGGAAGCACCGGCGCGCGACGAGGCGGCCGATGCGCTGCGGGACGAAGCGCAGCGTCGCCTGGCGCTGCAGGTTTTTCTCTGCGCCAACTACGAAGGGCTGCGGCGCAAGCTGACCCGCCATCTCGGGTGCGCCGAGATGGCCAGCGAATGCCTGCACGACGCCTGGCTGCGGCTGGGCCACCTGCGGGTGGGCGCGCCCGTGGAGAACCCCAACGCCTACGTCTATCGCGTGGCCTGCAACCTGGCCATGGACCGGTTGCGCAGCGAGGGGGCATGGCGCTATGTGGACGACCCGCACACCGCCGTCGAGTCGGCCATCGACCACGCGCCCGGGCCCGAGGACATGGCCGAAGTGCGCGCCGAAGTCGGTTCGGTCGACCGCGCGATGCAGGGCCTGCCGCGGCGTCACCGGGCGGTGCTCGAGGCCTTGCGCATCGAGGAGAAGACGCGCCAGGAGGTGGCCTCCCATTACGGGCTGTCGCTGCGCAACGTGGATACCGTCCTGCGCCAGGCGCTCGACCATTGCGGCGCGATGACGGGACGCCCGGTGCTGGCCGGCGTCGGTACACCCCGAAGGGCCGTGGTGTCGCCCCGGATGGGCGCCTGAGCGGCACGTGGCACCGTGGCACCACGGTGCTGCTTGCCACGGCAGGCGCAATGTCACGAAACTGTGGGCTTGTTCGTCAAGACAGTTCAACCACAGGAGCTTTCTTCATGCAGCCCATGTTTTCAACACTGGAAACCGACGACGACACACCGCCCGCGGCCACGGCCGAGCCGCGCAATTCCTACCTCGAGGAAAAGGCGTTCAAGTCGCGCACGCTGCTGATCTTCGGCAGCATCACGGACAGCGTGGCCGCCGACGTCACGCGCCGGCTCATCGCGCTCGATGCCGACAGCGGCGACAAACCCATCGACATCCTCGTGAGCTCGCCCGGCGGGCACCTGGAGTCGGGCGACGCGATCCACGACGTGGTGCGCTTCATCAGCGCGCCGGTGCACATGATCGGCACCGGCTGGGTGGGCAGCGCGGCCACGCACCTGTTCCTGGCGGCGCCGCGCGAGCGCCGCGTGTGCCTGCCCAACACGCGCTTTTTGATCCACCAGCCCAGCGGCGGCGCGGGCGGTCAGGCGACCGACATCGCGATCCAGGCGCAGGAAATCATCAAGGCCCGCCAGCGCATCGCGCACGAGATCGCGCGCGAAACCGGCAAGCCCATCGACGTGGTGCTGGCCGACATCGAGCGCGACCGCTGGCTGTCGGCCACGGAGGCCGTGGAATACGGGCTGGTCTCGCGCATCATTCAGCGCAAGACCGAACTGCGACCGGCCTGATCAGGCCTTGGGCTTGTAGGCGACGACGTCGATCTCGACCTTCGCATCGACCATGAGGCGCGCCTCGGTGGTCGAGCGCGCCGGCTTGTTCTCACCGAAGTAGCTCATGTAGACGCGGTTGAAGGCACCAAAGTCGCGCGCGTCGTGCAGCCAGACGGTGCTCTTGCACACGTCGTCGAGCGTGGCGCCGGCCAGCGCGAGCACGGTCTTCAGGTTCTCCATCACCTGGCGCGTCTGCACCTCGATGCCGCCCGCCACGATCTCGCCCTGCGCGTTGGCGGGCACCTGGCCCGACACGTAGACGAAGTCGCCCGCGCGCACGGCGGGGGAGAAGGGGCGGGCCTGGCGGTCGGAAGCGATGGGCGGGGCGCCGAGGTATTCGAGGGGCATGGGAACTCCTGGGAGTGAGAGGGGGGTTGAGTGGAGCGGGTGAGGGCCGCAGTATCCGTCCGATTTGAAAGACTTTTTCAGAATAACCCATTAACAAGGGTTAACACGGATGATTTGGCATGAAGTCTGCTTCAAAGTCCGGACCAGAAAGAAAATTTCTTTCATAAATCAGTCCGCCCCATGAAGGAGTTCTCCATGTCTCACGCCGGTCTTGTCCAGCGCCTGCCCCGCCTGTCGAAGCGCAGCCTGCTGGGAGCTTCCCTGCTCGCGATGCTGTGTGCCGCACTGCCTCACCCCAGCGCCCACGCGCAGGGCCCACGCAACTTCGCCACGCTGGCGATGGTGGCCGAGCCGCAGACGCTCGACCCGATGGCCTCCACGGCCGACCTGGTCGGAACCATCATGCAGCACGTGTACGAGACGCTGTACACCTTCGACGCCAAGTGGAACGTGGTGCCGATGCTGGCCGAGGGCATGCCCAAGATCTCGGCCGACGGCAAGACCTACGCCATCACGCTGCGCAAGGGCGTGGCGCTGCACAACGGGCGCGATCTCACGGCCGACGACGTGGTGGCCAGCCTGCAGCGCTGGATGGACCAGTCGCCGCGCGGCAAGGCCGTGGGCAAGGAAATCGAGAGCCTCAAGGCCAAGGGCCCGCTGGGCGTGGAAATCGTGCTGAAGGCGCCGTACGCGCCGCTGCTGTCGCAGCTGGCGCTGCCCAGCGGCATGGCGGCCATCATGGCCAAGGATTCCATCGCTTCGCCGCTGAAGGATTTCGTCGGCACCGGCCCCTACAAGTTCAAGGAGCGCCGTCCCGACCAGTTCGTGCTGCTCACGCGCTTCGACAAGTACGCCGCGCGCAAGGAGCCCGCGAGCGGCTACGGCGGCAAGCGCGAAGCCGCCATTGAAGAGCTGCGCTTCGTGCCCGTGCCCAATGCCAGCACGCGCGTCGAAGGCGCGCTGGCCGGCCAGTACGACTTCGCCGACCTGCTGCCGGTGGAAGCGCTGCCGCGCCTGGAGAAGGCCGGCGGCAAGACGCTGCCGATCATGACGCCGTCGTTCGGCTTCCCCTACCTCGTGCTCAACACCAAGGAAGGCGTGGCCGCCAACCAGCCGGTGCGCCAGGCGATCCAGACCGCGCTGGGCCAGGGCGAGATGCTCGCGGCCGGCTTCGGCGACACGCGCTTCTTCGTGGCCGAGGCCAACCACTTCCCCAAGGGCTCGCCGTTCTACTCGGCGGCCGGCGCCGACCAGTACAACCAGCGCAACGCCACCAAGGCCAAGGACGCCGCGGCCAAGGCCGGCTACAAGGGCGAGCCGATCCGCGTGCTCACCAGCCGCCAGTACGACTTCCACTACAACATGTCGCTCCTGATGGCCGAGCAGCTCAAGCGCGCCGGCTTCAAGGTCGACCTCAACGTGGTCGACTGGGCCACGCTGGTGCAACGCCGCAACGACCCGAAGCTGTGGGACATCTACGTGACCCACTCGGGCCAGTTCCCCGAACCCATGCTCTCGCCGCCGCAACTGGGCGACGGCGCACCCGGCTGGTGGGATTCGCCCGCCAAGAAGGCTGCATTGAGCGCCTTCAACACCGAGAGCGACCCGGCCAAGCGCGGCGCGCTGTGGGGCAAGGTGCAGCAGGTGGTGTACGACGAGGTGCCCTACATCAACGTCGGCAAGTTCAACGGTCTCTCGGCCAAGAGCCCGGCGCTGGACAACTACCAGCCCGCGACCTGGCCGTTCTTCTGGAACGCGAAGATCAAGTAAGGCCGCAAGCACCGCCATGCCGTCGCGTCGTCAACTTCTGCAAGTCAGCGCACTGGCCTCCGGCCTGGGCGCCCTCGGACTCAAACCATCCATGGCCTCCACCGTTCAAGCTGCCGCTTCGGGCCCCGTGTACGCCTACGTCGGCACCTACAGCGACGGCGGCAAGCCGTGGCGCGGCGGGCGCGGCCTGGGCGTGCACCAGTTCGTGGTGGACGGCGCGACCGGCGCCCTCAAGCCCATCCCCGGTGCACCGCCCGCTGTGGCGAGCGCGGGCAGCGATGCGAAGCTGCGCAACCCCGCATCGCTGGCACGCCACCCCACGCTGCCGATGCTCTACGCGGCCAACGAATTCGAGGCTGGCTCCGTCTCGGCCTTTCGCATCGGCGCGAACGGCGCGCTGTCGTTCGTGGCCGAGATGCCCTGCGGCGGCAAGGACCCGGCGCACCTGAGCGTGCACCCCGACGGCCGCTTCGTGTTCACCGCCAACTACGCCAGCGGCGACGTCAGCGTGATCGCGCTGCGCGCCGACGGAAGCTTCGACACCGACCGCGCCGCCGTCGTCTACAAGGACGTCGCCGCCTGCGGCGCCGCCACGCCCTGCAAGCCCGGCGCCGACGTGGTGCCGCTGGCCGCGCGCTCGCACGAGGGCTTTGCCACCAGCGACCACGACGGCCCGCACGCGCACATGGTGCAGGCCGACCCGGCCGGCAACTTCGTGCTCGTGGCCGACCTGGGGCTCGACCGCGTCATCTCGTACCGCTTCGACCGCGCCACCGGCGTGCTGAGCCAGCCGAGCACGGTGGCCGTGTCCGAGAGCTCGGGCGCGCGCCACTTCGCCTTCCATCCGAACGGCAAGTGGGTCTACCTCGTCAATGAAGAGGCCTCGACCATCGCCTTCCTGCGCTACGACGGCGCCACCGGCGTGCTCACGCTGGTGAGCGAGACCTCGGCGCTGCCCGCCGGTTTCAAGGGCACCAGCTACGCCTCGGGCATCCGCATGCTGCCGGGCGGCACGCACTTCGTGTCGCTCAACCGGCTGCACGATTCGATCTCCATCTTCAAGATCGATGCGCGCACCGGCGCGCCCACGCTGGTGCGCGAAGAGTGGACGCGCGGCAACTACCCGCGCAGCTGCACGCTCGAGCCGAGCGGGCGCTTTCTCTACGTGTGCCACAACAAGCAGGGCGACAACGTGACCATCTTCCGCGTGAAGAAGAACGGCGACGTGCAGTTCACCGGCCAGTACGTGGCCGTCGGCAGCGCCGCCGCCATCGAGTTCTCGTCATGATCAAGAGCGCATCGCTTCGCTACATCGCCTCGCGCTTCGCCGGCATGCTCATCGTGCTGTCCCTGGTGGCCGTATTGGTCTTCGTGCTCACGCGCGCGGCTTC
>NZ_JBWKNE010000004.1:0-860 GCF_059415405.1 Variovorax sp. GW821-FHT10C12
ATGCTGCTCGTGGCCGTGCTCAGACCCGACGACGTCGAGGTCGACAGACTGCTCACGTTGCTGTTCGTGGTGCTCAGGCCCGTGGACAGGCTGGAGATGCCGCTGGTCGCCGTGCTCAAGCCGCTCGATGTAGACGTCGACAGGCTGTCGATGCTGCTCGTGGCCGTGCTCAAGCCACTCGACGTGGAAGTCGACAGGCTGCTGACACTGCTGTTCGCGGTGCTCAGACCGGACGACGTCGAGGTCGACAGGCTACTCACGTTGCTGTTCGTCGTGCTCAGTCCGGTGGACAAGCTGGAGATGCCACTGGTCGCCGTGCTCAGACCACTCGAAGTGGACGTCGAAAGGCTACTGACATTGCTATTCGCTGTGCTCAAACCGGACGACGTTGATGTCGACAGGCTGCTCACGTTGCTGTTCGTCGTGCTCAGGCCTGTAGACAGGCTCGAGATGCCGCTGGTCGCAGTGCTCAGGCCCGACGACGTCGAAGTCGACAAGCTGCTCACGTTGCTGTTCGCTGTACTCAGACCGGACGACGTCGAGGTCGAGAGGCTACTGACGCTGCTGTTCGCGGTGCTCAGACCGGATGACGTCGAGGTCGACAGACTGCTGACATTGCTGTTCGCCGTGCTCAGTCCAGACGACGTGGACGTCGACAGGCTGCTGACGCTGCTGTTCGCGGTGCTCAAGCCGGACGACGTGGAGGTCGACAGGCTGCTGACGTTGCTGTTCGTCGTGCTCAGTCCGGTAGACAGGCTGGAGATACCGCTGGTCGCGGTACTCAGACCCGACGACGTCGAAGTCGACAGGCTGCTGACATTGCTGTTCGCTGTGCTCAGACCGGACGACGTCGAGGTCGA
>NZ_JBWKNE010000004.1:960-420574 GCF_059415405.1 Variovorax sp. GW821-FHT10C12
CAGGCTGCTGACATTGCTGTTCGCTGTGCTCAGGCCGGACGACGTCGAGGTCGACAGGCTGCTGACGTTGCTGTTCGCTGTGCTCAGGCCGGACGACGTCGAGGTCGACAGGCTGCTGACGTTGCTGTTCGTCGTGCTCAGGCCTGTGGACAGACTGGAGATTCCGCTGGTCGCGGTGCTCAGACCTGACGACGTCGACGTCGACAAACTGCTGACGTTGCTGCTCGCGGTGCTCAGACCGGACGACGTCGAGGTCGACAGGCTGCTCACATTGCTGTTCGTCGTGCTCAAGCCGGTAGACAGGCTGGAGATGCCACTGGTCGCGGTGCTCAGGCCAGACGACGTGGAGGTCGACAAGCTGCTGACGTTGCTGTTCGCTGTACTCAGACCGCTCGAAGTGGACGTCGACAGACTACTGACATTGCTATTCGCTGTGCTCAGACCGGACGACGTCGAAGTCGACAAGCTGCTCACATTGCTGTTCGTCGTGCTCAAGCCGGTAGACAGACTGGAGATGCCACTGGTCGCCGTGCTCAGGCCAGACGACGTTGAGGTCGACAAGCTGCTGACGTTGCTGTTCGTGGTGCTCAGACCCGTCGACAGACTGGAGATGCCACTCGTGGCCGTACTCAGACCGCTCGAAGTCGACGTGGAGAGACTGTCAATGCGGCTGTTGGTGGTGCTCAGGCCCGACGAGGTCGAAGTCGACAGGCTGCCGACGTTGCTGTTTGCTGTGCTCAGCCCGCTCGACGTGGAAGTCGAAAGACTTCCGACATTGCTGTTTGTGGTGCTGAGGCCAGTGGACAGGCTCGAGATGCCGCTCGTGGCCGTGCTCAGACCAGACGATGTGGAAGTCGAGAGGCTGCTGACGCTGCTGTTCGCTGTACTCAGACCCGACGACGTCGAGGTCGACAGGCTGCTGACGTTGCTGTTCGTGGTGCTCAGGCCCGTGGACAGGCTGGAGATGCCGCTGGTCGCTGTGCTCAGACCCGACGACGTCGAGGTCGAGAGACTACTGACGCTGCTGTTCGCTGTGCTCAAACCGGACGACGTCGAGGTCGACAGGCTGCTCACATTGCTGTTCGTCGTGCTCAAGCCGGTAGACAGGCTGGAGATGCCACTGGTCGCGGTGCTCAGGCCAGACGACGTCGAAGTCGACAGGCTGTTCACGTTGCTGTTCGCCGTGCTAAGACCACTCGAAATGGACGTCGACAGACTACTGACGTTGCTATTCGCCGTACTCAGGCCCGACGACGTCGAGGTCGACAGGCTGCTGACGTTGCTGTTGGTCGTGCTCAGGCCCGTGGAAAGGCTGGAGATACCGCTGGTCGCCGTACTCAAACCGCTCGAAGTGGACGTCGACAGACTACTGACGTTGCTATTCGCCGTACTCAGACCCGACGACGTCGAGGTCGAGAGACTACTGACGCTGCTGTTCGCTGTGCTCAGACCGGACGACGTCGAGGTCGACAGGCTACTCACGTTGCTGTTCGTGGTGCTCAGTCCGGTAGACAGGCTCGAGATGCCACTGGTCGCAGTGCTCAGGCCACTCGAAGTGGACGTCGAAAGACTACTGACATTGCTATTTGCTGTGCTCAAACCCGACGACGTCGAAGTCGACAGGCTGCTCACATTGCTGTTCGTCGTGCTCAAGCCGCTCGACGTGGACGTCGAAAGACTGCTGACGTTGCTGTTCGTGGTGCTCAGACCCGTCGACAGGCTCGAAATGCTGCTCGTGGCCGTGCTCAGCCCCGACGAGGTCGAGGTCGACAGGCTGTTGATGCGGCTGCTCGCCGTGCTCAGGCCCGACGATGTAGAGGTCGACAGGCTGCCGACGTTGCTGTTGGTGGTGCTCAGGCCGGTCGACAGGCTGGAGATGCCGCTGGTCGCCGTGCTCAGGCCGCTCGAAGTCGAAGTCGACAGGCTGCCGACATTGCTGTTCGTGGTGCTCAGCCCGGTCGACAGGCTGGAGATTCCACTGGTGGCTGTGCTCAGACCGCTCGAAGTCGACGTCGACAGACTGTCCACTTCGCTGTTCACCGTACTCAAGCCCGTGGACAGGCTCGAGATGCCGCTGCTCGCCGTGCTCAAGCCGCTCGACGTGGACGTCGAAAGACTGCTGACGTTGCTGTTCGTGGTGCTCAGGCCGGTGGACAGGCTCGAAATGCTGCTCGTGGCCGTGCTCAGCCCCGACGAGGTCGAGGTCGACAGGCTGTTGATGCGGCTGCTCGCCGTGCTCAGGCCCGACGACGTGGACGTCGACAGGCTGCCGACGTTGCTGTTCGTCGTGCTCAGGCCAGTCGACAGGCTGGAAATACCGCTGGTCGCCGTGCTCAAACCGCTCGACGTGGAAGTCGACAAACTGTCCACTTCGCTGTTCACCGTACTCAAGCCCGTGGACAGGCTCGAGATGCCGCTGGTCGCCGTGCTCAACCCGCTCGATGTGGACGTCGAGAGGCTGTTGACGCGGCTGTTCGCCGTGCTCAGACCCGACGACGTGGACGTCGACAGGCTGCTCACGTTGCTGTTCGTGGTGCTCAGGCCGGTCGACAAACTCGTGATGCTGCTGGTCGCGGTGCTCAAGCCCGACGAAGTCGAGGTCGAAAGACTGCCAATGCTGCTGGCCGTCGTGCTCAGGCCTGTGCTCAGCTGCGCGACCGTCACGGCGTCCTGGAGCGCAGAGCCATCCGCCACGTTCGTGATACGGCGGCGAGCCGTGGTGGAGCCAACGGCGACCTCGGATGCGGGCGCCGCCGTACCAGTGAGAAAGCCTGTGCCTGTAGGCGCCGCAGCACCTGTCACGCTGCCCTGACCCAACGCGACGCTGCCATCGTAGGCAGCGTTCGAACCATTGCCGATGGCGACAGTCGCCGTGCCATTGCTGATAGCCAGAACGCCCAACGCGACCGAATTCGCCCCGACAGCGCTTGCCCCCGTACCTGCAACAGACGCGCCCCCGATTGCCACGCTGTTCAAACCGCTCGCGTTGCTGGATCGACCGATCGCTACGGCCTGCGGGCCCGAAGCAATTGCACCTCCGGTGTTCTGGCCGCTGCCGCCGCCAATAGCGACTGAAGACTGTCCAGTTGCCGTGGTGTCATTGCCCAGCGCAAAGGCCCCTGCGGCACTGGCGATGGCACCGGAGCCGATGGCTGTTGCACTGCCCCCTTGGCTGCTGGACCCAGTCGCAAACCCTGCCGTTGCGCTCGCATTGTTGCCAATCGCGATGTTGTAGCCAAATCCGCCGGTAGTCGTGGCGCCGATGCCGATCGCGACGTCCGCCACGCTGTTGGCAAAGGCATTTGTGCCGATCGCAACCGAGTTGGCACCATTCGCGTTGGCCCGAGCGGTTGCGCCGGTCCCGGAACCAATAGCAATACCTGACGCATTGGCCGTACCGACGACGGAACTGCTGCCGACATATGAAGCCTGCGCCATGCCCCCCAAGCCCCCTGCGGCAGCCACGGCCAGGACGGCCGCAGCCACCTTCGACTTGCTGCGCTTGCCTCTCGCCGAAGTGATTTCAGACGCCGCAACCCAGGCCCCCAGGGCTTCATTCCAGATACTTCGGTAAGACTTGTTCATATTCTTCAGCTCAGTTCAGAGGGCGGGCGCGGGATCAACGGCGGAGAAGAAAGGGCAACGACTGCCCGCAGTTCGTTGCCCCAGCCAGGGTCGTAGTTACCCTGACGTTCACAATGGACGCGGTAATGTACGCAGCCGTTTACATTTGCAGCCATTTCGGGCTACCGGAAACCGTCAAATGATGATTTAGTTCACAAACTTTCACGATTGGCGACAAATCCGAGCCCGCCGATGTCGCCGTGGAACGTCGATCCGAACGCCACGCCTAGAATCGCCGCCGCTGTCTGTCACAGCGGTTTTCCTCACAAAAGGTGCCCAATGAAGCCGTTTCTCCCCCGTTTCCTGGCCGCATGCACGCTGGCCCTGGCCGGTTCCTGCGCCCTGGCGCAGGACGGCAACTCCGCCGACGAACTCGTCCAGTCGGGCCTCGCCAACCTCAAGCAGATTGATGAGGACCGGTCGGGAGATATCTGGGACACCGCGTCGGCGTTCGTGAAGACCCGCTTCTCAAAGGATGAGTTTGTTGCCAATACACGACGCTCGCGCCAGGGCGTTGGCACCGTCGCCCGCCGCGACTGGGCCAGCGTCGTGCGAATCCGCTACCTCGACGACAGCACCGGCGTTCCCGCGGGCCAATACGCCAATGTCGATTTCGCTACCCATCTGACCAACAACAAGACGGTCTTCGAAAAGCTCAGCTTCCGCCTCGAACCCCAAGGCTGGCGCCTGACCGGCTACATCCCCCGCGAAAACCAATGACCACCGCCTCGGGTGCCGGCCTGCGCATCGGCATCACGATCGGCCTCCATCACGAGGCCGAGACCCTCTGGAACAACGGCATCAAGCAGAACGCCGTGTTCCTGGCAGAGGCGCTGAAGCACTGCCCCAGCGTCGCTTCGGTGGTGCTGGTCAACACCACCGCCACCCCCATCACCCCCGCTCTGCCCTGGGACCAGGCCCGCTGGCCGACCGTGACTTTCGAGGCGGCCAAGGACAGCGTGGACGTGCTGATCGAGCTGGGCGGCCAGATCGACGCCGACCAGACCGACCACCTCAAGCGCCGCGGCGCGCGGCTGGTGTCGTACTGCTGCGGCTTCGAGTACGTGCACGCGATGGAGTCGATGCTGTTCGGCAAACCGCTGTGGGGCCGCAACCTGTTCATCAACCAGCGCTACGACGACATCTGGATGGTTCCGCAGGTGGCCCACATCAGCCAGCCGTACTTCGAGGTGCTGCGCCGCGCCGAGGCGCGCGCGGTGCCCTTCGTCTGGAGCCCGGTGTTCCTGGAAGAGCGCGCCCGCGCCCTGCCCGACGGCGGCGCGTACCAGCCGCGCAGCGGCCCGCGGCGGCTCAGCGTGATGGAGCCGAACATCAACGTGGTGAAGTTCTGCGTCTACCCCATCCTGATCGCCGAGCTGGCGTATCGCGCCCGGCCCGACGCGATCGGGCTGCTGCAGGTCACGAACGTGGAGCGCATGGCCAAGGACAGCATGGAGTTCATCACGCTGATGAACCAGCTCGACCTGGTGCGCCAGCACAAGGCGGTCTTCCTGGGCCGGCACGAAACCCCGGTGTTCCTGGCGCAGAACACCGACATCGTGGTCTCCCACCAGTGGGAGAACCCGCTCAACTACTTCTACCTCGAGACCTGCTGGCAGGGCTATCCGCTGGTGCACAACGCCCACCTGTGCGCGGACCTGGGCTACTACTACGCAGAGAACGACGTGGCCGCGGGCAGTGCCCGCGTGCTCGAGGCCATCGACGGGCACGACGCCCAGGCCCAGGCCTACCGCGACCGACAGCGCGCACTCATCGGGCGCTACCTGCCCGGCGACGCGACGGCCACGCAGACCTACGACACCCTGCTGCAGGGCCTGATGCAGCGCCCCGCCCGCTAGACCCACGGAGCCCCCTCGCATGCTCGATCCGTCCGAACTCCGGCACTTCTACCCCGTGATCGTGACGCCGAGCCACGATGGCAAGTTCTTCCAGAACTACGTGGCGTCGCTGCTGAACTTCACCATCAATGCCGAGCGCGCCGGCATGAAGATGCAGGTGCTGATGCACCAGGGCGAGAGCCTGGTCACGCGCGCGCGCAACAACTGCGTGGCCCAGTTCCTGGCCAACCCCGAGTGGACCCACCTGTTCTGGATCGACGCGGACATCGGCTTCTCGGCCGAGGCGGCGTTCCGCCTGCTGCTGTCGGGCTACGACATCGCCGCCGGCGTGTACCCGTTGAAGCGCGAGAACTGGCCGCAGGACGGTGTGGCGGCAGGCACCACGCAGCAGCAGTTCGAGGCCGCCTTCACGCGCTACACGGTCAATGCCCAGCCCGAGGAAGGCGCAACGCAGATCGAGCTCGAGGTGCAGCCCGACGGCTTCATGAAGATGACCGAGGCCCCGACAGGCTTCATGGCGATCCGGCGCCAGGTGTTCGAACGCCTCATGGCGGCCTACCCCAACCTGCAGTACACGCCTGACAGCATCGGCGAGACCGACCGCGGGCTGCACTACCGTTTCTTCGACGTGATGGTCGACCCCGTCACGCGGCGCTACCTGTCGGAAGACTACGGCTTCTGCCGGCTGTGGTCGGGGCTGGGCGAGTCTGTCTACATCGACGCCAATTCGAACCTGACCCACCAGGGCGCCAAGCTGTACCGGGGAGACTTCGCCCACTCGCTGCAGGCATCGCTGCCCAATGCAGTCGGCGGTACGACCGGGATGGCGATGCTGTTGAAGGGCCAGGAGCACTTGAAGTCCAATCCGTCGCACGGCTGAGACCGAACGAACGCCCATGAAAAAGCCCCGCCAAAGCGGGGCTTTTTCACGAGGCCGGCAAATCGCTCGCCGGCTGCAAAGACCCTCAGGCCGTGACCGTGTCCGCCACGCCCTTGTAGTCCTCGATCTTGTCGAAGTTCAGGTACTGGTAGATCTGCGCGCTGGACGCGTCGATCACGCCCGTGGCGGCCATGTACTCCTCGCGGGTCGGGATGCGGCCCAGGCGCGAGCAGATGGCGGCCAGTTCGGCCGAGCCCAGGTACACGTTGGTGTTCTTGCCCAGGCGGTTCGGGAAGTTGCGGGTGCTGGTCGACATCACCGTCGCGCCTTCGCGCACCTGCGCCTGGTTGCCCATGCACAGCGAGCAGCCCGGCATTTCGGTGCGGGCGCCAGCATTGCCGAACACGCCGTAGTGGCCTTCTTCGGTGAGTTGCTGCGCGTCCATCTTGGTCGGCGGTGCGATCCACAGTTTGACCGGGATGTCGCGCTTGCCTTCGAGCAGCTTCGACGCGGCGCGGAAGTGGCCGATGTTGGTCATGCACGAGCCGATGAACACTTCGTCGATGGTGGCACCGGCCACGTCGCTCAGCGTCTTCACATCGTCGGGGTCGTTCGGGCAAGCCACGATGGGTTCGTGGATCTCGGCCAGGTCGATCTCGATGACGGCGGCGTATTCGGCGTCGGCATCGCCCTTGAGCAGCTGCGGGTCCTTGAGCCAGGCTTCCTGCGCGGCGATGCGGCGTGCCAGTGTGCGGGCGTCGGCGTAGCCTTCGGCAATCATCCACTTCATCAGCGTGATGTTGCTGTTGATGTACTCTTGGATCGGTTCCTTGTTCAGGTGCACCGTGCAACCGGCGGCCGAGCGTTCGGCCGAGGCGTCGCTCAGCTCGAAGGCTTGCTCGACCTTCAGGTCGGGCAGGCCTTCGATTTCGAGGATGCGGCCCGAGAAAATGTTCTTCTTGCCTTGCTTGGCCACGGTCAGCAGGCCCGACTTGATGGCGTACAGCGGAATGGCGTTGACCAGGTCACGCAGCGTCACGCCGGGCTGCATCTTGCCCTTGAAGCGCACGAGCACCGACTCGGGCATGTCCAGCGGCATCACGCCGGTGGCGGCCGCGAAGGCCACGAGGCCGGAGCCCGCGGGGAAGCTGATGCCGATGGGGAAGCGGGTGTGGCTGTCGCCGCCCGTGCCCACGGTGTCGGGCGTCAGCAGGCGGTTGAGCCAGCTGTGGATCACGCCGTCGCCCGGGCGCAGCGACACGCCGCCGCGGTTGGCCATGAACTCGGGGAGTTCGTGGTGCATCTTGACGTCGACCTTCTTGGGGTACGCCGCCGTGTGGCAGAACGATTGCATGACGAGGTCGGCCGAGAAGCCCAGGCAGGCCAGGTCCTTCAGCTCGTCGCGGGTCATCGGGCCGGTGGTGTCCTGCGAGCCGACCGAGGTCATCTTGGGTTCGCAGTAGGTGCCCGGGCGCACGCCCTGGCCTTCGGGCAGGCCGCAGGCGCGGCCGACCATCTTCTGTGCGAGCGAGAAGCCCTTCTTGGTGTCGACCGGGCTTTGCGGCAGGCGGAACAGCGTGGAAACGGGCAGGCCGAGGGCCTCGCGCGCCTTGGCCGTGAGGCCACGGCCGATGATCAGCGGAATGCGGCCGCCGGCGCGCACTTCGTCGAACAGCACGTCGCTCTTGACCTGGAATTCGGCGATGACCTGGCCGTCCTTCAGGGCCTTGCCTTCGTAGGGACGCAGCTCGACCACGTCGCCCATGTTCATCTGCGTCACGTCGAGCTCGATGGGCAGTGCGCCCGAGTCTTCCATCGTGTTGTAGAAGATGGGAGCGATCTTGCCGCCGAGGCAGACGCCGCCGAAACGCTTGTTCGGCACGAAGGGAATGTCTTCGCCGGTGAACCACAGCACCGAGTTGGTGGCGCTCTTGCGCGACGAACCCGTGCCGACCACGTCACCGGCGTAGGCCACGAGGTGGCCGCGCGCGCGCAGGTCTTCGATGAACTTCACCGGGCCGCGCTTGCCGTCTTCTTCAGGGACGATGCCGGGGCGGGCGTTCTTGTGCATCGCCAGGGCGTGCATCGGAATGTCGGGACGCGTCGTCGCATCGGGTGCGGGCGACAGGTCGTCGGTGTTGATTTCGCCAGCCACCTTGAAGATGCTGACGGTGATGCTTTGCGGCACTTCCGGGCGGCTGGTGAACCACTCGGCATCGGCCCAGCTTTGCAGCACGCCCTTGGCGTGGGCGTTGCCCTTGTCGGCCTTTTCCTTGACGTCGTGGAACTGGTCGAACATCAGCAGGGTTTTCTTCAGGCCTTCGGCTGCCGTGCTGCCTACTTCGGCGTCGTCCAGCAGGTCGATCATGGGGCTGATGTTGTAGCCGCCGAGCATGGTGCCGAGCAGTTCAGTGGCGCGGGCGCGCGTGATGAACGCATTCTGCTCGGTGCCGTGGGCCACGGCCGCGAGGTAGCTCGCCTTGACCTTGGCGGCGTCGTCGACGCCGGCGGGCACACGGTAGGTGAGCAGGTCCAGCAGGAAGGCGCCGTCCTTGGCATTCGCGCTCTTCAGGAGCTCGATCGCTTCGGCGGTCTGCTTCGCGCTCAGGGGCAGCGGCGGGATACCGAGCGCGGCGCGTTCGGCAACATGATCAACGTAGGCTTGCAACATCTTCTTTTCTCCGGAAACTAGGCTATCGGGTGTGCGCAGCGGTCTCGAGCGGCCAAGCAAGAGCCGCGCCGCACCCCGGGTTCGGTGCTCTTCTTACTTCTTGGCTGCGTCGGCACCTTCGAAAAGGGCCTTCGGGGGGTTCTTCTTCATCTCGTCGGCGAAGGCGACCTGGGCGGCGGTCTGGCATTCGTCGGCGATGCGCAGGCCGGCCTTCTGGTTCATCAGCATCGACTTGTTGCCGAGCTGGAGCCACATGGCGCCGGCACGCGGGTCTTCGAGGCGGATGGCGCCGGTGCGGCTTTCGACCGGGTGCATGCGGTACTTCAGGCCCTTGGTGGTCACGTTGAAGAAGCCGGGCTTCTTCTCGTCGGCCGTCACGGTCACGTCGGCGCCGAGTTCGCACTGGGCCTTGCCGGTGGACACGCGCTGCGCCACGGCCAGGTCGGCGTCGTTGAGCACCACATCGGTGTCGGTGTTGATCGGCGTCACTTCCTCGACGGCCTTGGCGGCCTTGCGGGTCACCTGGCGCTTCGGCGGGGTCTTCTTGGCTTCGGCCTTGGCGGCAGCCGGCTTGGTGGCGGTGGCGTTCTGCGCCACGGCGGCCAACGGCAGGGCCAGGGCAACGGCGGCGATCAGTGCAATTTTCTTCATGTGCGGGGTTCCTTCAGGCTGATTCAGTGGGTTTCAGGAGACCGCGATGCAAACCAGGCTTTCGCCTCGGAGGGCAACGCGCGCCCTGTTGCGTGGGCGCGCGTCAGGACCTGCCAGAAGTGGCGGTAGCTCGCGCGGTCGTGCAATGTGCCATCAATTTGTGTCGGTGCCCAATCCGCGTCTGCGGCTTTTGTAATGATTTTTGTGGCAATTTGAATCTGCGCCTCGTCGGGCGCGAAGGCCTCGAGGATCGGCCGGATCTGGTTCGGGTGGATGCTCCACATGCGCGTGTAGCCGAATTCGGTGGCCGCCTGGCGGGCCGCGGTGCGCATCGCATCCATGTCGTTGAACTCGGTGACCACGCAGTGCGAAGGCACCTTGCCGTAGGCATGCGCGGCCGAGGCCAGTGCCAGCTTGGCACGCACGACCAGCGGATGGCTGAACTGCCCCGCCGCGCCCATGCCGTCGGCCGGAATGGCGCCGGCATGCGCCGACACGAAATCCATGAGGCCGAAGCTCAGCGACTGCACGCGCGGATGCGCGGCGATCTCGAAGGCGTTGTGCACCGCCAGGGGCGATTCGATGAGCACGTGCAGCGGCAGCGCGCCGGCATCGGCGGCGTCGAGCGCGGCAACAGCCTGACACACATCGGCCACGGATTCGACCTTGGGCACCATGAGGTGGCTCAGCCGATGACCGGCGCGTCCGGCGATGGTGACCACGTCGCCGGCGAAGGCCGGGTGGTCGACCGGGTGCACGCGCACGCCCACGCGCATGCCGGGCTCGGCGGCCAGCGCGAGCTCGGTGACAAGCGCGGCATGCTCCGCCTCGCCGCCGACCGGGGCACCGTCTTCGCAGTCGAGGGTGACGTCGAACACGCAGGCCCCGAACTCCTGCGCCATCTCGGCCTGGAGCGCGAGGCTCTTCTTCATGCGGGCTTCGACGCCGCTGTAGTGGTCGCACACCGGCAGGGTCACGGCGCCGGCCTGTGCGCCGAGCAGCACGTCCGCGGGATGGGCGACGTTCTTGGTGGTCATGCGTCTTTTTTCTTGTGCGCCACGATGAACATGCGTGGGAAAGCGAGCAGGCGCTTGCCGTCGGTGCGCACCGGATAGGCCTCGTCCACCCGGCGTTCGTATTCGGCGAGATAGCTCGCCTGCAGATCGGGCGGCAACCGGTCGACGAAGGGCTTCAGGCCCGTGCCGCGCACCCATTCGACGATGGAAGCGGCATCGGCCATGCGGTGCTGATAAATGGTGTGCCAGACATCGACGTTGGCCGCCTGCGGCGCCAGCAGGTCGTAGTAACCGCCGAGCGGCAGCAACAGGGTGCGCAGCTTGTCGGCGTCGCCGATGGGCTCGGCCCAGGGCGCTTCGGCCGCCACCGCCCGCATCAGGCGGTGCGTGGGCTCCTGGCGGTTGTCGGGCATCTGGACGGCGAGCACGCCGCCCGGGGCCAGCGCGTCGAACAGGCGGGGGATCAGCGTCTCGTGATCCGGCACCCATTGCAGGGACGCGTTGGCATAGATGAGATCGGGCGCTTCCTTTTCACGCGGCGCCCAGGTCGCGATGTCGCTCAACTCGAAGCGCGCCGCCGGCAGCCGCTCGCGCGCGCTGACCAGCATGGCTTCGGAGTTGTCGGTGCCCGTGACCTGCGCCTTCGGGAACCGACGTGCCAGCAGCTCGGTGGAATTGCCCGGTCCGCATCCGAGGTCGACCACATGGGCGGCCTCGGCAAGCGGGACCCGCGCCAGGAGTTCCTGTGCGGGCCGGGTACGCTCGTCCTCGTAGCGACGGTAGAGCGCGGGGTTCCAGTCGAGCATGCGGGCGGGTTTGCTTTACAGCAGGTGGGCGACGCCGGCGCGTTCGCCTTCGAGCTCTTCGAGCGTCTTGTTGATGCGTTCCTGGCTGAAGGCGTCGATCTCGAGGCCCTCGACCAGCTTGTACTCACCGTTTTCGCAGGTGACCGGGAAGCCGAACATCACGTCCTTCGGAATGCCGTATTGGCCGTCCGACGGAATGCCCATCGTGACCCACTTGCCGTTGGTGCCCAGGGCCCAGTCGCGCATGTGGTCGATGGCGGCGTTGGCGGCCGAGGCAGCCGACGACAGGCCGCGTGCTTCGATGATGGCCGCGCCGCGCTTGCCGACGGTCGGCAGGAAGGTGTTGGCGTTCCATTCCTGGTCGTTGATCATCTTGGCGACGCTTTCGCCGTTGATGGTCGCAAAGCGGTAGTCGGCGTACATCGTGGGCGAGTGGTTGCCCCAGACGGTGAGCTTTTCGATGTCGGCCACGGCCTTGCCGGTCTTGGCGGCGATCTGGCTGGCAGCGCGGTTGTGGTCCAGGCGCAGCATGGCGGTGAAGTTCTTGCGCGGCAGGTCGGGCGCCGACTTCATGGCGATGTAGGCGTTGGTGTTGGCGGGGTTGCCGACGACCAGCACCTTCACGTTGCGCGAGGCGACGGCGTTCAGCGCCTTGCCCTGTGCCGTGAAGATGGCGCCGTTGACGGCCAGCAGCTCGGCACGTTCCATGCCGGGGCCACGGGGGCGCGAACCGACCAGCAGGGCGTAGTCGGCGTCCTTGAAGGCGGTCATCGGGTCGCCGTGGGCTTCCATGCCGGCCAGCAGCGGGAAGGCGCAGTCGTCGAGTTCCATCATCACGCCCTTGAGCGCCTTCTGGGCCTTCTCGTCGGGGATTTCGAGCAGTTGCAGGATGACCGGCTGGTCTTTGCCGAGCATTTCGCCGGAAGCGATACGGAACAACAGGGCGTAACCGATTTGACCGGCGGCACCGGTAACGGCAACGCGGACAGGCTTTTTGCTCATGGGAAGACTCCAGAAGGTAGTGAAACGGGTTAGCGCTCTCGTGGGGCGCCGCGGTCCAGCGGGGGGAAGCTTTCCCGCGGCGCGGGACCGGGCCGCATTTTAAGCCGATTCGACAAAGGCCGTCTTATGTCTTATATAAGATATCCTCTGGGGGTCCGCCACGGCGCACCCCACCGCTGCCATGAACACGCCCTCCACCCTCGACGAGCCCACGACGCCGTCCTTCAGTCCGCTCTACCAGCAGATCAAGACCCTGATCCTGCAGAGCCTGCAGGCCGGCGAGTGGAAGCCGGGCGAGCCCATCCCCAGCGAGATGGACCTGGCGGTGCGTTACCGCGTGAGCCAGGGCACGGTGCGCAAGGCGATCGACGAGCTGTCGGCCGAAAACCTGGTGGTGCGCCGCCAGGGCAAGGGCACCTTCGTGGCCACGCATGCCGAGCAGCACGTGCAGTACCGCTTTCTCAAGCTGGTGCCCGACGCCGGCAGCCCGAGCGCCGAAGGTCCGGCCGAGCGCACCATCGTCGACTGCAAGCGCCTGCGCGCCTCGGCCGACGTGGCGCGTGCGCTGAGCCTGCGCACCGGCGACGCCGTGCTGCAGGTGCGCCGCGTGCTCGCTTACTCCGGCGTGCCGACCATTCTCGAAGACCTCTGGCTGCCCGGCGCGCCCTTCAAGGGCCTCACGGCCGACCGGCTGCGCGCCTGGCCCGGCCCGATGTACGCGATGTTCGAAACCGAATTCGGCGTGCGCATGGTGCGCGCCGAAGAAAAGATCCGCGCCGTGCTGCCCGATGCCGAACAGGCGCAGCTGCTCGACGTGCCGCTGCAGATGCCGCTGCTGAGCGTGGAGCGCGTGGCACACACGTACCACGACATGCCGATGGAACTGCGCCGCGGCCTGTACCGCACCGACACCCACCACTACCGCAACCAGCTGGGCTGATCCGATGGCGCCGAAGAACCTCGCCCGCGCGGGCACAAACGCGCACACTCAGCCCGCGCAACGCAAGCTCAATCCCCGAGCATCCGACTGCCACAGTGCGTTGACTCCTGTGCGTCCGGTGCGCGATGGTGCATTGCAATAGAATTTTGCGTTGTTTGCATTCCGCAGAAGAAACAAAAGCGTTCGCTCTCAGAACAAGCCAACAAGTCACAAAGCCACGAAAGCCATCTCCCTATGACAGAGCTTGCAACTCCCCCCCGGCCGCCGCGTCGCGAATTCCGGAACATCAACGCCTTCACCGATCTCACGACCTACCGGCTGCCGCCGGCCGGCATCGTGTCGATCCTGCACCGCGTGAGCGGTGTGCTGATGTTCCTGCTGATGCCCTTCATCATCTGGATGTTCGACACCTCGCTGTCATCTGACTATTCGTTCGCGAAATTCAAGTCTGCTTTCAACATCGGCATCGGCTTTGCCCCGGGATGGTTCTTCAAGCTCGTCGCACTGGCGCTCATCTGGGCCTACCTGCACCACTTCATCGCCGGCCTGCGCCACCTCTGGATGGACGTGAGCCACTCCGCCGTGACCAAGGAGTTCGGCCACAGCTCGGCCATCTTCACGCTGCTCGCGAGCATCATCCTCACGCTGGTGCTTGGCGCCAAGCTGTTCGGCCTGTACTGAAAAGGAGCCCCCATGTCTGTGAATTACGGCTCCAAGCGCATCGTCGTCGGCGCGCACTACGGTCTGCGCGACTGGCTCAGCCAACGCATCACCGGCGCCCTGATGGCGCTCTTCACGATCATCCTGCTCGCGCAGGTGATCTTCTCGCGCGGCCCCATCGGTTACGACCTGTGGGCCGGCATCTTCGCCGCACAGTGGATGAAGGTCCTGACCTTCTCCGTGATCGTTGCCCTGCTCTATCACGTGTGGGTCGGCATGCGCGACGTGTGGATGGACTACGTCCAGCCTGTCGCCATCCGCCTCGTGCTGCAAGTTTTCACCATCGTCTGGCTTGTCGGTTGTGCGGGTTGGGCCATTCAAGTGCTTTGGAAGATCTGACCCACCATGACCTACACAAAAGAAAACATCACCAAGCGCAAGTTCGACGTCGTCATCGTCGGTGCCGGCGGCTCCGGCATGCGCGCCTCGCTGCAACTCGCCCGTGCCGGCCTCAACGTGGCCGTGCTCTCCAAGGTGTTCCCGACCCGTTCGCACACCGTCGCTGCCCAGGGCGGCGTGGGCGCCTCGCTCGGCAACATGAGCGAGGACAACTGGCACTACCACTTCTACGACACGATCAAGGGTTCCGACTGGCTCGGCGACCAGGACGCGATCGAGTTCATGTGCCGTGAAGCACCGAAGGTCGTGTACGAGCTCGAGCACTTCGGCATGCCCTTCGACCGCAACCCCGACGGCACCATCTACCAGCGTCCGTTCGGCGGCCACACCGCCAACTACGGCGAGAAGGCCGTGCAACGCGCCTGCGCCGCGGCCGACCGCACCGGCCACGCGATGCTGCACACGCTCTACCAGAAGAACGTCGAAGCCCGCACCCAGTTCTTCGTCGAATGGATGGCGCTCGACCTCATCCGTGACGACGAAGGCGACGTGGTCGGCGTCACGGCCCTCGAAATGGAAACCGGCGACCTGCACATCCTGCAGGCCAAGACCGTGCTGCTGGCCACCGGCGGCGCAGGCCGCATCTTCGGTGCGTCCACCAACGCGTTCATCAACACCGGCGACGGCCTGGGCATGGCCGCACGTTCGGGCATCCCGCTGCAGGACATGGAGTTCTGGCAGTTCCACCCCACCGGCGTGGCCGGCGCGGGCGTGCTGCTGACCGAAGGCTGCCGCGGCGAAGGCGCCATCCTGCTGAACAGCAACGGCGAACGCTTCATGGAGCGCTATGCGCCCACCCTGAAGGACCTGGCACCGCGCGACTTCGTGTCGCGTTCGATGGACCAGGAAATCAAGGAAGGCCGTGGCTGTGGTCCCAACAAGGACTACATCCACATGAAGCTGGACCACCTGGGCGCCGACACCATCCACAAGCGACTGCCGTCGGTCTACGAGATCGGCATCAACTTCGCCAACGTCGACGTCACCAAGGAACCGATTCCCGTGGTGCCCACCATCCACTACCAGATGGGCGGCATCCCGACGAACATCAACGGCCAGGTCGTCATCCAGAAGGGTGAAGACAACAGCGCCGTGGTGAACGGCCTGTACGCCGTGGGCGAATGCTCCTGCGTGAGCGTGCACGGCGCCAACCGCCTGGGCACCAACTCGCTGCTCGACCTCTTGGTGTTCGGCCGCGCGGCCGGCAACCACATCGTCGAGTTCAACGACAAGCTCAAGGAACACAAGGAACTGCCCAAGGATGCGGCCGACCGCACCCTGCAGCGCCTGAACGAACTCGAAGCCTCCACCGGCGGCGAGTACGCCCAGGACGTGGCCGGCGAGATCCGCGCCGTCATGCAGCAGCATGCCGCCGTGTTCCGCAAGCAGGCCTCGATGGACGAAGGCGTGGTCAAAATCGCCGCCGTGCGCGAGCGCGTCAAGTCGATCGGCCTGAAGGACAAGTCCAAGGTGTTCAACACCGCCCGCATCGAAGCGCTGGAAGTCGACAACCTGATCGAAGTGGCGCAAGCCACGATGGTCTCGGCCGCTGCCCGCAAGGAATGCCGCGGCGCCCACACGGTGGAAGACTACGAGCGTCCCGCGGACGACCCGGTCGCACCGCTGGGCCGCGACGACGCCAACTGGATGAAGCACACGCTCTGGTACAGCGCGGACAACCGCCTCTCGTACAAGCCCGTCAAGCTGCAGCCGCTGACGGTGGCATCCGTGCCGCCCAAGGTCCGCACGTTCTAAGAATATTTACAAGGTCCATACGATGAAGCGCACATTCCAGATCTACCGCTACGACCCGGACAAGGACGCCAAGCCCTACATGCAGACGGTCGAGGTCGAACTCGACGGCCACGAACGCATGCTGCTGGACGCCCTGATGAAGCTCAAGGCGCAAGACCCGACGCTGTCGTTCCGCCGCTCGTGCCGCGAAGGCGTCTGCGGCTCCGACGCGATGAACATCAACGGCAAGAACGGTCTGGCCTGCCTGACCAACATGAACACGCTCAAGGGCACCGTCGTGCTCAAGCCGCTGCCGGGCCTGCCCGTCATCCGCGACCTGATCGTCGACATGACCCAGTTCTTCAAGCAGTACAACTCGATCAAGCCGTACCTGCAGAACGACACCGTGCCCCCCGAGAAGGAGCGCCTGCAGTCGCCCGAAGAGCGTGAAGAGCTCGACGGCCTGTACGAGTGCATCCTGTGCGCGAGCTGCTCCACGAGCTGCCCGAGCTTCTGGTGGAACCCCGACAAGTTCGTCGGCCCGGCCGGCCTGCTGCAGGCCTACCGCTTCATCGCCGACAGCCGCGACGAAGCCACCGCCGAGCGCCTGGACAACCTGGAAGACCCGTACCGCCTGTTCCGCTGCCACACGATCATGAACTGCGTCGACGTGTGCCCGAAGAGCCTGAACCCGACCAAGGCCATCGGCAAGATCAAGGAACTGATGGTGCGTCGCGCCATCTGACCTTTTTTCAAGACACCACCATGCAAACCGCCGACGAACTCCAGCAGCCGCTCAGCGAACGTGCGCTGAGCAAACTGAAATGGCGTTGCCGGCGCGGCCTGCTCGAGAACGACCTGTTCATCGCCCGCTTCTTCGAGCGGCACGAATCCCACATGACCAACGGTCAGGCGGGAGCGATGGAGACATTGATGGACCTGTCGGACAACGACCTCCTGGACCTTTTGCTGCGCAGAAAGGAGCCCGAGCCCGAATGGGCCGGCGCCGAGGTGGTCGCATTGCTGCATCTGATGCGTACCGATGGCGCGCAGCGTCCCGCAATCTCTCCTTCGTCCTGAATCCTCCTCTGAAAGTAAACCGAAATGAAAGCATCCGATACCAAGGCCACGCTGTCGTTCAGCAATGGCGGCGACAACGTCGAACTGCCGATCTACAAGGGCACCATCGGCCCTGACGTGATCGACATCCGCAAGCTGTATGCACAGACCGGCATGTTCACGTACGACCCGGGCTTCATGTCGACCGCCGCTTGCCAGTCGGCCATCACCTACATCGACGGTGACAAGGGCGAGCTGCTGTACCGCGGCTACCCCATCGAGCAGCTCGCGACCAACTGCGACTTCATGGAGACCTGCCACCTGCTGCTGTACGGTGAACTGCCAGACGCAGGCAAGAAGGCCAGCTTCACCAAGCTCGTGACGAACCACACGATGGTCAACGAGCAGATGCAGTTCTTCCTGCGCGGCTTCCGCCGTGATGCCCACCCGATGGCCATCATGACCGGCCTCGTGGGCGCCCTGTCGGCCTTCTATCACGACAGCACGGACATCAACAATCCCGAGCACCGCGAGATCGCCGCGATCCGCCTGATCGCGAAGATGCCCACGCTCGTGGCCATGGCCTACAAGTACACCGTCGGCCAGCCGTACATGTACCCGAAGAACGAACTCAGCTATGCAGGCAACTTCCTGCACATGATGTTCGCCACGCCGTGCGAGGAGTACAAGGTGAACCCGGTGCTCGAGCGCGCGCTCGACCGCATCTTCATCCTGCACGCAGACCACGAACAGAACGCCTCGACCTCGACCGTGCGCCTGTGCGGCTCGTCGGGCACGAACCCCTTCGCGGCCATTGCAGCCGGCGTGGCGTGCCTGTGGGGCCCGGCCCACGGCGGTGCCAACGAAGCAGCGCTGAACATGCTGTACGACATCCAGCGCGAAGGCGGCGTGGAAAAGATCGGCGAGTTCATCAAGAAGGTCAAGGACAAGAACTCGAACGTCAAGCTGATGGGCTTCGGCCATCGCGTGTACAAGAACTACGACCCGCGCGCCAAGCTGATGCAGGAAACCTGCAACGAAGTGCTGACCGAGCTGGGCCTGGAAAACGACCCGCTGTTCAAGCTCGCCAAGGAACTCGAGAAGATCGCCCTGGAAGACGAATACTTCGTGTCGCGCAAGCTGTACCCGAACGTCGACTTCTACTCGGGCATCGTGCAGCGCGCCATCGGCATCCCCGTGCCGCTGTTCACCGCGATCTTCGCGCTGGCCCGCACCGTCGGCTGGATCGCCCAGCTGAACGAAATGATCGGCGACCCCGAGTACAAGATCGGCCGCCCGCGCCAGCTGTTCGAAGGCTCGCCCAAGCGTGACGTGAAGCCGATCTCGGCCCGCTGATCGACCGGCTGCGGAACCTCCGCCCCCTGAAAAAGCTGCCTCCGGGCAGCTTTTTTATTGCCCGTTCGGCATGCCCCTCCTCGCCAGTCGGCAGCGAGGTCATCGCGCATCGCGATGGCAGCGGCCTAAAAACAGGAAGAAAATAGACAACTCATCGCCAAATGCGATGCCCAAGCCCCCATGAGCACCTCCGAACGCAACTTCGCCCGCCGCATCGACCTCACGTCGCTGCAGCTGTTCGTGGCTGTGTGCGAGCTGGGCAGCATCGGGCGCGCGGCGGAGCGCGAGTTCATCGCGGCCTCGGCCGTAAGCAAGCGGCTGTCCGACCTGGAAGCCACGCTCGGCACCGCCCTGCTCTACCGCCATGCGCGCGGCGTCGACCTCACGCCGGCCGGCGAAAGCCTGCTGCACCACGCCCGCTCGGTGCTCTACAGCCTCGAGAAGATGCAGGGCGAGCTCAGCGAATACGCCGACGGCGTGCGCGGGCACGTGCGGGTGCACGCCAACATCTCGGCGATCGTGCAGTTCCTGCCGGAAGACCTGGGCGTGTTCTCGCGCGCCCACGAGGCCATCAAGATCGACCTCGAGGAGCACCTGAGCAGCGAAGTGATCCGCGCGGTGCAGGAAGGCGCGGCCGACCTGGGCGTGTGCCACGTGGCCGGCGGCGCGGGCGAATTGCAGAGCCTTTCCTACCGGCACGACCGCCTCGCACTGATCGTTCCCGAGGGGCACGCGCTGGCCGCGCACGAAGCGATCGATTTCATCGACTCGCTGGCCTTCGACCACGTGGGCCTGCACACCAACAGCTCGATCTACGTGGCAATGCACGAAGCGGCGCTGAGCGCCGGGCGCAGCGTGAAGCTGCGCATCCACGTCACGGGCCTGGACGCCATGTGCCGGATGATCGACAACGGCCTGGGCATCGGCGTGATGCCGCAGCGCGCCTTCGAACTCATGCACAACGGCATCGGCCGCGGCCTCGTGAGCGTGACGCTCAACGACGCCTGGGCGGCGCGCGAGATCCGGCTGGTGGCGCGCGACTTCTCCACCCTGCCGGTGGCGGCGCGCACGCTGGTGAACCACCTGCACGCAGCGGCCGATTCGGCCGACGCCACCGAACGACTCGCGGCCTAGACCGCGTCGACAGACAATCCATTTCCCCACGAAAGACAAGAGACCGACATGGCACGCACGCTCTACGACAAGATCTGGGACGAACACGTCGTCCACACCGAGGAAGACGGCACCGCGATCCTCTACATCGACCGCCACCTGGTGCACGAAGTGACCAGCCCGCAAGCCTTCGAAGGCCTGCGCGAAGCCGGCCGCAAGCTGTGGCGCATCAGCTCGGTGGTGGCCACCGCCGACCACAACACGCCGACCACCGGCTGGGAGCGCGGCTACGAAGGCATTGCCGACCCGACCAGCAAGGAACAGGTCACCACGCTGGACCACAACATCGCCGAGTTCGGCGCCGCCGCGTTCTTCCCGTTCCTGAGCAAGCGCCAGGGCATCGTGCACGTGATCGGCCCGGAAAGCGGCGCGACGCTGCCGGGCATGACGGTGGTCTGCGGCGACTCGCACACCTCCACGCACGGCGCGTTCGGCGCGCTGGCGCACGGCATCGGCACCAGCGAGGTCGAGCACGTGATGGCCACGCAGACGCTGCTGGGCAAGAAGGCCAAGAACATGCTCGTGAAGGTCGAAGGCAAGCTGCCGCTGGGCTGCACGGCCAAGGACATCGTGCTGGCCATCATCGGCAAGATCGGCACCGCCGGCGGCACGGGCTACACGATCGAATTCGCCGGCTCGGCCATCCGCGACCTGAGCATGGAAGGCCGCATGACGGTCTGCAACATGGCCATCGAGGCCGGCGCACGCGCCGGGCTGGTGGCGGTCGACGAGAAGACCATCAGCTACGTGAAGGGCCGTCCGCTCGCGCCCACCGGCGTCGAATGGGACCAGGCCGTGAGCTACTGGCGCACGCTGCAGTCCGACCCGGGCGCGACCTTCGACGCCGTGGTCGAGCTCGACGCCGCGCAGATCCAGCCGCAGGTCACCTGGGGCACGTCGCCCGAGATGGTGGTCGACATCAACGGCCGCGTGCCCGATCCCGACAAGGAAAAAGACGCCAGCAAGCGCGGCGCCATCGAACGCGCGCTGGTCTACATGGGCCTGGAGCCCAACAAGGCCATGAACGACATCTTCATCGACAAGGTGTTCATCGGCTCGTGCACCAACAGCCGCATCGAGGACATGCGCGAAGCCGCCGCCGTGGTGAAGAAGCTCGGCCAGAAGGTCGCGAAGAACGTGAAGCTCGCGATGGTCGTGCCCGGCTCGGGCGTGGTGAAGGAACAGGCCGAGCGCGAAGGCCTCGACCTGATCTTCAAGGCCGCGGGCTTCGAATGGCGCGAGCCCGGCTGCTCGATGTGCCTGGCGATGAACGCCGACCGGCTCGAGCCCGGCGAGCGCTGTGCATCGACCAGCAACCGCAACTTCGAAGGCCGCCAGGGCGCGGGTGGCCGCACCCACCTCGTGAGCCCCGCGATGGCCGCCGCCGCCGCCGTGCACGGCCACTTCGTCGACGTGCGCACCTTCGCCTGACCTGGAGACATCACATGCAGAAATTCACCGTGCACAAGGGCCTCGTGGCCCCCATGGACCGCGAGAACGTCGACACCGACGCGATCATTCCCAAGCAGTTCCTCAAGTCGATCAAGAAGACCGGTTTCGGCGTGAACCTGTTCGACGAGTGGCGCTACCTGGACGCCGGCTTTCCGGGCCAGGACCCGGCCAGCCGCAAGCCGAACCCCGACTTCGTGCTGAACCAGCCGCGCTACGCGGGCGCTTCGGTGCTGCTGGCACGCAAGAACTTCGGTTGTGGCTCGTCGCGCGAACACGCGCCGTGGGCGCTCGACCAGTACGGCTTTCGCGCGATCATTGCGCCGAGCTACGCCGACATCTTCTTCAACAACAGCTTCAAGAACGGCCTGCTGCCGATCGTGCTGCCCGAGTCGCAGGTCTCGCAGCTGTTCGACGAAGCCTTCGCCTTCCCGGGCTACACGCTGACCATCGACCTGGAGCGCCAGGTGGTCGTGAAGCCCGACGGCCAGGAGTTCGCGTTCGACGTGCAGGCCTTCCGCAAGTACTGCCTGATCAACGGGCTGGACGACATCGGCCTGACGCTGCGCCACAAGGACAAGATCAAGGCCTTCGAGACCGAGCGCCTGGCGCAGAAGCCCTGGCTCGCGCACACGATGATCTCGTGATCGGCGGCATTTCCGTTTTCAAGAAAAAACCTCAGACCAACTTATGAAAATCGCAGTTCTCCCGGGTGACGGCATCGGCACCGAAATCGTGGCGGAAGCCGTCAGGGTGCTCGAAGTCCTCGACCTGAAGTTCGAGATGGAATCGGCCCTGGTCGGCGGCGCGGCCTACGAGGCGCACGGCCACCCGCTGCCCGATTCGACGCTCAAGCTCGCGAAGGAATCCGACGCGGTGCTGTTCGGCGCCGTCGGCGACTGGAAGTACGACAAGCTCGACCGCCCGCTGCGTCCCGAGCAGGCCATCCTGGGGCTGCGCAAGAACCTGGGCCTGTTCGCCAACTTCCGCCCGGCCATCTGCTACGAGCAGCTGGTGGGCGCCTCGAGCCTGAAGCCCGAGCTGATCGCGGGTCTGGACATCCTCATCATCCGCGAGCTGACCGGCGACATCTACTTCGGCCAGCCGCGCGGTCGCCGCGTCGCCACCGACGGCCACTTCCCCGGCGCTGAAGAAGCCTTCGACACGATGCGCTACTCGCGCCCCGAGGTCGAGCGCATCGCACGCGTGGCCTTCGAGGCCGCCCGCAAGCGCAGCAAGCGCGTGACCAGCGTGGACAAGGCCAACGTGCTCGAGACCTTCCAGTTCTGGAAGGACATCGTGACCGAGGTCGGCAAGGAGTACCCGGACGTCGAACTCGACCACATGTACGTCGACAACGCGGCCATGCAACTCGTGAAGGCGCCCAAGAAGTTCGACGTGGTGGTCACCGGCAACATGTTCGGCGACATCCTCTCGGACGAGGCCGCGATGCTCACCGGCTCCATCGGCATGCTGCCCTCGGCCTCGCTCAATGCGAGCAACCAGGGCCTGTACGAGCCCAGCCACGGCAGCGCGCCTGACATTGCTGGCAAAGGGGTTGCCAATCCTTTGGCTACAATCCTGTCCGCTGCCATGATGCTCCGCTTCTCCCTCAACCAGCCCGAAGCTGCCGACCGTATCGAGTCGGCGGTCAAGCACGTGCTCGCCTCCGGGCTGCGCACGGGCGACATCTGGTCCGAAGGCACGAAGCGCGTCGGCACCCGCGAAATGGGCGACGCGGTCGTAGCAGCCATCACCAAAAAGACGATTACCGGCTAACCGCAGCCCGCTTCGTCACGCCCTCCCCCGGCCGACGAGTCGGGGGCAAAAAAGACTGATTTTTTCTTTCTTCACTAAGGGCAAACTGAAATGGCGAACGCATCCAAGCAACCTCTGGTCGGCCTCGTGGGCTGGCGCGGCATGGTCGGCTCGGTCCTCATGGACCGCATGCAGGCCGAAGGCGACTTCGGCCTCATCGAGCCGGTCTTCTTCTCGACCTCGAACGCGGGCGGCAAGGCCCCGGCGATGGCCAAGAATGAAACCACGCTCAAGGATGCGAACGACATCGAGGCACTGAAGAAGTGCGACATCGTCATCACCTGCCAGGGCGGCGACTACACCAGCGAGGTCTTCCCCAAGCTGCGCGCCGCCGGCTGGAACGGCCACTGGATCGACGCAGCCTCCACGCTGCGCATGAACGATGACGCGATCATCGTGCTCGACCCCGTCAACCTGCCCGTGATCCAGAACGCGCTCGCCAAGGGCGGCAAGAACTGGGTCGGCGGCAACTGCACCGTGAGCTGCATGCTCATGGGCGTGGGTGCCCTCTACAAGGCCGGCCTGGTCGAGTGGATGACCAGCATGACCTACCAGGCGGCCTCGGGTGGCGGCGCGCAGCACATGCGCGAGCTGCTGACCCAGTTCGGCACCCTGAACGCCGAAGTGCGCGCGCTGCTCGACGACCCGAAGTCGGCCATCCTCGAGATCGACCGCAAGGTGCTGCACAAGCAGCAGAACCTGAGCGCCTCCGAAATCGCCAACTTCGGCGCCCCGCTGGGCGGCTCGCTGATCCCCTGGATCGACAAGGACCTGGGCGACGGCATGTCCAAGGAAGAGTGGAAGGGCGGCGCCGAGACCAACAAGATCCTCGGCCAGGGCGCGGGCTTCGGCACCGCCGCCACGCCGGTGGACGGCTTCTGCGTGCGCATCGGCGCGATGCGCTGCCACAGCCAGGCCCTGACATTCAAGCTCAAGAAGGACGTGCCGGTGGCCGACATCGAAGCGATGATCGCCGCCGACAACCCCTGGGCCAAGGTCGTGCCGAACACGCGCGAAGCCACCGTGAAGGACCTGACGCCGGTGGCCGTGACGGGCACCATGGACATCCCGGTCGGCCGCATCCGCAAGCTGGCGATGGGCCCCGAGTACGTCGGCGCCTTCACCATCGGCGACCAGCTGCTGTGGGGCGCGGCCGAACCGCTGCGCCGCATGCTGCGCATCCTGCTCGAAGCCTGATGCGGGCAGCTCAGGGCCTTGAAATACAAAAATGTTGCCGAAAGGCAACACAGGATGTCATCGGAAGTATGCGCGCACTGGGTAGATCAGGCGCATTGCCTTGTCAGTGCATGTTGATGATGCTAACGTCCTCTTACAAATTCAGGGCCTGAGCCGCCCCTATCAGCATGACAAGACATCTGTTGCCCGCGGCCCGCCCTTCGGCCGCCCGCCCCGCCCTGCCGTCGAATGGCTGGCGCCTTTCCATCCTGGGTGCCGCTGCGGCCCTGACGCTGGGACTGGCCAGCGCCGACGCCAGCGCCTTCGCGCTGGGACCACTGCGGGTGCAGTCGGCACTGGGCGAACCGCTGCGTGCCGAGATCGATGTCACTGAAATGGCCGCCAACGAGGCAGAAGGCCTGAAGATCAACATCGCCACGGCCGAAGCCTTCAAGAACGCAGGCATCCCGTACAACGCGGCCCTCGGTGACGTGAAAGCCACGCTGCAACGCCGCGCCGGTGGCCAGTACGTCGTGCGCCTGGCCGGCAACCGCCCGCTCAACGACCCCTTCATCGACCTGCTGCTCGAAGCCAATGGCGCCTCGGGCCGCATCGTGCGCGACTACACCGTGCTGCTCGATCCGCCGGCCACGCGCCAGGCGGCAGCCGCACCGGCGACGCCCATCGCGCCGCAGATCACCACGCCGGTCGAGCGCCCCGCGCCCGCCCCGCGCGTGCGCCGCGAACCCGCGCCTGCCGTTGCCGCAACGCCCGCACCCGCTGCGGCTGCGCCGGCCCCTGCAGCCGCACCGGCTCCTGCGCCGGCACGTGCCGCCGTCGCCGCCCCTAGCGGCGGAAGTGGCGGCAGTGGCGAACAAGTCACGGTGCGCCGTGGCGACACCGCCGGCAAGATCGCCTCTGCGCACAAGCCAGCCGACGTGTCGCTTGACCAGATGCTGGTCGCGCTGCTGAACGCCAACCCCGACGCCTTCGTCGGCGGCAACGTCAACCGGATGAAGGCCGGTGCCGTGCTCGACCTGCCGAACGCCGCCGCAGCGAGCGCCGTGCCAGCCGCCGACGCACGCCGCACGATCACCGCGCAAAGCCGCGACTTCGGCAGCTACCGCCAGCGCCTCGCCGAAAACGCCCCGACCACCAACGTGGCCGCAGCGAGCCGTCAGGCCTCGGGCAAGCTGCAGGCCAGCGTGGAAGACCGCAATGCCGCCGCCAGCGCACCCGACAAGCTCACGGTGTCGCAAGGCAACGCCGCCGCACGCGCCGCTGACGAAAAGGTCGCGCAGGCCCGCCAGGCGCAGGACAGCAGCAACCGCGTCGCCGAGCTCGCGAAGAACATCAGCGAGCTGAACAAGCTCAAGGCCGGTGCTGGCACCGGCACCGGATCGTCCGCTGCGGCCGCCGCGCCTGCGGCGCCGGCCACCACGCCCGGCATCGCCGTTCCCGCGCCGCTGACCGGCGCCACGACGCCGTCGCCTGCGATCACGGCCGGTCCTGCACCGGTCGCGGCCCCTGCAGCCGCTGCCACTGCACCGGCAACGCCGGCTCCGGCAGCCGCACCAGCCGCTCCCGCTGCAACGCCCCCTGTCGCCGCTGCCTCTGCTGCAGCCCCCGCCGCAGCAGCCGCAGCAGCCGCACCGTCCGCCACCGACGCAGCCGCCCTCCCCGTGGCTGCCGCTGCCAGCGCTGCGGCAGCCGCAGCCCCCATCGTCGCGCCCAAGCCGGTGGTCAAGGCCTCGCCGCCGCCGCCCCCGCCGGAGCGCAGCTTCTTCGACGAGCTGCTCGACAACCCGCTGATGCTCGCGGGCGCTGCGCTGATCGCGCTGCTGGTCGGCTTCCTGCTGTACCGCGTGCTGGGCCGCCGCCGCGAAGAGATGAGCGAAAGCGTGTTCCTCGAGAGCCGCATTCCCAAGGACTCGTTCTTCGGCGCCAGCGGCGGCGAATCGGTCGACACCAAGAACCGCGGCGACTCCACCGTGTCGTCGCTGTCGTACTCGCCGAGCCAGCTCGACGCGGGCGATGTCGACCCGGTCGCCGAAGCCGACGTGTACCTCGCCTACGGCCGCGACCTGCAGGCCGAAGAAATCCTGCGTGAAGCGCTGCGCCTGAACCCGGACCGCACTGCGATCCACCTGAAGCTGCTCGAGATCCATGCCAAGCGCCGCGATGTGCGCGCCTTCGACGGCCTGGCCACCGAAGTGCACAAGCTGACCAACGGCGCGGGCTCCGAATGGAACCGCGTGGTCGACATGGGCAAGGACCTCGACCCGGGCAACCCGCTGTACGAATCGGGCACGGGCACCGCGCGTGGCGCCAGCCAGGCCGAGACCGCCGCATTCGCCGGCGCGCTGGCAGCCGCTGCCAAGCCGGCTGCTGTAGCCGCAGCAGCCGTCGTGGCACCGCCGCCTCCAGCCGCACCGCCCGTGGCGTCGGCCCCGCCGGCCTTCATGCCTTCGGTCGCACCGCTGGACTTCGACCTCGATCTGACCCAGCCACCTGCTCCGGCGCCCGCCCCGGTCGGCGCCAGCCTGCCGAAGTCGGTCTACGCCCCGACGGCCGCCCCCGCCCCGCTGAGCAACGGCCACGCCGCGGCACCGGTCGACCTTGAAAACGACTTCGACACGGCCCCCGGCGCGTTGACGGCCCACACGCGCCCCTCGTCGCTGAACGACGCAGAGCACAACACCCGCCCGGCCATGCTGCGCGACACGCTGCCCGCCGACTCCGGCTTCATCGAGTTCGACATGAGCGCCCTCGCCGGTCTGCCGGCCCGCTCCGCCGCAGCCGAAGCACCGCGCTCCGCAGCCGTGGCCACCTCGCCGTCCGCACTGGACGACGACGGCGACGACAACCCGCACGCCGTGAAGCTCTCGCTGGCGCGCGAACTGCAGGCCATCGGCGACGTCGAAGGCGCGCGCTCGCTGGTCGAGGAAGTCGAAGCCGAAAGCGCCGGCGACCTCAAGTCGCAAGCCAAGCAGCTGCTCGCCGAACTGCGCTGAGCCGCTTGCCGACTGCCCTTCTGATCGCTTCGTGAGGCTGGCACTCGGCATCCGCTACAACGGCCAGGCATACGAGGGCTGGCAGAGCCAGCGCTCGGGCCGCACGGTGCAGGACAAGCTCGAAGCCGCCCTCGCGAAGTTCGCCGGCATGCCCGCCGGCAGCCGGGTCAGCACGCTGTGCGCCGGCCGCACCGATGCCGGTGTGCACGGGCTGATGCAGGTGGTGCACTTCGACACCGACATCGAACGCGACCCGTTCTCCTGGATGCGCGGCACCAACCGCTACCTGCCCGACGACATCGCGGTGCAGTGGGCGCATCCGGTGCCTGACGAATTCCATTGCCGCGCCAGTGCCCTGGCGCGTCGCTACGTCTACGTGCTCTCGCAGTCGCCCGTGCGCCCCAGCCTCGATGCGGGCCGGGTCGGTTGGTCGATGTACCCGCTCGACGGCGATGCGATGCGCGCCGCGGCGGCGCTGCTCGTCGGCCGGCACGACTTCAGCTCGTTCCGCGCCTCGGCCTGCCAGGCCCTCTCGCCGGTCAAGGACCTGCGGCGCCTGGAGATCACGCGCGTGGGCGACGGCGAACGCTGCCGCTGGCACTTCGAATTCGAGGCCGACGCCTTCCTGCACCATATGATCCGCAACCTGATGGGCAGCCTGGTGCGCATCGGCCGCGGCGATGAGCGGCCCGAATGGATCACCGAGGTGCTCGAAGCGCGCAGCCGCAAGGTCGCGGCGCCCACCTTCTCCGCCGACGGCCTGTACTTCCTCGGCCCGTTGTACGACGCCAAGTGGGGTCTGCCGGCCGAGGCCACGTTCCAGGGCAAGCGGGCTTCGTATGATGGCCCGCCATGACATCCCCTGCTCCTCTCGCCCCGCGCACCCGCATCAAGATCTGTGGCCTCACGCGTGAGGCCGACGTGGACGCGGCGGTCGAGGCCGGCGCCGACGCGATCGGCTTCGTGCTCTACCCGAAGAGCCCGCGCGCCGTGAGCGTCGAGCGCGCCGCCGAGCTGGCCTCGCGCCTGCCGCCCTTCATCACGCCGGTGCTGCTTTTCGTGAACGCGGACGCTCCCGAAGTCCTGGCTTCTCTGGCCCGCGTGAAGGGCGCCATCGCGCAGTTCCACGGGGAAGAAACGCCCGAACAGTGCGAGGAAGCCACCGGCCCGGGACGCTTTCGTTACATGCGCGCCGCCCGGATTCCGCTGGGGGCTGCCGGGGCCGGCTTCGACCTCGTAAAATACGCGTCCGATTACTCCCGCGCCCAGGCCATCCTGCTCGACGCCCATGTCGAAGGTTATGGCGGAGGCGGCAAGGCTTTCGATTGGTCACTTCTTCCACCCGCCGTCGACGCTCACCTCGTCTTGAGTGGTGGGCTCACACCTGCAAACGTGAGCGATGGCATTCACAGCCTGCGGACGCGCTGCAAGACGCTGTCCGTTGATGTGAGCTCGGGCGTCGAAATCGACGGTCCCGGGCACAAGGGCCTCAAGGACGCCGGAAAGATCCGGGCATTCGTCGCCGCCGTGAGAGCCGCAGATACGGCGCACACTGTCAAAGCCTCGGCTGCCGACGCTTCGTCCTTCTCCAGTTAGCCGCCGCACCCGATCGCATTCGGGCTGCGGCCCATCGATCGAGAACCATGCAAAGCCAATTCCAGGACTACCAGCAACCCGACGCCAGCGGCCACTTCGGCCCCTACGGCGGCACCTTCGCGAGCGAAACGCTCACCCACGCGATCAACGAGCTGCGCGACGCGTATGCGAAGTTCAAGGACGACCCGGCCTTCCTGGCCGAGTTCCACTACGAGCTGAAGCACTTCGTCGGCCGCCCCTCGCCGATCTACCACGCCGCGCGCACCAGCCGCGAAATGGGCGGCGCGCAGATCTACCTGAAGCGCGAAGACCTCAACCACACCGGCGCGCACAAGATCAACAACGTGATCGGCCAGGCGATGCTCGCGCGCCGCATGGGCAAGCCCCGCGTGATCGCCGAGACCGGCGCCGGCCAGCACGGCGTGGCCACGGCCACCATCTGCGCGCGCTACGGCCTCGAATGCGTGGTCTACATGGGCAGCCAGGACGTGAAGCGCCAGAGCCCGAACGTCTACCGCATGAACCTGCTGGGTGCGACTGTCGTGCCCGTCGAATCGGGCAGCAAGACGCTCAAGGACGCGCTCAACGAGGCCATGCGCGACTGGGTCACCAACGTCGAAAACACCTTCTACATCATCGGCACGGTGGCGGGCCCGCACCCCTACCCGACCATGGTGCGCGACTTCCAGAGCGTGATCGGCACCGAGTGCATCGCGCAAATGCCCGCCATGCTGGCGGCCGACGGCATCACCGGTGAAGCCGAGGGCAGGCAGCCCGACGTGGTGGTCGCCTGCGTGGGCGGCGGCAGCAACGCGATCGGCATCTTCCACCCCTACATCCCATTTGCCGGCACACGCCTCATCGGCGTGGAAGCGGCCGGCGAAGGCCTGGACAGCGGCAAGCACGCCGCCTCGATCCTGCGCGGCAGCCCCGGCGTGCTGCACGGCAACCGCACCTACCTGCTGCAGAACGACGACGGCCAGATCACCGAGACGCACAGCGTCAGCGCCGGCCTCGACTACCCGGGCGTCGGCCCCGAGCACGCCTACCTGGCCGACATCGGCCGCGCCGAGTACGTCGGCATCACCGACGTCGAGGCGCTCGAAGCCTTCCACTACCTGTGCCGCACGGAGGGCATCATCCCCGCGCTCGAATCCAGTCATGCCATGGCCTACGCCCTGAAGCTCGCCAAGACCATGCGCCCCGACCAGTCCATCCTCGTGAACCTCTCGGGCCGTGGCGACAAGGACATCGGCACCGTCGCCGACCTGTCGGGCGTCGATTTCTACGACCGCCCCTCGATGCGCGGTCTGAGCGTGAAGGGAGGCAAATGATGAGCCGCATTGCCGCCAAGTTCCAGGCCCTGCAAACGCAAGGCCGTCGCGCGCTGATCCCTTACGTCACCGCCGGCTTCCCCTTCGCCGACATCACGCCCGAACTCATGCACGGCATGGTCGAGGCGGGTGCCGACGTGATCGAGCTGGGCGTGCCCTTCTCCGACCCGATGGCCGACGGCCCCGTGATCCAGAAGGCCGGCGAGGCCGCGCTGGCGCTGGGTGTCGGCATGAAGCAGGTGCTCGCCATGGTGGCTGCGTTCCGCGCCCAGGACACGACCACGCCGGTCGTGCTCATGGGCTACGCCAACCCGGTCGAGCGCTACGACCTCGTGCACGGCAAGAAGGCCTTCATCCGCGACGCGGCCGCGGCCGGCGTCGACGGCCTGCTGGTCGTCGACTACCCGCCCGAGGAATGCGAGGACTTCGCCGCCGACCTGAAAGCCGCCGGCATCGACCTGATCTTCCTGCTGGCCCCCACGAGCACCTCCGAGCGCATGGCGCAGGTGGCGCGCATCGCGAGCGGCTACGTGTACTACGTGTCGCTCAAGGGCGTGACCGGCGCCGGCCACCTCGACACCGAGGCGGTCGGGCGCATGATCCCGCGCATCCGCGAGCACGTGAGCATTCCGGTCGGCGTGGGCTTCGGCATCCGCGACGCGCGCACGGCGCAGGCCATCGGCTCGGCAGCGGACGCCGTGGTCATCGGCACGAAGATCATTCAACTCATCGAAGACCAGCCGCGCGAGAACGTGGTGCCCACGGTGCGCGAATTCCTGGCCGGCATCCGGGAGGCGCTCGACGCCCTGCCGGCGGCTACCGCCAAGAACGCGGCTGGCCGATAATCGCTGCTGCCCTCACCCCCAACCCCTCTCCCGTGCGGGAGAGGGGAGCTAAGTGTCAGGAAGGCATCCTTCCTGAGAAATTCGGAGTCCCATGAGCTGGCTTGAAAAACTGCTACCCGCCAAGATCGCACAAACCGACCCGTCCGAGCGCCGCCAGGTGCCCGAGGGCCTGTGGATCAAATGCCCGGCCTGCGAGACCGTTCTGTACAAGACCGACCTCGAGCACAACCAGAACGTCTGCCCGAGCTGCAGCCACCACCACCGCATCGGCGCCCGCGCCCGGCTCGATGCGTTCCTGGACGCCGAAGGCCGCTACGAAGTCGGCCAGGAAGTGCTGCCGGTCGATGCCCTGAAGTTCAAGGACAGCCGCAAGTACCCCGAGCGCCTGAAGGAAGCCCTGGAAAACACCGGCGAGACCGACGCACTGGTCGTGCTGGGCGGCTCCGTCCACAGCATCAGCGTGGTCGTGGCCTGCTTCGAGTTCGAGTTCATGGGCGGCTCCATGGGCAGCGTGGTCGGCGAGCGCTTCGTGCGCGGCGTCGAGACCGCCATCGAACAGAAGGTGCCCTTCATCTGCTTCACCGCCACCGGCGGCGCGCGCATGCAGGAAGGCCTGCTCTCGCTCATGCAGATGGCCAAGACCAACGCCGCGCTCACGCGCCTGGCGAAGAAGGGCCTGCCCTACATCAGCGTGCTGACCGACCCGACCATGGGCGGCGTGAGCGCCGGCTTCGCCTTCGTGGGTGACGTGGTGATCGCCGAGCCCAAGGCGCTGATCGGCTTTGCCGGCCCGCGCGTGATCGAATCGACCGTGCGCGTGACCCTGCCCGAAGGCTTCCAGCGCGCCGAGTTCCTGCAGACCAAGGGTGCGATCGACTTCATCAGCGACCGCCGCGAACTGCGCAAGACCATCGCCAGCACGCTGGCCATGCTGCTGCGCCAGCCGGCCGACGCGGTGCTCTGACCTTCACCGTAGCTCAGGCTTCGGCCTGTACGCCCGCACGCCGAGAGGCGGAGCGGGCGTTTTGCTGTCCGGGGTACCCCGACGCGTCAGGCGCCGAGCCGGAACGCGAAGACCAGCAGGTTGCCCAGCACGATCGCCGCCACCTGCAGCACCACGATGGCGGCCAGCGGCGACAGGTCGACCCCGCCGATCAGCGGAATGAAGCGGCGGAAGGGCCGCACCAGCGGCTCGGCCAGGCGCGAGATCAGGTCGAGCAGCATCGGCGAGGCGCCCGGAATCCACGACAGCACCGCGTACACCACCAGCAGCGCCGTCAGGCCCGACACCGCCAGCTGCAGCAGGCCGACCAGCGACACCAGCGGCAGCGCCGTGATCCGCGCCAGGCTGCCGGCCAGCAGCCACAGCACCAGGAACTTGAGCATCACCAGCAGCCAGGCCGCGATCAGGCTCGCGAGGTCCCAGCGCTTCACCGCGGGCACGATGCGCCGCAGCGGCAGCACGATCCAGTCGGTGATGGCGAACACGAAACGCCCCAGCGGATTGCCGAAGGGCACGCGGTGGTACTGCATGTACAGGCGCAGCAGGCAGGCGCCGCCGAGCAGGCCGACGATCACGTCGAGAAGAAACGAGGGTATCTGGTACAACATGTCGGATGGGCAGAGAGGTGCGCACGCGCGCGACTGCTCCGATTCTGGACCACAAGCCTCGCCCCCGGCCACACCGCCCTACGGAACTCCATGCCTTTGCTCAGCGTCGTTCTCCCCACCTTCAACAGCGGCGACCTCCTGACCGAAACGCTTCAATCGGTGCTGACGCAGAGCTTCACCGATTTCGAACTGCTCGTCATGGACGACGCCAGCACCGATGGCACCTGGGAGCGGCTGGCGGGTCTCGACGACCCGCGCATCCGGCGGCACCGCAACGACTGCAACCTCGGCCTGCCGGCCAACATGAACATCGCGATGGCGATGGCGCGCGGCAAGTACCTGGCGCGCGTCGACCACGACGATTGCGCGATGCCGAGGCGGTTCGAGAAGCAGGTCGGCTTTCTCGAGGACAACCCCGAGGTCACCATCGTCGGCAGCCAGCTGGAGCACTTCCACGACCAGTCGGGCATCACCGGCCTGCCGCTGGACGACGCGATGATCAAGGCCCGCATGGTCGAGGGCGCCAACTACCTCGCCAACCAGAGCACGATGGGGCGCATGGACTTCTACCGCGCACACGCGCTGCGCTTCGACCCCAACCTCTACGTCGTCGACGACCTCGGCTTCTGGATGGACTGCATGCTCCACGGCGCGCGTTTCGCCAACCTGCCCGAACCGCTGACCCGTTACCGCATCCATGCGGGCATGACCTCCCGCACCCTGCAGCGGGACCGCCTCTATGCCTCGAAGGACCGCATCTACCGGCGCTTCCTGCCGCTCGTCTTCCCGCGTCTTCAGGGCCGCGAATGCGAACAGCTGTTGACCCTGTACCGCCAGCCAGAAGACATGCCGCAGACACTGCAGCACCTGGTCGACCTGCATCGCGCGGCCCACTCCGCCTTCCTGGATATCGACACCCGCTGGGGCCAGAGTGCGAGCGGCTGCAAGGAGTCGCTGGTCAAGCTGCTCAATGGCGCGCGCCACGCCTGCCAGGCCAGCGGGCTGCTGCGCCCCGAACACGCGGCGGTCCTCGACGTGATCTTTCAATCCAGCTGATCCCTGCACCTGCGCAGGGCCCTTTCAACGTGCTCATTCCCCTTTTCCCGCTCGGTACGGTCCTGTTTCCCGATGGCCTGCTGCCGCTGCGCATCTTCGAGGTCCGCTACCTCGACATGATCGGCAAGTGCCGCAAGGCCGGTGCCCCCTTCGGCGTCGTCAGCCTGACCAGCGGCACCGAGGTGCGCAAGGCCGGCGCCGAAGCCGAAAGCTTTGCCGCCGTCGGCACGCTCGCCGACATCCGCACGTTCGACGCGCCGCAAAGCGGCCTGCTGCAGATCGAATGCGTCGGCACGACGCGTTTTCGCGTGCGCAGCAGCGAGCTGCAGAAGCACGGCCTGTGGGTCGCCGAGGTCGAAGCCGTTGCCGAAGACATCGCGCTCGACATCCCCAACGACCTGCGCCACACCGCCACCGCGCTGCGCCGCCTCATCGACACCCTCGAAGAGCGCCGCCGCGCGCAAGGCGACGCGGTGCGCCTGCCGATCGGCGCGCCCTACCGCTTCGACGATTGCGGCTGGGTGGCCAACCGCTGGTGCGAGCTGGTGCCGATGCAGGTCGAGCTGAAGCAGCGCCTGATGGAACTCGACAGCCCGCTGATGCGCCTGGAACTGGTCAGCGACCTGCTGACGCGCACCGGCATCACCGAATAGATCGGTCGGCGAGATGAGCCCGGCGCCGGTCCGCTTCCACTCGATCCTGCTGCGCGCGGGCGCAGACGCCTTCGCGGACAACCACCGCGCCTACTGCGCCCGCTGGGGCTACACGCACCGGCTGCACGCCATCGGCACGCCGCACAACAGCGCGCGCACGCTGCTGGTCTACAAGTACAGCGTGGTGAGCGCCGCGCTGGCCGATGCGCCCGACGGCACGCTGCTGGTCTTCGCGGACGACGACGCGGCCTTTCTCGGGCCGCTGCCGGCACCGGCCGTGATCGGCGACGCAGCGCACTGGATCGCCGAGAACGAGCACCACCACCGCCCCGAGGGCAGCTGCTTCATGCTGCGCGCCGGCCCTGAAGCCACGGTCCTGGTGAACGCCGTGCTCGACCGCCTGCGCATCGCGACCGAAGCGGACACCGACCGCTGGGCGCACCGCGAGCTCGAAGGCATCGCGGCCCATCCGCACCACCAGCTCATCGACGGCCGGCACTACCCCAACCTGCTGTTCGCCCGCTTCGGCCACTACCTGCCGGAGGTCTCGGCCTTCGTGCTCTCGTTCAATCCCGCGGTCCACGTCGATGTGCAGGACCGGCGGGTGCGGGGCATCTTCGTGGACTACCTCAACACGGTGCTGGCGCGCGACGGCCAGCTCTACGACGACCTGCCGCCCCCCCCCACGGGCCAGCCGGACTACGCCGTGCGCAACGCCGGCCGCCCCGTTGCCTTGCTGACCAGCTACACGCCCAACATCGCCGGCTATGCCACGCTGTCGGAGCGCAACATCGCCGCCTACGCCGACCACCACGGCTACACCCACCACGTCTACCGTGACCTGCCCGCCGACCTGCGGGGCCGCGTGGCCGGCAACTGGATCAAGCCCCGGCTGCTGCTCAAGCACCTGGCCGAGCACGAACAGGTCGCGTGGGTCGATGCCGACATCCTGATCCACGACCGCACACGGCCGCTCGCGTCCCTGCTGCGCGGCCGGCCGGTGGCGCTGGCGCGCGACGTGTCGGGCTACGAGTTCAACAGCGGCTTCATGGTGTTCTCGAACACGCCGGCCTGCATCGCGTACCTGGAGCGTGTGCAGGCGCTGATCGACGAGGTCGCCGACAAGAGCGGCATCTACCTGTCCGGCGGCGACCAGGCATTCTTCGTCGCCGCCTGGCGCGAAGCGGGCAGCGAGGCGGCGATGCCGCTGTCGGATGGCGTGTCCTTCAACTCGCACCCCGCGCTGCAGGACAGCGACAGCCTCATGCTGCACTACATGGGGTACCCGGACCGCTTCCGGGCGGTGGTCATGGGCCATGACGCCCTGCGCATCGAACAGGGGGCCGGCCGGCCGCACGACACGAAGGCCCCGGCGGCGCTGCGGCCTGCGCGCCGCAAGCCGCGGCTGCACTTCACGCACCTGCACGGCATGGCGGACATCGACCAGTTCGACGACATCGTCGAGTCGTACCGGCTGGCGGCGGAAGCGCTCGGCTACGAAACCCGTTTTTCGCCGCACCAGGTCGACCCCGACCCCGATGCCGTGAATGTCGTGTTCTTTGCCTGGCAGGGCGATTGGCGGTGGTTCAAGGACATCCACTCGCGCTGCATCATCGTCAACTTCGAGCACCTGGCGCCGGGCAATTTCTGCTTCACCGAGGGTTACAGGGCCACGCTGGGGGCGTACTACGTCTGGGAGTACAGCCTCGCCAACTTCCAGAAGAACGTCGAGCTGGGCTTCACCGCCTCCGACCACGTGCCGCTCGCCTACCAGCGCGGTGCCGGTGCCGAGCCGGCCGCGGACGCCGTGCTGCCCGATGCCGAGCAGGACATCGACGTCGTCTTCTTCGGCGCCACCACCCCGCGCCGCGTGCAGGTGCTGGAAGCGCTGATCGCGCGGGGCGTTCGCGTGGTGCTGCCCATGCCGCAGCCGTGGCGCAATGCCGAGCGCGATGCCCACCTGCAACGCGCCAAGGTGGTGATCAACATGCACCAGCTGGACAACTCGCGCATCGTCGAAATTCCCCGGCTGACGGTCCTGCTGCGCAACCGCAAGGCGGTGGTCTGCGAGCTCTACCCGGACAGCGACATCGATCCGAGCCTGCGCGACGCGGTGGAAGGCGCCCCGTGGGAAGGCCTGGTCGATGCCACGCTTCGCCTGCTGGCCAACCCGGCGCGACGGGCCGAGCTGGAACGCATCGGGTACGAACGCCTGACCGCCCGGGCGCAGACGCGCTGGCTCGGTCCGGCGCTGGACCGCTTCTTCCAGTGGCAGGCCCAGCAGCCCGGCACCTGGCGCGAGGCGGCGCATGCGCAGCGATTCCGGGTGGCGGTCGTGATTGCGGCGGAACATACGGCAACCCAACTCCTGCCCGGCCTCGCGGCACAAGTGCAATGCGAGCTGGCGGTCATCCGGGCCACGTCCGCTGTGCGCGCCGGCGAGATGACGGCTTACCCCGACGACACGGTCATCCTGCTGCCGGGCAAGTTCAACCGGGCCAACGCCCGCGACGCCGCGGTCCGCCAGGCCGATGCCGACTACCTCGTGTTCTGGGACAACGGCGACACCGCCGCCCCCGACCGGCTCCACCGCCAGGCCGCCTTCCTGGCCGCGCATCCCGAGATCGACATCGTCGGCAGCTGGCTCGAGGAAGGCGAAGGCGAGACACTGCAGATGCACCGGGCACCCGAACTCGACCACGAAATCCGCGCCGAGTTTCTCGGCACCGACCGTGTGCTGCGCGCACGCACCTGCATGTACCGGCGCGAATTCCTCGTGCGGCACGACCTGCGCCATGACGATGCGTTCGACGGCGACCTCGAGGCTCAGTATTTCCTGCACCGCTGCGCGACGGCGGGCGCCCGCCTGGCCGCCATCGCCGCGCCGCTGTGCCGTCGCGGTACGCCGACGACGCCGAGCGAGGACGAGGCGCTCGCGGCCAGCGACGCTGCCGTTCGTTCGCAGCATGCCTTGCTGCGCGAGTACTTCCCCTCGCTCGCGGCACACGAACACGAGCAGCTGGCGCAGATGCGCGCCGCCTACTGGCCACCCGACGCCGCGTTTGCCGCGTCCGTGCTGGGCCTGATGGCACGCGTCGCGGCACTGCCGTCCCTTCCCTCGAACCTGGAAACCGCCACGCTGGCACGCGTACTCCGGCGCGAGGCCGTGCGGCTGATCCTTCGCTACCGCATGGCCGGGCTGATCGACGCCGCCTGGCTGGCGCAGCGCATGGACACCCCGGAAGTCGCGTACTTCCTGGCCCCCGCGCGCGATCAACTGATCGGAAAAATCTGACCCACGCAAGGAGCGCCCTTGACTGATATGCTCCTTTTTTCATAGCGCATTGCACAAGACCGACGGGCGCTCGCTGCAGCTTTTGCGCAAGACCTATCGGCTAAAATGCCAACCCCGCGCACGCTCCCGGTTGCGCCTCACCCGCCTCCCATGTCCGACCCACAGACCCCCCCCGTTTCCACGCCCGCCGTCGACGACAACCAGCTCATCGTCGAACGCCGCGAAAAGCTCAAGCTGCTGCGCACGGCGCAGACCGAAGGCAAGGGGGTCGCATTCCCGAACGACTTCAAACCCGGCCACCGCGCCGCGGCGCTGGTCGAGCAGCACGGCGGCACCGAGCCCGAGGCGCTGGAAGCGCAGGCCGTGGCCGTCAGCGTGGCCGGCCGCATGATGCTCAAGCGCGTGATGGGCAAGGCCAGCTTCGCGACCGTGCAGGACGCCACCGGCCGCATCCAGCTCTACGTGACGCGCGACGCCATCGGCGAAGAGGCGTATGCCGACTTCAAGCGCTGGGACCTCGGCGACATCCTCGGTGCCGAAGGCACGCTCATGAAGACCAAGACCGGCGAACTGTCGATCAAGGTCAGCCGCCTGCGCCTGCTCACCAAGAGCCTGCGTCCGCTGCCCGACAAGTTCCACGGCATGGCCGACCAGGAGCAGAAGTACCGCCAGCGCTATGTCGACCTGATCACCGACGAATCGGCCCGCGTGCGCTTCACCGCGCGCAGCAAGGCCGTGAGCGCGCTGCGCGAGTTCATGGTGGCCAACGACTTCCTCGAAGTCGAGACGCCCATGCTGCACCCCATTCCGGGCGGGGCGAACGCCAAGCCCTTCAAGACGCACCACAACGCGCTCGACCAGGAGATGTTCCTGCGCATCGCGCCCGAGCTGTACCTCAAGCGCCTGATCGTCGGCGGCTTCGAGCGCGTGTTCGAGATCAACCGGAGCTACCGCAACGAGGGCATCTCGGTGCGGCACAACCCCGAGTTCACGATGATGGAGTTCTACGCGGCCTACTGGAACTACCGCGACCTGATGGACTTCACCGAGACGCTGATCCGCACCATCGCCGACAAGGCCGTGGGCACGCAGCAGCTCACCTACGGCGGCAAGGCCGTCGACCTCACGCAACCCTTCGAGCGCCTGACGATCCGCGAAGCGATCCTCAAGCACACCGATGCCGGTGATGGCGTGGACGACAGCGCCTGGCTCATCAACGCCCTGCGCAAGCTCGGCCTGAGCGAAGAAAAGGACAAGCTCTCGCAGCGCAGCCTCGCCAGCCTGCAGGTGATGTACTTCGAGGAGACCGTGGAAGAGAAGCTCTGGCAGCCGACCTTCATCATGGAGCACCCGACCGAGATCTCGCCGCTGGCACGCGCCAACGACGAGCGCCCCGAGGTCACCGAGCGCTTCGAGCTGTACATCACCGGCCGCGAGTTCGGCAACGGCTTCAGCGAGCTGAACGACGCCGAAGACCAGGCCGCGCGCTTCAACGCGCAGGTGGCCGCCAAGGACAGCGGTGACGACGAAGCCATGTTCTACGACCACGACTTCGTGCGCGCCCTCGAATACGGCATGCCGCCCACCGGCGGCTGCGGCATCGGCATCGACCGCCTGATGATGCTGCTGACCGATTCGCCGAGCATCCGCGACGTGATCCTGTTCCCCGCGCTGCGCCGGGAAAGCTGACGACACCGCCCCCCTTCGCGCTCACCATCTTTCTGCACCCATGACCACCCAGGCGCCCGAAACTGTCTTCTCCGACATCTTCAAATCGAACGCCTGGGGCTCGGCAGAGAGCGTGTCCGGCGCGGGCTCCGAGCTCACGAACACCGCGCAGGTGATCCGGGAGCTGCCGCACCTGCTGCGCGAGCTGCAGGTGCACAGCCTGCTCGACGTGCCCTGCGGCGACTTCAACTGGATGCAGCACGTCGACCTGACGGGCATCGACTACCACGGCGCCGACATCGTCGATGCGCTGGTGGTGCGCAACACGGGGCGCTTCGCGCGGCCGGGACGCCGTTTCAGCCGGCTGGACCTTCTGAGCGACGCCTTGCCGACCGTCGACCTCGTCCTGTGCCGCGACTGCCTGTTCCATTTTTCCCATGCCGATGCCTTCCGGGCCCTGCATGCGGTGGCGGCCAGCCGGTCGAAGTGGCTGCTGACCACCACCTTCACCTACCGCTCGCTGCCGCGCAATGCAGACATCCAGACGGGCGGCTGGACACCGATCAACATGGAGATGGCGCCCTTCCATCTGCCGCCGCCCCGGCGCCTGATCGTCGAGGGCAACGTCACCGAATCCATCATCTACGCCACGGACGACGGCTCGCGCCAGTACCCGCAGAGCGATCGCAGCCTCGGCCTGTGGCTGGTGGACGACGTGCGCGACACGCTGCACAAGCTGGGCCGCTGAGCGCCCCGCTTCAGCTTCAGCTCAACCCAGGCGCTTGGACCGCGCGTCCACGTCCGCCATGTACACCGACCGGTAAGGCTCCCCGAGCCCCACGAAGTGCACCAGCAGGCTGTCGTCGCCCGCCAGGTGCGGCGGCGTGTTGATGCTCAGCAGGTCGGTAATGACCGCATCGCCGATCAGGCCGTGCTCGCCGAGCACCACGTTCGTGTAGTACTGGTCGCCCTGGCTGGCGTACACGGTCGACTTGTCGTCGACGCCGGTGATGCGCTCCCACAGCTGCGTGAGCAGCGCGAGGTTGCCCTCGGTGTGGCGGAAGCCCATCACGCCCGAATTCACGTCCCACGCGCCGATGTCCTTCGCGAACAGCAGGTCGCGGCCTTCGAGCAGCGGCTCGATGCGTTTCGCCTGGTTGACGAACAGCGTGTCGGCATCGACCCACACCACCCACTGGTGCTGTGCGAGATGCCGCTTCACGAGCCAGCTCTTCACCCAGGCGCCGCTGATCGACGGATCGAGTTCGTCCGGGATGCCGCGGTAGACGTGGTAGCCATACCCGTGCCGCTCGCAGTAGCGCCGCACGTTGTGCTCCGACACGCGCGCGTAGTCGTTGATGTGGTGCGTGTAGAGCGTGACGAAGGCGATGGACGCCTGCGGGTTGACGCACGAATACGCGTCTTCAGAGATCGCCGGGTAGGCCGGCGACGGCAGCACGGGCTCGCCGTCGATCAGCGCCGCGTTCACCCGGCGCACCAGCAGGCGCTGCAGGTTCGCGTCGTGCAGCAGCTCTTCCATCACGCGGCCTTCGGCATCCAGCTCCGGCAGGGCCGCCAGGTGCACCACGAAGATGCGGGCATGGAACCAGGTCGCGATGCGCCACGAGACGTTCACATAGCAGTCGCCGATGGGCCCGTTGCACGGCAGCAGGCCGGCCGGCTGCAGCAGCGCCGCCGCGTCGAGACGGGGCGTGACGCGCGCGACGACCTGGCTCGCCGCCCGGATGAGCGCATGCAGCAGCGCGCGGTTGGCCGCCGTGTTGCGCAGGATCATCAGGTTGACGAGCGGCAGGCCCTTGGGCCCGTCCACCACGAGCAGGTCGCGACCTTCCAGGAGCGTTTCGACGGCCACCGGGTGGAACACCACCGAATCACCATCGAGAAAGAGCAGCCAGTCGCCCTCGTCGAGCCCGCGCAGGCGGCGCAGCATCTCGGCGTATTTCGCGCAGTCGCGCAGCGCGGGGTGCCCGGCGCGCTCGGTCTCCACCCAGGCATGGGGGTAGCCGAAACGGCGGCAGTAGTGGCTGTGGTTGCGCAGCACCGGCTCGTCGAGCCGGTCGAAGAAGGTCAGGCACAGCGGCATCGACGGCGTCCGGGTGGGGTGGTCATTGGGCCGCAGTCTATCGCGCGCTTCGGCCGACCCTCTACACTCTTGGGCCCTCCGATTTCCTGCTTGAATGAATCCCCTACGCACCCCGGCCATCGGCATCGATTTCGGCACTTCGAATTCCGCGGTCTCCTACGCCTCCCCCGGCGAGGCCGCGCGCCTGCTGCCCATCGAAGGCAGCGCCACCACCCTGCCGACCGCCCTCTTCTTCAACGCCGAGGACCGCAGCACGCACTTCGGCCGCGACGCCATCGCGCTGTACCTGTCCGGCGTCGAAGGCCGGCTCATGCGCTCGCTCAAGAGCCTGCTCGGCAGCCCGCTGATGCAGGAAAAAACCGCCGTCTACGACGGGCTGGTCAGCTTCGAGGACATCATCGCGCGCTTCCTGCACGAACTGGTGACGCGCGCCGAACGCGAGCTGGGGCAGCGCCCCGAGCGCGTGGTCATCGGCCGCCCGGTGCACTTCGTCGATGACGACGCCAAGCGCGACCAGCGTGCCGAAGAAAGCATGCGCCACGCCGCGCGTGCGGCCGGCCTGCGCGACGTGTCCTTCCAGTACGAACCCATTGCCGCGGCCTTCGACTACGAGCAGCGCGTCACGCGCGAGTCGCTGATCCTGATCGTCGACATCGGCGGCGGCACCTCCGACTTCACCGTGGTGCGCCTGGGCCCCGAGCGCATGGCGCGCCCTGACCGCGCCGACGACGTGCTGGCCACCAGCGGCGTGCACATCGGCGGCACCGACTTCGACCAGCGCCTGAACCTGGAGCGCGTGATGCCGCTGCTCGGGCTGCGCCACCTCGGCCCGAGCGGGCGCGAGGTGCCCAGCAAGGTGTTCTTCGAGCTGTCGTCCTGGCACCTGATCAACTGGCTCTACGCCCCGAAGGCCGTGCGCCAGGCGCGCGAACTGCGCACCAGCTACAGCGACCGACACCTGCACGACCGCCTGATGACGGTGCTCGAGGAGCGCCACGGCCACCGCATCGCCAGCGAGGTCGAACAGGCCAAGATCAACGGCTCGGTCAGCGACGCCGAGGTACAGATCGACCTGTCGTGCATCGAGGCGGGGCTGGTGTCGGCGCTGACGCCGGCCGACATGGCGCAGCAGCTCGCGGCGCCGCTGGAGAACGTGGTGGCCTGCGCCCACGCCTGCGTGAAGCGCGCCGGCCTGCGCAGCGGCGACCTCGACGCCATCTACCTCACCGGCGGCTCGTCGGCCCTGCGCCCGTTCCAGCGGGCGCTGCGCGCGAGTTTCGCCGGCGTGCCGCTGATCGAAGGCGACCTGCTCGGCGGCGTCGCGGCCGGGCTCGCCTATTCGGCGCGCACGGCGGGGTGAGCCGCAGATGAAGTACCTGTCCGCGTACCCGCCCGCGCTGCTGGCGCAGGTGAGTGAGCTGATGGCGGCCGACAAGCTCGGCGCCCTGCTGCGCGGACGCTACGCCGGCCTGCACGACATCCGCACCGACCGCGCGCTGTACGACTACGCCTGCGAACTCAAGGGCGAGTACATGCGCAAGGCCGAGCCGCTGGCCAAGGCGGTGTTCGACAACAAGCTGCATGTGGTGCGCCACGCGCTGGGCACCCACACCACCATCGCCCGCGTGCAGGGCAGCAAGCTCAAGACCAAGCGCGAGATCCGCGTGGCCAGCCTGTTCAAGACCGTGCCGCTCGAATGGCTGCGCATGATCGTCGTGCACGAACTGGCCCACACGCGCGAGAAGAACCACGACAAGCCCTTCTACGCGCTGTGCACGCACATGGAGCCCGAGTACCACCGCTTCGAGTTCGAGCTGCGCCTGTACCTGACGCACCTGGAGGCGGGCGGTGCGCCGCTGTGGCCCGCGGTGGTGGGCGCGCCAGGTTCGGATTGACCTGACCCGCTACAGTCGTCGCCATGACCCTGCCACGGCTGCACTTCACGTCACTGTCCGAGGACGCGGTCTGCGGCGACATCGTGCGCACCTACCAGCTGGCGGCCGAGCGGCTGGGCTACCCGACGACGTACACGCCGCACAACATCGATCCGGGCGCGATCAACCTGCTGTTCTTCTTCTGGAACATCCCGTGGCAGCGCATCGCGGCATTCCACCCGAACTGCATCGTCGTGAACCTCGAGCCAATGATCGAGGGCACGCATGCCTGGAACGCCAACTACCTCGACCTGCTCCCGCGCTGCTACCTGTGGGAGTACAGCAAAACCAACTTCCAGCGTCACCGCGAGCTCGGCTACCAGAACGCCGACTGCGTGCCACTCGGCTGGGAGCCTGACGCGGCGCGCACCCTGCCGTGGTCCGAGGTGCTGCCCGAGGAAGCACGGGACATCGATGTCTGCTTCTTCGGCTCGCTCACGCAGCGGCGCATCGACATCATCGAAGCGCTGCAGGCGCGGGGCCTGCGCGTCGAGGTCACGAACGGCGGGTTCTGGTCGCTGGAGAAGCGCGAAGCGACCATGCGCCGCACCAAGGTCCTGCTGAACCTGCACAACTGGGAGGACTCGCGCGTGGTCGAGACGCCGCGCCTGTCGACCTTGCTGCGCCACCGCAAGGCCGTGGTCTGCGAGCTCTATCCCGACAGCGAGGTCGACCCGGCCTTCCGCGATGCGGTGGTGGGCGTGCCCTACGACCAGCTGGTCGACACCGTCGTGGCGCTGGTCGCCGATGCGCCGCGCCGCGCCCGACTCGAACGCGAGGGGCTCGACAAGATCAACGCAGCCGTGGCGCCGCCGGACATCGGCCCCGCGCTCGAACGCTACTTCGCCTGGCGCGCCCAGCAGCCCGACCGCGTACCGCCCGTGACCATGCCGCGCGTGACGGTCTGCCTGACGCCCGACGGCAGCCGCGACGACTGGCTGCAGGACTTGCGCGACTGGGCCGCACAGGCCGACGTGGCGCTGGAGCTGGTCGTGGTCGCGGCAGGCCTTCCAGCAGCGGCTGAAAGCGAGGCGCGCGCCATCGCCCCCGGCCTGCGGTGGATCGCGCTGCCCATGGCCTGCGACCGCCCCACCCTGCGCAACCTCGCGCTCGCGCAGGCCACCGGCGACCACGTGGTCTTCGCCGATGCAGGCGACCGCGCCCTGCCCGGCCGCCTGCAGCGCCAGGCCGCGCTGCTCGCCGCCTGCCCGGACCTGGACATCGTCGGCTGCTGGAGCGAGACGCCGGCCGGACCGCTGAAGTGCGCCCAGCGGCACGACGAGATCGTGGCCGAAGCCTTGGGCCCCGAGCCGCTGCGGCTGTCGGCCTGCCTGGTGCGCCGCGGCTTCCTGGAACGCACCGGCGTGCGCCACGACCCCGAGTTCGCGGCGGTGCACGACGACCTGCAGATGCTGTGCCGCTGCATCGTGGCCGGCGCGCGCTTCGCGGTCATTCCCGAACTGCTGCACCGCGCGGCGCCGGTCGAGCCGCCAGCCAACCTCGCGCATGCCGCCTCGCTCGCCATGCGGGCGCGACGTGCGGTGCTGCGCCACCTGCTGCCGCGCAGCCGCGTGGAAGACATCGACCTCGTGGCCCAGCTCTACGCGCACCTGTGGCCGCCGCAGCGCGACTTCGCCGAACAGGTGTTGCGCACCGTGGCGCAGGCCTGCGCGGCGCTGACGCCCGTCGGCACGCCGCGGATCGACGCTGAAATGCTGACGCGCGCGCTGCGCACCGAAACCCTGCGGCTGCTGCAGGTCTTCTTCCGGGCCGGCCTGGCCGACAAGCCCTGGCTGGAATCGCTGTTCAAGACACCCGAGGTGGCCGCGTTGCTCGGCCCCGCGGCGAATCAGCTGCCGGTGCGGCCCTTCCGCGACTGAGCGCCGGCCAGCAGGCGCTGCGCCTGCACGTAGCGCGTCGAGGCCGTGAGCGCCTGCCAGTCAAGCGCTTCATCGCTCGGCAGCAGCGACCGGCGCCGTGCTTCGCTGGCCGCATCGCCCTGCCAGCGGCCGTCGGCCGCCGCGGCGGTGAAGCCGTCGAGCATCTCGTCCAGCGGCCGGCCTTCGCCGATGCTCTGGTTGCACAGCAGCGCCAGGTCGCAACCCGCCGCGAGCGCCGCCAGTACGGCATCGGTGTAGCTCAGCAGCTGGCCGTCGATGTAGCGCCCGGCCTCCATGCTCAGGTCGTCGCTGAACACGGCGCCGTCGAACGCGAAGCGCTGGCGCAGGATGTCCTTCAGCCATTTTTCGGAGAAACCCGCCGGCCGCTTGTCGACCTTCGGGTAGATCACGTGCGCCGGCATCACGGCCGCGAGCGTGCCGCCCAGCCAGTCGTAGGGCCGTGCGTCGTCGGCCAGGATGGCCTTCAGGCTGCGCCGGTCGACCGGGATCTCGACGTGCGAATCGGCCTGCACGAAGCCATGCCCCGGAAAGTGCTTGCCGCAATTGCGCATGCCCATCTGCAGCATGCCGTGCATCACGCTCTTGGCGAGCAGCGCGACCACGCGCGGGTCGCGGTGGAAGCTGCGGTCGCCGATCACGCTGCTGCCACCGTAGTCCAGGTCGAGCACCGGTGCGAAGCTGAAGTCAACGCCGCAGGCGCGCAGCTCGCCGGCCAGCACCTGCCCGGCGGCGGTGGCGACCTGCGTGGCGCGCAGGGCATCGTGCATCCACAGTTCGCCCAGGCTGCGCATCGAGGGCACCCGCGTGAAGCCGTCGGTGCGAAAGCGCTGCACGCGGCCGCCTTCGTGGTCGACGCAGATCAGCAGGTCGGGGCGGATCGCCTTGATCTCGGCGTTCAGCGCAGTCATCTGCGCGCGGTCCTGCCAGTTGCGGGTGAAGTGGATCACGCCGCCCACATGCGGGTTCGCGAGGCGCCGGCGGTCGGCGGCGGTGAGTTCGGTGCCGGCCACATCGATGAGGAGCGGCGCGTGGTTCAGGTCGGTCATGTCGGTCGATCGGTCGGCAAGGCGCAACGGCGCCGGAGATTCGTTCAGGCCTTTTCCACCACCACGAAGCTGGCGGCGTACTCGGTTTCGTCGGTGACGGTCACGTGCGCCGTCAGGCCCTGCGCCTCGAACCAGTCTTTCAGCTCGCCGTGCAGCACGATCACCGGCTTGCCGCTGCGCAGGTTGGCGATCTCGCACAGGCGCCAGCTCATCGGCATGCGCATGCCCAGGCCGATGGCCTTGCTGAAGGCTTCCTTGGCGGAAAAGCGCGTGGCGAGGTAGCTCAGGCCGCGCTTGGGCCAGCGTGCAGCGCGGGCCTGCCAGATGGCGAACTCCGCGTCGCTCAGGACCCGGCGGGCGAAGCGCTCGCCCTGGCGCTCGAAGGTGGCCGCGATGCGGCGCACGTCGCAGATGTCGGTCCCGATGCCGTAGATCATGCGGCGTCGGCGATGCAGCGCAGGTAGTCGCGCGTGGTGGCGGCGTACCCGAGTTCGAGCGCATCGGCGACGAAGGCATGGCCGATCGACACCTCGTGCACGCCGCGCACCGCGCGCAGGAACGGCGTGAGGTTGTCGCGGCTCAGGTCGTGGCCGGCGTTGACGCCCAGGCCCGCCGCATGGGCGGCCTGCGCCGCGGCCACGTAGCGCGCGAGCACGGCGGCTTCCTGCGGCGTGCCGCGCGAGGCGGCGTAGCCCTCGGTGTAGAGCTCGACGCGGTCGGCGCCCACGGCCTTGACGGCGGCCATCATCTCGGGGATCGGGTCCATGAACAGGCTCACGCGCACGCCCAGTGCCTTGGCTTCGGCGATCAGCGGGCGCAGGCGCTCGGCGTCTTCCGGGAAGCTCCAGCCGTGGTCGCTGGTCGACTGGGTTTCGCTGTCGGGCACGAAGGTGGCCTGGTGCGGCTTGAGCTCGCGCACGAAGTCCATCAGGTTGTGGAAGGGATTGCCTTCGATGTTGAACTCGATCTTTGGCCAGTCGCGCGCCAGCAGTTCCGACAGGTCACTCACGTCGTGCACACGGATGTGGCGCGCGTCGGGGCGCGGATGCACGGTGATGCCCTGCGCGCCCGCCGCCAGGCAGGCCTGGGCGGCGCCCACCACGCTCGGGATGCCCAGGTGGCGCGTGTTGCGCACCAGGGCCACCTTGTTGAGGTTGACCGACAGGGCCGTGGTGGTGCGAGGGAGGGAGGAGGAGGTGCCGGAGGTATCGCTCATGGACGCAATCGCTTTCTTCTCTTCGTTCATGCGCCGCCCGCGCCGGCCCGGAGGTCGTCGGTGGGGGTGACAGCAAGCCAGTGACAGTAGCCGCCGAGCGTCGTCCTGTCGATGTCGCCGGGCGCCATGTGGTCGTAGGCGCCGGCACGGAAATGATGCTTGGACCAGTACTGGTCGGTGTGCCAGCCGTGGATGTGCAGCACGTCGCCGCCCAGCCTGCGGTCGGTGTACGGCAGGTGGTCGAGCAGGCCCAGCGAGCAGCGCTGGGGGTAGGTGCGCCGCAGCGCCAGCTCGCCGGCGTACATGGTGAGCACGTTCTTGCACCAGCCGGGCCACTCGCCCTGGAAGTCGCGAAACTCTTCGTCGAGCAGCTTGTGGCAGTAGTCCAGCTGGGCCTGCACGAAGTTGCCCACGAACTCGGTCGGCCCCAGCACCGACGCGCCCACGTTGTGCAGCCCCGAATGCGGAAAGCCCCAGCGCGCGCTGCACTCGGACAGCTTGCGGCGCACCTCTTCCTGGTACGCATAGGCGCCGAAGCCGAAGCACAGGCCAGTCGGCTCGAAGCTGGCCAGCGCCGGCGTGACGAAGGTGTCGCAGTCGGTCTTGAGGATGGCGTCGTAGTTGCGGCATACGGCGAGCACCGCCGGGTCGCACAGGTTCGCGATCGAATTGATGTAGCCGTAGCCGGCCCACTCGGCGTACTGGTCGGCGTAGGGCAGGCCCGGAATCACGACGATCCGGTCGTCAGTCGGCAGCCGGGCGATCACGTTCGGGTGGCACACCGCGATCAGCTCCCCGCCGCGCGCGAAGACGCCGGAGACGATCATGCTCCGGTACAGCCAGTGGAACTCGTCGACGATTTCTTTCTTGTCGTCGACGTAGACGAGGACACCCAGACGCATGGCTTCGGTTCTCAGGTTGGCGTTTCGATCGATCGTGCGCCGGGCTAGAGCGCTTGCAGGTCTCTCATCATCTGCCGCGTGCGCAGCGTGGTCACGCCGCAATGGTAGTTGAGCAAGGCCCGCAGCTGGTTGCGCAGGGCACTGTTGCTGCCGACGTTCATCGTCGCGACCTCGCGCAGGGTGGCGGTGAACGGCGTGCGATCGTCGAGCACGCTCTGCAGCGCCCGCCAGTCGGCACCGGCCAGCGCGGCCTCGTCCTTGGCCGCCTGGCGCAGGCCGGCTTCCGGCACGAGGCTGTAGCGCGTGCGGGCCGCCAGCGGCTCCAGGGTGAGCGTCTGCGCGTCGAGCGAAGGCAGCAGGCCGACCGAACGCAGCAGCAGCAGTTCGAAGGCGCGCAGCGCGGCGGCCTGTGTCGCGGCCTGGGCGCCCGCGTGGTCGCCGGCCAGCACCTGCACCACGCCGGTGTAGGCGTCGAACAGCGCCTCGTGCGCGTCGTCGCGCGCCAGCAGGCGCAGCAGGAGTTCGTTGACGTAGTAGCCCGAGAGCAGCGCCTCTCCCGTCGGCATGACGTGGCCGCCCATCCACTCGGCGCCTTTCAGCGTGCGGATCTCGGCGTCGCCGCCGTAGTTGAGCTGCAGCGGCTGCAGCGGCAGCAGCACCGGACGGAAATTGGAACTCGGCCGCTTCGCCCCCTTGGCCACGAGCGCGATGCGCCCGTGGTGGCGGGTGAAGACCTCGAGGATCAGGCTCGACTCGCTCCAGTCGTAGCGATGGAGCACGTAGGCCGGTTCATGCGAAACGCGATGAGCGGCGGCCACTTCATTCGTAGCCGAAGGAGCGCACGCGGGCTTCGTCGTCGGCCCAGCCGGAGCGCACCTTCACCCACAGCTCGAGGAACACCTTGGCGTCGGCCAGCTTCTCAAGCTCGACGCGGGTTTCCATGCCGATGCGCTTGATGCGCTCGCCCTTGTCGCCGATCACCATGGCCTTGTGGCCGTCGCGCTCGACCACGATGGTGGCGGCAATGCGCAGCAGGCGCTTCTGGCCCTTTTTCTGGGGCGGCTCTTCCTCGAACTTGTCGATGATGACGGTCGAGGTGTAGGGCAGCTCGTCGCCCGTGAGGCGGAAGAGCTTCTCGCGCACCAGCTCGCCGGCGAGGAATTTCTCGCTGCGGTCGGTGAGTTCGTCTTCGTCGTAGAACCAGGGCTGTTCGGGCAGGTACTTCTCGCAGATGCCGAACAGGCGCTCGACGTCCTTCGCGTTCTTGGCCGACATCGGCACGAATTCGGCGAAGCTGTGCTTGGCCTGCATGGTCTGCAGCCAGGGCGCGATGTCGCCGCGGCGGTGCACGTTGTCCAGCTTGTTGGCCAGCAGCACGGTCGGGATGCCCTTGCCGAGCAGCTTGAGCACGCGCTCGTCGGCCGGCGTGAAGCTGCCGGCCTCGACCACGAACAGGATCAGGTCGACGTCGCCGACCGCGCCCTGCACGGTCTTGTTGAGCGACTTGTTCAGAGCGTTGGCATGCAGGGTCTGGAAACCCGGCGTGTCGACGAACACGAACTGCGTGGCGCCCAGCGTGCGCATGCCGGTGATGCGGTGGCGCGTGGTCTGCGCCTTGCGCGAGGTGATGCTGATCTTCTGGCCGACCAGTGCATTGAGCAGCGTCGACTTGCCCACATTGGGCTTGCCGACGATGGCGATCAGGCCGCAGTGCTGCGGCCCGGTGGCAGGCGTGTCGCCTGCGGTGTCTTCGGGTCCCGCTTCGGGATGGGTCACATCGTTCATTCTGATTTCACGCGGCGCCGCGTGCCTTGAGCCGGATCAACATGGCGGCCGCGGCAGCTTGCTCGCCGGCGCGGCGCGAGCCGCCGATGCCGCGCTCGCGAAGGCCCAGCTCGGGCACCTCGCACTCGACATCGAAGGTCTGCTTGTGCGCTGCACCCAGCGTCGCTGCCACGCGGTACACCGGCAGCTTCATTTTGTGGCCCTGCAGCCATTCCTGCAATTCGGTCTTCGGGTCTTTCGCGGCCGCCTCCATGCGCGGATTGATCTCGACCGCCTCGTAGAGCCGGTGCACCAGCGCCTGCGCGGCGGCAAAGCCGGCGTCGAGGTAGACCGCGCCGATCAGCGCTTCGAGCGCGTCGGCCAGGATGGAGGGCCGGTTCGGGCCGCCCGAGCGGGCTTCGCCCTCGCCCAGGCGCAACAGCGGCGACAACGCCAGCCCCAGCGCGAGCTGGTGCAGCGTGTCCTGCTTGACCAGGTTGGCCCGCACGCGCGACAGGTCGCCCTCGGGCAACGCCGAGAGACGGATGTACAGCAGATGCGAAACGGCCAGGTTCAGCACCGAGTCGCCGAGAAACTCGAGGCGCTCGTTGTGATCGGCCGAGAAACTGCGGTGCGTGAGCGCGAGCTGAAGCAGCCGCGGGTCCGAAAACGTGTGCTGAAGGCGCGCCTGCAGCGCGACGAGGCTGCCGTCCACCTTCTTGTTCGACACCGCGGTCAGCGGGACGCGCCCTTGTATTTGAGCGTCAGGTAGGCCGGCCCGAACAGGGGAATCTCGCGTTCGTACGCATACGACACGACGACCTTGTCGCCCACCTTCTTGATCTCGAGGTCCCGGCCGCTGACCGACTTGAAGTCGTCGATGGCCTGGGCGCGGTCGAAGATCGCGCGGATCTCGGGCACCGTGGCGCCTTCCTTGGCCTTGTTGGCGGCCTTGTCGATGGCCTGCCACTCGATCAGCGTCGGAATGACCTGCGCGATGACGACGCCCGCGCAGCCCAGCACCGCCGCGACGAACACCAGGCCGATGAACGAGATGCCGCGCTGGTGCGCGGCACTGCCACGGACGGACCGACTGTTGGTTCTCATGCCCTCTTACCCCTCGAACAGTAACGTTGACTGTTGATTAATTATTGAAACGGACCGATGCGACCGAGATCGCCGAAGTTCATCCAGACAAAGAAGGCCCTGCCCACGATGTTCTTGTCCGGCACGAACCCCCAGAAACGGGAATCGGCCGAATTATCGCGGTTGTCGCCCATCATGAAGTAGTTGCCTTCGGGCACCTTGCACACCACGCCCTCGACCGAGTAGCGGCAGTTCTCGCGGAACGGGAAGTCGCTGGCGCCCGGCACGAAGGCGGGGGCGTTCTCGTCGTTGAGGATCTTGTGCTGCTTGCCGCCGAGGTCTTCGTCGAACTGCTTCAGGATGCGCATCGACTCACCATCGAGGTAGTCGGCGATCGGGGCCTTGCCCACCGGCTGGCCGTTGATCGTGAGCTTCTTGTTCAGGTAGGCCACCTCGTCGCCCGGGATGCCGACCACGCGCTTGATGTAGTCCATGCTGGGCTTGGGCGGGTAGCGGAACACCACCACGTCGCCACGCGCCAGCGGCGTGCCGTCGGTGATCTTGGTGTTGATGACCGGCAGGCGCAGGCCGTAGGTGAACTTGTTCACCAGGATCAGGTCGCCGGTCAGCAGCGTGGGCATCATCGAGCCCGAGGGAATTTTGAAGGGCTCGTACAGGAACGAGCGCAGCAGGAACACCACCAAGATCACCGGGAACAGACCCGCCGTCCAGTCGAGCCACCAGGGCTGCATCAGCAGGCGCTCGCTGGCCTTGGCGTCGGTGGTGTCGACCTGGGTGATGCCCTGCCCTGCCAGCCGCGTGTTGCGTTCGGCGATGGAGCTGTCGAGTGCGGCGGCGGCGCGTTCGCGCTGCGGCAGGAAGTAGAAGCGCTCGGCCAGCCAGTAGACCCCGGTGACCACCGTGGCCACGAACAGCAGCAGCGCGAAGTTGCCTTCGAGCGCGCCGAAATACCAGGCGCCGACGTAGCTGGCGAACGCCGCGAGAACCAGGGTGGTGAGGTATGCCATGTTCGTGGTGATCAGTCTTCGACTTGCAGAATCGCGAGGAAGGCCTCTTGCGGGACTTCGACGGAGCCGATCTGCTTCATTCTTTTCTTGCCCGCCTTCTGCTTCTCGAGCAGCTTCTTCTTGCGGGAGATGTCGCCGCCGTAGCACTTGGCGAGCACGTTCTTGCGAAGCGCCTTGATTGTCTCACGCGCAATGATCGTGACCCCGATGGCCGCCTGGATCGCCACGTCGTACATCTGGCGCGAAATGATCTCGCGCATCTTCGACACCACGGCCCGGCCGCGGTACTGCGACTGGCTGCGGTGCACGATGATCGACAGCGCATCGACCTTGTCGCCGTTGAGCAGGATGTCGACCTTCACCACGTCGGAGGCGCGGTACTCCTTGAACTCGTAGTCCATGGAGGCGTAGCCGCGGCTCACCGACTTCAGCTTGTCGAAGAAGTCGAGCACGATTTCGCCCAGCGGCATCTCGTAGGTCAGCATGACCTGGCGGCCGTGGTAGGCCATGTTCAGCTGCACGCCGCGCTTCTGGTTGGCCAGCGTCATGACCGAGCCGACGTATTCCTGCGGCATGTACAGGTGCACGGTGACGATGGGCTCGCGGATCTCCGCCATCTTGCCGACGTCGGGCATCTTGGACGGGTTCTCGACCATGATCACTTCGCCGTCGTTGCGCACCACCTGGTAGACCACGCTCGGCGCGGTCGTGATCAGGTCCTGGTCGAACTCGCGCTCCAGGCGCTCCTGCACGATCTCCATGTGCAGCAGGCCGAGGAAGCCGCAACGGAAGCCGAAACCCAGCGCCTGGCTCACTTCGGGTTCGTAGCGCAGCGACGAGTCGTTGAGCTTGAGCTTCTCGAGCGCGTCGCGCAGCGAGTCGTACTCGCTGGCTTCGGTCGGGTACAGGCCCGCGAACACCTGCGGCTGGATTTCCTTGAAGCCGGGCAGCGCCTCGGTGGCCGTGGCGGCCGCGCCGCCGGTGCCGGGCCGGATCAACGTGACCGTGTCGCCGACCTTGGCCGCCTGCAGCTCCTTGATGCCCGCGATGATGTAGCCCACCTCGCCGGCTTCGAGCGACGCGCGCGCTTCGTTGGCGGGCGTGAAGACGCCGATGCTGTCGGCGTTGTACATCGCGCCCGACGCCATCATCTTGATGCGCTCGCCCTTCACGAGGCGGCCGTCGACCACACGCACCAGCATGACCACGCCGACGTAGGCGTCGAACCAGCTGTCGATGATCATCGCGCGCAGCGGGCCGTCGGGATTGCCGCGCGGCGCGGGCATGCGCGCGACGATGGTCTCGAGAATCTCGTCGATGCCGACGCCGGTTTTTGCGGAGCACGGAATCGCGTCGGTCGCGTCGATGCCGATCACGTCTTCGATTTCGGTGCGCGCGTTGTCGAGGTCTGCGTTCGGCAGATCGATCTTGTTGAGCACCGGGATCACCTCGACGCCGAGGTCGAGTGCGGTGTAGCAGTTGGCCACCGTCTGCGCTTCGACGCCTTGCGATGCATCGACGACGAGCAATGCGCCTTCGCATGCCGACAGCGAGCGACTCACTTCGTACGAGAAGTCGACGTGGCCCGGCGTGTCGATCAGATTGAGGTTGTAGACCTGTCCATCGCGTGCCTTGTAGTGCAGCGCGGCGGTCTGTGCCTTGATGGTTATCCCACGCTCTTTTTCGATGTCCATCGAGTCGAGCACCTGCGCTTCCATCTCGCGTTCAGCGAGACCGCCGCAACGCTGGATCAAACGGTCTGCGAGTGTCGACTTGCCATGGTCGATGTGCGCAATGATCGAAAAATTTCTGATGTGATTCATCAACGGGAACGCTTAAGTACTTGAATTGGCTCGGGCGCCGAGGGGCGAGGCCAAGAAAAAAGGGCGCGTCTTCTGGAGACGCGCCCTGAACCAACAAGCAATGGCAACTGCAGTAGTTGGAACTTCATTGTAGGCAAAAAGGGAAGCACGTACATCCGGGAACAGGGTCCAAAGGGCTCGTTGCAGGTCCACAACATCAAAGATACAAACAGGTTATCCACAGGATGGGTGGAGCACTCACTGAACAACTTGTGGGCGATCTGTGGAGCACCGGTGGACGGCTGTCTGACATCTCGCATCGTGAAGGCCATCGCCCTCTTTATGCGCTGACTGGCCGCCAGGAGCTGTCTATTCTACCGAAATTCGTCCTTAGGCCTTTTATAAGTTAGTGAATGCAAACAAGTTTTGGCGTTTTCAAGGCCCCGGATTTTTTTAGAGGCCAGCGCCGAAGCGTCGTAAACACCTCGAAAAAATGGCCCCAAACCCGACTGCCGGGTGGGGCCACTTGACGCCGGCGCCGTATCAGCGTGCGGGTCGGATCAGGGCGTACTGCGCCCAGTCGCCTCGGCGATAGAGCACGCTCAGCGGCTTGCCCTTGTCCGCCTTGGCGACCGCCGCCTCGAATTCGCGGGCATTCGCCACCTCGAGATTGCCCACGGCCATGATGATGTCGCCCTCGCGCAGGCCGGCCCGCGCGGCAGCATCGTTGGCGGCATCGACCTTCACGCCGCCCTTGAGCTTGAGCTCTTTCTTCTGCGCGTCGGTGAGGTCGCTGACCCCGAGGCCCAGCGACTTCAGGGCTGCGGAGGCAGACGGCTTCGCGGCCGGCTCGTCACGATCGCTCGCGCGCTTGGCCGGCTTGTCGGGCTCGATCTCGGCGATGGTCACGCTGAGGTCGCGCGCGCTGCCGCGGCGGAACACGGTGAGCGTGCTCTTGGTGCCCGGCTTGGTGTTGCCCACGAGGCGCGGCAGGTCGCTCGGTTTCTCGATGGCCTTGCCGTCGAACTTGGTGATGACGTCGCCCGGCTCCACGCCGGCCTTCTCGCCCGGCGAACCGGCCTCGACGCCGCGCACCAGCGCACCCTGCGCCTTGCTCAGGCCGATGGCTTCGGCCACGTCCTTGGTGACCTGATCGATCTGCACACCGATGCGGCCGCGCGAGACGCGCCCCGAGGTGCGCAGCTGGTCGCTCACGCGGATGGCTTCGTCGATCGGAATCGAGAACGAGATGCCCATGAAGCCGCCCGAGCGCGAATAGATCTGGCTGTTGATGCCCACCACCTCGCCGCGCATGTTGATCAGCGGGCCGCCCGAGTTGCCGGGGTTGATGGCCACGTCGGTCTGGATGAACGGCAGGTACTCGCCGGTGTCGCGCTGCTTGGCGCTCACGATGCCGGCCGTGACGGTGTTCTCGAGGCCGAAAGGCGAACCGATCGCCATCACCCACTCGCCGACGCGCAGCTTGGAGATGTCACCCACCTTCACCGCGGGCAGTCCCGTGGCTTCGATCTTGACCACGGCCACGTCGGTGCGCTTGTCGGCGCCGATGATCTTGGCCTTGAACTCGCGCTTGTCGGGCAGCGTGACCAGCACCTCGGAGGCGTCTTCCACCACGTGTGCATTGGTCATGACGTAGCCGTCGCCCGTCAGGATGAAGCCCGAGCCCACGCCGCGCGGGCGCTCTTCTTCCTGCTGCGGACGGTTCGGGCGCGGTCCCTGGCGCGGGGTGCCCGGCGTCGGCTGGCCGAAGAAGCGACGGAAGAACTCCTGCATCTCCTCGTCCATCTCGCCGTTGCCGCCGCCACGCTGCGCGACCTTCTCGACGGTGCGGATGTTGACCACGGACGGACCGACCTGGTCGACCAGGTCGGTGAAGTCGGGCAGCGTGCGCGTCTGCGCATGCACCGACTCGACCGGCAGGAAAGTGGCACCGGCCGTCAGCGCCAGCGCAAAGGCCAGCAGACCGGAACGAAGCTTGTGTCCCTCGACTTTGAACATCATCGGTTGTCTTTCAAAAAGAACAGAGCTGCAAATAACGACAGAGGCTATGAGTGCGCGACGCCAGCTTGGTTCAGCATGAGCGCCTGCATGGCGTCAGCCCATCGCCCGTCAGCGCGTGCGCGCAAGGCTCTGGGCAAAGGCATTGAGCGTCTGCTGCGGCACCTCGCCGACCGCGGTCAGCCACCAGTCACTGGCCGGTGCGGGCAGTCGCCGGCGGATCGCGTTGGTGGCGCCGATGGTCAGCACGCCGTCGCCCGGCGTGCGCGTGGGGTCGTAGCGTTCGATGAAGAGCGAGACCGTCGCGAGGCCGTCGGAGAAGGTCCACTGGACGGTGGTCGCCTCGGGCTTGGGCGGCTTGCCGTCGCTGCCGGGCAACGCGGGGCGCCGGAAGAAGCTTCGAGGCTTGAATCCGGCCACGGGTGTGCGCAGCATCCAGCCTTCGTCCTGCGCCGTGCTGCGCTCGAGTTCGAGCCTCTCGATGCGGTAGCCGTTCGTGTTGGCCATCATCTGCGCGAGCGCCTGTGCCTTCACGGGCGCGTCGAGCTGCAGCTCGGAGAACGCCGACTGCTCGACCACGCGGGTGTCGCTGTCGACGGTCTGGAGCTTCACCACGAGGCCGGAGCGTCGCTCGCTCCAGATGCGGTAGCCGAAGCGCAGGCCGTCGCGCGGCACCAGCTGCACCACGTCGGTATCGAAGCCCGCGACGCGGTCCTTGCCGATCGCGCGCACGTCGTAGTAGTCGCCCACCGACGAATCGGGCTTGTCGGGCAGATTGGGGAAGAGGTCGAGGTTCTCGCGCTTCTCGACCTTCACGACCTTCGCCTCGGGAAGGAAGGTCATCACGTTGCGGTTACGCCGGAAGGTCGAGCGCGGCGGGCCCGACAGCGCTTCGATGCGCTCCAACTGGTGATCGCCGTCGCGCACATGCCAGATGCGCGCGCTCGACAGGTCACCGCCCGGGGCCGACACCACGAAGGTGCCCACGTAGCTGCGCTGCCGTGCGCCCGCATGCATGCGCTGCAGCCATTCGGTCACGCCCATGGCCGGCGGTTCGTCGGTCTGCGCCGAGGGCACGCTCTTCGTGTTCGCCGCACCGTAGCGGGTCTGCGCGGTGGCCATCTGCCCCAGGCAAAGAACAGCAAACGCGAGCACCAGGGTGCGTGCGGAAATCGGCATGTGAACAACGGTCATTGCAGGCGGCGACGGGCGCGCAATCAGCGCGTGGGGCCCTCGAAGGTGGCGTTGCGCAGGAAGCCGGACGGCATTTGCGATGCGCCACCGGCCTGCTGGTGGGCTTCGAGCAGCTGGTCCAGGCGCGGATCGCGCAGCATGACCTGCGGATTGCCGCTGCCGACCAGCACGCGGGTCGGTGTCAGGGCACCGTTGCCCGGCAGTTCGCTGCCACCGGCTGCGGCCGCCAGCACCGAGTTCGCCACGGGCGGCTGCACCGCGGCAAGTTGGGCACCGCCGCTCGGCACCGCGGCGCCGTTGCCGACCAGCGTCCAGCTGATGGCCGCCACGGCCATCAGCGACGCGGCGCCCGCCACCAGCTTCCAACGGAACACCGGCTCGTTGGCCGCTTCGGCACGCTGCCGCACGGGCATCGCAGCCGGCACAGCGGCCAAGGGCGCCACGGCCGCGGGCGGAGCGATCACGACCGGCTCTTCAGCAAGCCGCTGCTGGAAGCGCGCCAGGAAGGCCGAGGTGTCGCTGCAGCGCGAATGCGCCGACGAGCGCAACACATCGCCCACCACGTGGTACGCGTGCCAGGCGTCGCGCGAGTCGTCTTCAGCGCAGACGGATTCGATCGCACGCGCGAACGCTTCGCCCTGCAAATGGCCGTCCGCGAGTGCGGACACCTGTTCCCGAACCGTCATCGTCTGATTCATGTCATTCACCTGCTGATCTACCAACGCTTGCCGGACTGGTTGTCCAGCAGCGGCTTGACCCTGGCCGAAATGGCCTCGCGCGCCCGGAAAATACGCGAACGCACCGTGCCGATCGGACAATCCATGACCTCGGCAATCTCTTCGTAACTCATCCCCTCGATCTCGCGCAGCGTGACCGCCTGGCGCAACTCCGTGGGGAGCGCTTCCATGGCAGCCTCGACGGCACTGGCGATTTCGTTCGCCGCCATGACCGATTCGGGGGTTTCATCGGTGGTTGGTTCGTTTCCAGGGCGGTAAGTTTCATCTTCGTCGTCCGAGGACGAACGCAGTGCGCTTTCGGAGACGGTCGGATCGCGCTTCATGTCCACCAGCGCCTTCTTGGCGGTGTTCACCGCGATCCGGTACAGCCAGGTGTAGAACTGCGCCTCGCCGCGGAACTGGTGCAGCGCGCGGTAGGCGCGAATGAAGGTTTCCTGGGCGATGTCCTCGATCAGGTCGACATCGCGCACCATGCGCCCGATCAGGCGCTCGATGCGACGCTGGTACTTGATGACCAGCAACTCGAACGCCTTCTGGTCGCCCGCGACGGTGCGCTGGACCAGCTGGAAGTCGACCTCACCCGGGCGCGGCGCCTCGGCCGCCCCATCGGGCGGCGCGGACTCCGGGGGCGCGGGCGGCAAGGAAGTGGTCATCGAAACGGGTCAGGGCGCATCGGCCGGAGCGGTCGCGCGCCAGGGGTCGCCGGCCGGTTCGGCCGCCGGGGGCCGCGCGTAGACCGCACGGCGCACGTCGCGCCAGCGTTCGGGCATGGCCCGCTGCTCGAGCCAGACCCAACGCGCCGCGCGGCCGGGTTCGGCCAGGCGGATCAGCAGCAGCGACTGGAAATCGAGCGCCACGACGGCGCGCGCGGCGAGCACGCCACGCGTCGGATCGGCACCGGTCAGCGACCAGTGCGATCCGTCGAAGTGCAACGTGGCTGCACCGTCCCGCCGCAGGCCAAAGCCCGCGGCGACACCGGAAAAGACGACGCTGAGGAGCAGCAGCAGCTGGCGCCAGCCATTGCTATCGAACAGATAGCAAGCCGCGCCCGCGCAGCAGACGCCCAGGGTCCAAAGGGCCAGGAGAATCCGGGTTGCGCCGCGGGTGCGCCCCACCGGATAGGTCACCGACGGTGCGCTGTGCATGGGAGAGCGACGCTCAAGCGCGCTTGAACACCAGCGTACCGTTGGTACCGCCGAAGCCGAAGTTGTTCTTGACCGCGACGTCGATCTTCAGATCGCGCGCCTCGTTGGCGCAGTAGTCGAGATCGCACTCCGGATCCTGGTTGAAGATGTTGATCGTCGGCGGGCTCTTCTGGTGATGCAGCGCCAGCACCGTGAACACCGATTCGATGCCGCCCGCGCCGCCCAGCAGGTGGCCGGTCATGGACTTGGTCGAATTGACGACGAGTTTCTTCGCGTGATCGCCGAAGGCGAGCTTGACCGCGTTGGTCTCGTTGAGGTCACCGATCAGCGTCGAGGTGCCGTGCGCGTTCAGGTACTGGACCTCGTCGGCGTTGACACCCGCATTGGCCAGTGCCATCGCCATCGAACGGCGGGGGCCGTCGACGTCGGGCGCGGTCATGTGGTACGCGTCGCCGGTCATGCCGAAGCCGGAGACTTCGGCGTAGATCTTGGCGCCGCGCGCCTTGGCGTGTTCGTACTCTTCGAGCACCAGCACGCCGGAGCCCTCGCCCAGCACGAAGCCGTCGCGGTCCTTGTCCCACGGGCGCGAGGCCGTGGCGGGATCGTCGTTGCGGGTGCTCAGCGCGCGAGGCGCGGTGAAGCCACCGATGCCCAGCGGAGAGATGGTCGATTCGGCACCGCCTGCAATCATGACGTCGGCGTCGCCGTACTCGATCATGCGTGCCGACGTGCCGATGGCATGCAGGCCGGTGGTGCAGGCGGTCACGACGGCGATGTTCGGGCCCTTGAAGCCGTACTTGATCGACACGTGGCCCGAGATCATGTTGATGATCGACGCCGGCACGAAGAACGGCGAAATGCGGCGCGGGCCGCGGCTCGCGTATTCGCCGTGCGTCTGCTCGATCATCGGCAGACCGCCGATGCCCGAACCGATGTTGCAGCCGATGCGCACGGCCTTTTCATAGGACAGCGCGTCGCCGGTCGGCAGTCCGCTGTCCTGCACCGCCTGGATGGCGGCGGCGAGTCCCAGATGAATGAAGCGGTCCATGTGACGCGCTTCTTTCTCCGAGATGTATTGGGTGATGTCGAAACCCTTGACCTCACCGGCGAACTTGCAGGCGAAGGCGCTTGCATCGAACGCGGTGATGTTCGCAATGCCCGACTTCCCGGCCAACAGGTTGGTCCAGGATTCGGTTGCGGTGTTTCCGACAGGAGCGATGCAACCGAGTCCGGTCACGACGACGCGGCGTTTGGTCATGCCGGCAAACCTTTCTGGAAGCGCTGGACAGCTGCCGAGCGGCGCGGGCGGTTGAAAAAAGAGCCGCCGGCCGTCGTTGCAGTGTCAGCTGGCCGATCAGGCCTTTTGATTCTTGGTGGCGTAGTCGACGGCGTTCTGCACCGTCGTGATCTTCTCTGCGTCTTCGTCCGGGATCTCGATGCCGAACTCGTCTTCGAGTGCCATCACGAGTTCGACCGTGTCGAGCGAGTCAGCGCCGAGGTCGGCCACGAAAGCCTTTTCGTTCGTCACTTGGGACTCTTCCACGCCGAGCTGCTCGGCGATGATTTTCTTGACACGTGCTTCGATATCGCTCATTTGATTCCCTCTAAGGGTTGTAGGTAACTGGTGGATTTTAGCCGGGCGGCCCGTGGCATTTGCCCCGCGCTCCGGTACGGAAAAAGATTGCGCCTTTCGGCTACATGTGCATGCCGCCGTTGACGTGCAGTTCCTGCCCCGTCACGTACGAGGCCTGCGGCGATGCGAGGTAGGCCACCGCATGCGCGATGTCGGCCGGCTTGCCCAGGTGGCCCAGCGGGATCTGCGAGAGCAGCGCCTGTTGCTGGGCTTCCGGCAGGCTGGCCGTCATGTCGGTTTCGATGAAGCCCGGCGCGACGCAGTTGACCGTGATGTTGCGGCTGCCCAGTTCACGGGCCAGTGCGCGGGTCATGCCCGACACGCCGGCCTTGGCGGCCGCGTAGTTGGCCTGGCCGGCATTGCCGGACGCACCCACCACGCTCGTGATGCTGATGATGCGGCCGTAGCGCTGCTTCATCATCGGGCGGATCACGGCGCGCGAGAGGCGGAACACGGCCTTGAGGTTGGTGTCGAGCACCGCGTCCCAGTCGTCGTCCTTCATGCGCATGGCGAGCGTGTCGCGCGTGATGCCGGCGTTGTTGACCAGCACGTGGATCGCGCCGTAAGCCTGCACGATCTCATCGATCAGGGCTTCGACGGCAGCACCGTCGTTCACGTCGAGCGCACGGCCACGGCCGTCGAACGCGCTCAGCGCCTGGGTGATCTTGGCGGCGCCGTCGTCGGTGGTGCCAGTGCCCACGACCTTGAGGCCGCGCTGCGCGAGTTCGAGCGCAATGGCAGCGCCGATGCCGCGCGTTGCGCCGGTGACCAGGGCGACCTGGCCTTCGAATTTGGGAGTGCTCATAAAAGAGAAAGAGTATCGGGGCCTGGCGGCGTTCAGCCGGCGAGCGATTGTCGGACGTCCGCGAGGGTGGCCGGGTCGTACACCGACGCGGCTTCCAGTTCGGGGGCGATGCGCTTCACCATGCCGGCCAGCACCTTGCCGGGACCGCACTCGATGATGGCGGTTGCACCGCGCAGTTTCAAGGCCTGAACGCTCTCGACCCAGCGCACCGGGCCGGCAGCCTGGCGCACCAGGGCGTCGCGGATGCGGTCGGCATCGGTCTCGACGGCCACGTCGATGTTGTTGAGCACCGGAATCTGCGGGGCGGCCAGCACCACGCTCGCGAGCTTCTCGCGCAGGGCTTCAGCTGCGGGCTTCATCAGGCTCGAATGAAATGGCGCCGACACCGGCAGCGGCAATGCGCGCTTGGCGCCATTGACCTTCAGCAGCTCGCAGGCCTTGTCGACCGCGGCCTTGCTGCCGGCGATCACGGTCTGCATCGGATCGTTGAAATTCACGGCCTCGACCACCTCGGCGCTGCCGGGGCCGAACGTGGCGGTAGCTTCCGCGCAACCTGCGATGACCTTGTCCGACGCCATGCCGAGGATCGCCGCCATCGCGCCGACGCCGACCGGCACCGCCTGCTGCATGGCCTGCGCACGAAAACGCACCAGCGGCGCGGCCTGCGCGAGCGTCAGCACGCCCGACGCCACCAGCGCCGAATACTCACCCAGCGAATGGCCGGCCACCACGGACGGCGTGGCGCCGCCCTCGGCCAGCCAGGCGCGCCATGCGGCCACACCGGCCACCAGCATCACGGGCTGCGTGTTGGTGGTGAGCGCCAGCTCTTCCTTGGGGCCGTTCTTGATCAGGGCACCGATGTCTTCGCCCAGCGCTTCGGAGGCTTCGCGCAGGGTCTCGGCCACGGCCGGGTGATCGCCCCAGGCGTCGAGCATGCCGACCGCCTGCGAGCCCTGACCCGGAAAGACAAAAGCAAAGGATTTCATTGTTGTTTCTTCGTCACCGCGCCGACGCCCGCTCCGGGGCGCCGCGACACACTACAGATTCAATAGCACCGCGCCCCAGGTGAAGCCACCGCCCACGCCTTCCAGCATGAGGGTCTCACCCTTCTTCACCTTGCCCGAGCGCACGGCTTCGTCGAGCGCCAGCGGGATCGAGGCGGCCGAGGTGTTGCCGTGCTCGTGCACCGTGACCACCAGCTTCTCGCGCGGCAGCTTCAGCTTCTTGGCCGTGCCTTCCATGATGCGGATATTGGCCTGGTGCGGGATCAGCCAGTCGATGTCGGCTTCGGTCTTGCCCGCCTTGGCGAGCGTGGCGCGCGCGGCATCTTCGAGCACGCGCACCGCCAGTTTGAAGACGGCCTGGCCGTCCATGTGCAGCAGCGGCGTGCCGAGCACGTTGCCGCCCGACACATGGCCGGGTACGCACAGGATGCCGACGTGCTTGCCGTCGGCATGCAGGTCGCTGGCCAGGATGCCGGGCTCGTCGGAGGCTTCGAGCACCACCGCGCCCGCGCCGTCGCCGAACAGCACGCAGGTCGTGCGGTCGTTGAAGTCGAGGATGCGGGAGAACACTTCGGCGCCGATCACCAGCGCGCAGCGCGCAGTGCCCGTGCGGATCATCGCGTCGGCCACTGTCAGTGCGTAGACGAAACCGCTGCAGACCGCCTGGACGTCGAAGGCCGGGCAGCCGGCAATGCCGAGCTTGTGCTGGAGGATCGCGGCCGACGACGGGAACACCATGTCCGGCGTCGAGGTCGCGACGATGATCAGGTCGACATCGCTCGCCTTGCGGCCGGCGGCTTCCAGCGCGTGCTTTGCGGCTTCGAGGCCGAGATCGCTGCTGCTGACATCGGGCGCGGCGAAGTGGCGCGCGTGAATGCCGGTGCGCTCGACGATCCACTGATCGGAAGTTTCGATGCCGCGTGTCGCCAGATCCTTGGCAAGGTCGTCATTGGTGACGCGGCGGGGGGGCAGGTAGCTGCCGGTGCCGGTAATGCGCGAAAAAGGGGTCATCAAGCGTGAAGGGCTGTCGCGTCGGCCGGCGCCGCCGACTCCTGCCGCGCGAGCAAAGGCGCGGCGTGGGCGATGCGGGCCCGCACGCGATCGAGCAGGTTGTTGCGAGCGGCATCATAAGCGCGATCCAACGCATGGCCGAAAGCCACTTCGTCGGCCGAGCCATGGCTCTTGAATACCAGCCCGCGCAGACCCAAAAGGGCTGCGCCGTTGTAGCGCCGGTGATCCAGACGACCTTTGAACGCTTTTAGAACCGGGTAAGCGACAACTGCAACCAGTTTGGTGAAAATATTCCGCGAGAACTCGACCCGAATGAACTCGCCGATCATCGAGGCGACACCTTCGCTGGCCTTCAACGCCACATTGCCGACAAATCCATCGCACACGACGATGTCGGTCGTGCCCTTGAAAATGTCGTTGCCTTCCACGTTGCCGTAGAAGTTCAGATCCTTGGAGTTGGCAGCCGTACGCAGCAGTTGGCTCGCCTTCTTGATGGTTTCGCTGCCCTTGATGGCTTCTTCGCCAATATTGAGCAGACCCACTGAAGGCGACTCGTTGCCAGTCAGCGCCGAAACGAGCGCCGAACCAAGCACGGCGAACTGCAGCAGGTCTTCGGCGTCGCAATCAACGTTGGCACCGAGATCAAGCACGGTGGTCGCCCCGCCCTTCACGTTCGGCAGCTGGGGAGCGATGGCCGGCCGATCGATACCATCGAGCGTCTTGAGCAGATAGCGTGCAATCGCCATCAATGCACCCGTGTTGCCAGCAGATATGGCCGCTTGCGCGGTGCCATCTTTGACTTGCTGGATCGCGACGCGCATCGAAGAGTCCTTCTTCTTGCGCAAGGCGATTTCAATGGGATCGTCCATGCCGACCACTTCGCTGGCCGGCACGATGCGGGCACGCGGATGGTCGGCAAACCCTGCCAAAGCGGCCGGCGCACCGACCAGCAGCAACGAGGCTTCGCTGTGCCGCTCGAGAAACGCGCGGCAGGCCGCGAGCGTGACACGCGGCCCATGGTCACCCCCCATGCAATCCACGGCGAGCGTGATTGCGGCGGGCGCAGCAGTGAGTTCGGGAGAAAAAGGCGCAGCCATCAAAACAAAGGCCCGACGCTACAGCAAAAGTAGCTTCGGGCCTTGGCCTTGGGATTCGAGATCAGGCTTCGGACTTGTTCTTGAGCACCTGACGGCCACGGTAGAAACCGTTGGGGCTGATGTGGTGGCGCAGGTGCGTTTCGCCAGTGGTCGGCTCCACGGCGATGCCGGGGACAACCAGAGCGTTGTGTGAACGGTGCATGCCGCGCTTGGAAGGCGACTTCTTGTTTTGCTGGACGGCCATGATGGCTCCTGGACGGTTAGGTGGGTGACTGGATGCGGGCTCAAGCGGTGGCAATGAGGCGAAAGCTCCGGCGGCATGCATGGAATGCCACGTTCTGCCTTTGCCTTGTATGCATTGCTGCTCACGGCGGCGCGCGCGAAGCCCATGATTATAGCCCAGCTGCAGAGAAAGGGCTACTTGCCCTCTTCCGGCTTGCGCGGACGCAACGCGCCGAGCACGGCAAAGGGGTTCGGCTTGGCCTCTTCGGCCGCCTGGAAATCGTCGTCGCTGGACGAGAGGCGGACCGGCGTCGGGCATACGTCGTGGACCGGCATGGTGGGGATTTCCATCAGCAGCTCGTCCTCGATGAGCTCGCGCAAATCGAAATCGCGGCTGATCACCAGCAGGTCCTCGTCGGAATCCTCGTCTTCCGCCTCGGCCGTGGCTTCATCGGCCACGAAACGGAACCAGCGGTCCACGAACAGCTCGGTATCGACGGGCGACAGGCAGCGCTGGCACACCAGCGACACGGTGGTTTCGACGTCCAGGTGCAGCCAGGACGTCGCCTTGCCGTCGGCGCCGGGGCGCTCCTCGCCAGTCGCTTCCCAGTGGACCAACGCATCGGTGGCCGGCGTTGCCAGTTCGGCGGCGAGGCGCGCAAAGCCAGGAACCGGGTCGTCGCCGTCCAGGGTGGCGGCCGCCGCGGTGAACGCGGGCACATTGAGCCTTTCGGGGGCAAATTCTCTCTTCATCCGTCCCAGTCTAGCGCGCCGGCCGGCTTCCCAGGCGAGCAACCCACCGCACGGGTCGGGTCCGGTCGCTCACGCACAATCGCTGCATGCAACGCACCGTGATCCTTGCCTCGACCTCGCGCTACCGCCGCGAACTGCTCACCCGCCTCCATCTGCCCTTCGAGGTGCATGCCCCCGACGTCGACGAAACCCCGCACGCAGGCGAAACGCCCCGCGCGCTGGCCGAGCGCCTGGCGCTTGAAAAGGCCAATGCCGTGGCCGCACGCTTTCCCGACGCGGTGGTGATCGGCTCCGACCAGGTCGCCGACCTGGCGGGCGAGGCGCTCGGCAAGCCCGGCGACCACGCACGGGCCACCGCCCAGCTGCGCCGGATGCGCGGCCAGACGCTGATCTTCCAGACCGCCGTGGCCGTCGTCTGCCATGCCACGGGCTTCGTCCAGCGCGACATCGCCCCCGTGCGCGTGGTGTTCCGCGACCTCTCCGATGCCGCCATCGAGCGCTATCTATTGGCAGAGCAGCCCTACGACTGCGCCGGCAGCGCCAAGAGCGAAGGCTTCGGCATCGCGCTGCTCGACGCCATCGACAGCGACGACCCGACCGCGCTGGTCGGCCTGCCCCTGATCCGCACCTGCCGGATGCTGCGCGCCGCGGGGGTCGACCTGCTGTGACCACCCCAGGCAAGCTCTACCTCGTTCCCGCGCCGCTCGATTTCGGCTGCGACCTCCAGGCACCACTGCAGGACGCCCTGCCCCTAGGCACGCTGCAGGCCGCCGCCGGCATCACGCACTGGATCTGCGAGAACGCCAAGTCGGCGCGCGCCTACCTGAAGCGCATCGACGCAGTCGCCCCGCTGGCCGCGCCGCTGCAAGCGCAGAACATCCAGGAACTGCCGCGCGAAGTGCACAAGAAAGGCGACCACGCCGGCCAATTCGACGCCCGGCCGCTGCTGGCCCCCGCACTCCAGGGCCACGACGTCGGCCTGCTGAGCGAAGCCGGCATGCCCGCCGTGGCCGACCCGGGCTCGTCGGTGGCACGCGCCGCGCACGACCTGGGCATCACCGTCGTGCCGCTCACCGGACCGGTGTCTTTGCTGCTGGCCCTCGCAGCAAGCGGCCTGAACGGACAGAACTTCGCCTTCGTCGGCTACCTGCCGCAGGACGGCGGCGAACGCCAGGCGCGCATCCGCGAGCTCGAGGCGCTCGCACTCAAGACCGGCCAGACGCAGCTCTTCATCGAAACGCCGTACCGCAACGCCGCCCTGCTGCAGGCGCTGGTGCAGACGCTGCAGCACAACACCCGGCTCGCGGTCGCGCGCGGCCTGACGCTGGCGACCGCGCAGGTGCGCAGCGAGACGGTGAAAGCCTGGCGCGCCGCCAAGCCGCAGGCCACGACCGACGAGCGCCTGCCCGCCGTGTTCGCGATCGGGCGCTGACGGTGGGGCCGGGCGTCACGGCCGGTACGCGCTGGGCGTCGCGCGCCCAGTTCTTCGCGTCGGGCTTCATCTTTGCGACCTGGGGCGTGCATGTGCCGACGGTCAAGGCGCACTACGCCATCGACGAGGCCCAGCTTGGGCTCGCCATGCTCGCGGCCGGTGCCGGCGCGATGGTCGGCCTGACCAGCGCCGGGCGCTGGATCGGCCGTCACGGCCCGCGCCGCATGGCCGCGCTCTGCGGCTGCATCTACGCACTGCTGATCGCCGGCCTCATCGCGATGCCGGGCTATGCCGCGCTGCTGGGCCTGCTGGCGGTGTTCGGCCTCGTCACCAGCGTGTTCGACGTGGCGATCAACACCGAGGCTGCGCAGCTCGAGTTGCGCGGCAACCAGCCGTTGATGAGCGGCATGCACGGCATGTTCAGCCTCGGCGGCATGGTCGGCGCCGCGAGCGGCAGCGCGGCGCTGGCCGCCGGCATGGCACCCCAGACGCACTTGTGGACAGTGGCCGTAGTGATGATCGGGGTCGTCGCAATCGCATCGACGCGCATGCTGCTCACGCCGACCGCACCCGCTGACGGCGCAGCCGCAGCGGACCACGGCTTTCGCCTGCCGCGCGGCGTGCTCGCGGTGCTCGGCGTGCTGGCCGCGCTGGGACTGATCGCCGAGGGCGCCATCTACGACTGGAGCGTGCTCTACATGCAGCAGGAACTGGGAAGCCCGCAGCAGCAGGCCGCACTGGCCTATGCGAGCTTTTCCGCCGCGATGGCGGCCGCGCGTTTCGGCGGCGACGCGATGCGCGCCCGCTTCTCACCCACCGCATTGCTGCGTGGCAGCGGCCTGCTCGCGGCAGCGGCCATGACGTTGGTATTGCTGACCGACCTGCCCTGGCTCGCGCTGCTCGGCTTCGCGGGGGTCGGCGTCGGTTTTGCGAACGTGGTGCCGATCCTGTTCGGGGCCTCGGCCCGCGTGCCGGGCGTGGCGCCCGCCAACGGCATTGCGGCCGTGTCGGCCATCGCTTACTTGGGGTTCATGGCAGGGCCTGCGGTGATCGGCCTGCTGGCGCGGGTCAGTTCGCTGACCGCCGCGCTCTATGTGGTGGTGGCCTTTGCCGCCGCGCTGGCAGCCTTGGCCCGGTTCACCGGCAGCGGCGACAGCAGCGCCGCCTGACAAGAGCCGCGCTCAGCGCAGCGCCGGCGAAGTCCTCAGTGCGCTCACCGAAGCCGCGCCCATGGCGGCGCCGAACTTCTTGGCCAGCTTCTCAGCCACGTTGTCGCGGCGCGTGTAGTCGATGACTTCCTCGGCCTTGATCACCTCGCGTGCCACGAAGTCGACGTTGCCCAATTGGTCGGCCAGGCCGAATTCGACAGCCTGCTCGCCGCTCCAGAAGAGGCCGCTGAACAGGCCCGGGGTGTCAAGCTTGAGGCGGTCGCCGCGGCCGGTCTTCACGACGTTGATGAACTGCGTGTGGATCTGGTTGAGCATCGTCTGGGCATGCGCGCGCTGTGCGTCGCTCATCGGACTGAACGGGTCGAGGAAGCCCTTGTTCTCGCCGGCCGTCAGCAGCCGGCGCTCCACGCCGACCTTTTCCATCACGCCGGTGAAGCCGAAGCCGTCCATCAGCACGCCGATGCTGCCGACGATGCTGGCCTTGTCGACGAAGATCTTGTCTGCGGCGGCGGCGATGTAGTACGCCGCCGAAGCGCAGGTTTCTTCGACCACCGCATAGACCGGCTTCTTGTGCTTGGCCTTCAGGCGCTTGATCTCGTCGTTGATGATGCCGGCCTGCACCGGGCTTCCGCCGGGCGAGTTGATCAGCAGCACCACGCCCTTGGCGCCCTCGTCCTCGAAGGCCGTCTTCATGGCGGCAATCACGAACTCGGCGCTGGCGTCGCCGCCGTTGGCGATCTCGCCCTTGATCTCGACGACGGCCGTGTGGGCCGTGGTCTTGGCGGTGCTGGGCGTGCTGCGCGAGAACGCGAACCAGGCCAGGAACACGAAGAAAGCCAGCCAGCCCAGGCGCACGAAGGTCTTCCAGCGGCGCGTGGCCTTCTGCTCATTCAGGGAGGCGAACGCGAGTTTCTCGAGCGTGGCGCGCTCCCACCCGGGGCGCTGCGTGGGGTCTTGGGCCATGGTACGGGGGCTGTCTTGGGATGTCGTGAGGGGGACGGCCGGCTCCAGCGGTTCGAAACCCTGGGGTTCCCTGCGGTTCGGATCGGTCATGTCAGAAGGAAAGAGGTTGGAGGTTCCAGTCAGTATGCCAGTGCACCACGCCGTCTTCTTCGCTCAGCGCGATCTTCACGAGCCCGCCGCGACACGGCCCGCCCGCGCATTCGCCGCTGTCGGGCTTGTAGACGGCGCCGTGGGTGGCGCACAGCAGCCACTGGCCGCTGTCGTCGAAGAAGCGGTCGGGCTGGAAGTCCATCTCCATCGCCACATGGCTGCAGCGGTTGAGGTACGCATGCGGCAGGCCCTCGAAACGCACTGCGAAGGCGCGACAGGTTTCGCCGCCGTGGACCACGTCGAAGGGCACGGCGTTGCCGCCCTCGACCAGGTCCGAAGCGTTGCACAGCGGGATGCGCTGGTTGCTCATGCCCTGCCCCTCAGGCGTTGTCGAGCAGCCAGGCCTGCAGCTCGGCGATCGACTGCGCCACGTACAGCGGCTTGAATTCGTCGAAGGTCGACGACGCATGCGCGCCGAAGCCCACGCCCACGCTGGCACAGCCGGCGTTCTGCGCCAGCTGCAGGTCGTGCGTGGTGTCGCCGATCATCAGCGTGCGCTCGGCCGGCACGTCGAGCTCTTCCATGAGTTCGAGCAGCATGCGCGGATGCGGCTTGCCGAAGGTTTCGTCGGCGGTGCGCGAGGCGTCGAAGCGGTCGCGCAGCGCCACCGTCTTCAATGCTTCGTTGAGGCCGCGGCGCGACTTGCCCGTGGCCACGGCCAGCTTGTGGCCGCGCGCGCGCAGCGCGTCGAGCATGGGCAGCACGCCGTCAAACAGCACAAGGTCGTCCTGGTGCTGCAGGAAGTGGTAGCGGTAGCGGGCGCCGAGTTCGGGGTACTTTTCCTTCGGCACGTCGGGCGCCGCGCGCGCGAGCGCCTCGGCCAGGCCCAGGCCGATCACCCAGGCGGCATCGTCCTCGCTGGGCTTGGCGCCGCCGACATCCACCACGGCCGCCTGGATGCAGCGCACGATCAGGCGGGTGGAGTCGTAGAGCGTGCCGTCCCAGTCGAAGGCGATCAGGTCGAAGCGAGGGGAACGTGCAGGGCGGGCGGAAGAATCAGTCATGGGCCGTGGGGGTGGGATGTTGGGCCATCGCCTCGAGCGCCGCACGCGACATCAGCGCATGCAGCTCGGGCGGCAGTCCGGCCTGCAGCGCGATGCGCTCGCCACTGGCCGGGTGGTTGAATTGCAGCCGCCACGCATGCAGGAACATGCGCTTGAGGCCGAGCTTGTGCAGGGCACGCTGCCGATCGGACTCGCCGTACTTGTCGTCGCCGGCAATCGGATGTCCGGCCGAGGCCAGGTGCACGCGGATCTGGTGGGTTCGCCCGGTCTTGATGGTCACCGCCAGCAATGACAGCGGCGTGGCGTCGCCCGGCAGGCTGAGGCGGGCCAGCACGCGCACCAGCGTGACGGCGCGCATCGCGTCGGGGTGGTCCTTGGCGACCACGCGCACGCGGCGCTCGCCGGCACCGGCGCCCGAACCATCGGGCAGCAGGTACTTGGCCAGCGGCGCGTCGAGCACCTTCTTGTTGGCAGGCCAGTCGCCTTCGACCAGCGCCAGGTAGGTCTTGCCAGTTTCGCGCTCGCGAAACTGGTCCTGCAATGCCACCAGTGCGCTGCGCTTCTTGGCGACCAGCAGGATGCCGGAGGTTTCGCGGTCGAGCCGGTGCACCAGTTCCAGGAACTTGGCGCCCGGACGCGCCGTGCGCAATTGTTCGATCACGCCGAAGCTCACGCCGCTGCCGCCGTGCACCGCGACACCGGCCGGCTTGTCGATGGCCAGCACGGCCTCGTCTTCGAGCAGCACCGGAAACTCGCGCGCCGGCGCGGGCGGCGTGGCGCCCTCTTCGGCGCGTGGCGAGATGCGGACCGGCGGAATCCGGACCAGGTCACCGTCTTCGATGCGGGTCTCGGCCTGGGCCCGGCCCTTGTTGATGCGCACTTCGCCCGACCGGATGATCCGGTAGACGTGCGTCTTCGGCACGCCTTTCAGATGGCGAAACAGGAAGTTGTCGAGCCGCTGCCCTGCGGATTCAGCGTCGACGGTCAGGAAGTGGATGGCGGCGTGCGGCGTGCCGGTGTCGGCGCCCGCGGGTCGATCCGCGGGATTTGGAGCCCCCGCGGGGCTTTTCTTCGCACCTATAATGTTTTTCACCAGCGCGGTCGTGTAAGTGCTTGATTAGACAGAAGTTTAGAGCACTGACGACCATGCTGTGAGGTCGATGCCGCTTTGGCGTCCAGCCCGCAAACCCCGCGCAATCGCGCAAAGTGGCAGGCCAGGCACCCAAGTCAAGCCGACACCCACGAAACACCGATACGGAATACCCAGCCTGCAGCTTCCAAGCTGCAGGCGGATCGAAGCGAGTCCCTTGTTGTGTTGATGCTGCTGATTCAAATATGCCTGCGCTGGTCGACCTGGTTTCGACCAGTCGCCTCAGGCATTGAATCGCCTGCAGTGCGCGCCACCCTTGCGCAATCGGCTATCAAAAAGATAGCTACCCAACACCGAATCTGGCTCGCGCCCATCCACGCGCCCCCACCCCGGCTGTCTTCTTGAGCTGACGCTCGAGAGGCCTGCTCGCGCCTGGCGCGGCAGTCACAGCATCCGGGGCCAAGCGGCAATTCCCTGGTTTCGCGGGCGTCGTCCGTGCATCGTTGGCTCGTCATGAGCCGCAAGAACGATACATATAAGGACAACGCATCATGAAGCGGATGCTGATCAATGCCACGCAGGCCGAAGAACGCCGCCTGGCCATCGTCGACGGGCAGAAACTGCTCGACTACGAAATCGAAATCGAAGGGCGCGAACAGCGCAAGGGCAACATCTACAAAGCGGTCGTGACCCGCGTCGAGCCGTCGCTCGAAGCCTGTTTCGTCGACTACGGCGAAGACCGCCACGGCTTCCTGCCGTTCAAGGAAATCTCCAAGCAGTACTTCGCCGAAGGCGTGTCGGCCAGCCAGGCCCGCATCCAGGACGTGATCCGTGAAGGCCAGGAACTCACCGTCCAGGTCGAAAAGGAAGAACGCGGCAACAAGGGCGCGGCCCTCACCACCTTCATCTCGCTGGCCGGCCGCTATGTCGTGCTGATGCCCAACAACCCCCGTGGCGGAGGCGTGTCGCGCCGCATCGAGGGTGACGACCGCGCCGAACTCAAGGAGGCGATGGACCAGCTCGAGTACCCGAAGGGCATGAGCATCATCGCGCGCACCGCCGGCATTGGCCGCTCGGCGCCCGAACTCCAGTGGGACCTGAACTACCTGCTCAAGCTGTGGACCGCCATCGACGGCGCGGCCAAGGGCGGCAAGGGCGCCTTCCTGATCTATCAGGAATCGTCGCTCGTCATCCGCGCCATCCGTGATTACTTCAATCACGACATCGGCGACATCCTGATCGACACCGACGACATCTACGACCAGGCGCAGCAGTTCATGGCGCACGTCATGCCCGAGCATGCTGCCCGCGTGAAGCGCTACCGCGACGACGCGGCGCTGTTCAGCCGCTTCCAGATCGAGCACCAGATCGAGTCGGCCTACGCCCGCACCGTGCAACTGCCCTCGGGCGGCGCCATCGTGATCGACCACACCGAAGCACTGGTGTCGGTCGACGTGAACTCGGCCCGCGCCATCAAGGGCGGCGACATCGAAGAAACCGCCACCCGCACCAACCTCGAAGCCGCCGACGAAGTGGCCCGCCAGATGCGCCTGCGCGACCTGGGCGGCCTGATCGTCATCGACTTCATCGACATGGACGAGTCGAAGAACCGCCGCGAAGTCGAAAGCCGCCTGCGCGATGCGCTGCGCCAGGACCGCGCCCGCGTGCAGTTCGGTTCGATCAGCAAGTTCGGCCTGATGGAAATGAGCCGACAGCGCCTGAAGCCGGCGCTGTCCGAAGGTTCGTCGATCCCCTGCCCCCGTTGCGGCGGCTCGGGCCACATCCGCGACACCGAATCGAGCGCGCTGCAGATCCTGCGCATCATTCAGGAAGAGTCCATGAAGGACAACACGGCCGCCGTGCATGTGCAGGTGCCCGTGGAAGTCGCCTCGTTCCTGCTGAACGAAAAGCGCCCCGAAATCGCCAAGATCGAGCTCAAGCAGCGCGTCACCGTGCTGATGGTGCCCAACAAGACGCTCGAAACGCCGAACTACAAGCTCGAGCGCCTGAAGCACGACGATCCGCGCCTCGATCACATCGAAGCCAGCTACAAGATGGCCGACGAGATCGAAGACCCGACCTCGGTCACGCGCCGTTCGCAAGAACCCACCAACAAGCAGACGCCGGTCATCAAGGGCGTGCTGCCCGACGCACCCGCGCCGGTGGTCCCGCCCAAGCCCGAAGCGGTGCGCGCTGCGCCCGCGCCCGCACCGGTGGCCCCGCCCGTGGTGGTCGCTCCGGCCCCGGCACAGACCGGCTTCATGGCCTGGATCAAGAGCTTCTTCGGCGGCGCCTCGCCGGCGCCCGCACCGGCTCCGGCCCCCAGCGCCATTCCGGTCGAAGCACCGAAGCCCCGCCGCGATGGCGGTCGTGGTGCAGGCCGTGACGGCGAAACGCGCGGTGCGCGCGGCGCCGACGGCGAACAGCGCCGCGGCGGACGCGGCGGCGAAGGCCGTGGCGAAGGCGGCGGCCGTTCGGGTGGGCGCGACGGCGACCGCCGTGGCGGACGCGGTGGCGAGCGCCGTGAAGGCGGCGGTGGCGAACGCCGCGGCGAGGCTCGCAACACCGAGCAGCGCAACGACAGCACCAACCCGGCACGCGAGCAACGCGAGCCCCGTGAAGCACGCGCACCGCGCGACGGCGAACAACGCCGTGGCGGTCGCGGCGAGCGCCGCGAAGGTGGCGAAGGCCGCAACGCGCCGGCCGAAGCCTTGCTCGACGGCAACCTGAACCTCGACGCGCAGCAACAGCAACCGGCACCCGGTGGCGACGAGAACGGCAATGCCGCAGCGGAACGCGCACCCCGCGCCCGCGGCGAGCGCCGTGAACGTGGCGAGCGCGGCGAGCGTGGTGAACGTGGCGGCGAACGCAACGAGCGCGGTGAGCGCAACGGCGACGCGCAGCAGCAACAGCCGCGCGATGAAGCCACCGCCGGCGACGGCGAACGCCAGCCCCGCAACGGCCGTGGCGACGAGTCGCGCGGCCCGCGCGGTGAGCGCAACGACGGCCGCCGCGAGCGCCGCAACGACGCGCCCGCTGCCAACGAAGGCGACGCACGCGTGGCCGAATCGGCTGCCGCTGGCGATGCCGAGCAAGGCAACAACGAAGGCAACGAGCAGCAAGCCCCGCGCCGCGAAGGTGAAGAGCGCCGCGGCCGTTCGCGCGACCGTTACGGCCGTGACCGCCGCGAACGCGGTCCGCGTGACGACGCCGGCAACGGTGGCAACGAAGCCAACGGCGCGGAAGCCGCACCGGTCGCCGAAGGCGCCGTGGCTGCCGAAGGCCAGGCCGAGCGCCAGCCGCAGCAGCAACTGCCGCTGGTGGCGGAAGCCGCCGCAGTGGCCGTGGTCGCCACCGCGGTCGAAGTGCGCGAACCCGCGCCGCAAGTGCAAGAGCAGCCGCGCTTCGAGCGCCCCGCCGCACCGGCACCGGCACCCGTCGCAGCGCCCATCGTGGTCGAAGCCGCAGCCAAGCCCGCAGCAGCAGCAGCGCCCGCCGGCAACGGCCGCGCACTGCCCAAGGTGCAGGCCTTCGAACTGCCGCTGAACGAGCTCGCGCAGATCGCCGAAAGCTCGGGCCTGCAGTGGGTCAACTCGGATGCCGACCGCATCGCGCAGGCGCGCGCCGCAATCGCCGCCGAGCCGAAGCCGGTGCACGTGCCGCGCGAGCGCCCGCCGGTGATCGTGCTCGACGAAGGTCCGCTGGTGCTGGTCGAAACCCGCCGCGACCTCGGTTCGATGTCGCTGCCGTTCGAGCAACAGCAGCAGCCGCAGGAACAGCAGCGCTCGCTCTGAGCCCTGCTCCCTCGCAAATGAAAACGGCGCCTTCGTGGCGCCGTTTTTTTTGGTCTCGCGCTGCTTCAGGCCTGCGGTGGCAGCGCCTCGACGCCGGGCAGGTCCGGCATCTCCAGGATCAGCTGCCCGAAGCGGCAGGCGCACGGCGTCTTGCCGTTCTCGCTCCAGATCAGCGAGAAGTTCGCGCTCGGCAGCGGCGGCAGGCCGTAGCGGCCGTCGACGATCTTCATGCCCGGCTCCACCTCCTCGCGCGTGAGCACCGTCACCGCGAGCCCCGCCAGCACCGCCGCGCGAATGCCCTGCGGACTGGCCGAGGTGAAGACCACGTGCCAGTCGAGCGACGACGTGAGGTCGAGCGCCGACCCGGCCACCTGCCGGTTGACGCACGGCTTCGGAAAGAAGGCCAGCGGCAGCGATGCGCCCTTCGGCACCTCGAAGGTCTCGGCCGCGGCCCACACCAGCTGCGTGCGCCGCAGGCAGGTGCCCTCCACCACGTCGGGCGGCGACATCACGACCGCGAGGTCGAGCTCGCCGGCGCGGATGGCCGCGCGCAAGTCGGTGTGCATGCTCACGCAGACCTCCATGCGCACCGCCGGGAACCCGCGCGCGAACTGCGAGAGCAGCGGCGGCAGGCGGTCGCCCATGAAGTTGTCCGGCACGCCGAAGCGCACCACGCCCGAGATCGGCGAGGGCTGGAAGCGCCGCGTCATCGCGTCGAGCGTGTCGAGGATCTGCGTCGCGTAGCGCAGGAAGTCTTCACCGTCCTCGGTCACCGTGAGGCGGCGCGTCGTGCGGTGCAGCAGCGGCCGGCCCACCTGCTCTTCCAGCTTGCGGATCTGGTGGCTGATGGCCGACTGCGTCAGGTGCAGGCGCTCGGCGGCGCGCGTGAAGCCACCGGTTTCCTTGACGGCCACGAAGGCGCGCAACAGCGTGGGGTCGAAGTCCATGGCGAATCTTGATCAATGATGTTTCCTAATGAATTCTAGGAAATCAAATCATTTCCATCATGAAGAGGGTTTCACCAGAATCGGCCGCTCTGCCTTTTTGGAAACCGTCCGATGTCCCTCTCCCCTGCCGGCAAGAACCGGATCGCCCTGTCCGCGGTCTGCCTCATTGCCTTGATGTTCGGCCTGGAAATCTCCAGCGTGCCGGTCATTCTTCCCACGCTCGAAAAATCACTGCACGGCGACTTCAGCGACATGCAGTGGATCATGAACGCCTACACCCTCGCCTGCACCACGGTCCTGATGGCGGCCGGCACCGTGGCCGACCGCTACGGCCGCAAGCGCGTGCTGATCGTCGGCGTGGTGCTGTTCGGCCTCACCTCGCTGGCGTGCGGCATCGCGGGCAACGCATGGGTGCTGATCGTCAGCCGCTTCCTGCAGGGCCTGGCCGGCGGCGCGATGCTGATCTGCCAGCTCGCGGTGCTCTCGCACCAGTTCCAGGAAGGCAAGGAACGCAGCAAGGCCTTCGCCATCTGGGGCGTGGTGTTCGGCATGGGGCTGGGCTTCGGGCCGATCGTCGGCGGCGCGATCGTGGCGCTGTCGAGCTGGGAATGGGTGTTCCTGGTCCACGTGCCGCTGGCCGTGGTGGCGCTGGCGCTCGTGTGGGGCAGCGTGGAAGAGTCGAGCGACCCCGACGCGAAGCGGCTCGACCTGCCGGGCATCGTCACGCTGTCGCTCGCGGTGTTCGGCCTCACGTACTTCATCACGCAGGGGCCGGGCCTCGGGTTCGCGAGCCCCACGGCCATCGGCATCCTCGTGGCGACGCTGGCCTGCTTCGCGGTCTTCCTGTGGGTGGAGAAGATCAACCCGCACCCGATGTTCGACTTCTCGGTCTTCCGCATCCGCAATTTCTCGGGCTCGATCGTCGGCTCCATCGGCATGAACTTCAGCTTCTGGCCGTTCATGATCTACCTGCCGATCTACTTCCAGAGCGGCCTGGGCTACGACGCCGTCACGGCCGGCTCGGCGCTGCTGGCCTACACGCTGCCCACGCTGGTGCTGCCGCCGCTGGCCGAGCGGCTGTCGATGCGCTACCGGCCCGGCGTGGTCATCCCGGCGGGGCTGTTCGTGATCGGCCTGGGCTTCGTCGCGATGCGCTGGGGCAGCGGCGTGGCGCACGCGAGCTGGCTCACGCTGCTGCCCGGCTGCCTGCTGGCCGGCATCGGGCTGGGGCTGACGAACACGCCCGTCACCAACACCACCACCGGCTCGGTGTCGAGCGCCCGCGCGGGCATGGCCTCGGGCATGGACATGAGCGCGCGGCTGATCACGCTGGCCGTGAACATCGCGCTGATGGGGTTCCTGCTGCTCGAAGGGATTCACGCGCACCTGAAGCAGGCCTTGTCTGCGTCGCTCGATGCAGCGCAGCTGCGCGCGCTGGCCGAGAAGGTCGCGGCGGGCAGCTTTGCGTCGCTGCCCGAGAGTTTTCCGGTGCTGTCACAGGTCGATCCGTCGGGCACCGCCGTGCATGCGGCGCTGGTGCACAGCTTCGGCTGGGTGATGCTCTACGGTGGGATCGGGGTGTGGGTGCTGGCCGGCTTCAGCCTGCTGATCTTCGGCAACGGCAAGCCGTCGGTGCGAACGACCGGCCTGGCGACCGCCAAGGAATCCGCATGCTCTTGAAGCCGGCGGACCGAGACAACGCTCAGGGGGTGTTGTCGATCTGCGCCGCGCGCTTCCACGCGTCGGCCGCCTGCGCGTGGTCTTCGCGCGCCTCGGCCAGCTGGGCCAACGCGAGCCAGGCGCGCCGGTAGAGGTCGGGGTCCTGCAGGCCCAGCCCGGCCTGCGTGAGCAGCTGCTGGGCCTTGCCCCAGAGCTGGCGCTTCATGCAGGCCATGCCGGCGAGGTACTGCAGGTTCGGGTCGCGCGGATTGTTGCGCTGCGCGCTCTCGATGCGCGCGAGCCAGTCGGCGTCCACCGAGTCGAGCCCCGCTTCGAGTGCGCGCGTGAGCTTCACGCGCAGCCCGTCGCCGAGGCCGCGCGGGTTCGCCACCATGCGCTCCCAGGCCGGCAGCAGCCAGCCGCGTGCCAATGCCAGGTCACCGCGCAGCGCGACCATGCGCTGGGCCGCGTGGATGGCCACTTCGGGCATCTGGCGCTCGGCCGAATCGAGTTCGGACCACGCACGCAGCAGCTGCGCCGGGTCGTGCGCGCCGGTCAGCAGCTCGGTCGCGAGGCCGCGCACGATGCTTTGCGCCGCCGCGTCGGAGAAGGCGCGGTGCTTGGCCAGCAGGCGCGCGGTGTCGAGCGCCTCGACCGTGCGACGGTCCTGCCGCGCGGCCTTGAGCCGCAGCCGCAGCGCCAGCGTGCGGCGCTGCGCGCCTTGCGGCAGTTCTTCGAGCCGTGCGAGCGCGGCCGTGGGGTCGCGGTCGTCGAGCGCCCAGCGTGCGGCGCGCAGCTGCACGCCTTCGCGGGTTTCAGGGCTCGCGAGCACGGTGCGGTCGGCGCTTTCGTTGAGGGCCTGCTGCAGATGGGCGTCGCGCGCGGCCTTGTCCTGCAGGGCCTGCGCGCTTTCGGCGGCCAGCAGGTGCGACAGCACGCGCACCTGCTGCGCCTGCGGCAGGTCGGCGCCGAGCGCGGCCAGTGTCTTTTCTTGGGTGAGCGCGGCCTGCGCGGCCTTGCGTGCGCGCGAGAAGCGGCCGGCGATCAGCTGCACCATCGCATCGAGCAAGGCGGAGTGCAGCATGCGTTCCTTCTGCTGCAGCCGCCAGTGGCGCGCCTGCGTGGGCAGCGAGAACAGCGCCGCGAGCGCGCGCAACGCGACGTGCAGCAGCACGAAGGTCAGCAGCAGGATCACGAGCACGAGGTTCAGCGAAAGGTCGACCCGCCACGGCGGCCAGAACACGGTGATCGTGCCCTGATTGTTGCCGGCGAACAGCGCCACCGCCGCAGCGACGGCGAACAGCGCGAGGAGCCAGATTGCAGCGCGCATGAACGGATCAGCGCCCTGCGGCCGCGGTGGTCAGCGCGGCCAGCGTGTCGTCGATGCGCACCGGCTCCGTGCTGCGCACGAGCTGCTGCAGTTGCTGCAGCTGCGTGGCTGCGGCCTGCGTGCGGCGCGAGGCCGGATCGAAATAGCGGTTGAGCGACGCGGTCACCTGGCCCAGTTCGCCACGCGCGGCATCCATCTGACGCGACAACAGCGACAGCCGCGCGTTGAGCAGCTTGAGCTTGAGGTTCTCGCGCAGGAAGTACGACTGCTCGGGCGCCAGCAGCACCGCCTCGGGGCTCTCGATGCGGCCCACGCGCACCAGCGAGCGGGCCTCGCCGCGGATGGTCAGCAGCACGCGCTGCCACCAGGGCGCATCGGCGGGAATGGGTTCGGGCCGCCAGGCGTTGACGCCGTTACCGCGCACAGCCACCGCGTTGAGCGTGGGCAGGTCGTCCACGCTGCGCACCAGTTCGTCGAGCTTCTGCAGCGCTTCGGCGCTGTCGGTGCTGGCGCTGCTGCGCAGGCGGTCGGCATCGCGCTGCATCGCGCGTTGCACGGGCGCCAACCGGGGCTGCGCGGCGCGTGCGATGCGCAGGTCGCCGGCCTTGAGCGCGGCGAGCAGCGGCTCGAGGCTGCCGGTGACCTGTGCCTGCTGCAGCGCGAGGCGCACGGCGGATTCGATGTCGATCACCAGGTTCTCGTCGCGCGAACGCGAGAGGCTTTGAATGAGTTCTTCGAGCTGCGAGCGCTGCAGCGCGACTTCGGCCACTCGGGTCTCGATGAGGGCCACGCGGGCGGCGGCATCGCGCACCGTGTCGCTGGCCTGGCGCGCCAGCGTGCGCGCTTCCATCGACTGGGCGGTGGCCTCGGCGCTCTGGCGCGCGAGCTGTTCCTTCATGCCGCTGACCTTCTGCCACAGCGCGATCGTCGACAGCAGCGCGATCAGCGCCACGAGGGCCACGAGGCCCATGCCGATGCGCACCAGCAGGGTGGCCGCGGCCGCCTGGGCGGCGGGCGTCTGGTGCGGCGCCACCGTGGCGGGCACATGCGCCGTGGGGGCGGAAGGGGGAGAAAGGTCGTCGGACGGGGACGCGGCGCTCATGCGAAGGATTCTATCGACGCGATCAGCGCTTCCCGCAGGGGTGTGCAGACACGCAACGCCCCGAAACCCGCGGCCTGCGCGGCTTCGCCGATGCGTGCATGGGTGGCGATGGCGCGCGCGGCCTGCCACGAGGTGCCCGGCATGGCGCGCTGCAGGTTGCCGATGGCTTCCGAACTGCTGAAGAGCCAGATGCCGTGTCCGGCGGCGGCTTCGGTCGCGATGCGGCGTTGCGCCTCGTCGAGCGCGGGCGCCAGGCGCCGATAGGCCACGACGGTGTCGCGCACGCCGCCGGCGGCGTCGATCTCGCGGGCCAGCCATTGGCGCCCGGCCGGCTGGCCGGCTTCGTCGCCGCCGCGCACGATGAGCACGCGCACGCCCGGCGACACCTGCCCGTGGGCCAGCGCCCACAGCGCCTCGGAGTCGAAGCGCGTGGCGCCGGGTGGTGGCGCGTCGATGGCGGCGGGCGGCACGCCGGCGCGCAGCAGCGCACGCTCGGTGCCGGGGCCGGTGGCCCAGAAGCGGCAACCGGCGAGGGTCGAGCTGCCCCGGTGCTGGAAGAAGTGGTCGACGGCGGTGGCGCTCACGAACATCAGCGCCGCATAGTCCGCGAGCCGCGCCCACGCTGCGCGCAGCGGTTCCACATCGAGCGCAGGCGCAATGGCGATCAGCGGCAGCGCCACGGCATCAAGGCCGGCCGACTGGAAATCACGAACCCACGCCGCCGCTTCGTGCGCCGGCCGCGTGACGATGACAGGCCCCGCGCTCATCGCTCGGCGCCCACCGTGATCAGTGGGCACCGGCGTCGCGCAGCAGCCCGGCGGCGCGCTGGCCGAGGGCATCGGCCCCCGCGAAGTCGCCGGCCTCGGCCTGGGCGTGCACGCGCACCAGCGGCGCGTCGCCTTCCGGGTCGCCCCAGGCGGCGTCGATGCGCAGCGTGCCGTCGGGCTGGCGGCGCGCATGGGCCGCGAGCGGCATGGAGCAGCTGCCGCCCATCGCGCGGCTCACGGCGCGCTCGGCGGTGGTGCTGAGCCAGTCGCCCTTGTGGGCCAGCGGCGCCAGCAGGTCGATGAGGTCTTGCCGGTCGGCGCGCACCTCGATGCCGAGGGCGCCCTGCCCTGCGGCGGGCAGCATGGTGTCGGGGTCGAAGGCGACGCGGATGCGGTCTTCGAGGCCCAGCCGCTTGAGCCCGGCCGCTGCGAGCACGATGGCGTCGTAGTGGCCTTCGTCGAGCTTGCGCAGGCGGGTGTCGAGGTTGCCGCGCAGCGGTTCGATGCGCAGGTCGGGCCGCTGCGCGCGCAGCAGCACCACGCGGCGCAGGCTGGAGGTGCCGACCACCGCGCCTTGCGGCAGTGCGTCAAGCGAGGCGTAGCGCGGCGACACCAGCGCGTCGCGCGGATCTTCGCGTTCCAGCACGCAGGCCAGCGTGAAGCCCTCGGGCAGCTCCATCGGCACATCCTTGAGCGAATGCACGGCGATGTCGGCGCGCCCGTCTTCGAGCGCGGCTTCGAGTTCCTTGACGAAGAGGCCCTTGCCGCCGACCTTGCTCAGCGTGCGGTCCAGGATCTGGTCACCACGGGTCGTCATGCCCAGCAGGCTGACGCTGTGGCCTCGTTCTTGCAAAAGCGTTTGCACGTGTTCGGCCTGCCACAGGGCCAGCCGGCTTTCGCGCGTGGCGATCACGATGTTGCTCAAGATCGCTCCCAAAAAAGTACATGGTTTCTGACCTCTGGAATGCTAGCATGTTGCGCCGCAGCAACGGAGGCGGCGCGTCCATTCAAGTCCCCAGGAACAACATCGAATGAAAGCCAGCAAGACTCCTGCATCTCCCGCCAAGCGCCGCCAGACCGAAGACCAGCCATTGATCGACGACATCCGGCTGTTGGGCCGAATCCTCGGCGACGTGATCCGGGAGCAGGAGGGTGACGAAACCTACGCGCTGGTCGAGAAGATCCGCACCCTGTCGGTGTCGTTCCGGCGCGACGCCGACCATGCCGCCGACCGCGCGCTGAAAAACTTGCTCAAGGGCCTGAGCGCCGCCGAAACGGTGCGCGTGATCCGCGCCTTCACCTACTTCAGCCACCTGGCCAACCTGGCCGAAGACCGCCACCAGATCCGCCGCCGCACCGAGGCCGAGCGCGAAGGCGTGCAGGCCGACGGCGACCTGCAGACCGCCCTGGCCCGCATCCGCAAGGCCGGCATCAAGCCCGACGAGATCGTCGCCTCGCTGGCCCACAGCTACGTGTCGCCCGTGCTTACGGCGCACCCGACCGAAGTGCAGCGCAAGAGCATCCTCGACGCCGAGCGCGCCATCGCCCTGCTGCTGACCACGCGCGACGAGATCAAGCTGCGCCAGAACGCCTATGCGGGCGGAAAAGACGCGCTCTCGCCCATCGAGCTGGCCGACAACGAAACCCAGGTGCGCATCCGCGTCACGCAGATCTGGCAGACGCGCATCCTGCGCTTCTCCAAGCTCACCGTGGCCGACGAGATCGAGAACGCGCTGAGCTACTACGAAGCCACCTTCCTGCGCGAAATTCCGCGCGTGTACGCCGACCTCGAGAAGGCGCTGGTGCAAGGCGGGCAGACGCCCTCGGTCGCGCCCTTCCTGCGCATGGGCCAGTGGATCGGCGGCGACCGCGACGGCAACCCCAACGTCACGGCCGAAACGCTCGAGTACGCGCTGAGCCGCCAGTCGGAACTCGCGCTGCGCCACTACCTCACCGAGGTCCACTACCTGGGCGGCGAGCTGTCGCTGTCGGCCACGCTGGTCGACGTGTCGGTCGAGATGCAGGCGCTGGCCGAGCGTTCGCCCGACACCAATGAGCACCGCAAGGACGAGCCCTACCGCCGCGCCCTCACCGGCGTGTACGCGCGCTTGGCCGCCACGCTGCGCGAACTCAGCGGCGGCGAGGCCGCGCGCCATGCGGTCGCGCCGCAGAACCCGTATGCGAACGCCGAAGAATTCCTGGCCGAGCTGCGCACCATCGAGGAATCGCTGGTCGAGAAGCACGGCACCGTGCTCGCCGCGCCGCGCCTGCGCCCGCTGATCCGCGCGGTGGAGGTGTTCGGCTTCCACCTGGCCACCGTCGACCTGCGCCAGAGCTCCGACAAGCACGAGGCCGTGATCGCCGAGCTGCTGGCCACCGCGCGCATCGAGCCGTCGTATGCGTCGCTGGCCGAAGAGGCCAAGCAGACGCTGCTGCTCAAGCTGCTCGACGACGCGCGCCCGCTGCGCGTGCCCGACGCCGACTACTCGCCGCTCGCCAGAAGCGAGCTGGCCATCTTCGCGGCCGCGCGCACCGCGCGTGCACGCTACGGCGCGGCGGCCATCCGCCACTACATCATCAGCCACACCGAAACGGTGAGCGACCTGCTCGAGGCGCTGCTGCTGCAGAAGGAAGTGGGCCTGCTGCGCGGCGCGATGGACAGCAACGCGACCTGCGACCTGATCGTGGTGCCACTGTTCGAAACCATCGAAGACCTGCGCAACGCCGCGCCCATCGTGCGCGCCTTCTACGCGCTGCCCAACATTCAGGCGCTCATCGAGCGCTCGGGCGCCGAGCAGGACGTGATGCTGGGCTATTCCGACAGCAACAAGGACGGCGGCATCTTCACCAGCAACTGGGAGCTGTACCGCGCGGGCATCGCGCTGGTGTCGCTGTTCGACGAGCTGAACAAGAAGAAAAAGAACCCGATCCGCCTGCGCATGTTCCACGGCCGCGGCGGCACGGTGGGACGCGGCGGCGGCCCGAGCTACCAGGCCATCCTGGCGCAGCCGCCGGGCACGGTGCGCGGCCAGATCCGCCTCACCGAGCAGGGCGAAGTGATCGGCTCGAAGTACGCCAACCGCGAGATCGGCCGGCGCAACCTCGAGACGCTGGTGGCCGCCACGCTCGAGGCCACGCTGCTGCCGCAAGGCAAGTCGGCGCCAGCGAACTTCCTGTCGGCCGCGGGCGAACTCTCGACCGCAAGCATGGCCGCGTACCGCAAGCTGGTGTACGAGACCCCGGGCTTCGGCGACTACTTCTTCGGCTCCACGCCGATCCGCGAGATCGCCGAGCTCAACATCGGCTCGCGCCCCGCTTCGCGCAACCCGAGCCACAAGATCGACGACCTGCGCGCCGTGCCATGGAGCTTCAGCTGGGGCCAGTGCCGCCTCACGCTGCCGGGCTGGTTCGGCTTCGGATCGGGCGTGGAGCAGTTCCTGGCCGCCGCCGGCACCGCCGCGGGCAAGAAGGAGCGCCAGGCGCTGCTGCAGCGCATGTACGCGCAGTGGCCGTTCTTTCGCACGCTGCTGTCGAACATGGACATGGTGCTGGCCAAGAGCGACCTCGCGCTGGCCTCGCGCTATGCCGAGCTGGTCACCGACCGCAAGCTGCGCCAGAAGGTGTTCTCGATGATCGAGGCCGAATGGCAACGCACCTCGGACGCGCTCACGCTCATCACGGGCGCCAAGCAGCGGCTCGAGGGCAATGCCGAGATGCAGCGCTCGGTGCGCCACCGCTTCCCCTACATCGACCCGCTGCACCACCTGCAGGTCGAGCTGATGCGGCGTTACCGCGCGGGCGACGGCGGCGAGCGGCTGCAGCGCGGCATCCACATCTCGATCAACGGGGTGGCGGCGGGGCTGCGCAACACGGGCTGACCGGCAGGCAGCCTCCATGGACAAAGGGCGCCTTGTGCGCCCTTTCCTACGTGCGCTGTCGGCAATGAGGTACCTGTAAGGTCATTTAAAAGGGTACGGTCGGGACACGTTCACAGTTCTCGCAATCGCGCGGCAGCTCGAAGTCGTTTCACAGGAGCCCGTTGCAATGTCCGTCCCGCAGTCCCTTTCCCATTCGCATGTCGATTTCGTCGGCAGCGATTTCGAGGCCCTGGCTTCCCACATGCACCACTGTGCACGTGCCCACGGGCGGTGGTTCTCGCTGCGAAGCCACATGCAACGTGTGCGCGCGCTCGCTGCGGGCCGCATTGTCACGATGGCCTGCGTGGCCGTGGTGTTGGGCATCGGCCTGTTCGCGGTCACTTGAGCGCCGCTGCCGTCGTCGACCGCCTCCAAGGGCTCAGTCACTACGCCCGGACCCTTCTGCTTGGTCCGCACGACCCGGTAGCCCTCCCGATCCGCGCCGAACTCTTCGGCGCCCAACGTTTCGAACAGCACGGCCACAGCCTGGCCCGTGCCCAGGTGGTGGAAGACGAACACCACCGCGCGCGCGAAGGCGCGCCCTTCTTTCCGCGTGTCGACGAAAACCTCGAGTCGCTGCGCGCCGCCTTCGACTACATCGCGCTGATCTCGCTGAGCGGGCGCTATGTGTCGCCGGCGGCCGAATGGCTGCTCGACAACTTCCACCTCGTCGAGGCGCAGCTCCAGCAGATCCATGACGGCGTGCCGCGCAGCTACTACGCGCGCCTGCCCAAGCTCGTCACGCCGCCGCTGGCGGGACTGCCGCGCGTGTACGGCATTGCGTGGGCGTATGTGGCGCACACCGACAGCGTGCTCAACAAAACGCTGTTCACGGCCTTCCTCAACGCCTACCAGGACATCGACGAGCTGATGCTCGGCGAGCTGTGGGCGCTGCCCACCACCCTGCGCGTGGTGCTGCTCGAAAACCTGCGCCGCGTGGCCGAGCGCATTGCCGAGAACAAGGTCGCGCGCGAGATCGCCCATGCCGCGTGGGACGCGGCGCCGCACCTCTCGGTGCAGGACCTCGACGTGCTCTACCGCGCACTGCAAAGCCACGGCCTGCAGGACAGCTACCTCACGCAGCTGTGGCAGCGCCTGCCCGTCGAGCACGGCGACGACATGCCCGCGCTGGTGCGCTGGACCGAGCAGCACTGCCCCAACGGCCCGGCGCTGATCGGCGACGCGCAGAACGCGCAGGCCGCGGCCAACCTCACGGTCGGCAACATCATCACGACCTTGCGCATGATCGGCCAGGTCGAATGGAGCGACCTCATCGAACCGGTGAGCCGCTCGCTGCGCGTGCTGCGCGAACTGCCGAGCTTTGCGAACGAGAGCGAACTCACGCGCCAGCAGATCACGCATGCGATGGAGCAGGTGGCGCGCAGCACCGAACGGCCCGAGCGCGAAGTGGCGCAGGCCGTGGTCACGCTGGCATCGGGCGCGCCGGCCGACGAAGCCGGTGCGGAGACCGACCGCGCCGACGGCACCGCCGGCTACTACCTCTTCGGCCAGGGCCGCCCCGCGCTGATCGCATCGCTGCAGGCGAACGCAACGCCGGGCCAGGCCGCACGCACCGCGCGCACACGCCCCGCGCGCAGCCATCGCGGCTGGCGCCTGCCCGTCTACGTGGGGTCCGTCGCCCTCGGCACGGCGCTGCTGCTGGCGGCCGTGGTGCACAGCCTGCCGCATCGCGGCGACTGGACCACCGTCGCGGCGTTGCTGCTGCTCGCGTGGCCGCTGTCCGAGGCGCTGATTGCGCTGGCGCAACGCATCATGGCGGAGTCGGTGCGTGTGCAGGCCCTGCCACGCCTCGATTTTGCGAACGGCATTCCCGAGCGGCACCGCGCGCTCGTCGTCATGCCCACGATGCTGGGTTCGACCGCGAACAACGCCAGGCTCGCGCACCGGCTCGAACTGCACTGGCTCGCCAACCGCGAGGCGCACGCGCAGTTCGCGTTGCTGACCGACTGGGCCGACGCGTCGCAAGCCGCGATGCCCGACGACGCGCCCTTGCTCGACGACGCCCAGCAACGCATCGCCGCGCTCAACGCCAAGTACCCGCCGACCGAAGGCAGTGCGCCGCGCTTCCTGCTGCTGCACCGTCCGCGCAACTGGAGCGAGACCGAGCAGCGCTGGATGGGCTGGGAACGCAAGCGCGGCAAGCTCGAAATGCTGATGCGCCTGCTGGCCAGCGGCGACGCCAGCGGCTTTCTGCCGCTCGCACCGGGCCAGCAGCTCGCGCCCGGCCGCACGCCCTATGTGCTCACACTCGACAGCGACACGGGCCTGCCGCCCGGCGCGCTGCGCGACCTCGTGTCCATTGCCGCGCATCCGCTGAACGCGCCCGAGATCGACATGCCGAGCCGGCGCGTGGTCGCGGGCTTCGGCATCCTGCAGCCGCGCATCGTCACGCCGTTCCCGATGCGCAGCGAGCGCTCCTTCTTCCACTGGGTGTTCGCCGGGCAGTGCGGCCTCGACCCCTACGGCAGCGGCGCCTCCGACATCTACCAGGACGTGTTCGGCAGCGGCTCCTTCACCGGCAAGGGCTTGCTCAACGTGCGCGCGGTGCACGCCACGCTGAACGACCGCCTGCCCGACAGCGCCGTGCTGAGCCACGACCTGCTCGAAGGCAGCGTCGCGCGCTGTGCGATGGTGAGCGACGTGGTGCTGGTCGAAGACCATCCGCACCATGCCGGCGTGGCCGCTTCGCGTGTGCACCGCTGGGTGCGCGGCGACTGGCAGCTGCTGCCCCTGATGTGGCGCGCGCGCCGTTTCGGCATCGACGCGCTGGGCCTCTGGAAAATGTGCGACAACCTGCGCCGCTCGCTGGTCGCGCCGGCGTCTTTCGCGCTGCTGGTGCTGGTGATCTTCACGCAGGCCATGCCGCTGGACTGGGCGCTGGCGGCCGTCGGCGCGGCGCTCACGCTGGGCCCGCTGCTGGGCGCGCTGGCCGGCCTGGTGCCGACACGGCGCGCCATCGAGCTGCGTCACTTCTTCGACGTGGGCGCGGTCGAGCTGCTGCGCGCCATGGCCGGTGCGGCCTGGCAGTTCGTGCAGCTGGCGGCGCAGACGCGCCTGCAGCTCGATGCGGCCTTCCTCGCCACCTGGCGGCTGGTCGTGAGCCGCAGGCACCTGCTGCAGTGGACGACGGCCGACCAGGCGCAGGCGCAATCGAGCCAGCGCCTGAAGCCTTTCGTGCGCAGCGCGGCCCTCAGCAGCGCCGTGTGCCTGGTGCTCGCCCTTCTCGCGAACTGGAGCGCCTGGCCGGTGCTCGGGCCCCTGCTCTTCGTGCTCTGGGCGCTGGCGCCCATTGCAGCCTGGTGGGGCAGCCGCGTCGACGCACACGCCGAAGACCCGCTCGCGCCCGCGCAACGCAGCTACCTCGAGACGCTGGCGCACGACACCTGGCGCTTCTTCGAGCACGTGGTCGGCCCGGACGACCACCACCTGCCGCCCGACAACCTGCAGCTCGAGCCGCAGCCGACCCTCGCGCACCGCACCTCGCCGACCAACATCGGCATGTACCTGCTGGCCACCTGCTGCGCGCGCGAGTTCGGCTGGATCGACACACAAGCCCTGCTGGCGCGCCTCACGGCCACGCTCGACACCGTCGACCGCATGCACAAGCACAACGGCCACCTGTTCAACTGGTACGACACGCAGACGCTCAAGCCGCTGCCGCCGGACTATGTGTCGAGCGTGGACAGCGGCAACTTCGCAGGCCACCTCGTGGCCGTGGCGCAGGCCTGCCGCGCTTTCTCAGCGGAAGAAGGCTGCCAGAGCCATGAAGCCCCCGCGCTGGAAGCACTGGCCCGACGCTGCGACGCACTGCACGACGGCACGGACTTCAGCGGCCTCTACGACGCCAAGCGCCACCTGTTCCACATCGGCCTGCGCGTCGAAGAGAACGTGCTCGACGCGAGCTACTACGACCTGCTGGCCTCCGAGTCGCGCCTGTTGAGCTTCCTGGCGATTGCGAAGGGCGACGTGCCCCGCCGCCACTGGATGGCACTGGGCCGGCCCTTCCTGCTGGTGGGCTTCCAGCCCAGCCTGAAATCATGGTCGGGCTCGATGTTCGAGTACCTCATGCCGGCGCTCGTGATGACCGAGCCCACCGACGGCCTGCTGCAGGTGGCCAACGCCGCGGCCATCGCCGAGCAGCAGGCCTTCGGCCGTGCACAGAAGATGCCGTGGGGCGTGTCCGAGTCGGCCTACTTCGCGCAAGACCATTCGCTGGCGTACCAGTACTCGCCCTTCGGCGTGCCGCGCCTGGCGCTGCGGCGCACGCCACCGACCGATCGCGTGGTGGCGCCCTACGCCAGCCTGATGGCCGCGCCGTTCGCGCCCGAAGCGGCGGTGCACAACCTCGAACTGCTCGAATCGCTCGGTGCGCGCGGCGAATTCGGTTTTCACGACGCGATCGACTTCACCACCTCGCGCCAGGCCGAGGGCCAGGACTTCACCGTGGTGCGCAACTTCATGGCGCACCACCAGGGCATGTCGCTGGTGGCGCTGTGCAACGTGCTGCGCGACGACGCGCCGCGCCGCTGGTTCGGCAGCGCCGCGCTGGTGCAGGCGCACGAGTCGCTGCTGCACGAGCGCACGCCGCGCCAGATCATCGGCAGCGCCGACCCGCGCACACCGCCCGAGCCCAGCCAGGCCGAGCTGGCGCCGCTGTTCCAGCCGCGCCTGGTCGACCCGACGGGGCCGGGCTTCCAGCCCACGCACCTGCTGTCGAACGGCCGCTACACGGTGGCGCTGCGGGCCAACGGCGCGGGCGTGAGCCGCTGGCGTTCGTTCAACGTGACGCGCTGGCGCGACGATCCGCTGCGCGACAGCTACGGCACTTTCTTCTATGTGCGCGACGAAGGGAAAGCCGAGCTCACCTCGCTCACCGCCCTGCCCGCGCCCGGCGCCGACTGGCACTACCGCACCCGCTTCCTGGCCGACCAGGTGCAGTTCGATGCGACCGGCTCCGGCCTGCAGGTGCGCACCACGGTGCTCATCAGCCCCGAGGACGACACCGAGCTGCGCAACATCACGCTGCACAACTCGGGCGACGAAACGCGCACGCTCGAACTCATCTCGTACTTCGAGCCGGTGCTGTCGAACCCCAAGGCCGACGAGGCGCATCCGGCCTTTGCCAACCTGTTCGTCGAATCGCGCTGGGAGCCCACGTGGCGCGCGCTGCTGCTGTCGCGCAAGCCGCGCCTGCATGGCGATGCGGTGGTGGCCGCGGTGCACTTCGTGGCCTCGGTCGATGCCCACGTGCTGTCGATCGACTGCATGACCGACCGGCGCGCCTTCATCGGCCGCAACCGCACGCTGGCCGATCCTGCACTCGACCCGCAACCGCTCACAGCCCAGGGCAAGCCGATGAACGGCCTGGACCCCATCGCCTGCCTGCGCGTGCGCCTGTCGATCGCGCCGGGCACCACCGCGCGCCTGAGCTTCGCCACCGCCGCCGACGAGAGCATCGAGGCGCTGATGCCCTGCATCGACCGCTACCTGCAGCCCATGCACGTGGAACGCGCCACCCGCATGGCGGCCACGCTGGCCCAGGTGCGGCTGCGCGACCTGAGCATCGCGCCCGCGCAGAACCTGGCGCTGCAGGACCTGACGACCATCCTCACCTACACCACGCCCCGCGTGATGAGCGACCGCGGGCTGATCGACCTGCGCCAGATCTGGCGCTTCGGCATCTCGGGCGACAAGCCCATCGTGCTCGTCTACATCCACTCGATGAACGGCATGGGCCTCATCAACACGCTGCTGCGCGCGCAGCCGTGGTGGGGCTTCGGCGGCGTGGCCTGCGACCTGGTGGTGCTCAACAGCGAACCGAACTCGTACCTCATGCCGCTGCAGCGCGAGATCGAGATGCTGCGCACGCGCGTCGCACAGCAGACGCAGAACAGCTTTCCGCGCAACGACACCGCCGGCTTCTACCTGCTGCGCGACCAGGACGTGGTGCCGTCGGAAAAGGCCGCGCTCTCCAGCCTGGCGCGCGTGGTGTTCACGGCCGACGGCCGCGCGCTCGAAGTGCAGGTGGCGGCGTTGCATGAGGCACGCAGCCCGACGATTGCGGACGACAGCAGCGCGCCGGTTCAACATCGCACGCCGCTGCTGACGCGGCAGGCAACCTCGTCGAATGTCACCGTAGCCACCGGCGACTTCGATGCCGAGAGCGGCGAGTTCCGCTTCGAGGTCGGCCCCGACCGCCGCACGCCGCGCCCGTGGATCAACGTGATCGCCAACGCCACCTTCGGCTTCCAGGTGTCCGAATGGGGCACCGGCTACACCTGGGCCGGCAACAGCCGCATGCACCAGGTCACACCGTGGTCGAACGACCCGGTGCAAGACCCGGCCTTCGAGCACTACCTGCTGCAGGACGTGGCGACGCGCGAGATGCTGCCGCTGACACCTGCCGGCGGCGGCGACGGCGCCACCCGCCACCGCGTGCGGCACGGCCAGGGCTACACCGTCTTCGAGTGCCGCCACGGCGACCTCGTGCTCGACACCACCTTCTTCGCGGACCGCGACGAGGCCGTCAAGCTGGTGCACGTGCGCGTGCGCAATGAAGGCGCCGGCCAGCGCCGCCTGCGCGCGCTCGCGATGGTCGAGTGGCAACTGGGCGCCGCGCGCGGCGAACGGCGCACCGTGCATTGCTGGAAGCCCGAAGACCAGCCGGCCGTGTTCGGCCAGCAGCGCGAATCGAGCGCGGGCTTCGGCGGCAGCGCGGCTTTCCTGCTGCTCGCAGGCCTGCAAGGCGCGACGACCGGGGCCACGCAATGGACCTGCGACCGCAGCGAGTTCTTCGCCGGCCGCGGCATCGTCGAAGTGCCCGACACGCTGGCGCGGCGCGCGGGCAGCGGGCTCGATGCCTGCGCGGCGATTGGCGGTGAGTTTGTCGTGGCGGCGGGCGAGACCGCGCGCTTCAGCTTCGTGCTGGGCCACGCCGGCACTGCCGACGCGGCGCTCGAGCTTGCGCGCCGCTGGCGGCAGCGCGACGTGCCCGAGGCGCTGGCGCAGGTGCGCGGCTTCTGGGACGACCTGCTGGGTCGCCTGCAGGTGCGCACGCCCGACCCGCTGTTCGATGCGCTGGTCAACCGCTGGCTCGTGTACCAGACGCTGGCCTGCCGGCTCTGGTCGAAGGCCGGCTTCTACCAGGCCGGTGGCGCCTTCGGCTTTCGCGACCAGCTGCAGGACGCGATGGCCTTCGCGCTCACCGACCCGCCGCGCCTGCGCGCGCAGATCCTCGTGAACGCGGCGCGCCAGTTCCCCGAAGGCGACGTGCAGCACTGGTGGCACATGCCCGGCGGCGCCGGCGTGCGCACGCATTTCTCCGACGACCTGCTGTGGCTGCCGTACGCGTCGGCGCACTACGTCGAGGTGACGGGCGATGCCTCGCTGCTCGACGAGATGGTCGGCTTCATCGAAGGCCCCGGCATTCCCGAGGGCGCCGAAGACGCCTACTACGCGCCGCAGAACAGCGGCCGCATGGCCACCGTGTTCGACCATGGCGCGCGCGCCATCGACCGCAGCCTGAAGACCGGCGTGCACGGCCTGCCGCTGATGGGCACCGGCGACTGGAACGACGGCATGAACCGCGTCGGCCACGAGGGCCGTGGCGAATCGGTGTGGCTCGCATGGTTCCTGTGCAGCGTGGTCGAGCGCTTCGCGCCCCTCGCGCAAGCACGCGGCGAACACGAACGCGCCGCGCGCTGGACCGCGGCGCGCACGGGCTGGATCGCCGCGCTGCACGACGCCGGCTGGGACGGCGCCTGGTTCCGCCGCGCCTTCTTCGACAACGGCGCGCCGCTGGGTTCGTCGACCAACAGCGAGTGCCGCATCGACCTGATCGCGCAGGCCTGGTCGGTGCTCTCGGGCGCCTCGGACGCGGCCCACACCGGCCCGGCCATGGCCGCCATCCAGAAGCACCTGCACGACGAACCGGCCGGCCTGCTGCGGCTGCTGGCGCCGCCGTTTGCCCAGTCGACCCACAACCCGGGCTACATCCAGGCCTACCCGCCGGGCGTGCGCGAGAACGGCGGCCAGTACTCGCACGGTGCCGTGTGGGCACTGATGGCGCAGGCGCTGCAGGGCGACCATGAAGCGGCCTGGCAAAGCTTCGAGGGCCTGAGCCCGGCCCACCGCGCAAAGCACCCCGCGCGCGGTCCGGTCTACGAGCTGGAGCCCTATGTGATGGCGGGCGATGTCTACGGCGCCGCGCCCTATGTGGGCCGGGGCGGCTGGAGCTGGTACACCGGCTCGGCCGCATGGCTGCACCGCGCGGCGGTCGAGACCTTGCTGGGCCTGAACGTGAAGGGCAGGCAGTTGTCGATGACGCCGCATGTGCCCGCGCACTGGCCGGGCTTCGAGCTCGCGCTGCGGCTCGGCCAGCGCCGGCTGACGCTGCAGTGGGGCACCGTCGAAGGCGCCGCTGCGCCCACGCACCATGCGGCGGTGGGCGAATGGATCGACTGGCAGGCGCTGCCGGCGGAGGCGGTGCTGCGGGTAGGGTAAGGTCCGAAGCCGCTTTCACTCCCGCCCCGCCGCGCATTCATGACCAAAATCCAATTCCGCCGACGCGTCATCGTCCTGATCCTCCTGTGCGTGGCCGTGGGCGGCGGCATCGTGCGGCACTACGCGGCGCCCGGCTCCACCACGCGCGACATCGCCACGCTGCTGATGGTGCTGTGGGTGCCGATCATCGGCAACGTCATCACCTGGCTCATCGGCAAGCTGCCGCGCCGCGCGCCCAAGCAGGCCCCGCCCGCGGGCTTCGACGCGCTGCCCGCGTTCACGCCGCACCTGCAAGCGGAGCTGACCTTCCGCCGCCCCTCGGTGCCGTCGCAGGACGTGCCGCTGGGCCCCGGCGAATACCGGGGCGCGCTGGTGCTCGACACCGAAGGCTTCTCGGTGCGCTGGCGCGTGCCGCAGGGCGAATCGCTGGTGCGCGGCACGCCCATCGCGCTCGACATCGAATTTCTCTCGCCGGCCGTCGCGCAGCCGAAGTTTCCGCAGGGCACGGCCTTCCGCGTGCTGGTCGACGAGGCGTTCGTGGCCGATGGACGGGCGCTCGAGTTGCGCCCCGCCCACACTTAATCTCGGCAACTCAAGAAGACGGTGATGGCGAAAGGCGCCATTGCCGCATCCCCGGGCGGCTGCAGACAGCAAAGAGGTCGATTGTTCGCCGCAGGGAAACTGTCTACTGCTCCACCGCCCCTTGGTCGCAAGCCCCCCGGCTCGCACACTCCAATGCCCCCTCACCGGCATTGGCGCCTTCATCGCCGATGCGTTCAAGGACTGCATCTCCATGATGAATTCTTCCGGCAGCAACCCCTGCATCGACGACCTGGCGGCGCCCGCGCGCGACGCCGTGGCCGCCCCCACCCGCTCCGCGTGGCTCGCGGTCGGCTCCATCGCCGTCGGCACCTTCGCGATGGTGTCGACCGAGTTCATGCCCATCGGCCTGCTCACCGACATCGCGCGCGGCCTGAACGTGTCGGACGGCACGGCCGGGCTGATGATCACCATGCCCGGCGTGCTCGCCGCCTTCGCCGGGCCGGCGCTGATCGTCGCCTCGGGCCGGCTCGATCGGCGCACGGTGCTGATCGCACTCACCTTGCTCCTGATCGCCTCGAACCTGCTGGCCGCGTTCGCGCCCAACTTCACGACGATGGTGGTCGCGCGCCTGATGCTCGGCCTGGCCGTGGGCGGCTTCTGGACCTTCGCGCCCGCTGCCGCCACGCAGCTGGTGCCCGACGCCTCGAAGCCGCGCGCCATGTCGCTGGTGCTGGCCGGCGTGTCGGCCGCCACGGTGCTCGGCGTGCCCGCGGGCTCGTGGCTGGGCACGATGTTCGGCTGGCGCGCCTCCTTCGCCGTGACCGGCGCGCTGGCCGCGGCCGTGCTGCTGGTGCAGCTGTGGCTGCTGCCCGCCATTCCGCCGCAACGCGCCATCGGTGCGCGCGACCTGCTCACGCCGCTCACGCGCCGCATGGCGCAGGTCGGCCTGCTCGCGGTGCTGTTCTTCATTGCCGGCCACTTCGCGGCCTACACCTACCTGAAGCCGCTGCTGCAGCAGGTGTTCGGCCTGCAGGCCAACGCGGTCTCGACGCTGCTGCTGGTCTACGGCGCGGTGGGCTTCATCGGCACCTTCCTCGGTGGCAGCCTGGTGGCGCGCAGCGTGCGCGGCACCACCTTGCTGGCGGCGCTGATGCTCGCCACGGCGCTGCTGCTGTCGACGCTGATCGGCACCGGCATGGTGGCCGGCGCGGTGGTGGTGGTGATCTGGGGCGTGGCCTTCGGCCTGATCCCGGTGGCGCTCACCGGCTGGATGATGGAAGCCGTGCCCGACGCGCAGGAAGCCGGCCAGGCCCTGCTGGTGACGGGCTTCCAGGTGGCGATCGCCTCGGGCGCGCTGATCGGCGGCCTGATGGTCGACAGCCGCGGCATCTCGCCCACGATGGTGCTCAGCGGCGTGCTGGTGCTGATCGCCGCGCTCATCGTCGGCACGCTGGGCCGCGCACGCGGCGGCGCCGCGCCGCTGGCGGCCATTCCAGAGTAAGGACTCCTAGCGGCGGCCCGGCTTCTTGCCGGCCGCCACGATCGCCTCGAGCACCGTGCGCAGCGCCTTGTTGAGCGGCTTGTCGCGACGGATCACCACCGCCAGCGTGCGGTGCATGCGCGGGGCGAGACGGCTGGCCTTCAGCGCCGGGTGGGCGCCGCGCCCCGCCATCGACATGCCGGGCACCAGGCCGTAGCCCAGCCCCGCGGCCACCATCTCCTTCATCGCCTCGACGCTGCCCAGCTCCATCACGGGCTGCGGCTGCAGGCCCTCGGCAGCAAACCAGCGATCGACCAGCTTGCGCGTGTTGGCCGCAGGCTCGAACAGCACCAGCGGCAGCGTCGCCAGGTCGGCCGGCGTGACGCGGGCCTTGAGCGGCGCGAGGTCGGCGCGGCCGATGGCGACGAACTCGTCGTCGCACACGGGGATCACGCTCAGCGAACGCCCGGCCGCGGGCAGCGTGACGAGTGCGAGGTCGATGCTGTTGTCTTCCACCTTGCGCACGTGCTCGTCGGTGTTGCCGGTGCTCACCACCACGCTGAGTGCGGGGAACGCCTCGCGCAGCTGGCGCAGCACCGCGGGCAGGAAGTACAGGCAGGCCGTGGCGCCCGTGCCCAGCCGCACGCGGCCCGTGACGCCGCGCGCATGGTCGGCCACCGCGTCGACGGCGTTCTCGACCGCGGCCTCGATCTGCGGCACGTGACGCAGCAATTCCGCGCCGGCCGGCGTGGCCCGCGCGCGCTTGCCGACGCGCTCGATGAGCCGCACGGCCAGCCGTCGTTCGAGCTGGCGCACCTGCAGGCTCACGGCCGGCTGCGACAGGCCGAGCCGGTCGGCCGCGGCGGAGAAGCTGCCGGTGTCGATCACCAGGACGAAGGTGGCGAGCTGGTCGAGGTTGAGGTTCTTTTCCAAAGTATTTCTTATGCGCTGCATAGGCAGGCCAAGCTTCACTTATCGATCTTGCCTCGTCAAGATCGACCCATGTCCTCCTCTTCCATTGCTTCCGCCGCGCTAGACATCGCCGATGCCGAGCCCCACCACATGGCCCGCGTGCAGGCCATCTACAGCCACTACGTGCGGCACGACCTGTGCTCGTTCGAAGAAGAAGTACCCACCCTCGCGCAGATGCAGGCGCGCCGCATCGACGTGCAGGAACGCGGCCTGCCGTACCTCGTGGCGCTGAAGGATGGCGAGGTGGCCGGCTACGCCTACGCCGGCCCCTACCGCGCGCGCTCGGCCTACCGGCACACGGTGGAAGACTCGATCTACGTCGCACCCGACATGCACGGCCACGGCATCGGCACGGCGCTGCTGCAGGCGGTGATCCACCGCTGCACCGAGGCCGGCTTCACGCAGATGGTCGCGTGCATCGGCCACAGCGGCAACGCAGGCTCGCAGCGGCTGCATGCGAGCCTGGGCTTCGAGACGGTCGGCGTGCTGCGCAATGTCGGCTTCAAGTTCGGCCGGTGGGTCGACACCGTGCTGATGCAGCGTGCACTGCGCTGAACACACCCCAGCGCCGCAGCGCGGATGGCTCGCGCTGCTGTGCGCGAGCCGGCTGCTGCAGGGCATGATCGTCACGGCCTACTCGGGCGTGCTGCCGTTCATGCGGGACGACTGGCAGATGACGGCCGCGCAGGCCGGTTCCATCCAGAGCGCCTGGCACGTGGGCTACATGAGCTCGCTGTTCGCGGTGGGCCTGCTGGCCGACCGCTTCGGCCCGCACCGCATCTTCGCGGTCGGCGGCGCGATCGGCGCGGCCGCCTCGCTGGCCTTCGCGCTCTTCGCGCACGACCACCGCTCGGCCCTGCTGCTGTACGGCCTGGCGGGCCTGTGCGCGGGCGCCTCGTACACGCCGGGGCTGCAGCTGCTGTCGCTCAACGCCGGGCCGGCGGTGCGCGGGCGCGCGATGGGGCTGTTCCTCGGCGCGGCATCGATGGGCTATGCGCTGTCGCTCGCGGTGGTGGCGGGGTTCAGCGTGGTGGCGCACTGGCGCACCGGGCTGCTGGTGGCGGCGGGCTGCACGGTGGCGGGCGTGCTGCTGGCCCAGCTCGCGCTGCGGCGCATGGCACCGCCTGCGCCACGGGTCGCCGGCACGCCGCGCGAAGGCGTGCTGCGGGCGCTGAACGCGACCGTGCGCGACCGGCCCGCGATGGCCGGCAACTGGGCCTACGCTTTCCACTGCTGGGAACTCATGGCGCTGTGGGCCTGGCTGCCCGCCTACCTGATGGCCTCGTCGCGCGGCGGCGCGACCGCATGGCCGGCCGCGGGCATCGCGCTGGCGGCGTTCGCACACCTCGTGAGCGTGTTCGGCAGCGTGGTGGGCGGCGCCGCGTCCGACCGGCTGGGCCGCGCGCGCGTGATGATGATCGCCACCCTCGCGAGCCTGAGCCTGTCGTTCGCCTTCGGCTGGATGTGGACCTGGCCGCTGTGGGCGCTGGCCGCGATGGCGGCGCTGTACAACCTGCTCGCCATCGCCGATTCGTCGGTCTACTCGACCGCGCTGGCCGACGTGGTGGCGCCGCACCGGCTCGGCGTGGCCTTCTCGGTGCGCTCGGTGATGGGCTTCGGTGCGGGCGCGCTCAGCCCGTGGGTGTTCGGGCTCGCGCTCGACTGGGGGCAGGCGCGGTTCGGCGTCGGCAGCACGTACGCGTGGGTCGCGGCCTGGAGCTCGGTCGGGCTCGGGGCGCTGCTCGGGCCGTGGATGATCGTGCGCTTCGCGCGGCTCAGCGCGGCAGTGCCGCCCCGCGATAACCCAGCATCGCGTCGTACAGATCGGTTCGCCGGTCGCGGTGCAGGTCGTTGAGCGGCGTCCAGATCGGCGCCGAACGCGCGGCGCCCAGGTCGACGTCGGCGTAGAGGATGGTCTCTTCCTCAGGCCCGGCGATGCGCCCCATCGGCCAGCCGTTCGTGCCCGCGATCAGCGAGTTGCCCATGAAGCCCGTGCCGCGCTCGCGGCCCACGCGGTCGGCGGTGGCGATGAAGACGTTGTTGGCGTGCGCGGCCGTCATCGTCAGGTAGGCCGCCATGCACACGCCGCTGGCGTCGTACAGCGGCGGCGGCGTCCAGACCCAGCCCGTGGGCACGCAGATGATGTCGGCGCCCTGCTGCGCCACGATGCGCGGCGCCTCGGGAAACCAGATGTCCCAGCACACGAGCAGGCCGATGCGGCCGATCTTCGTCTCGAACACCGGGTAGCCCTCGTTGCCGGGCGTGAACCACAGCTTCTCGTGGTTCCACAGGTGCGTCTTGCGGTAGCGGCCGATGTAGCCCTCGGGGCCGACGAGCACGGCCGTGTCGAACAGCTGCATGCCGTCCTGCTCGGCCAGGCAGCCGACGAGGTACACGCCGTGCTTCGCCGCGAACGCGACCCAGCCCTGCACGGTGGGGCCGTGCGGCACGGGCTCGGCATGGGCGAAGGCCTCGGCGCGGCCGTTGAAGCAGTAGCCGGTGGTCGCCAGCTCGGGCAGCACGATGAGCTGCGCGCCACCGGCCACCGCCGCTTCGAGTTGTGCGCGCACGGCGGCAGCGTTGCGCGCGAGGTTCTCGACGCCGACCTGCGGGTCGAACTGCACGACGGCCACGCGCACGGGGCTGGCGCGCAGACCGGGCACGGCGTCGCCGCCGGAAGGGATGTCGTGGGGAGCGGGGGTTGGGAGGGTCATGGCCACCTCAGGTTTCAAATTAAAACCATACGGATGCTAGTCGCATCGGTTTTAATTTGCAACCAATCCAACGCTACGGTCTAATCCCGCCATCCCAGGGACGCACAGGAAACACACGATGGCCAGGAGAAAAAGTCTGAGGTTCGACGCCTGCCCGATGGCACGCGCGCTCGAGATCGTCGGCGACCAGTGGTCGCTGCTGATCGTGCGCGACGCCTTCGACGGCATGCGGCGCTTCGGCGAGTTCCAGCAGAGCCTGGGCGTGGCCAAGAACATCCTGGCAGACCGGCTGAAGTGGCTGGTGCAGGAAGGCGTGTTCGACCTCGTGCCGGCTTCGGACGGCTCGCTCTACCAGGAGTACGCGCTGACGGCGAAGGGGCGCGGCCTGTTCCCCGTGGTGGTCGGCCTGCGGCACTGGGGAGAGGCGAACCTGTTCGCGCCCGGCGAGCCGCATTCGGTGCTGCTGGAGCGCGGCAGCGGCCAGCCCGTGGCGCCGATCGAACTGCGCACGCGCGACGGCCAGCCGCTCGAGGCGGCCGACACCGTGGTGCAGAAGCTGCCGGTGCCCGCCGCCTGATCTGCCCTGCTACTCGCCGAGCAGTTCGCCGATGGGCTGCAGGTCTTCCACCCGGTCGCAGATCGACTTGATGACCATGGTGATCGGGATGCCCAGCAGCAGCCCCCAGATGCCCCACAGCCAGCCCCAGAAGATCACGCCCACGAACACGGCCACCGGGTTCATGCGGCTGGTTCGGCTGGTGAGCCAGGGCATCAGCAGGTTGCCCACCACCGTGTGGATGGCCAGCGAGACGCCGCCCACCAGCAGCGCCATCTCGATGCTGCTGAACTGCAGGAAGGCCATGAGCCCCGCCGCCACCAGCACGATCACCGAGCCGATGTAGGGAATGAGGTTGGTCACGGCCGCGATGATTCCCCACACGGCCGCGTTCTCCACGCCCATGAGCCAGAACGCCAGGCCGGTGGCGAGCCCCACCAGCGCGCTCACCAATATCTGCACCAGCAGGTAGCGTTCGATGTTGCGCGTGATGTCGTCCAGCACGTGCACCGTGACCTTCTTCTTCTGCAGGCTGGGCCCGGTGATCTTGATGAGCTTGCGCCGGAAGGTGTCGCCCGAGCACAGCGCGAAGTAAGTGAGGAAGGCCACCAGCGTGAGCTGCCCCAAGGCGTTGAGCAGGCCGACCGTGCCGCTGAGCAGGTAGTCGCGCACGTTGAAGCCCGGGCGCTCGATCACGACGCGCGCCACGCCCTTGCGCGAGGCGACGCGCGCGGAGTTTTCCTCGGCCGCCTTCTCGAGCTGCGCGGCGGCCTGCTGCACGCTGTCCAGCGGGGTGGCGCTGGCGTTCTTGTCGCGGCGCATGGCCTGGCCGAGTTTCTGCGCGGCGACCGGCAGCGAGTCGAGCAGTTGCGAGGCGCTGCCCGAGAGCGAATAGCCGGTCCACCCGAGCCCGCCGAACAGGCCCAGCAGGATCACCGCCGAACCGATCCAGCGCGGCACGCGCCAGCGGTGCAAGCGCTCGACCAGCGGCGACAGCGCGTAGTTCAGCAGCAGGCTCAGCATCAGCGGCACGAACACGGCCTGGCCCCAGCGCAGCGCGAAGACGCTGGCGAGCACGGCCAGCACCACGAGCGAGGCACTGCGCACGTCGACGGGCATGTGCAGCACGAAGCGCCTGCGCAGGGCGGAGGTGGAATCTTCCTGCGGCTCGACAGGCGCAGCGGACTCGGCCGGCGGCGCCGGAGCGGGTGCAGGCGCAGGCGGCGGCTCTTCCGCAGCCACCGGCCGCTCGGGCGGGGGCTTCGGGCCAGCCGGGACGTCGTCGGTCATCGCGATTCCTTCAGCATCTCGCGCACCGCGGCCAGCTGGCGGCGCGACACCGCCACGGGCTCGGGCACCGAGTCCAGCCGCAGCGCCCAGCCATCGGCGTCCTCGCCGTCGTCGTAGCGCTCGAGCGCGCGGATGGCCGAGCGCGCCACCAGCGCATTGCGGTGCACGCGCAGGAAGCGGTTCGGGTAGCGCTCCTCGAAATCGTTGAGAGAGCCGTCGAGGATGTGGCTGCGCGTGGCGGTGCGCACCGTGAGGTACTTGTATTCGGACTTGAGGTAGAGCACCTCGGACAGCGGCACGCGCTCGGCGCGGCCCCGGTCCTGGATCAGCACGCACTCGGGCGTGGCCTCGGCGACCGGCTGTGCGGCGCGGCGCTCCTTCAGGAAGCGCTCGACCTTCTGCAGCGCCTGCTGCAGCCGCTCAGCGCGCACGGGCTTGGTGAGGTAGTCGACCGCTTCCAGCTCGAAGGCCGTGACCGCGTGGCTGGCGTGCGCCGTCACGAACACCACGGCCGGCGCGTCGGGCCGGTGGCGCAACGCGCGCGCCACCTCGATGCCGTCGACGCCGGGCATGTGCACGTCGAGCAGCACCAGGTCGAGGTCCATCGCGGCCAGGTGGGCCAGCGCCTCCTCGCCCTGCGCGGCCTCGGCCGTCACCTCGGCGGCGGGCGAGCTGCAGTCGCGCAGCAGCGTGCGCAGGCGCGAGCGGGCCAGGGCTTCGTCGTCAACGATCAGGGTCTTGAGGCTCATGATTCGGCGGGGATGGCAATGCGTACGCGGTAGTTCTTCTGGTCCATGCCGGCGCTGAACTGCATCTGCATGTCGTGCAGCAGGCGCAGCCGCTCGCGCACGTTGTCCAGGGCGATGCCATGGCCGCGCGGCAGCGGCTCGTCGGCCCAGCGCAGCGGCGGCAGGCTGTTGACCACCTCGATCACGACCATGCCGCCACGCCGCTCGGTGCGGATGCGCAGCTTGCCGCCGTCGGGGCTGGGCTCCACGCCGTGCTTGATGGCGTTCTCGACCAGCGGCTGCAGCAGCAGCGGCGGCAGGCGCGCGTCGCTGGCGGCAGCATCGAGGTCCCAGCGGATGCGCAGGCGCTCGCCGAAGCGCACCTGCTCGATGGCCAGGTAGCGCTCGGCCAGCGCGATCTCGTCGGCCAGCGTGCCCGATTCGCCGGGCACGGTGAGCGCCTGGCGGAACAGCTCGGCCAGGTCTTCGAGCATGGTCTCGGCCTTGGCCGGCTCCTCGCGCACCAGCGCGATGGCGCTGTTGAGCGTGTTGAACAGAAAGTGCGGGCGGATGCGCGACTGCAATTCTTCGAGCCGGGCCGTGGTCGCGGCCGGCGTCTGGCCGCGCGCGCGCAGCACCATCGCCGCCATCACCAGCCCCGCGAACAGCGCGCCGGCCAGCGCGCTCGCCAACCAGGGCGCGCTGGCGATCACGCCGGTCAGGCGCAGCAGGCCGCAGCCGTAGAGCGAGGCCACGGCGCCCAGCACGGCGCCCGCGGCGTACTGGCCCGGGGGCGGCAGGCGCCGCAATTGCTTCTTGAGCCCGCAGGCCGCCACCAGCCACAGCAGCGTGGCGGGCAGCGCGCCGCCCGTGACCGTGGCCGCCTGCACCAGCCATTCGCCGAAGGTGCCGACCACGAACAGCGTGGCCACCGCCACCACCGCTTCGACGAACACCACGGTGCGCAGCACCACGCCGATCTGGCAGGCGTCGAACAGCGCCGGGCCGCCGCGCACGGGCGCGCGCACGCGTTCCGGCGACGAAGCGGACGTGGAGGGGGAGCTGGCCGATAAAATCGCCGGGTTGCGCATCGCAGACATCAGATCCATCGGGTGACCAACCCATTATTGCCTTCCTGGACGGCTCCCATGACCCAAAACCAACTCGACAAGAAATCCGAAGCCTGGTCGGCCCTGTTCTCCGAACCGATGAGCGACCTGGTGAAGCGCTACACCTCCAGCGTCTTCTTCGACAAGCGCCTGTGGCAGGCCGACATCGAGGGCTCGCTGGCGCACGCCGGCATGCTCGCGGCCCAGGGCATCATCAGCGTGACGGACCACGCCGCCATCGAGCGCGGCATGACGCAGATCCGCGGCGAGATCGAGGCCGGCAGCTTCGAATGGAAGCTCGACCTCGAGGACGTGCACCTGAACATCGAGGCCCGCCTGACCCAGCTGGTCGGCGACGCCGGCAAGCGCCTGCACACCGGCCGCAGCCGCAACGACCAGGTCGCCACCGACGTGCGCCTGTGGCTGCGCGGCGAGATCGACCTCATCGGCGACCTGCTGGTCGAGCTGCAGAAGGCGCTGGTCGACATCGCCGAGAAGAACGTCGAGGTGATCCTGCCCGGCTTCACCCACCTGCAGGTGGCCCAGCCCGTGAGCTTCGGCCACCACATGCTGGCCTACGTGGAAATGTTCAGCCGCGACGCCGAGCGCATGGGCGAGGTGCGCAAGCGCGTCAACCGCCTGCCGCTGGGCGCCGCCGCCCTGGCCGGCACCAGCTACCCGCTGGACCGCGAGCTCGTGGCACGCACCCTGAAGATGGACAGCGTCTGCCAGAACAGCCTGGACGCCGTGAGCGACCGCGACTTCGCGATCGAGTTCACCGCCGCCGCCAGCCTGTGCATGGTGCACGTGAGCCGCCTGAGCGAAGAACTCATCATCTGGATGAGCCAGAACTTCGGCTTCATCAACATCGCCGACCGCTTCACCACCGGCTCGTCGATCATGCCGCAGAAGAAGAACCCCGACGTGCCCGAGCTGGCGCGCGGCAAGACCGGCCGCGTGGTCGGCCACCTGATGGCGCTCATCACGCTCATGAAGGGCCAGCCGCTGGCCTACAACAAGGACAACCAGGAAGACAAGGAGCCGCTGTTCGACACCGTCGACACGCTCAAGGACACCCTGCGCATCTTTGCCGAGATGATCGGCGGCATCACCGTGAAGCCCGAGGCCATGGAAGCCGCCGCGCTGCGCGGCTACGCCACCGCCACCGACCTGGCCGACTACCTCGTGAAGAAGGGCCTGCCCTTCCGCGACGCGCACGAAACCGTGGCCCACGCCGTGAAGGCCGCCACCTCGCACCAGGTCGACCTGTCGGAGCTGCCGCTGTCGGTGCTGCAGCAGTTCAATCCGAACATCGAGAAGGACGTGTACGACGTGCTGAGCCTGCGCGGCTCGCTCAACGCCCGCAACGTGCTGGGCGGCACCGCGCCCGTGCAGGTCAAGGCACAGGTCGCCCGCCACCGCGCCCGCCTGGGCTGAAGCCTGCGGCCACATCCACGAGGGCCGCGCTTCATGTTCTACGCCATCCCGCTCGAAAACAAGCCGAGCTGGCGCAACCCGCCGTGGATGACGGTGCTGCTGATCCTCCTGAACATGATCGTGTTCTGGGGGCCGCAGCGCAGCGAAGAAAACGGCCGCGAGCGCGCCGCGCAGTTCTACGTGCAGAGCGTGCTGCCCGAACTGGAGCTGCCACCCTTCGTCGAGTGGCTCGAGAAGACCGACCCCAAGCGCGGCAAGCTGGCGCGCCGCATGCTGGCCCATGAAGAGGCCTACCCGCAGTTGCTCGAAGGCCTGCAGAACGACCAGCCCTTCCTGAAGAAGCTGCGCGCCGACCAGGTCGTGACGCCCGCGAACCCGCGCTTCGACGAATGGCAGCGCGACCGCCGCCAGTACGAGGCGATGCTGCCCGCGCCGTTCACCGCGCGCTGGTCGCAGGACTACGGCAAGGACGCCGAATTCAAGCCCTGGACCTGGCTCACCGCCACTTTCCTGCACGGCAGCACGGGCCACCTGCTGGGCAACATGCTGTTCCTCTTTTTGTTCGGCTTCTCGGTCGAGCTGGCGCTGGGGCGCGGCACCTACCTGAGCTTCTACCTGCTGGGCGGCGTGGGCTCCGCGCTGCTGGCCGGCTGGGCCTATGCGGGCAAGGGCGGCTACGGGCTGGGGGCCTCGGGTGCGATCTCGGCGCTGATGGGCATGTACGCCGTGATGTACCGGCTGCGGCGCATCCGCTTTTTCTACCAGCTGTTCTTCTATTTCAACTACGTCACGGCGCCCGCCCTGCTCTTGCTGCCGGCCTGGATCGCCAACGAGCTGGTGCAGCACTGGATCGGCGGCCAGGGCATCGCCTACATGGCCCACCTGGGCGGCCTGCTGACGGGCGCGGCGCTGATGGCCGGCGCCATGTGGCTGGGCCGCGTGAAGACGCCCGAGACCGTCAAGTCGGAAATGGTGACCGACGACCACCGCTTCGAGCAGCACGTGGCCGCCGCGCGCAAGCTGTCGGCGGCCATGAAGTTCGAGCCCGCGTGTGCCGAATGGCGCGCCGCCGCGGCCCTGCGCCCCGGCGACACCGACACGCTGCGCGCCTGGTTCCACACGGCGCGCCTGCAGCCCGCGAGCGACGACTTCCACCAGGCCGCGCGCCGCATCTTCCGCCTGCCCGCCACCGACGCCGACACGCTGGCGCTGCAGCACGCCAGCTTCACGACCTACCTCGACCAGGCCAAGCCGGGCGTGCGCCTGAAGCCCGACGACATGGCCCGGCTGGCGCGCCGCTTCGCGCGCATCCGCCAGTTCGGCGACGCCGACAAGCTCTGCCGCATCCTGCTGAAGACCGCGCCCGACCATCCCGAGCTGGCCGACACGCTCTCGGTGTGCGCCAACGGGCTGCTGCACGCGGGTGAACGCGATCGCGCCCTGGGCCTGCTGCCGCACCTGCTGCGGCTGGCGCCCAACGACATGGTCACGCGCGCCTTGCAGCGCACGTAAAAAACCCGGCGCGAGGCCGGGTTCGTTGATGAAGCGGCGCTGCGCTTACTTGTCGTTGTGCAGGTAGGTGGCCTGCTTCGGCAGCAGCAGGCTGACCAGGAAGGCCACGCCCATCATCGCCGTCACGTACCAGTAGAAGTACGACTCGTGGCCGATCGACTTCAGGCCCAGCGCCACGTACTCGGCGCTGCCGCCGAAGATGGCGTTGCCCACCGCGTACGACAGGCCCACGCCCAGCGCGCGCACTTCGGGCGGGAACATCTCGGCCTTCACGATGCCGCTGATCGAGGTGTAGAAGCTCACCACCGCCAGCGCCAGCGTGATCAGCACGCCGGCCATCAGCGGGCTGCCCACGCTTTGCAGGTTGCTCAGCACGGGCACCGTCATCAGCGCGCCCAGGGCGCCGAACAGCAGCATGTTGCTGCGCCGGCCGATGCGGTCCGACAGCGCGCCGAACAGCGGCTGCATGCACATGTACAGGAACAGGCACGCCGTCATCACGTTGCTGGCGGTCTTGATCGACATGCCGGCCGAGTTCACCAGGTACTTCTGCATGTAGGTGGTGAAGGTGTAGAAGATCAGCGAGCCGCCGGCCGTGTAGCCCAGCACCACGAGGAAGGCGCGCTTGTGGTGCTTGAACAGCTCGGCGACGCTGCCGGCGCCCTTGGCGGCGCGGGTCTTGGTGCTGGCGGTCTCGGTCAGCGTGCGGCGCAGCATCAGCGCCACGACGGCGGCCAGGGCGCCCAGAACGAAGGGAATGCGCCAGCCCCAGGCCTTGAGCTCGGCCTCGGTGAGCAGCTGCTGCAGCACCACCACGGCCACCACGGCCAGCAGCTGGCCGCCGATCAGCGTGACGTACTGGAACGACGAGAAGAAGCCGCGCTGGCCGCGCATGGCCACTTCGCTCATGTAGGTGGCGGTGGTGCCGTACTCGCCGCCGACCGACAGGCCCTGCAGCAGGCGCGCGGCCAGCAGCAGCGCGGGCGCCCAGGCGCCGATCTGCGCGTAGGTGGGCAGGCAGGCAATGACCAGCGAGCCGACGCACATCATGACGACCGAAGTCACCATCGAGGTCTTGCGGCCCTTGCGGTCGGCCAGCCGGCCGAACAGCCAGCCGCCGATCGGGCGCATCAGGAAGCCGGCGGCGAACACGCCGGCGGTGTTCAGCAGCTGGACCGTCGGGTCTGACTTGGGGAAGAACGAGGGCGCGAAGTAGATCGCGCAGAAGGCGTAGACGTAGAAGTCGAACCACTCCACCAGGTTGCCGGACGAGGCGGCAAAGATGGCGAAGATGCGCTTGCGCTTTTCCTCGAAGGTGTAGGGGGTGGTGTCGCGGGTCGCGTCCGGGCTGGAAGCGCCGGCGCTCGTGCTGCTGCTGGCAATGGCGGTCATGCGGGGGGTCCTTGTCTCTGGCTGCAGCCCCCGCGAAGCCCGCGGAAAGCCGTGCCGGGGAGTCTGGTCCGCCGGGGGCGCGCTGTCGTCCGTAGACCCCGGCCGCGGGACTGCGTACCCGTACGCAGGGGTAAACCCTAAGTTCTAGTGGGGTGTCCCGCAAATAGCTGCGCAAATGAAATCGATGCGTTTCGCGTCAGGGCAAGGCGCAAACCGCAGCGATACCCGCAGGTATCGCGAGGATTTGCAACGCCGCCCTGGCGTGAAAGGCGCGATTTCATGCGCAGCTATTTGTGGGACACCCCACTAAAGTCCATGTTCCCGCAGGAAGCGGTCCAGCTCCAGGCTGCTCGAAAAGCCCAGCTTCGCGAACATGTGGGCCCGGTGCGTTTCCACCGTGCGCAGCTCCAGCGGCGCGAGTTCCTGCGCGATGCGCTTGTTGGGCAGGCCTTCGGCCACGAGCCGGGCGACCTGCATCTCGCGCGGCGTGAGCTTGGCCCACAGCGCCTGCGCGGCCTGCCGGGCCTGGCGGCGCACGGCGATCTCTTCGGCCTTGTGCAATGCCTTGGCGATGCTGTCGAGCAGGCGCTCGTCGTTGCAGGGCTTCTCCAGCCAGCCGAAGGCGCCGTTCTGCACCGCCTCCACCGCCATCGGGATGTCGCCGTGCCCGGACAGGAAGATCACGACCAGCGGACTGTCCTGCGCGCGCAGCGCGTCGAACACCTGCAGGCCGCTCATGCCTTCCATGCGCAGGTCGAGGATGGCGCAGCCCGGGCGCTGCAGGTCGGCGCCGGCCAGGAAGGCCTCGCCCGAGGCAAAGGCCTGCACCGCATGGCCGCGCGACAGCAGCAGCAGGCCCAGGGAGCGGCGCACGGCCTCGTCGTCGTCGACGACGCACAGGTGGTTGGCAAGCAGGGGTGCGTTCACGGGGAAGCCTCCAGTTCGAGGGTGAAGACCGTGCCGCCGCCGGGCCGGTCGGCGAACGACAGCCGGCCGCGGTGGGCCTCCACGATGGTGCGGCAGATGTTCAGGCCCAGCCCGAGGCCGCCGGCCTTGGTGGTGAAGAACGGCGCGAAGACCTGCTCGGCCAGCGCGGCGTCGATGCCCGGGCCGTGGTCGGCGATGCGGATGTGCACGCGGCCTTCATGCAACTCGGCCTCGACCTCGACCACGCGCCGCTCGGGCGGCGTGCCCTGCTGCATCGCCTGCAGGCTGTTCGACAGCAGGTTCAACAGCACCTGCTCGAGCAGCACGCGGTCGCCGCGCACCGGCGGCAGCGCGGGCGGAATGCGCACCTCGGCGCGCACCTGCCGCTGGCGCATCTCGCCCTGCAGCAGCGCCAGCGCATTGCTCACCAGCGCGGCCACGGCGCAGTCTTCGGTGCCGGCGGTGCGCTGGCGCACGAAGCCGCGGATGCGCCGCACGATCTCGGCGCTGCGCTTGGCCTGCGCCACAGTCTCGTCGAGGCTGCTGGCCAGGAGCAGCTGGTTGCCCTGCGCGGCGAAGGCCTTGGCGGCGCTGGCGAAGTTGCTCAGCGCCATCAGCGGCTGGTTGAGTTCGTGCGCCAGCGTGGAAGCCATCTCGCCCAGGCTGGCCAGGCGCTGCGCGTGCTGCAGCTGCTCGTCGTTCTGGCGCTGGCGCAGCTCGGCGCGCTTTTGCTCGGTGATGTCGACCACCGAGCTCATCCAGCCGCTGTGGCGGCCGTCGGCGTCGATGAGCCGCGCGGTGTAGACCATGGTGATGACCTCGTGCCCGTCGCGGTGCCGCAGGCGCGACTCGAAGCCCGAGCGCGCGGGCTGCCCGCTCATCATGGCCTCGTAGTGGAACCAGTGCTGCGTCACGTCGTCGGGGTGCCAGTAGGGGTACGGCGGCAGCCGCCCCAGCAGTTCGTCGGCGCCGTAGCCGGTCATCTCGCAGAAGGCCGGATTGACGTAGATGATGCGGCCCTGCAGGTCGCGTGCGCGCATGCCGACCAGCAGCGAGTCTTCCATCGCCTTGCGGAAGGCGTGGGCCTGGTCCAGCTCGTGGGTGCGCTCGCGCACGCGCAGCTCGAGGTCGCGCCGCGCGTCGCGCTGCTCGGCGAAGCGGCGCTCGCGCAACTGCCAGTACAGCGCGCCCAGCAGCAGCACGCCGGCGCCCAGCAGGCCGAGCATCCAGGTGCGCTCGCGCGCGCGGGTGACTTCGGCGTGGTCGGCCATCACCGTCAAGGTCCAGCCCAGGTCGGGCAGCGGCTCGTCCACCGCGAGAAAGCGGCGCGCCTTGCCGCCGACCGTGGTGCGCACCAGGTAGCCCGGCGCGCCCTCGAGGTGCTCGACGCGCCAGGGCAGCGGCGCGAAGCGGGTGCGCGCGCCGTACTGCTGGTCGTGCTCGATGCCGGCCAGGTCGGCGGGGCTCAGCGCCCGCGTGGCCTGGTACATCCAGCCCGGCACCGAACTCAGGAACACGATGCCGCGCGCGTCGGTCAGCAGGATCGGGTCGCGCACGAAGGCCCAGGCGTCGTGCAGCTGGCGCAGGCTGACCTTGACGGTGACCACGCCCAGCACCTCGCCGCCGCCCTCGGCGCGCACCGGCGCCGACATGAACAGCCCCGGCTCGCCCGTGGTCTGGCCCACGCCGTAGAACAGGCCGCGCCGCCCGGCCCGCGCGTCGAGAAAGTACGGCCGGTTGGCGTACGACTCCCCCACGAAGCTCTGCGGCGTGGCCCAGTTGCTCGCGGCCAGCGTGAGGCCCTGCGGATCGGTGAGGTACAGCGCGTCGGAACCCGCGAGGCGGTTCACCTCTTCGATGTGGTGGTTGGCGCGCTGCCGCGCGGCGGGGTCCTGCGGGTGGGCCAGCACGGCCAGCACGTCGGGATGCATGCCGGCGGTGAACGGCAGGTAGCCGTACTTGCCGGCGGCGTCGCGCAGGCCGAGCACGTGCACTTCCATGGCGCGGCGGATCGAGTCGGCCTGGAAGTTCGCCTCGCGCCGCGCGGCCCACTGGCCGGCCACGGCGATCAGCAGCAGCGCCAGCGCGACGGCAGCCGCCCAGGCCACCAGCGCGCGGCGGCGGGAACGCGTCGGCGATGGAGATGAAGGAGCAGGAAGGGACGGTTCGGGCGTGAGGGGCGGCATGGGAGGCAGGTCCGCAGGTCCGGCCGGCGCGGCGTGCGGAATTTTGCCCTGATCCGCGGGCTGGCCCTCTCTCAGGCCGCCGGCCGCAGCAGCCAGCGCACTTCCTGCGTCTGCTCGCTCTCGGGGTAGCGGGCCTCGAGCGTGGTGAGGATCGGCTGCGCCATGTCCGCGCGGCCCAGCCCCTGCACCAGTGCGCGGGCCGCGAGCTCGTAGGCCTGCGGGATCGCCGCGTGGCCGCGGAAGCGCTTGTCGAAGCCCGACAGCAACGCGAGCGTGCCGTGCGCGTCGCCGCCGCGCCACTCGGCGCGCGCCATGGCGATGACCATGGCCGGGTCGTCGAGCACGAAGGTCTTGTCGATCGCGCGGCAGGCCTTGAAAACCTTCAGTGCGTCCGACGCGAGGTCGCGCCGCATCAAGAGCGGAATGAAGCGGCGCGCGTGGTCGAACAGCGTGTCCTTCTTCTCGGGCATGAGCGCCAGCACGCGGTGGTAGCGGCGCTGCGCGGCCAGGTCGTCGGCGTCGGCGGTGCGCTGCGCCTCGTAGGCGATGCCCAATGCGGCGGCCAGGTCGCCGTCGGTGATGCACTGCGCCACCTCGGCGTCGGTGCGCTGCGCGGCGATCTGCGCGGGCGTGCGGCGGTCGGCCGGTGCACCGATGTCGGCGCCCGCGCCGGGCACGAGGTCGATGCCGAAGGCGTCGTGGTGCTGGTACATCACGTAGCCCAGGAGGCTCGCCATCACCCAGCCGAAGTAGATGAACGCGAAGTTGACGATCGGCAGCACGATGCGCCCGTCGAACACCGGCAGCACCATCGAGATCGCCACCTGCGCGCCCGTGCTCAGCAGGAACAGGAAGAAGCACAGCAGCGCATAAGGCCAGCCGATGGTGCGCATGGCGTCCATCACGTAGCCCGGGTTCATGGCCTGGAAGAAGCTGCCCGACTGCACCAGCACGATCACCGCGGCCGGGAAGGTGAAGGACATGATGAACAGCCCCACCGTGCCCAGCACCGGCTCGTACCACGCGAGCCAGCCGATGAGCATCGTCTGCACCAGCGAGATGGCGAAGAGCTTCCACGGCAGGTAGGTCCACTCGTCGCTGGCTTCGCGCCCGAAGTCGGCCGAGTCGCGGATGCCGCGCGCACCCAGTGCAATGACCTTGAAGCCGTAGCGGCTGGCCGCCAGGATGATGCCGACCTCGATGACGACGAAGGCCAGCGCATCGGGCAGGAAGAACACGGCCTCGAACAGCAGACTGCAGAACGACAGCACCAGGCCGTAGGCCAGCGGTCGCAGCTGGAGCGGAAAGGCGAAGAAGCTGTTGAGGCGGTGCCAGAACGGCGGGGGCGGCGGCAGGGAGTCGCGGTCGATCATGGCGGGGCCTGGGGTGCTGATGCGGCTACTTGCGGAAGAAGTCGCTCTGGCTCATGGCGCCCGCGCCGCCCAGGCGCACCACGGTGACGCCGTTGGAATGCACGAGGCGCATCTGGCCGAGTTCGCGCTCCAGGCGCTGGGTGAAACTGCTCTTGTACTGCAGCACCGACTCGCCCATCTTCAGCACGCTGGTGCCCGTGACGGTCGCGCTCTTGCGGTCGGTGGCCACCTCGATGTTGTCGATGTGATAGTCGTACTCGATGGTGAGGATGCCGCCCATGCGGTCGCCGACGGTGCGAAACAGCTCGATGTTCTCCTTCACCGTGTCGCAGGCTTCGTCGCGGTTCTGGGTGGTCTCGAGGGTGCGGCCCATGGCCGTGACCTTGCTCTCGATCACCGCCTTGCGGCTGAGTTGCTTGCAGATCGCCTCGGCGTCGCGCGAGTACACGGCGTGGGCGTCCTTCCGGTAGTAGTCGCGCACCATCGCCTCGTCGAGCTTGCGGCCGCCGACAAAGAAGAACCACGCGCCCACGCAGAGCGCGATCACGATCGCAATTTGCTTCATTCCCGCCCCCGCGCGCACGCGGTCCCGCTCCGTTTTGCGGCGCAGTATACGTTGCCGAATGTTTCCAAACGGCGGCGAAACAGGGGCTCGGCCGGCCTTAGCCCGCGCGGTAGAAGATGTAGTCGGCCTGGTACTTCACGACCTGCTTCTGGCCCATGTTCGTGGCGCCACAGGCGGCGGCGGGGGCCACGCCGCCCTGCGTGGCGACGCGCTGGATGTAGCTCACGCCCTGCATGGCGCCCATGCCGGTGGCGGGGTTGGCCTTCACCAATTGGTGGGGAATGTTGCCGCTGCCGTTCGGCGCCACCGCCACCTGCGTGGCCGTCACCTTCGAGCCGTCCGCGTTCTCCCAGGTGGCGGGCGGGCCGTAGTACTTGCCGACCTGCTTGCCGGCGCGGTCCATCAGCTTGGCGTCGGGGCCGACGAAGACCCACTCGTGCGCGCCCGGCGTGTTGGCCTTGGCGCGGCATTCGTAGGTGATGTCGCCGGCGCCCACGGTTTCCATGGCCACGCGGTGGCCGGCGGGCACCTTCACGGCGTCGGGCAGGCTGGCCTGCGAGAACACCGGCATGGGCTTGGCGCCCATGCCGGAACAGGCGGCCAGGCCAAGCGCCGCTGCGGTGGTGGAAGCCAGGACGGTCAGGGTGCGGATGTGCATGGTCGTTTCCTTGGTGTCTGATCGGTGGTGAAAAAGAAAGAGCCGCCGTCTGGAGTTCTGCATGTCGACGCCCCCCTGCCCCGTGTACGCAGCCCGACGCCCGTTGGATTCAGACCGGCCGCGCTGAATCCGCCCGCGCCGCCGGGCCGTACCTTGGGCATGCGCACCGATGCCCCACAATCCGCCGATGACCGCACCCAGCCCCGACGCCGAACTGATGGCGCTGATCGACCGGATCGGCCATCGCGACGAAGCCGCCCTGCGGCAGCTGTACGACCGCACCTCGCCCCGCCTCATGGGCCTGGCGATGCGGGTGGTGCGCCAGCGCGAGTGGGCCGAAGACGTGCTGCAGGAGTCCTTCCTCACCGTCTGGCGCGTGGCCGGCGACTACCGCGCCTCGCTGAGTCCGCCGCTGGCCTGGCTGGGGCTCATCGTGCGCAGCCGCTCGCTCGACCTGCTGCGCCGCCGCACCGCCGACCGCGCCCAGCTCACGCAGGAGTTCGACGAGCTGATGGCCGACACCTTCGAATCCGACACGCCCAACCCGGCCGACATGGCCGATGCGAGCGAGCAGGCCTGGGCGCTGCACCAGTGCCTGAGCCAGCTCGAGGGCCGCCAGCGCGAGGTGGTCAGCCTGGCCTACCTGCGCGAGATGAGCCACAGCGAGCTGGCCGACCAGCTCAAGCTGCCGCTGGGCACCGTGAAGACCTGGATCCGGCGCGGGCTCGACAAGCTGCGCACCTGCATGGGCCGCTTCGCCTGACCACGAGACCCGCCCCATGAACCTCCTTGCCCACCCCGAACTGCTCGAACTGCTGGCCGCAAGCCATGCACTGGGCACGCTGCGCGGCGGTGCCCGCCGCCGCTTCGAAACCCTGGCACGCGAGCAGGCGCCCGTGCGCGCCGCCGCGCTGGTCTGGCAGGGCCGGCTGGCCGGCATGACCGAGCTGCAGCAGCCCGTCGCGCCGGACCCGGCCGTCTGGACCCGCATCCGCAACCTGATCGACGCCGAGCAGGCGCAGCAGGCCCTCGAGCGGCAGCGCGACAACGCCGCGCCCATTGCCTCTGCATCGACCGGCGGCTGGCTGCGCAGCCTTGCGCTGTGGCGCGGCGCCGCCGCGGCTGGCGCGCTCGTGGCCGTGCTGGCCGTGGGCGTGGGCCTGAACCTGCGCGAGCAGCTGATCAACGCGCCCGCCGTGCAGTACGTGGCCGTGCTGTCCGACGACAAGGCCGCCGCCTCCATGCTCGTGACCTTCGATCCGAAGAAGAAGCAGCTCGTGCTGCAGCGCGTGGGCAACTTCCGCGAAGGCACCGACAAGTCGCTGCAGCTGTGGGCCCTGCCGCCCGGCGGCGCGCCGCGCTCGCTCGGCGTGCTGGACAATGCACCGGCGCTGCGGCTGGCCGCCTCGGAATCCGATGTGCGCGTGCCGGCGCTGGCGATCAGCCTGGAGCCCAAGGGCGGCGTCCCGAGCGCGGGCGGCCCGACCGGGCCGGTGCTGTTCCATGGCCCGCTGATCGAAAAGACGCTCTGACCCTGTTCTGAATTCCCTGTCTCCTGTCCGTTCGATGCCTTCGATGAAATCCGTCCGCGCGGCGGCGCTGCTTCTTGCAGCCGCCCTCGCCTTCACCGCCCAAGCGCAAACCGCAGCCGCCGCCTTCCCCTACGAAGCCGACGGCGCCACGGCCGCCGACACCGCCCCCGCCTACCTCGCCGCCAAGGCCCGCTGGCACAACGAACTGGCCGCCTTCGCGCGCGCCGACCAGGAGCGCTTTCCGGCGCCGGGCGGCGTGGTGTTCGTGGGCAGCTCCACGGTGCGCATGTGGACCCGCCTGTCGCAGGATTTTTCCCGCGTGCCGGGCGGCATCGTCAACCGCGGCTTCGGCGGCTCGACGCTGGCCGACTGCGCCCTGTTCGCGCGCGACCTCGTGGTGCGCTACAAGCCCCGGCAGGTGGTGCTCTATGCCGGCGACAACGACCTGGCCGAAGGCCGCACGCCGCTGCAGGTGCTGGACAGCTTCGCGCGCTTTGCCAACGCGGTGCGCGCCGAGCTGCCCGACGCGCGCATCAGCTTCATCTCGGTCAAGCCCAGCCCGTCGCGCGAGCAGCTCATGCCGCAGATCCGCGAGACCAACCACGTGATCTCGGCCTACCTGAACCTGCTGCCCAACAGCGAGTACATCGACATCCATACGCCGATGCTCGGCGCGGATGGCCGCCCGCGCCCCGAACTGTTCCGCGGCGACCGGCTGCACCTGACGGACGAGGGCTACCGGCTGTGGCAGTCGGTGGTGGCGCCGCACCTGCCACAGCCGCCTGCGCCGCCAGTTGCGCCGACCAACGCGCCCTGATCAGGGCGGCGGCAGCAGGTCCTGGTATTCGGGGAGCGTGAGCAGCTCCAGGTCGGGGAACTTGCGCACCGCCTCCTTGATGTTCTTCAGCGTCTGCACCATGCGGGCGCGCACCGTCTTGCGCACCCAGGCTTGGTCGTCGGGCGAGAGGCTGGCCAGGTAGTAGGCGCCCGGCACGCAGCCGTGCAGGAAGTTCTCGGCCCTGGCCTTGGCTTCGTTGAGCCGCTTCGCGTGGACCTGGGCGATCACTTGCTTCAGGTCGGCGCCCGGCGAAGCCTTGCGCGCATCGCTCAATGCCGACATCGTGGGCCCGCTGCTCTCGAACGACGCGGGATGGCAGTGGACCCACGACAGGAACATCCGGTCGGCCGCCGACTGGCGGTCTGTCCCGTCGAAGTCGATGCTTCCGCCCAGATGTTTCGCCGCAGCGGCGTGGCCGTGCTCAGCGGCCAGCCAGCGCCATTGCAGGCTCTCGCTCCGACCGGCACCGCGCCTGAGAAAGACCGCGAGAGATTCATAGGCCGGCGTATAGCCTTCCTCCGCCGCCGAGCGGAGGTCTTCCATCGCCCGGGCACGGGTCGCGGCATCGACCTCCGAGCCGAGCAGGAGCGCCGAGCCGCGGAACACGCGGCCGAACGGGGTGCCGCTGTCTGCCAGCGTGATTTCGCAGGCCGATGGGTTGGCGGCGCCGTAGCAATCCAGCCGCCGTTGCACGTCCTGTTGCGCTGCTTGCGGCAAGGCCGAATGCGCCGCCGCACCCCACGCCAGCACGCAGGCCGCCAGTGCACGTCTCCAAAGCACGGAATCGATCATCGCCCTCCCCCTCTTCTCAAAAAAACGAGCGGCGCTCCCTGCGGACACCTACGCCGGCGCGGGCTCCGAAGGCACATCGTCCGCCGGCGGCGGCACGTCGGCGCCGCGCGTGAAGCGCGCCACGAAGTACATCCCCGCGAACACCGCCGCCAGCAGCAGGCCGTCGCCCCACCAGGGCCGCGCCATCTGGTTGTCGCCGTAGAAGGCCAGCACCAGCAGCACCGCCACGAGGTGCGCGCAGAACACCGGCAGCGAGGCCGAGCCCATGGCTTCGAGCCAGTGCAGGCGCGGGATCTTGCGCATGAGCCAGGGCCCGAAGCGCACCGCCAGGATGCCCAGTGCCACCAGGTTCACGATCCGCAGCGGGCCGAGCTGCCACTTGTCGAACAGCAGGTTCATTTCCACATCGCCGCCGAACGGCGCCTGGCCGTTGATGCCGGTGTGGCGCCAGTAGAAACCGTAGAGCGCGATGCCCGCTGCCAGCACCAGCAGCCAGGCCGGAAAGCGCAGCGGCCGGGCGTCGGGCGCGTTGCGGCTGGCGCCCAGGCACAGGCCGGCGAACCACAGGAACTGCCAGGCGTAGGTGTTGAAGGCGCCCATCTCGTGGAACGGCACCGGCATGCCGAGGTAGCGCACCGCCAGCCCGTAGACCCATTCGCTGAGCCCGAACTGCGCCATCGCCCAGACCGTGGCGCTGGCCACCATCACGAGCGTCCAGCCGTGGCGCATGGCGAAGGCCAGCACCCAGGGGCTCATGAGCATGAAGAAGATGTACATCGGCAGGATGTCCAGCAGCGGCGGTTCGTAGATCAGCAGCAGCCCGAACAGGAAGCCGTCGCGCGGCTCCGCCAGGTAGTACGACACGAGGTTCTTGACCGCCGGCTGGTCGATGTGCACGCCGAGCGCGGCGATCACGGTGAACAAAAACAGCAGGATCGCCGCCTGGCACAGGTAGACCTTGAGCACGCGCCGCCAGAAGGCCTGGCGCATCGAGTCGACCCCGCGCACGTGGCCGATGCGGCTGTAGACCAGCCCCGCCACGAAGGCCGACAGCAGCACGAAGCCCTCGGCGGCCGACACGAAGCCGAAAGGTTGACCCAGCGGATCGGTCAGCCGCGTGGGCAGGTGGGTGACGGTCATCAGCACGAGCATCAGCCCGCGCAAGGCGTCTATTTCCCAGTAGCGTTTCATTCGGTCGGCGGCGAGGTCTTGGTGGCGGTCTGCGCAGCGCACGCACGACGTCAGCGATTGTAAGAAGACCGGCGTACGTCAACAGAACGCGCGCTCCAAACACGCACGGCCTATGACGCTTGGCACTCCCGGCGCGCCATGCAAATCGGCTACGCTGCGCGCTGCCTCAAGGTGGAGAATTCCGTGAACCGTTTCATTCCGACATTGCTACTGGCCGCCGGCACCCTCGCGGCAGGCCCGGGCCATGCACTTCAGATCACCAGCCTGACCCCGCAGGGCGAAGTGGCGCGCGTGCGCCAGGTCGTCGCCAAATTCGATCAGGCGGCGGTCAATTTCGGCGACCCCAAGGCGCCCGCCCCGCTCACCGTGAGCTGCTCCGACGCGCAGGCCGGCAAGGGCACCGGCCGCTGGACCGACGCCAAGGCCTGGGTCTACGACTTCGAGAACGACCTGCCGCCCGGCGTGCGCTGCTCGGTCACCCGCATTCCCACCTTCAAGCCGGCCGGCGGCGGCGAGCTGACCGGCCCTGAACGCTATCAATTCAATAGCGGCGGCCCGTTCGTGCGCAACCAGTTGCCGAGCACCTTCGAGCGCATCGACGAACAGCAGATGTTCCTGCTCGAGCTCAACGGCGCGGCCACGATCGAGAGCGTGCGCCAGAACGTCTGGTGCGCGGCCGACGGCGTCGGCGAACGCATCCCGGCCAAGCTGCTCGAGGGCGAGGCGCGCACCGGACTGCTCAAGGCCTTCCACCGCGAGAAGGAAGCCGCGAAAGACCCGCTGCGTTTCATCACGATGCAGTGCAACCGCACGCTCACGCCGGGCACCAAGGTGCAGGTCGTCTACGGCAAGGGCGTGGCCACGCCGTCGGGTGTGGCCAACGTCACGGAACGCCGTTTCGACTACCAGGTGCGCGAGCCCTTCGCGGTGTCGTTCAGCTGCGAGCGCGAGAACGCGCAGGCCGCCTGCCTGCCGCTGCGCCCGATGCAGCTGCAGTTCAACGCGCCGGTGACGCGCAAGGTGGCCTCGCAGATCGAGCTCAAGGGCGACGGCAAGACGATCAAGGCCAAGCTGGAGAACGACGGCGGCACGCAGAACGACGACGACGTGGTCAGCAGCGCGAGCTTCGGCCCCCCGCTGGCCGAGAGCGCGCAGTTCAGCATCGAGCTGCCCTCCGGCTTCCAGGACGCCTCGGGCCGCGCGCTGGGCACGCCCGGCAGCTTTCCGCTGAAGGTGGCGACCGGCGCGATGCCGCCGCTGGCCAAGTTCGCGGCCTCGCCCTTCGGCGTGATCGAGCGGCTGGCCGAGCCCGACACCCCGGCCATGATGCCGGTCACGGTGCGTCGCGTGGAGCCGCAGCTCATGGTGCAGGCGCTCACGCCCGGCAAGGTAAGCGACCTCAACCCCAAGACCGACGCCGAGATCATCGCGTGGTACCGCAAGGTGCGCCGCTACGACAGCTACTCCGTCAGCCGCGACGACGCGCGCCGCGACGTGAAGGGCGCCCTGCCCCCGGTGATCGACAAGAACGAGCGCTCGCACGTGCAGACCCGCATGCTGTCGCTGCTCGGCGGCCAGCCGGGCGTGAAGGCGCTGGACATGCCCAAGGCCGAGAGCGGCGACCCGCGCCCCTTCGAGGTCATCGGCATCCCGCTGACGCCGGGCTTCCACGTGCTCGAGATCGCCTCGCAGAAACTCGGCGAGGCCCTGCTCGACGAGCGCTACAAGGCCGGCCGCACGATGTACGTGCGCACCACCGCGCTGGCCACCAACCTGGCCGTGCACTTCAAGCTGGGCCGCGAGAACTCGATGGCCTGGGTCACCACGCTCGACAAGGGCAAGGTGGTGGCGGGCGCCGAGGTGCGCGTGTCCAGCTGCGACGGCAAGGCCGTGGCCACCGGCACCACCGACGCCAGCGGCATCGTGATGCTCAACGGCGTGTCGCCCGACGCACCGAGCTGCAACGGCCCGAACGAGTACGAGACCAGCGCCTGGTTCGTGAGCGCGCGCGCCAAGGACGACAAGGGCGTGGAAGACCTCGCCTTCACCTGGAGCGACTGGCAGCGCGGCATCGAGCCCTGGCGCTTCAACGTGCCCACCAGCCTGGACGTGCGCCCCGACGGCATCGCCCACACCATCTTCGACCGCACGCTGCTGCGCGCCGGTGAAACCGTGTCGATGAAGAGCCTGCTGCGCACGCAGACCAGCAAGGGCTTCGGCCTGCCGGCAGACCGGCCCGACACGCTGGTCATCACCCACATGGGCAGCGGCCAGCGCTTCACCCAGCCGCTGGTCTGGCGCAAGACCGCCACCGGCGGCCTGAGCGCCGAGAACAGCCTGACCATTCCGCCGGCCGCCAAGCTCGGCGTGTACCAGGTCGAGCTGCGCACCGGCGACGGCACCAGCGACGAAGGCATCAACCGCACCTTCTCGACCGGCATGTTCCGCGTCGAGGAGTTCCGCCTGCCGGTGCTCGAAGGCCGCATCGCGCCCACCGAGAAGAAACCGCTGGTGGCCGCCACGAGCGTGCCCACCGACGTGCAGATCAACTACGTGGCCGGCGGCGGCGCCGCCAACCTGCCGGTGCGCGTGTCGGCCATGGTGCGCGGCAAGGGCCTGAGTTTTTCCGACTACGACGCCTTCAGCTTCAACCCGCCGCGCGCTTCCGACGGCAGCGAAGCCGCCACCGCCGCCGACACGAGCGCCGGCGAGGAAGACCTCAACAGCGTGAACGACACCCGCGTGATCGCCGACAAGCTGCCGCTCACGCTGAACAAGGACGGTGCCGGCAAGGTCACGATCGACAAGGTGCCCAAGGTGAAGGCCGCGCGCGAGCTGCTGCTCGAAGCCACGTATGCCGACCCGAACGGCGAGGTGCAGACGATCCGCAGCACGCAGACGCTGTGGCCCGCGTCGGTCATCGCCGGCATCAAGACCGAGGGCTGGGTCTCGACCAGCCAGAAGCTCAAGTTCCAGGCGCTCGCGCTCGACCTCACGGGCAAGCCCCAGGCCGGCGTGACGCTCAACGTGCGCGCCGTGGCGCGCATCACCACCACCAGCCGCAAGCGCATGGTGGGCGGCTTCTACACCTACGACAACAAGACCGAGACCAAGGACATCGGCACCGTCTGCTCCGGCAAGAGCGACTCGCGCGGCCTGCTGCTGTGCGAGTCGGAGCTGAAGGAAGCCGGCGAGGTCGAGCTGGTGGCCAGCGCCACCGACAGCGAGGGCCGCAGCGCCAGCGCCGTGAGCTCGGTCTACGTGACCAAGCAGGGCGAACTGTGGTTCGGCGGCGAGGACAACGACCGCATCGACGTGCTGCCCGAAAAGAAGAGCTACCAGCCCGGCGAGGTCGCCAAGTTCCAGGTGCGCAGCCCGTTCCGCTTTGCGACCGCACTGGTGGCCGTGGAACGCGAAGGCATCATCGAGACGCACGTGGTGCAGCTCGACGGCAAGGACCCGACGGTCAGCCTGCAGGTCAAGCCCGAGTGGGGCCCGAACGCCTACATCAGCGTGCTCGCGCTGCGCGGGCGCCTGCGCGAAGTGCCGTGGTACAGCTTCTTCACCTGGGGCTTCAAGGCGCCGCGCGAGTGGTGGACCGCCTTCTGGTACGAGGGCAAGGAGTACGTCGCGCCCACCGCGATGGTCGACCTGAGCAAGCCCGCCTACCGCCTGGGCATGGCCGAGATCCGCGTCGGCACGCGCGCGCACCAGCTCGACGTGACCGTCACCAGCGACAAGCCCAGCTACCCGATCCGCAGCAAGGCGCAGGTCACCATCACCGCCAAGCTGCCCGACGGCAAGCCGGCCGCCGGCGCCGAAGTGGCGCTGGCCGCGGTCGACCAGGCGCTCTTGGAGCTCATGCCCAACGACAGCTGGAACCTGCTCAACGCGATGCTGCAGCGACGCAGCTGGGGCGTGAGCACCTCCACCGCGCAGATGGAAATCGTCGGCCGGCGCCACTACGGTCGCAAGGCCGTGCCCGCGGGCGGCGGCGGTGGCAAGGGCCAGACACGCGAACTGCTCGACACCCTGCTCGTGTGGAACCCGAAGATCGTGCTCGACGCCAACGGCCAGGCCGTGGTGACGGTGCCGCTCAACGACGCGCTCACCACCTTCAAGATCGTGGCTGTGGCCGATGCGGGCACCAGCCTGTTCGGCACCGGCCAGGCCAGCATCCAGGCCACGCAAGACCTGCAGATCATCAGCGGCCTGCCGCCGCTGGTGCGCGAGGACGACCAGTTCCGCGCGCAGATCACCTTGCGCAACACCACGCAGAAGCCGATGAAGGTGGAAGCCACGCCGCGCGCCACGCTGCTCACGCTCGAAACGCAGACCGTGGACATTCCGGCCGGCGAATCGCGTGAAGTGGCCTGGAACGTGACCGCGCCCGCGCAGCTCGCGCAGACGCGCGCCGAAGCCATCCTGTGGGAGATCGAGGCCAAGGACACGGTCGGCGGCGCGCGCGACGCACTCAAGGTGCGCCAGCGCATCGTGCCCGCCGTGCCGCTCACGGTGCAGCAGGCCACGCTGGTGCAGATCGACGGACCGTTCACGCTCGACGTGGCGCCGCCCGCCGACGCCCTGCCCGGCCGCGGCGGCCTGAAGTTGTCGCTGCAGCCCAAGCTGGCCGAAGGCCTGCCGGGCGTGCGCGACTGGTTCGCCAACTACCCCTTCAGCTGCCTCGAACAGAAGACCAGCAAGTCGGTCGGCCTGCGCGACCCGAAGATGTGGCAGGGCGTGCTGGCCACGTTGCCCACCTACCTGGACAGCGACGGCCTCGCCAACTACTTCCCGCCGCGCGACGGCGAAGCCAACCGCGGCAGCGACATCCTCACGTCGTACCTGCTCGCGGCCACGCACGAGGCGGCGCAGCTCAATCCGGCCTTCGCGCTCGCCGACGACGCGCGCGCACCGATGGAATCGGGCCTGATCGCGTTCGTCGAAGGCCGCGTCACGCGCGACTTCTGGAGCCCGCGCAAGGACCTGGACGTGCGCAAGCTCGCCGCGCTCGAAGCGCTCTCGCGCTACGGCAAGGCCAAGGGCAGCATGCTCGGCAGCATCACCATCGCGCCGAACCAGTGGCCCACCAGCGCGGTGATCGACTGGCTCAACATCCTCAAGCGCGTGAACGACGTGCCGCAGCGCCAGCAGCGCCTGGACGAAGCCAACAACGTGCTGAAGGCACGTCTGTCCTACCAGGGCACCAAGCTCATCTTCAGCACCGAGCAGGACGACTACTGGTGGTGGCTCATGACCAACGGCGACGTCAACACCGCGCGCCTGCTGCTCACGGTGATGGACGACCCGGCCTGGAAGGACGACATCGGCAAGCTGGCCAACGGCTTCATCGGCCGCCAGCAGAACGGCGCCTGGCACACCACCACCGCCAACCTGTGGGGCGGGCTGGCGCTGGAGAAATTCAGCAAGGTGTTCGAGAGCACGCCGGTGGCCGGCGTCACCGCCGCCACACTGGGCGCGGTGAAGGCGCAGGTCGACTGGAGCAAGGTGGAGCGCGTGAAGGCCAGCGACCCGACCGGCGCCCCGAACCAGACCACCCTATTCGGCGCGCCCGCCTCGCCGGGCAACCTGCGCAACAACACCATGTTCCTGCCCTGGTCCGCATCGCCCACGGGTGCGCCCGTGCGCGACACGCTGCTGGTGACGCAGCAAGGCACCGGCAAGCCGTGGTTCACGCTGCAGTCGCTGGCCGCGGTGCAGCTGAAGGCGCCGTTCGCGGCGGGCTACGCGCTCAAGAAGACCATCACGCCGGTCGAGCAGGCCGTGGCCGGCAAGTACACGCGCGGCGACGTGCTGCGCGTGAACATCGAGGTCAACGCCAGCACCGACATGACCTGGGTCGTGATCAGCGACCCGATCCCGGGCGGCGCCACCATCCTGGGCAGCGGCCTGGGCCGCGACTCAGAGATCGCCGCACAGGGCGAGAAGAGGAGCGGTTCCTTGCCGGCGTTCGAGGAACGCAGCTTCGAGGCCTTCCGCAGCTACTACGCGTACATGGCCAAGGGCGTGATGAAGCTGGAATACACCGTGCGCCTGAACAACGTCGGCGACTTCGCGCTGCCGCCCAGCCGCGTGGAAGCGATGTACGCACCCGAGATGTTCGGCGAGACGCCGAATGCGCGGGTGAAGGTGGAGGCGGCGAAGTAAAGGGGCCGCGGTGAAGGCGGGCCGTCATCCCGCCTTCACCGGTCCTCGTCACCATCGCGGCGAACCCACCACCTGGAGAACCCCATGGGCCTGGCCATTTGCGTCGGCATCCTCGCCGACCTGATCGAAAACGATCCCGAGAGCGTCGAACACTTCGAGGCAGATTTCGCCGCCGCGAACCGCAAGCTCGCCGAAGCCGGCCTGCCGCCGCACGTCGAGCCTCGCACCTTGCCGCCGCTCGAATCCCGCGCGCCGCTCGACGGCCTGCCCTACTCGTTCATTCACTACCTGCGCCGTGCCTACGCGCACCGCGTGACGACGCCCGGCTGGATCGCCACGCCCCTGCCGGAAGACACCGACCCCACGGAAGACGAGACGCTTGAAGACGTGGCCCACATGTTCGAAAGCCACCTGCTATGCCACTCCGACGCGGAAGGCTTCTATCTGCCGGTCGACTTCCAGGACGTGATCTTTGCCGAGGAAGACGAGACCGACCTGCCCGGCGGCATGCTCGGCTCGTCGTACCGCCTGCTCGAGGAACTGGTGCTGGTGGCCCCCGCGCTCGGCATCACGCTCTCGGACGGCGAGCTGTCGGACGAGGAAGCCGCGCGGATCGCTGACAGCATGGGCGAGGACGAAGGCCTTTACCGCGAGACCGAGTCGTGGCTGCTGCTGTACGAATCGGCGCGGCTGAGCATCGCGCACAAGACGGCGATCGTTTTCACCTGAGGGCGATGCGGCTGATCGATCGGTTGTAAGGTCCGCAGACCATGTTCGAGACCACCATCCACTGGGTCCGCGACATACAGCCGCATCGGCTGGGCCTGATGGCACGCCCGCGCGGCGGCGACCAGCTGCGCGAGGAGGTGGCGTCCTGGCAGCGTGCCTCGCTGGACATCGTCGTCTCGTTGCTCGAGGCGCAGGAAATCAGGGCGCTCGAACTGCAGGAAGAGCCTGCGCTCTGCGCCGAACATGGCATCGTGTTCCGGCATTTCCCGATTCCGGACCGCGGCATCCCGGCATCGCGGCGGGACGCGGCGGCCCTCATTGCCGAACTGGGCGTCGAACTGGCGAGCGGCAAGGCCATCGCCATCCACTGCCGCGCAGGCATCGGCCGCACGGGCCTCATCGCGGGCAGCCTGCTGCACGGGCTCGGCGTTCCGGGCCAGAACATCTTCCGCCTGCTGAGCCGCTCTCGGGGCCTCGACATGCCCGACACATCGGAACAGGCGGAATGGGTCGCGCAGTACGTCTTCGGCACCCGCCGTCCGCCGCCCCCGTGAACTCCGACTCAGGCCGCCTTGCCCCGTGACGCACGCGTGGCGGCGCCAGGCGCCGCGGGCTTGCGCGTGCCGCTCGCGGGGCCCGTGCCAAGCCCGACAAGCAGGCTGTCGATCAGTCCCTCGACAAAGCCCGCGTCCAACGGCGCGTGCCCCATCAGCAGCCTGAAGAACAACGGCCCGTAGATCTGGTCGAGCACGATCTCGAGGTCGGCATCCGGCCGGATCTCGCCCGCCTCGGCCGCTTGCTGCAGCAGCACCCGCCCTTCGTCGCGGCGCGACAGGATGAAGTGATTGCGAAAGGCCTTCGACAGCTCGGTGTCGGGGTCCGCGGCCGCGATGATCGTCGTGATGTTGCGCCCCATGTGCGACGACAGCGTGCGCACCACCGTGTCCAGCTGCTGCGACAGCGCATGCAGCGCGGAAGTCGCGGCGCGCGGCGGCTTCTTTTTCTCCGGCGCGGTCGAGGCCATCAGCGCATCCATGGTCACCGCGTGCCGGTTCGGCCACCACCGGTAGACCGTCGGCTTGCCGACGCCCGCCTTCGCCGCCACCGCCTCCATCGTCACGCCCGACGGCCCGACCTGCGACAGCAGTTCGCGTGCCGCGTCGAGCACGGCCTGGCGCAATTGCAGGTTGCGCGGCCGACCGCGGGCGGCCGCAGGCGCGGCAACTTCCGGCGTCTCTTTGACAACAGGTTTCATTTATGGAACGATGCGTAACGTAATTAAATTCTAGACCCACAAGGACACCCTGCCCATGCGTACTTTTCTTCCCGTTCCGGCGCAGTGCCTTGCGCCCTACCTCATTGTTGCCGACGCACCCGGCGCGATCGATTTCTACCGCCGCGTGTTCGGCGCCGAAGAGCTGTTCCGGCTCACGGAACCCAGCGGCAAGGTCGGGCATGCCGAACTGCGCATCGGCGATGCCAAGCTGCTGCTGGCCGACGAGTACCCCGATTTCGGCGCGCTGGGCCCGGCGCGCGTGGGCGGCACGCCGGTGTCGATCCACCTGTACGTGGCGGACGTCGATGCCACGCTGGCCCTGGCCGAGGAAGCCGGTGCCACGGTCATGCGCGCCGCCAAGGACGAGTTCTTCGGCGACAGGTCGGGCATGCTGCTCGACCCCTTCGGCCACCGCTGGCATGTGGCCTCGCGCCTCGAAGAAGTCAGTCCGCAAGAGATGCAACGCCGCTGGAACACCGCCATGCAGGGGTAGGCGGCACGCGGGTGGTCGCGGACACCGCGAAGATCGCGCTGGCCTATGCCGGCGACTGCAGCTACAAGTACGACTTCAGCGCGCGGCTGCACGACGTCGACGCACCGCGCATTCCCGCATGAACGCCGCCGTCCATTCCCATGAAGCGCCTGCTCGAAATCCGCACCTACCGCCTCAAGCCCGGCACCCTCGACGACTTCCACCGCGCGATGCATGAACGCGCGGTGCCCATGCTGCGCAGCAAGGGCATGGACGTGGTCAGCTACGGCCGGTCGGACCACGAGGAAGAGAGCTACCACCTCGTGCGCGCCTACGCGAGCCGCGAGGCGCTGGAGGCCGAGCAGGCGGCGTTCTACGGTTCCACCGAATGGCGCGAGGGCCCGCGCAGCGCGCTGGTCGACCGCATCGAGACCTACCTGAACACGCTGCTGTGGCTCTCGCCGGAGGGCGTCGACAGCCTGCGCGCGCTCAACGGGCCAGTGGGTTAACCGCCTGTCGACGCCGCGCGGTGCGCGGGCCTACACTGCGCCTCCCGTCATCCCCCCAACTCACTGGAGAAACGCATGAAAACCCAGGAAATCGCCGCCAAGCTCGTGGCGCTGTGCAAAGCAGGGACATTCGATGAAGCCCAGGCGCTCTACGCGCCCGAGGCCGTCAGCGTCGAGGCCAGCGCGCCGCCCGGCCAGTCGCGCGAATCGGTGGGCCTGTCGGCGATCCGCGCCAAGGGCGAATGGTGGGTGGCCAACCACGAGGTGCATTCGTTCCAGGTGGCCGGCCCGTGGCCGCACGACGACCGCTTCATCGTCGGCTTTCGCTTCGACGTGACCGTGAAGCCCACGGGCCAGCGCTTCACGATGGAAGAGATGGCGCTGTACACCGTCAAGGACGGCAAGATCGTGCGCGAAGAGTTCTTCTACGCCGGCGACTGAGCCCCGGCAGGCGCGCGGCCGGATCGCCCGTCTGCTTCACCATTGTTGACGATTGAATCGTTCTCTCCATGGCAACGCCAATGGGCGCCTCCCGCCTTCTGAATTAACGTCGAAACCGACGCCTGCACGGGCTGTCCGGCGGGCGCACCGGCGTTCATTCACAGAGGGAGGAAATCATGGTCACAGGACTGCACGTCACGCAACAACGCTCGTTCACCAACCCGGCGGACTACGAGGCTTTCTCGCTGATCCGCGTGCACAACCAGCGGCTGGCGCCGCTGGGCGGGCGCAACGCCTGGGTGGTGCTGAAGACGAACGCCGGCAAGCGCTGCTGCCGCATGATCCGGGGCATCGGCCGCGACCCGGGCTTCCCCGAAGACGGCATCGAGATCGACTACGAAACCCGGCTCGCGCTGCAGATTCCCAAGAGCAGCATCAACATGCAGGGCTTTCACGGCTGCGCGATGGAAATCCGCCGGGCCACCGCGCTGGAGGTGCTGCGCGCGCACTGGGACCACCCCGATCCCGCCTACCGCATCCCGCTGCAGCTCAGCCTCGTGAGCTTCGTGCTGGGGGTGATCGGGCTGGGGCTGGGTGTCCTGAGCCTGAAGTAGCCTTTGCCCGGCGGGTGCTGCGCAAGAAAATGCGATTTCGCTAGACTGGCCGCGCGGCCCTTGCGCCGCGCCCGACCGGAGCATTCGCCATGTGCCGCAGCATCAAGACCCTCTACAACTTCGAGCCCCCTGCCACCGAGCAGGAGATCCGCGCCGCCGCCCTGCAGTTCGTGCGCAAGCTCAGCGGCTTCAGCGTGCCCTCGCGCGCCAACGAGCAGGCCTTCGAGCGCGCCGTGGGCGAGGTGACCGCCACGGCCGCGCGGCTGATCGACTCGCTGGTGACCACGGCCGAGCCGCGTGACCGGGCCATCGAGGCCGAGCGTGCCAAGGCGCGGTCTGCGCTGCGTTTCGGCGCACCCGCTTCGACCTCGGACGCATGAAAAAGACTTCGTTCCCGCGCTGAACGGCGCACCGCCCTTCCCACACCACCAGGAGCATCCATCCCCATGCCCATCGAACTCTGGCTCGCCTTCGTCGCCGCGTCCGCGCTGCTCTTGATCATTCCGGGGCCGACCATCCTCACGGTGATCAGCTATTCGATGTCGCACGGCCGACGCGCCAACGTGCCGCTGGTGGCCGCCGTGGCGCTGGGCGATTCGACCGCGCTGGTGGTGTCGCTGCTGGGCCTGGGTGCGCTGCTGGCCGCGTCGGCGTTCTGGTTCACGGTGGTGAAGTGGGTCGGCGGCCTGTACCTGCTGTACCTGGGCATCAAGCTGCTGCGCGCCGGCATCTCGTCCACCGAGACCGCCGCACCGGCCGCACCGGCCTCGCGCTGGCGCCTGTTCGCCAACACCTACCTAGTGACGGCGCTGAACCCCAAGGGCATCGTGTTCTTCGTGGCCTTCCTGCCGCAGTTCATCAGCACGGGCGCCGACGTGTCGCATCAGATGTGGGTGCTGGCGCTGACCTTCGTGGCGCTGGCCACGCTCAATGCCACGCTCTACGCGGTGTTCGCCAGCTCGGCCGGCCGGCTGCTCGCCTCGCCGCGCGCGCAGCGGCGTTTTCACCTGGCGGGCGGCTCGCTGCTGAGCGCGGCCGGCCTGTGGGCGCTGATGGCGCGCCGCGCTGCCTGAGCACATCCACACGCGCACAAGAAAAAAGACCGCGAGGCTGCGCGCCTCGCGGTCTTTTTCTTTTGGGGGCCTTCGGCCCCGGTGTCAGTAGCGGTAGGGATTGTTCGGCCGGCGGTCGTAGCGATTGGGCACGCCGTCGTTGTCGCGGTCACGGTCGTAGCGGTTGGGCACGCCGTCACGGTCGCGGTCGTAGCCATGGCCGCGCGGGGGCGGGCCCCGGTCGTAGGGTGCGACCACGCAACCAGCCAGGATGGCCGAGGCGGCCAGCAGAAGCGCGAGTGTTTTCGTCATGCGGAGTTCTCCTTGGGTGGGGCTGTACGGTCGGGCGCGCCTCCTGCGAGCCCGTACCGTATTGAAGCCCCGCCGCGTGCGCATCGGGTGTCCAGATGCAGGCGCTTGTGTGAAGTTCGTTACCGGATGTGGAACCTTTGCCTGCGCTTGAGCACGCCGTAGCGACGTGGCACGATCCCGCCGATGACCGCCACGCAGCCCCAGCCCTCCTTGCCCGACCTCGCACGGCTGCGCCGCGTGCGCGACCGCATCGACCGCGAGCACGCGCAGCCGCTGGACGTGGAAGCGCTCGCGCGCGACGCGAACATGTCGGCCGGACACCTCAGCCGCCAGTTCCGCCTGGCCTATGGCGAGTCGCCCTACGCCTACCTGATGACCCGGCGCATCGAGCGCGCGATGGCGCTGCTGCGCCGCGGCGACCTGAGCGTGACCGAGGTCTGCTTCGAGGTCGGCTGCGCCTCGCTGGGCACCTTCACCACGCGCTTCACCGAGCTGGTGGGCGTGTCGCCCGGCGTCTACCGGCGCGAGGCGGCGCAGGCGACGGCGGGCATGCCGGCGTGCGTGGCCAAACAAGTGACACGCCCGATCAGGAATCGAGAAGCGCGAAACCCCGCGTCGCACCTAGCATGACGGCCCGACACAACCACGGACCCTCGCCATCATGAATCTCAGCATCCATTCGAGCTTTCTCCCGCACACCGACGCGCAGGCCTCGCTGGCCTTCTACCGCGACACCCTGGGCTTCGAAGTGCGCAACGACGTCGCCTATGGCGGCATGCACTGGATCACGGTCGGCCCGGCCGGCCAGCCCGCCACCTCCATCGTGCTGTACCCGCCGGCCGCCACGCCCGGGCTCACCGACGACGAGCGCCGCACCATCGCCGAGATGATGGCCAAGGGCACCTTCGCCTCGCTGCTGCTGGCCACGCCCGACCTGGCCGGCACCTTCGAACGGCTGCAGGCCCGCAACACCGAGATCGTGCAGGAGCCCACCGACCAGCCCTACGGCGTGCGCGACTGCGCGGTGCGCGACCCGGCGGGCAACCTGATCCGCATCCAGCAGACGCGCTGAGCCGGCCACTCCGGCGCCGCCGCAGCCACTTGACCTCCCGCACGGGCGCCACCGCCGCGGCGGCCCCGTGTCCCTTCCAGAGACGAAAGACCCGATGAGCAGCAAGGCCCCGAAGAAGGAAGCAAAGAGCACGAAGGACGCGAACGGCGGGCACGCCGCCGACCACCACGACCTCATCCGCGTGCAGGGCGCGCGCGTGAACAACCTGAAGGACATCAGCGTCGAGCTGCCCAAGCGCCGGCTCACGGTGTTCACGGGCGTCTCGGGCTCGGGCAAGAGTTCGCTGGTGTTCGGCACCATCGCGGCCGAATCGCAGCGGCTCATCAACGAGACCTACAGCGCCTTCGTGCAGGGCTTCATGCCGACGCTGGCACGGCCCGAGGTCGACGTGCTCGACGGCCTGACCACCGCGATCATCGTGGACCAGGAGCGCATGGGCGGCGACCCGCGCTCCACCGTCGGCACCGCGACCGACGCCAACGCGATGCTGCGCATTCTGTTCAGCCGCCTGGGCAAGCCGCACATCGGCTCGCCCAGCGCCTTCGCCTTCAACGTGCCCTCGGTGAAGGCCACCGGCGCGATCACGGTGGAGCGCGGCGCCAGCAAGACGGTGAAGCAGACCTTCAGCCGCACCGGCGGCATGTGCCCGCGCTGCGAGGGCCGGGGCGCGGTCACCGACTTCGACCTGACGGCTTTCTACGACGACAGCAAGTCGCTCAACGAAGGCGCGCTCACCATCTCGGGCTTCAGCATGGAAGGCTGGTACGGGCGCATCTTCAACGGCTGCGGCTTCTTCGACCCCGACAAGCCGATCCGCAAGTTCACCAAGAAAGAGCTCGACGCCCTGCTCCACAAGGAGCCGACCAAGATCAAGATCGACGGCATCAACCTCACCTACCAAGGCCTCATTCCGCAGGTGCAGAAGTCGTTCCTGGCCAAGGACGTGGAGGCGATGCAGCCGCACATCCGCGCCTTCGTGGAACGGGCCGTGACCTTCACCACCTGCCCCGAGTGCGAAGGCACGCGGCTGAGCGAAGCGGCGCGTTCGTCGCGCATCAAGAAGCTCAACATCGCCGAAGCCTGCGCGATGCAGATCAGCGACCTCGCCACGTGGGTCGGCGGCCTGAACGAGCCCTCGGTGGCGCCGCTGCTGGCCAAGCTGGCGCACACGCTCGATTCCTTCGTCGAAATCGGCCTCGGGTACCTCAGCCTCGACCGCCCGTCGGGCACGCTCTCGGGCGGCGAGGCGCAGCGCGTGAAGATGATCCGCCACCTGGGCTCCTCGCTCACCGACGTGACCTACGTCTTCGACGAGCCCACCATCGGCCTGCACCCGCACGACATCCAGCGCATGAACGAGCTGCTGCTGCGCCTGCGCGACAAGGGCAACACGGTGCTGGTGGTGGAGCACAAGCCCGAGGCCATCGCCATCGCCGACCACGTCGTCGACCTCGGCCCCGGCGCGGGTTCGGCGGGCGGCACGGTCTGCTTCGAGGGCAGCGTGGCAGCGCTGCGCACCAGCGGCACGCTCACGGGCCGGCACCTGGACGACCGGGCCGCGCTCAAGAAGAAGCTGCGCCAGCCCACCGGTGCGCTGCCGATCCGCGGCGCCAAGGCGCACAACCTGCGCAACGTCGATGTCGACATTCCGCTGGGCGTGCTGGTGGTCGTGACCGGCGTGGCGGGCTCGGGCAAGAGCTCGCTGGTGCACGGATCGATTCCCGCCGGCGCGGGCGTGGTGGCGGTCGACCAGGGCGCGATCCGCGGCTCGCGGCGCAGCAACCCGGCCACCTACACCGGCCTGCTCGACCCGATCCGCAACGCCTTCGCCAAGGCCAACGGCGTGAAGCCGGCGCTGTTCAGCGCCAACTCCGAAGGCGCCTGCCCCACCTGCAACGGCGCGGGCGTGATCTACACCGACCTGGCGATGATGGCCGGCGTGGCCACCATCTGCGAAGAGTGCGAGGGCAAGCGCTTTCACGCCTCGGTGCTCGAGCACCGCTTCGGCGGGCGCGACATCAGCGAGGTGCTCGCGATGCCGGTGACCGAGGCCGCGGCCTTCTTCGGCGAGGGCCCGGCGCGCACGCCGGCCGCGCACGCCATCCTGCAACGGCTGGCCGACGTGGGCCTGGGCTACCTGAGCCTGGGCCAGCCGCTCACCACGCTGTCGGGCGGCGAGCGCCAGCGGCTCAAGCTGGCCACGCACATGGCCGAGAAGGGCGGCGTGTACGTGCTCGACGAGCCGACCACCGGCCTGCACCTGGCCGACGTGGCGCAGCTGCTGGCCCTGCTCGACCGGCTGGTGGATGCGGGCAAGTCGGTCATCGTCATCGAGCACCACCAGGCGGTGATGGCGCACGCCGACTGGATCATCGACCTGGGTCCCGGCGCCGGCCACGACGGCGGGCGCGTGGTCTTCGAGGGCACGCCGGCCGAACTGGTCGCCAAGCGCGCCACGCTCACAGGACAGCATCTCGCTGCGTACGTGGGCACCTGACGCGTCCCGGAAGGCATGGCGGAGAATGGGCCGTCTCCGCTTTGCCTGCCGCCCCGCGGCCCCGTCTGCTGCGATGCCTCTTGCGTTCTCGTTTTCTTCCACCGCCCGGCACACCCTGGCCGTGGTCCTGCTGACGGCAGCCGCCGCACCCTCGGCCTGGGCGCTGGCCAGCTTCGAAGAAGTGAAGCGCGACTTCCGCTCCTCCGAAACCGCCGTGCTCGACCGCCAGGGCGAGCTGCTGCAGCGCGTGCGCACCGACCCCACGGTGCGGCGCGGCCAGTGGACCGCGCTGGCCGACGTGTCGCCCGCGCTGCGCGCGGCCATGCTGCTGAGCGAAGACAAGCGCTTCTACGAACACAGCGGCGTCGACTGGCGCGCCGCCTCGGCCGCGGCCTGGGGCAACCTGTGGAACACGCGCACGCGCGGCGCTTCGACCATCACCATGCAGCTGGCGGGACTGCTCGACGACGACCTGCGCCGCGCGGCAGGCGGGCGCAGCTTCACGCAGAAGATCGGCCAGACCGTGGCCGCCACGCAGCTGGAGCGCCGCTGGCGCAAGGACCAGATCCTCGAGGCTTACCTGAACACGGTGCCCTTCCGCGGCGAGATCGTCGGCATCGACGCGCTCTCGCGCACGCTCTTCAGCAAGGCCCCGAGCGGGCTCGACGCGCGCGAAGCCGCCGTGGCCGCCGCGCTGGTGCGCGCGCCCAACGCCCGCCCCGCGCTGGTGGCGCAGCGCGCCTGCGAGGTGCTGCGCGTGATGGAGCCCAGCGCGAAGGCCGACTGCGAAGCGCTCGACATGTTCACCAGCGCGGTGGTGCAGCGGCGCGCGTTCGAGCCCAACGAAGGCATCGCGCCGCATGCCGCACGGCGGGTGCTGCGCGAATGGCGTGATGCCGGGAACGACAAGTCCACCCCACCCGCCAGCGTCCGCACCACGCTGCGCGCGCCGCTGCAGCGCTACGCGCTCGACAGCCTGCAGCGCCACCTGCGCGAGCTGCGCGGGCGCCACGTCGAAGACGGCGCGCTCGTGGTGCTCGACAACGCGAGCGGCGAGGTGCTGGCCTGGGTCGGCTCCTCGGGCCCGCTGAGCCAGGCCGCCGAGGTCGACGGCGTGACCGCGCTGCGCCAGCCCGGCTCCACGCTCAAGCCGCTGCTGTACGCGCAGGCCCTGGCCGAGAAGCGCATCACGGCGGCCTCGCTCATCGAGGATTCGTCGGCGCAGATCAGCACCGCGAGCGGCCTCTACATTCCGCAGAACTACGACCGCCGCTTCAAGGGCCCGGTGTCGGCGCGCACCGCGCTGGCCGCCTCGCTCAACGTGCCGGCCGTGCGCACGCTGGTGATGGTGTCGCCCGAAGCCTTCGCGCGCGAGCTGCGCGCCGCCGGCCTGCCGCTGCGCGAGAGCGGCGACTACTACGGCTACAGCCTGGCGCTGGGCAGCGCCGAGGTGTCGCTGCTGTCGCTGGCCAATGCCTACCGCATGATGGCCAATGGCGGACGCTTCGGGGCGACCACGCTCACGCCACGCCCTGCCCCGGCCACCAAGGCGAAGCCTGCAGAAGCTGCGCCACAGCTCGACCCGCGCGCCGCCTTCATCGTCGGCGACATCCTCTCCGACCCGAACGCGCGCACGCGCACCTTCGGGCTGGACAGCATCCTGTCCACCCGCTTCTGGACCGCCGTGAAAACCGGCACCAGCAAGGACATGCGCGACAACTGGGCCGTGGGCTGGTCGCAGCGCTACACGGTCGGCGTATGGGTCGGCAACGCCAGCGGCGCCTCGATGTGGGACGTGAGCGGCACCAGCGGCGCCGCGCCGGTGTGGGCCGAGGTGATGCGCTTCCTGCACGCACGCGAACCCAGCCGCGCGCCCGCGCCGCCCGCCGGGCTGGTCGAGGCGCGCGTGAGCTTCGGCCCGGGCGCCGACGGCAGCCCGCTCGAAGCGGCGCGCAGCGAATGGTTTCTGCAGGGCACCGAGCAGCCGCTGTTCGCGCTCGACACCGGCATGGCGAGCGACGCCGCCTCGGCGCGCATCACGGCGCCGGCCGACGGCACGATCCTCGCGCTCGACCCCGACATTCCGCCGCAGCGCCAGCGCGTGCGCTTCGAAGCCGAAGGGCGCGGCGTGCAGTGGCGCATCGACGGCAAGTTCCACGCGCGCGGCAACAGCGCGCAGTGGCTGCCGTGGCCGGGGCGGCACCTGATCGAACTGGTGGACGCCAGCGGCAAGGTGGTCGACCAGCGCCGGGTAGAGGTGCGCGGCGCGGGCGTGGTGGCGGCCAAAGGCGCGCGCCGATGAACACGCCGATGCGCGCGCCGTTGTCGCTGCCCCGCTGGCTGTCGCTGTGCCTGGGCCTGCTGCTGTTGGTGCTGTGCCTGGCCGTCCCGCGCGCCGCGCAGGCCAAGCCCGTGCCGGTGCCGCCGATGAGTTCGCGCGTGGTCGACCTCGCGCAGGCGCTGCCGGCCGGCGAGGCCGAGGCGCTGCGCGCGCAGATCGCCGACATCCAGAGCCGCACCCAGGCCCAGCTCGCCGTGCTCATCGTGCCGACCACGGGCGAGGACACCATCGAGAGCTACGCCACGCGCGTCTTCGCGAAGTGGCGGCTGGGCCGCAGCGACGCCGACGACGGCATCCTGCTGCTCGTGGCGCAGAAAGACCGCCGCATGCGCATCGAGGTCGGCACCGGGCTCGAAGGCACGGTGACCGACATCCAGGCGGCCCGCATCATCGACCGCGAGATGGCGCCGCGCTTTCGCGAGGGCGACTTCGCCGGCGGCGTGCAGGCGGCCGTGGGCGCGCTCGCGCGGCTGCTCGACGGCGAAGTGGGCGTCGTCGCGCCCGAATCGCAGCAGATCGTCGTGGACCACGCCGCCGCACCTGACGAAGAGAAAGTCACCAGCCTCTCGCGCGGCGGCCGCGTCACGCCCGAGGGCTGGGGCCTGCTGGGCGTGGTGCTGTGGGGCCTGGGCCTGGGCATCTGCCACGGCCGCGGCATCGAGCGCGACCCGCCGCGCGGCAGCTCGGCCTCGCGGCGTGCCGAAGAGAAAAAACGCAAGGGCCAGCGCAAAGGCAGCGCGGGCCCCGAACCCTGGGCCGACGCCCTGGCGGCAATGAAGCCCGAACCGACGCGTGCGCGCCCTGCCCCACGCGACCTGCGCCTGGTGCTCGGCCTGCTCGGGGCCGGCCCGCTGGCGGCCGGCGCGGCGCTGCTGAACCCGGCCATCGCGCTGGTGCTGGCGATGCCGGCGATCTTCGGCTACGGCCTGGGCTTTCTCTGCGGCATATCGCGCACGGCAGCCATCTTCATGGGCGGCTTCGTGCTCGTGATCGCGTCGCTGGTCGCCATCGCGTGGACGGTCGGCGCCGACCGCTTCTGGTGGGGCTTCCTGTGGGCGCTGTGCATCGGCGGCGTGACGCTGTTCGCGGTGGTCATCGTGCGCTGCATGGTCAACACCTTCCAGCGCAGCATGGTCAGCTTCCTCATCCGGCTGGCCATCGTGGCCGGCATCTGCGGCTACGTGTTCCACATCACCTCACCCGGCCCGGTGCCGGACACCTCGTGGATTCCCATCGCGCTGGCGGCGTTCTTCTCGATGCTGATCGGCTTCCTGCCGCCCGGCGTCATGGAGTCGGGCAGCGGCGACGACGACGACAGCGGCTGGAGCAGCAGCAGTTCATCCTCTTCTTCATCCTCGTCGTCTTCGTCCTCCTCGGACAGCGGCGGTTCCAGCAGCGGCGGCGGCGCCTCGGGCAGCTGGTAAACCAGGCGGCCCGGCACCCCGTCGCGCCGCCTTCATGCCCCTCCCGTTGACCGCGTCTTTTTAACAATGGTTAAATTCATCCAATCATTCAATGAATAAGCCGGCCTGATCCCATGCTCGTCCAACCTCCTCGCACCTCCCTGGCCGACGCCGCCGCGAACAGCATCCGCACCGAGATCGCCTCGGGCCGCTGGCCCATCGGTTCTCGCATTCCCATCGAGCCCCAGCTGGCGCAACTGCTGGGCGTGAGCCGCGGCACGGTGCGCGAAGCGGTGAAGACGCTGGTCTCGCGCGGCCTGCTCGAGGTGCAGCAGGGTTCGGGCACCTACGTGCGATCGGGCTTCGACCCCTCGGCCAGCCTGCAGAAGCTGCGCCTGGCCAGCCTGCGCGACCAGTTCGAGGTGCGCCGCGCGCTCGAGGTCGAGGCCGCCCGGCTCGCCGCCGTGCGCCACACCGCGAAAGACCTGCGCCGGCTGCACGCCCTGCTCGACAAGCGCGGCCAGCCCGACCTGGCCGACGGCGGCGCGGCCTTCATCGAGCGCGACCTGGCCTTCCACCTGGCCATCGTCGATGTGTCGGGCAACCTGGCGCTGGTCGAGACCTGCCGCTTCATCACCGGCTACATCAAGGAAACCATCGCCAGCACGCTGAGCGCCAGCCTGCCCGAGCCCGACGAGGCGGCGCACCGCGCCATCGTCGAAGGCATTGCCAGCCGCGACCCCGAGCGCGCCGCCGCCGCCGTGCGCGAGCTGATGGCGCCGACGCTCAACGCGCTCGCACTGGGCACCGCATGAGCGCCATGACCTTGCCCACGGGTGCCGCCACCGCTGCGCGCACCCAGGCGGCGCCATCGGGCGCCGAAGAACTGCTGATCGACGCCGAAGTCGACAGCCTGCCCGCGCCGCGCCCCACGCCCACCCCCAGCCGGGGCCGCCGGCTGCTGCTGGGCCTGACGGTGGTGCTCATCGCCTTCAACCTGCGGCCGGTGTTCGCCAGCCTGTCGGTGGTGCTGCCGGAAATCATCCGCGCCACCGGCCTGTCGGCCACCGCCGCGAGCCTGTTGACCACGCTGCCGATCGTCTGCCTGGGCGTGTTCGCGCCGATGGCGCCCTGGCTCGGGCGCCGCTTCGGCACCGAGCGCACGCTGCTGGGCTGCATGGTGCTGATCGGCGTGGGCACGGTGCTGCGCGGCACCGGCAACATCCCGCTGCTGTTCCTGGCCTCGGCCATCGCGGGCAGCGGCATCGCGGTGTCGAATGTGCTGCTCTCGGGCCTGGTGAAGCGCGACTTCGCCAAGCAGGCCGCGCTGATGATGGGCCTGTACACCATGGCCGTCTGCGGCGGCGCCGCCAGCGCCGCGGGCCTGACGGTGCCGCTGGAGCACGCGCTGGGCGGCGGCTGGACGCTGGCGCTCGCCATGTGGGCCGTGCCGGCCGCGCTGGTCACGTTCATCTGGGCGCCGCAGGCGCTGCCGCTCAAGCCGGTGGCGAGCGAGTCGGGCTTCACCGTGCGCGGCCTGTGGCGCGACCGGCTGGCCTGGCAGGTGACCTTCTTCATGGGCCTGCAGTCGGCCCTGGCGTACATCGTGATGGGCTGGCTGGCGCCGATCCTGCGCGAGCGCGGGCTCAGCGGCGAAATGGCCGGCTACGTGGTGTCGCTGTCGGTCATGACGCAGGTCGTGACCTGCCTCGTGGTGCCGGCGCTGGCCGTGAAGCTGCGCAACCAGCGCGCGCTGGCGGTGGTGCTGTCGGCGATGACGGTGGCGGCCATGCTGGCCATGCTGTTCGCGCCGCTGGACGCCCCCGGCGGCATGTGGACCTGGGCCGTGGTGCTGGGCATTTCGCAGGGCGGCACCTTCGCGCTGGCGCTCACCATGATCGTGCTGCGCTCGCCCGATTCGCACATTGCCGCGCACCTGTCGGGCATGGCGCAGGGCGTGGGCTACATGGTGGCGGCCTTCGGTCCGCTGCTGGCCGGGCTGCTGCACGGCTGGACCGGCAGCTTCCGCGCCTCGGCGTGGCTGTTCGTCGGCCTGGGCGTGGTGCTGGTCATGGCGGGGCTGGGCGCAGGGCGCACGCTGCACGTGGGCGCGGTGACCGTGCCGCGGCACTGATCCGCTGCTGCTGTCTGGCTACTGCAGCCCGCCGTCGCAGGCGGTCGGCTTCTGCGCGCTGTCGTCCGTGAAGTCGACGCTGGTGCGCTTGTTGCCGGCCGGCCCCGTGTGCGCCGGCCACTCGCTCTGCAGCCAGGTGTAGCGCCACCCATAGGGACCGCCGGCCTTCGCCGGCACGTCGTAGGCGATGCGCAGGCTGCCGCGGCTTTCGTCGTGGCAGTGCTTCGAGGTCTTGTATTCCTTCTCGCTGAAGCAGGCACGGATCGACCGCGAACACCAGTACGGGATGCCCTCGCGCGCGGCCTTGGCGCGCTGCCCGGGCGGCGTGTCCAGCGGCACGAAGTCGGCCGTCACATAGGACGCGCCGCCGCCCGAATAGCTTTCCGATTCGCGCTGGGTCACGGCCACGGCCCAGCGGCCTTCGGCCAGCGGGTAGAGCACCGGCGCGAGGGCCAGGTGCAGCTCGGGGTGGTCGCTGGGGCGGTCGCGCTGCTGCGAGGCCACGTAGGTCGAGAAATCGTGCAGCTGCGCGAGCTGCCAGCCACCGGTGCCGGCGTCGCGCTTCAGGCGCGCCATGGCCAGGGGCTTTTCCGAGGTGAGCAGGTAGTCGTCGGGTGCGCCGCCGTCGCGCGGGCGGTGCAGCTTCAGCGCCTGCGCATCGCAGGGCTGGGGCAGCAAGGCGCACAGGTGGGCGCGCCACATGGCGTCGACGGCCTCGGGTGTCTTGACGGCCACGAAGACCTGTGCGGCAGGCGCGGCGAGCACGGGGCCGGCCGGCAGCGACGCGAGAAGACCGACGATCCCGGCAAGAGGCAGCTTTTTCATGGGGCGCAATGGTAGCCATCGCGCGAAGCCCTGGCAGAGGGGTCATCGGGGTTTCTCCGACCGCGCCCCGGCCCGACCGGGCGACAATGGGGGGCTCCGGCGAAAGTCCATTTCGCCCAATGAAATTTCAGCCCTCTCGACAACCCAGAACCTACGGAAGCAAGCGCATGAGCACGAAGCAACCCACCATCGTCTACACCCTCACCGACGAGGCGCCCCTGCTGGCGACCTACGCCTTCCTGCCCATCGTGCGCGCCTTCACGGCTCCGGCCGGCATCAACGTGACGACGAGCGACATCTCGGTGGCCGCCCGCATCCTGGGCGAGTTCCCCGAATTCCTGAGCGACGACCAGAAGGTGCCCGACAACCTGGCCGAACTGGGCAAGCTCACGCTGCAGCCCGACGCCAACATCATCAAGCTGCCCAACATCAGCGCCTCGGTGTCGCAGCTCAAGTCGGCGATCAAGGAACTGCAGGGCAAGGGCTACAAGATCCCCGACTACCCGGAGAACCCGACCTCGGACGAGGACAAGGACATCCGCACGCGCTACAACAAGTGCACCGGCAGCGCCGTGAACCCCGTGCTGCGCGAAGGCAACTCCGACCGCCGCGCGCCCCGCGCCGTGAAGGAATACGCCCGCAAGAACCCGCACAGCATGGCCGAGTGGAGCCAGGCCTCGCGCTCGCACGTCTCGCACATGCACGGCGGCGACTTCTATCACGGCGAAAAGTCCATGACCCTGGACCGCGCGCGCAACGTCAAGATGGAACTGCTGACCAAGAGCGGCAAGACCATCGTGCTCAAGTCCAAGGTCGCCCTGCTCGACCGCGAAGTCATCGACTCCATGTTCATGAGCAAGAAGGCGCTGCTGGCCTTCTATGAAAAGGAGATCGAAGACGCGCACAAGACCGGCGTCATGTTCTCGCTGCACGTGAAGGCCACCATGATGAAGGTCTCGCACCCCATCGTGTTCGGCCACTGCGTGAAGATCTTCTACAAGGAAGCCTTCGAGAAACACGGCAAGCTGTTCGACGAGCTGGGCATCAACGTCAACAACGGCATGGTCGACCTGTACAACAAGATCGCCACGCTGCCCCAGAGCACGCAGGACGAGATCAAGCGTGACCTGCACGCCTGCCACGAAGGCCGCCCCGAGCTGGCCATGGTCGACTCGGCCAAGGGCATCACCAACTTCCATTCGCCCAACGACGTGATCGTGGACGCCTCGATGCCCGCCATGATCCGCAACGGCGGCAAGATGTGGGGCGCCGACGGCCGCCTGAAGGACGTCAAGGCCGTGATGCCCGAATCGACCTTCGCCCGCATCTACCAGGAGATCATCAACTTCTGCAAGTGGCACGGCGCCTTCGACCCCAAGACCATGGGCACCGTGCCCAACGTCGGCCTCATGGCCCAGAAGGCCGAAGAGTACGGCTCGCACGACAAGACCTTCGAGATCCCCGAAGACGGCGTGGCCAACATCACCGACCTGGACACCGGCGAAGTGCTGATGAGCGAAGACGTGGAGCAAGGCGACATCTGGCGCATGTGCCAGGTCAAGGACGCCGCCATTCGCGACTGGGTGAAGCTGGCCGTCAACCGCGCACGCAACTCCGGCATGCCGGTCGTGTTCTGGCTCGACGCCTACCGCCCGCACGAGGCGCAGCTGATCACCAAGGTCAAGATGTACCTGCACGAGCATGACACCACGGGCCTGGACATCCAGATCATGAGCCAGGTGCGCGCCATGCGCTACACGCTGGAGCGCGTCGTGCGCGGCCTGGACACCATCAGCGCCACCGGCAACATCCTGCGCGACTACCTGACCGACCTGTTCCCCATCATGGAACTGGGTACCTCGGCCAAGATGCTGTCGATCGTGCCCCTGATGGCCGGCGGCGGCATGTACGAGACCGGCGCGGGCGGCTCGGCCCCCAAGCACGTGCAGCAGCTGGTGGAAGAAAACCACCTGCGCTGGGATTCGCTGGGTGAATTCCTCGCGCTGGCCGTGAGCCTGGAAGACCTGGGCCTGAAGACCGGCAACGCGCAAGCCAAGATTTTGGCCAAGACGCTCGACGCCGCCACCGGCCAGCTGCTGGACAACAACAAGAACCCGTCGCCCAAGACCGGTCAGCTGGACAACCGCGGCAGCCAGTTCTACCTGGCCATGTACTGGGCCCAGGAACTCGCCGCGCAGACCGAGGACAAGGACCTGCAGGCCAAGTTCAAGAAGCTCGCCGAGACGCTGACCGCCAACGAGAAGAAGATCGTCGACGAACTCGCCGCCGTGCAAGGCAAGGCCGTGGACATCGGCGGCTACTACCTGGCCGACCCGAAGAAGTACGAAGCCGTGATGCGCCCGAGCGCCACGCTGAACGCGGCGCTGGCACCGGCGGCCTGATTCCGCTGCGCCTGCGTCTTCCGGGTCTGCACTGACCCGGAAGCCCCCACACCAACGGCCTGTCGCTCGCGCGGCAGGCCGTTTGTTTTTGCGTTTGTCTTTGCGTCTGCCGCCGCGCAGCGCGAAACTAGACGTCGACTCCCCCGCCCCCATTCCACTGCAAGAGAAAAGAAAGGCAGGCCCTCATGAAACTCCGTCTGCTTGTGACTGCTGCTGCCGCCTCGACCCTGCTCGTGGCCGCCGGCGGCGCCCACGCCCAGAGCAACTGCGACACGCTGCGCGCCGAGATCGAGGCCAAGATCGCCACGTCGGGCGTGACGAACTTCAGCGTCGTCACCGTCGATGCCACCGCCACGGCAAGCGGCCAGGTGGTGGGCAGCTGCGACCTCGGCACCAAGAAGATCGTCTACCAGCGCGAAGGCGGCGCGGCCTCGCCGGCCCCTGCATCCCCATCAGCCCCCGCACCGCGCGGCGAGCCGATGCTCACCGAGTGCAAGGACGGCTCGGTGTCCATGGGCGGCAACTGCAAGCCCTGAGCCGAGGGCAGCATCCCGTGATCTGGCCCGCCCTGCGCCTCTTCTTCGGCCTGCTGACCCTGGTGGCGATCGGCTGGCAGCTGGCGATCCATGTCCGCATGGGCTTCGACGTCGTCAACTTCTTCAGCTTCTTCACCAACCTCTCGAACCTGTTCGCGGCGATCGTGCTGGTGCTCGGCGCGCGCCGCCTCTGGCAGCCGGCGTCCACGGGGCCCGACGAGGGGCTGCGCGCCATCTCGGCCGTGAACATGGTAGTGGTCGGCATCGTCTTCTCGCTGCTGCTGTGCGACGTCGACCTCGGCGCGCTGCGGCCGTGGATCAACACGCTGCTGCACTACGTCATGCCGTGCGTCGTGCTGCTCGACTGGCTGCTGCAACCGCCGCGCACGCGCCTCGGCGGCCGGCAACTGCTGTGGACGCTGGTCTTTCCGATGGCCTACCTAGTCTACACGCTGGTGCGCGGCAGCCACATCGGCTGGTACCCCTATCCCTTCCTCAATCCCGCCAACGTGGGCGGCTACGGCGGCGTGGCCGTCTATGCGGCGGGTATCGCGCTGACCTTCGGGTTGGCGGGATGGGGGCTGCTGGCTTTGGGGAATCGGCTGGGCCGGCGCGCCTGACACGGCCAAATGCACGGCCCGCCTTTTTCTGCATTTCGCAGGATCAGGCAAAAACCTCGTTCGATCCGGATACCGCCTCCGGCCCCTTCGCCCCGAGACTCCTCTGCATGCCCGGCGCACCCTTCGCGCCATGGCGCACCGACCCGCATGAGGAGTTTTGTATGAGTGCAATCCAGGACACAGTGGTTCTCGTCACCGGCGCCAGCAGCGGCATCGGCGAGGCGACGGCGCGGCGGCTCGCGCGGCGTGGCGCCCATGTGGTGCTCGGCGCGCGCCGCACCGAACGGCTCGCGGCGCTTGCGGCCGAGATCAATGCCACCGGCGGCTCGGCGAGCTTCCGTCGGCTCGACGTGACGCACCGGCCCGACATGGAGGCCTTTGCCGAGTTCGCCCTCGACACGCACGACCGCATCGACGTGCTGGTGAACGCCGCCGGCGTGATGCCGCTGTCGCCGCTGTGGCAGCGCAAGATCGAGGAGTGGGAGCTGATGATCGACGTCAACCTGCGCGGCATGCTGCTGGGCGTGGCGGCCGTGCTGCCCACGATGCAGGAGCAGGGCTGGGGCCACATCGTCAACGTCGCACCGGTGGCCATGGGCGGCGCCACGCCCGACTCGGCCGTGTACCACGGCACGCAGTACGCGGTGCAGGCAATTTCGGAAGGGCTGCGGCGGGAACACGCGGGGCGTGTGCACGTCTCGCTGGTGAGCCCCGACGTGGCCGAAGCCGCCGACCCGCTGGCCGAGCGCATCGCCGACAGCTACGCCTTCGAGCGCATGCGCACGCGGCGGCGGCTGACAACACCGGTCGACGGCGTGGCGCGTGCCATTGCGGGTGCCATCGAGGGCGCACGCTACGGCATGGCGGGCCCCGGCTGGCGCCCGGCCCCGACGCCGCGGCCGAAGCCTGCGGCACCGGTGTACTGACTGAAAGCCGAACGTCAGTAGCTCTTGTACGGCAGGAACTTGCCCGACAGCACCACGTTGACGCGGTCGCCCTTCGGGTCGGGCTGGCGCTGGATGTCCATGCTGAAGTCGATGGCGCTCATGATGCCGTCGCCGAACTCCTCGTGGATCAGTTCCTTGATGGTGGTGCCGTACACGCTCACCACCTCGTACCAGCGGTAGATCAGCGGGTCGGTGGGCACGGGCGTGGGCAGCGAGCCCTTGTAGGGCACGACCTGGAGCCACTTCTGCTCCTCGGGCGTGAGGCCGAAGATCTTGCCGACGGCCTTGGCCTGCTTGTCGTCGAGCGTCATCTGGCCGAGGCAGGCGGCGGTGGTCCACTCCTTCGACAGGCCGATCTTCTTGGCCACGTCGGCCCACTGGATGCCCTTGGACACCTTCACGGTGATGATCTTCTCGGTGACGTCGTTGCGGTTCATGTGGCTTGGCTCCCGGGTTGAAACGGATGCAACAGGACTAGCAACAGACATGCCCAGCTGACTTGCTCCCTCCCCTTCCGGGGGAGGGCTGGGTTGGAGGCACGCGGCCTCCGAAAAAACATGGCGCCTGTTCGAAGGCCTGCCCCCATCCCAACCTTCCCCCAGCGGGGGAAGGAGCAAGACCGCTTCAGCGCTCCCAGCGGAACTTGCGCTCCGATTCCGCAATGGGCTGGTCGTTGATGCTCGCGTAGCGCCTTTGCATCAGCCCGTTCTGCGCAAACTCCCAGTTCTCGTTGCCATGGCTGCGGAACCACTGGCCCGCGGCGTCGTGCCATTCGTACTCGAAGCGCACCGCGATGCGGTTGTCCATGAAGGCCCACAGCTGCTTCTTCAGGCGGTAGTCGTGCTCGCGCTCCCACTTGCGCGACAGGAACGCCACCACCTGTTCGCGGCCATTGACGAAGTCCGCGCGGTTGCGCCATTCGGTGTCGGGCGTGTAGGCCAGGCTCACGCGCACGGGGTCGCGCGAGTTCCAGGCATCTTCGGCGGCCTGGACTTTCTGGTGAGCGGATTCGAGGGTGAAGGGCGGCAGCGGCGGACGGGATTCCATGGCGGTCTTTCAGTCAAAAGATGAAGTGATGAAGGCCCGCAATGTGCCATGAGTAGACAGACCTGTCTACATGCCTACAATCGCCGCATGGACATCTCTGCACTGCCTGCGCGCGAGCGCATCCTGCTCACGGCGCACGAGCTCTTCTATGCCGACGGCATCCGCGCCACCGGCATCGACCGCGTGATCGCCGCGTCGGGCGTCACCAAGGTCACCTTCTACCGGCACTTCCCGTCGAAGGACGATCTGGTGCGCGCCTTTCTCGACCACCGGCACGGCGTGTGGATGGCCTGGTTCGTCGATGCGCTGGGCCGGCGCGACGCGCAGCAGCGCATCGCGCAGGGGCAGGCGCTGCCGGTGCTGGCCGACGTGATGGCCGAGTGGTTCGCCGACCCGCTGTTTCGGGGCTGTGCCTTCATCAACTCGGTGGTGGAAGTGGGGGCCAGCGTGGCCGGCGCCGCCGACATCGCGCGCGAGCACAAGCGCGAGATGGTCGAGGTGATCGCCGGCCTGCTGCCCGACGGCCCGCAGCGCATGGCCGTTGCGCAGGCGGCCGCGCTCGGCGTCGACGGCGCCATCGTCAAGGCGCAGATGGGCGATGCGGCGCTGGCGCGCGAGGCGGTCGACGACCTGCGGCGGCTGCTCGATGCGCTCGTCGCCCTTCGATAACATCGCATCGCTCACTCCTTCCCAAAACACATGGCATCGACGCGACTTCCCTCGACCCAGGGCCTGCAGGCCTTCGAGGCCGTCGCGCGGCTGCGCAGCGTGAACCTGGCGGCCGAGGAGCTCAGCGTGACGCCCAGCGCCGTGAGCCACCGCATCCGCCAGCTCGAGACGCAGCTCGAGCTCAAGCTCTTCACGGGCAACGACTTCGGCCTGAGCGCCGACGGCGTGGCCTACCTGGCGCGCGTGCGCGAGGCCATCGCGGCGCTGCAGCAGGTGCCGGGGCGCGAGCCCGCGTCGCAGGTGCGGCGGCTGCGCGTGGCGGTCACGCCCACCTTCTCGCGCCAGATGCTGCTGCCCCGGCTGGCCGAGTTTCGCGACGCCTACCCGACCATCGAGCTGATGCTGCAGGTGACCATGCCGGTGCGCAACTTCACGGCCGAAGACGCCGACATCGAGCTGCGCTTCGGCACCGGCCCGTTCCACGACCGCGAGTTCTGCCAGCTGCTGGCCGACGACGTCTCGCCGGTGTGCAGCCCGGCCTACCTGGAACGCCACGGGCCCTTCGAGCAGCACTTTTCGACCGATGCCGAGGTGGCGCGCGTGCAGCTGCTGCGCACGCCGCTGGAGTCGTGGCGCATCTGGTTCAAGGCCTGCGGCATCGGCCTGCCCGAGCCGGCCGTGGGTCACCAGTTCAACGACCTGGGGCTGGCGCTCGATGCCGCCGCTGAAGACTTCGGCGTGGTGCTCATGCACCTGCGGCTGGGCCGCGCCTGGCTCGACAACGGCCGGCTGGTGCGCCTGTCGCCGCACAGCGCGCCCTCGCCCAACGCCTACTTCCTGTGCTGGCGCCCCGGCACCATGGAGCGCTGGGAATGCGCCACCTTCGTCGAATGGCTGCGCCAGGCGCTGCGCGAGCCGGGCTGAATAATTTTCAGCCGGGGTGTGGGCTTTTTTCAGGTGGCCGGCGCGTTTCCCCTGCAGACTCGACCCCCGGCGCTGCCGTGGCCCGCATGGGCTGCAGCGCGCCGCGCCCCCCATAACACCAGCCAGGAGACTCCCCCGTGCCCGACCTTTCCAAGATCACCTGCATCGAAGACCTGCGGGCGATCGCCCAGCGGCGCGTGCCGAAGATGTTCTACGACTACGCCGACTCCGGCGCCTGGACCGAGGGCACCTACCGCGCCAACGAGAGCGACTTCCAGAAGATCAAGCTGCGCCAGCGCGTGGCCGTGAACATGGAGGGCCGCTCCACCCGCACCACCATGATCGGCCAGGAGGTCGCCATGCCCGTGGCCATCGCGCCCACGGGCCTGACCGGCATGCAGCACGCCGACGGCGAAATCCTGGGCGCGCGCGCGGCCAAGGCCTTCGGCATTCCGTTCACGCTCTCGACCATGAGCATCTGCTCGCTGGAAGACATCGCCGAGAACACCGACCGGCATCCCTTCTGGTTCCAGCTCTACGTGATGAAGGACCGCGACTTCATCGAGCGCCTGATCGACCGCGCCAAGGCCGCCAACGTGTCGGCGCTGCAGCTCACGCTCGACCTGCAGATCCTCGGCCAGCGCCACAAGGACATCAAGAACGGTCTGTCGACGCCGCCCAAGCCCACCATCAAGAACCTCATCAACCTGGCGACCAAGCCGCGCTGGTGCATGGGCATGCTGGGCACCAAGCGCCGCACCTTCGGCAACATCGCCGGCCATGCCAAGGGCGTGAAAGACCTGTCGTCGCTGTCGTCGTGGACCGCCGAGCAGTTCGACCCGGCCCTGAGTTGGGCCGACGTCGAGTGGATCAAGAAGCGCTGGGGCGGCAAGCTGATCCTCAAGGGCATCATGGACGCCGAAGACGCACGCCTGGCCGTGGCCAGCGGCGCCGACGCGCTCATCGTGTCGAACCACGGCGGGCGCCAGCTCGACGGCGCCCCGTCGTCCATCGCCGCGCTGCCGGCCATCGCCGATGCCGTGGGCAGCCAGATCGAGGTGTGGATGGACGGCGGCGTGCGCAGCGGCCAGGACGTGCTCAAGGCCCGCGCGCTCGGCGCACGCGGCACGCTGATCGGGCGCAGCTTCCTGTACGGCCTAGGCGCCTACGGCCAGGAAGGCGTGACGCGCGCGCTGCAGATCATCCACAAGGAACTGGACATCACGATGGCCTTCTGCGGCCGCACGCAGATCGACGATGTGAAGTCGGACATCCTGTTGCCGGGCACGTTCTGAGGGGCGGCTGAAGCCCTTGCCGGGGGCGAGCCGCCCCCGCATGGCGGCACTGAAGGCTCAGCGCGAGGCCAGGCTGTCCATGTAGACGCAGAACATGTCGGCCATCGCGTCCGCCCACGCCTCGATCTCGGCGTCGGTGCGGGGGCTCTCGGAAAACTCTTTTCCCACTGCGCTGAGCGTCACCACGATCAGGTCGCCTGCGATCTGGCGCGTGGCATCGGACGCCGCTGGCAGCGCCTGCTGCATGAACACGCGAACGATCTCGTCGCCGGCGGCGCGCACCTCTTGTGCCTCGGGTGCATCGCGGTAGAACGGCGCGGCGTCACCCAACGCCGTTCGCACATCCGCCTCTTCGCATTCGGAGCGGACGAACGCGTGCGTCAGCAGGCGCAGGCGCTCGAGTGCGGGCCGCTGCGTATCCCCGAGGATGCCGCGCATCATCTCCGTCGTCTGCCGCCATTCATCGCTCTGCAGACGGAACAGGATCGACGCCTTGTTCGGGAAGTATTGGTAGACCGACCCGACGCTCACGCCCGCCCTTTCGGCGACGCGCGTCGTCGTGAAGCGGCGCACGCCTTCTTTCGCCAAAACCTGAACAGCTGCCTGAAGAATGGCGCCGAGAAGGTCGGCCGAGCGCGCCTGCTTGGGCTGCCGGCGAGAGGAGATCGGGGTGCTTTGACGGTCGGTCATGGGAGCGCTGCGGAACGCGAATGGAAAACATGAAGGGTTCTTCATAGTATTTCTCATCTGCTTTTCACACGAAAGAACCCCGTGACCACCTTGACCATCGCACCCCTCGCGCCCTTGCTGGACCGCCTGTTCCAGGAGGCCAGCGCGGCCACCAGCCCGGCCATCGCCGACGTCAGCCCGCAGGAGCGCCACCGGCTGATGCACAGCAAGACCGAGTACATCGCGCTCTACAGCCGGCTCAAGGATGTGTGGCTGCCGGTGTCGCGCGAGACCGGCGTGCTGCTGTACCAGCTGGCGCGCAGCACGAACGCGCGCCACATCGTGGAGTTCGGCACCTCGTTCGGCCTGTCCACCCTGTACATGGCCGCGGCGCTGCGCGACAACGGCGGCGGCCGCCTGATCGGCAGCGAGTTCGAACCCTCGAAGGTCGCCAGGGCCCGCGCGCACCTGGCCGAAGGCGGCGTGGCCGACCTGGTCGAGATCCGCGAAGGCGATGCGCTGCAGACGCTGGCGGTCGACCTGCCAGCCTCCATCGACCTCTTGATGCTCGATGGCGCGAAGGCGCTCTACCCCGACGTGCTGGCGCTGGTCGAACCGCACCTGCGGCCGGGCGCGCTGATCGTGGCGGACAACGCCGACCACAGCCCGGAGTACCTGGCGCGCGTGCGCTCACCTGAAAACGGGTATCTGTCGGTGCCGTTCGGCGGTGACGTGGAGTTGTCGATGCGGTTGGGGTGAGGGCTCGCGATCGGTTTGCGATTGCAGCGGCTCACAAGCTACTTGCGTCACGGTCATTGCTGATTCCCGCGTGACCTGCTGCGCGTGCATGAGACAGCGCTCCCTATGATTTTGAGGAGGCCACAACGGTCCGACAGGGAGAGAGAAAAATGACAGCACAGAACTCAGCCAACACAGCAGGCATGGCGATCCGATTCACGCTGAGCGTGCTCACGTGGGCCGTTTCGATCCCGGTCCTCAACGTCCTTCTCACCGGCCTGGCTCGACGCCAGGTCCTGACATTGACGGGGACCGGTGTAGCCCTCGCCGCCTGCGCCCTGCTCTTGTGGGCAGGGTTGATCTACTGGAGGCAGGTTCCAGCCACCCCCAGCATCGCAAGACGCGTGACGTACTTCATCGCCTACGTCGCCGTCATGGCACTGCTGGGGCTGATCGGCGTGTGGGCCACCTTCTGGGCCACCGTTGCCATCCACGGGCTCTGAGCGCGATGCGCGCGGCCGACAACCTCAGTCCGCGTACACCCCCGCCGCCTTGATGATCGGGCTCCACTTCGCAATCTCCGCCGCCACGAACTTCTTGTGGCCCTCGGGCTCGATACGGCCGTCGGTGGCGACCACGGCGCCGAGCGCTTCCTCGCGCTTGATGAAGTCGGCGTCCTTCAGTGCCGCCTTCAGCGCGTCGCTGATCTTCTTGAGCACCGGCGCGGGCGTGCCCTTGGGCGCGTACAGGCCGTGCCAGATCGTCACCTGGAAGTTCTTCAGCCCGGCCTCCTCGAGCGTGGGCAGGTCTTTCAAGAGCGGCGTGGTCAGGCGTTTGGGCGTGGTCACGGCATAGGCCTTGACCTTCTTCGCCTCGATCTGCGGCGAGGTGTTGGTGCTCTGGTCGCACAAGAGGTCGATCTGGCCGCCGATGAGGTCGGTGATGGCGGGCGCCGTGCCCTTGTAAGGCACGGGTGTCATCTCGGTCTTCGTGGCGCTCTGGTAGAGCAAACCGCACAGGTGCGAGGCCGAGCCGATGCCCGCGTTGCCCAGGTTGATCTTGCCCTTGTTGGCGGCGATCCAGGCGGTCAGTTCCTTGTAGTTGGTGGCCGGAAGGCTGGGCTTGGCGATGAGCGTCATGGGCACGTCGTTGACGATGCCCAGGTACTCGAAGTCGGTCTCGACCTTGAACGGCACGTTGCGCACCAGCGTCGGCACGGTCGCCATCGCGATGTGGTTGAGCAGCAGCGTGTAGCCGTCGGGGTTGGCGCGCGCGACCTTGGCCGCGCCGATGGAGCTGCCCGCGCCGGGCACGTTGTCGATGATGACGCTGGCGCCGCCCAGCGGCTTGCGCAGTGCCTCGGCGAGGTCGCGCGCGACGCGGTCGGTCGGGCCGCCGGCCGCGAAGGGCACGACGATGGTCACGGGCTTGCCCGCGGGAAAGTCCTGCGCGTGGGCGCACACGGCCAGGGCCATCGCCGCGAGGGCGAACAGTTTTTTCATGGAAGTCTCCGTCAAGGTCAAAAAGAGAATCAGGGGGCGCGCGAAGGCACGCGGCTTTCGAGCGTGGGCGGTTGCCACTCGGGCTGGATGTGGCAGCCGTTCTTGCCGTCGGTGTCGTAGCGCGGCATGAGCGCCACGCAGCGCTGCGCCAGGCTCTGGGGCGTGGGCTTCTCGCCCTTGTCGATCCAGTCGAGCAGCGCGCCGAAGAGCGCGGGGTATTCCGAATCGCTGAGGTAGCTGTGCTCGCGCTCGGCGCTGAAGCTTTGCACGAGGTTGCCGCCGGTGCCGGCTGTGTCGCGGATGCGGCGGTAGGCGTTCTCGAGTTCGACGAACGCCGTGGGGTCGTCGATGGCATGCAGGCCTACGGTGGGCAGCGAGGTGCGGCCGGTGGGCTGGCTGTCGGCCGCGAGTGCGCCCTGGGCCTGCGGGTCGGCCGCGTAACGCAGCACGCCGGCGTTGAGCACCGCATCGTCGGCCGAGCCGCTGTAGACCACGCCGATGTTGCCGAAGGGGTTGCGGCCCTGCAGGCGCTGCTGCACGAGGTCCTGGAACAGCCAGGTCGCCCAGTTGAGATGGCCGACGAGCGAGCGTTCGGGAATCTTCACGACCGACAGGATCGTCTTCAGCCGCGCCGCCTGTTCGGGCGTGCGCTGCGCGGCCGGCATGCCGACGCCGGTGCAGTCCTTGGCGCGCGCAGCGAGGTCCGCGCGCGTGAGCTTCGCGTCCATCGGCAGGCCCATCCACAGCGGGTACCGCGGCTCGTCGGGCTTGGGATGGTTGCGGCAGACGTACTGGTAGACCACGCGCAGGTCGAGCCGGAAGTCGTAGGCGCTGTTGCCACCGCCGAGCACGCCGCTGGTGAGCAGCAGGCCGTCGTACGGCGACTTCGCATCGCCCACCGGCGCATAGAGCTCGGCCGCCTTCGCCGCCACGCCCGCGCCATAGCTCTGCCCGTGCAGCAGCGTGCGCTTCGGCACGCCGAAGTGGCGCACGACGATCTGGCGCAGCCGCTCGGTGTCTTGCGCCGCCATCGTCACGCCGTAGCCGCCGCGCCGGTAGGTGGAGCCGGCCCAGGCATAGCCGGCCTTCACGGTGACGGCCCAGCGCTTGAGGTCTTCCTCGCTGCGCGCGAGCTTGGGTGCGCCGGTCTCGGGGCCGCCGTGCGCGTGCATCACGAGCACGCCGCGCTGCCAGTCTTTCGGGATGGCGATCCAGTAGAACGAGCCCACGCCGTCCTCACCGGTGTAGCAGCGCGCGCTCTCCGGCACCGGCGACGGGCAGGCCGTGGGCTTGGGCGCGGTGGCGGGCGCCGCGTGCGCGGACAGCAGCGGCGTTGCACCCAGCCAAGCGAAGGCGGCCAGTTGCGAGAGGTATTTTTTCAATGGCGTACTCCGAGGTCCAGCGTCGCGTTCGCTCCGTCGGTGGTGACGAAGCCCACGACGCCGCTGTTGAAGATGAGGTGGCCCGGCCGGCCGGCGCCGGCCTGCGCCACGCCGAGCACCGGCGTGTCGTAGCCCAGCGTGGTGGCCGCGCCGCCGAGGTTGAAGGCCGTGCCGACCACGGTGGCCTCGCGGCCCTCGCCCTTCACGCTGGCCATGGCGTAGCTGCCATCGGCCGCGCCGGGCATCAGGGTCTGCTGCACCGCGAGCAGGCGCAGGCCCGGCTGGATGACGGTGGCCGCGCCGCTGCTGGTGTCGCCCGCCGGCACGGCGGTGGCCACGCGGCGCAGGTACAGCGGCGTCGACACGCCGTTGACCAGCCCGATCACCACCGAGCCGGTGAGCGTGCCGCCCTCGGTCTCGGCGGTGCCGCTCGACGAGGTCGAGGTCGTGTACATGTCGAAGGCGCCGCGCGCCGTGCTGTAGCTCAGGTAGCCCTTCTCGGTGTTCTTGCAGGTCTGGTCGTAGGTCATGAAGCTGTTCGACGCCGGGCTGCGGCAGAACTGGAAGGTGCCCGCATTGCGCAGCCGCCCCGCCGACGAGAACGCCGCCGTGGTGCCCGCGCCGAGCTGCTCCACGCCGGCCGCGTTGAAGATCAGCGACACCGAGCGGAAGTCCGTCGACGGCAACACATTCTGGAAGGTGTTCTGGAACGCCACCAGCGGCGAGAAGCCGCTGCCGCTCGGCGGATTCACGCCGCCCAGCAGCACGCCGCCGGCCCCGAAGCTGAACACCGCCCCGCTCTCGCCGCTGGTGTAGCTGCAGCTGCCCTGCGACACGAGCGAGCCGCTGCGCTGCGTGCCGACCCGCGTGGGTGCGTGGCTCGCATCGATGGTGACGATGTAGGCCATGGTGGCCGGGTCGATCTGCACCTGCAGTTCCTCGCCGAAGCTGTTGCCGCCTTTGTAGCGCGTTGCGCTCGCGGGCAGGTTCGGGCAGGCGAGCGGGTCGCCGACCTCGGTCACGCAGCTGTAGTTGACGGCCGCATCGAGGCTGCCGCTGCCGCGGTACCTGGGCCACGACGGAAACTGACACAGCGGGCGCGTGCGGCCGTAGCTGCCGGCCACGGCGTCCACCGCCACGGGCGTGGCGGGCGCGAGGCCGGCCTCGACCCAGCCTTCGAGCGCCGCGAGCGAGTCCCAGTTGGGAATGAAGCTGCCGGTGCCATGGCCCATGCCGGGCACGGTGTAGAAGCGCACGCTCTGCGTGACCGCGGCCTGGCCCAGCGTGGCGACGAGCTGCCGGTAGTAGTCGATGGTCGAGTTGGGGCTGATCACCTCGTCGGCCAGGCCGTGCAGCATGATCAGCTTGCCGCCGCGCGCGAAGAAGGGCGCGAGGTTCGGGTCGGTCGCGTCGGTGAGCTTCGACACCTCGGTCACGCGCGCCGCGTACGTGCCGGGGTTCTGCGGATCGAAGGTGAGCGTGTTGAAACCGGCATCGCGCGTGACGAAGAACTTCACCCACTGGTCGCCCGTGACGTACATGTTGGCGTCGGCCGAGGTGGCGGGGTTGCCCGGTGCCTTGCGCGTGCCGAGGTCGCGCGTGGTGTACGGGCCAGCCACGAGCGCGCCTTCGAGCAGGTTGTAGCCACCCGCGCGCTTCACGCCGTTGGCCAGCGAGTACGTCGTGAACTCGAGCGGCGATTCGATGGCGTGCACCGTGTCGATCTGCGCGTCCGACAGGCAGGTGTCCGCCGTGTCGGCGCCGTTGGGGCAGCGCAGCGACGCGAGGATCTGCGTGTTGAGCTGGCGACAGCTCTCCACATTGCTCACGATGTTGTCGATCGCGCCGTCGAGCTTGTCGCAGGCCTGCATCGCGGCCTTCTGCACCAGCAGCGTCTCGGTGAGGTTGAGCCAGCCCTTGCCGCCGTCGTTGTACAGCGCGCGACCCACAGCCACGTTCGACAGCCGCGTGCCGGTGTAGTTGAGCGCCGGCTCGTTGGCGATCACGCCGTCGTAGTCCTGCGGCCAGCGCTGGATGTAGCTCAGCGCGTCGCGCCCGCCGGTCGAGGTGCCGAGGAAGTAGGCGTGCCTGGGCTTGACTGCGTAACGCGCGAACACCAGCGCCTGCGCCACATCGCGCGTCTTCTTGAGCGACTGGCCGCCGTAGTTGGCCAGTTGTTCGTCGTTGGCCGCGAACTTGCCGTCGGTGATGCTGCTCGACTGGTGGCCCGAGTCGTCGCCGTAGGTGGCGTAGCCCAGCGCCAGCGGCGCGGGCTTGCCGGCGGGGCCGAAGCGGATGACCTCGGTGCCGTCGATGAGCACGCCGTCGAAACCGCCGCCACCGAAGTGGATGGTCTTCTGGTTCCACTGCTCGGGCAGGTTGACCGCGAAGTGGATGAGCTGCGAGGCCGGGTCCACCGGCGCGATGGTGCCGCGCACGCGGCAGTAATCGCCCAGGGTGTTGCCCGCGTCGCCGGCCGCCACGGGCGTGGCGCTGGTGACGATGGCGCCCTGCGTGGGCAGGCTGATGAGTGCGGCGGGCAGGCTCTTGCCGGCCAGGTCGGCGCAGGCCACGACGGGCAGCATGGGCGGGGGCACTGTGCCCAGCGGCTCCTCGGCCGGCGGGTTGTTGCCGCTGGCGGGCGGCACGGTCGGCAGGAAGAAGCCGGGGCTTCCTCCTCCACCGCCACCACCGCAGGCGGCCAGGACCAGCGAGAGACCGATCAACGAAACGACGACACGAAACTTCGAGGCAGGGCGCGGTGTGCGCATGGATTTGTCTCCGGCATGCAGCCTCGGCGGGCTGCTTGTTTTGAAGGGGCGGCCGGACGATAGATTCCGTGTGACCTAGGGTCAAATAAAATAACAAGGCCTATTCAATACAAAAAACATATGGACATGCGTGCCCTGAGGTACTTCGTGGCCGTGGCCGGCACCGGCCACATGACGCGCGCCGCCGAGCAGCTGGGCATCCAGCAGCCGCCGCTGAGCCTGCAGATCAAGGCGCTGGAACGCGAGCTGGGCGTGCTGCTGTTCAAGCGCCATCCGCGCGGCGTGGCGCTCACCGATGCCGGCCGGCTGTTCCAGGCCGAGGCGCTGCGCATGCTGCAGGACATGGAGGCCATGAAGCAGCGCATGGCGCGCGTGGCCCAGGGCCAGACCGGCACGCTCGCGGTCGGCTTCACCAGCTCGGCCGCGGCGCACCGCTTCATGCCCGAGGCATTGCGCGCCTTTCGCCGCGCGCACCCCGGCGTGGAGCTGCAGCTGCGCGAGGACAACGCCGCCGAGCTCACCGAGGCGCTGGCCGCGGGCCGGCTGCACTGCGGCCTGCTGCGCGTGCCGGTGGCGCGGCCCGAGGGGCTGGTTTTCGAGACGCTGCTGCGCGAGCCGGTGTGGGTCGCGATGCCGAGCGATCACCGCTTTGCGCCTGCCGCAAATGGCAAGAAGCCCGCGAAGCCGCTGCCACTGTCGAAACTCTGCGAAGAGGGCATCATCCTCGTGCGCCGCCCGGGCGCGCCCGGCCTCTATGCCGAGCTGCTCGCGCTGTGCCACGCGCAGGGCCTGCGCCCGCGCGTGGTGGCCGAAGTCGATCGCATGATGACCAACCTGAACCTCGTGGCCGCGGGCGTCGGCCTGTCGGTGGTGCCGACCTCGATGACCGGCGTGCACGCGCACGCCATCGCCTACACGCGGCTGGCCGACGGCGGCCAGCTCGACGCGCCGCTCACGCTGGTGTCGCGCGCGGACGAGGACAACCTGCCGGCGCGGCACTTCGCGGCGCTGCTGCGCGGGCTGGCCGAGGGGAAGCCCGCCGCATGACCCTGCCGCTGCTGCGCCGCCATTTCCTGCAACGCATCGGCTTCGCGGCTGCGTGCGCGTTGCCGCATCTGTCGCACGCAGCTTCGTCGCCCTGGCCCAGCCGCCCCGTGCGCCTGATCGTGGTCTACCCGCCGGGCGGCGTGAGCGACGGCATGGCGCGCGCGCTGGCCGAGCCGCTCGCGCAGTCGCTGGGCATGCCGGTGCTCATCGAACACCGCGCCGGCGCCGGCGGCAGCCTGGGCATGGACGCGCTCGCACGCGCCACGCCCGACGGCCACACGCTGGCCTTTTCGGCCATCAGCCCGCTCACCCTGCATCCGCTGCTCGCACGCGCGCCCTACGACCCGCTGCGCGCCTTCGTGCCCGTGGCCAGCGTGATGCGCACGCCGGTGCTGGTCGTGGGCACGCCGGCCTTCGCGGGCCGCGGCTTTGCGGAACTGATCGCGCTGGCGCGCCGCCAGCCCGGCGCGGTGCGCTGGGCCACCTCGGGCGTGGCGACCATCGGCCACATGGTGCTCGCGCAGGTGCGCCTGCAAAGCCGCACCGACATCACGCACATCCCCTACCAGGGCGGCGGCCCGCAGCTCAACGATGCGCTCGGCGGGCAGTTCGAGGTGCTGTCGACCAACGTCGCAGCGCAGCAGCTGCAGTACATCGAGAGCGGCCGGCTGCAGGCGCTGGCGGTCGGCGCGCCCGCACGCATCGAAGCCTTGCCTGCGGTGCCCACGCTCGCGGAGCTGGGCTACGAGAAGGCGAACCGCGATTCGCTCTTCGGCATCTTCGCGCCCGCGCGCACGCCGGCGGCAGTGGTGCAGCGCCTCAACGCCGAGATCAACCGCCTGCTGCAAGGCGACCCGCTGCGCGCGCGCCTGCGCGAGGCCTACAACCTGCCGGCCGGCGGGAGCCTCGAGGACTTCGCGCAGGAGATTGCGGCAGACCGGCGGCGCAACCGCGCGCTGGTGGCGGGGGCGCGAGCGCAGTTCGACTGACGGTCAGCCTTGCGCGGCCCAGAGTCGCGGATAGTCGCTCACGAACCCGTCCGCCGTGACGCCCAGCACCTCCGCGTAGTCGAAGCGCTTGGCCTCGTACGCGTACGTGCTGTCGCTGCGCCGCTCATAGCGCTGCATCAGCTCGCTGAGCCCGCCGTCTTCGATGTCGACCCAGGCCGCCGGTGCATCGGCGCTTTCGCCGGGTGCGAGGTTCAGGCGGCGCAGTTGCAGCAGGTTGGTGGCGGGGGTGAAGCCCAGGTCGAGGTCGACGCAGTGCGACATGTCGGACACGGCTTCGTCGTTGAGCTTCCAGTGGCCGCGCGCGTCGCGCGTGATCGACAGGTCGATGGCCGACTCGCCGAGCCAGCCGCGCACGGTGCCCCACTGCGTGTGCCAGAGCAGGTCGCAGCGCACGCGGTAGTGCAGCTGCGCGATGCGCCCGCCTTCGGTGCGGAACACCGCCGCGCCGTCGAGTTGCCAGGCCGAGGCATTGCGTTCGAGGCGACAGGCATCGTGGCCCGGTGCATCGAGCCTGCGCCAGAGGATGGAGGCGACGGTTTGCATATGGCGCGGATCATGGCACCGGCATGCCGCGGGGCGCAAGCGGCATCCCGCAAAATGCCCTGCATGTCGAAAGCCCTTTATCCGTTGCTGTCTACCCTCCTTGCCCTTCTGACAGCGGGCGCCGGCCACGCGGCCACCGCCTTGAGAGACGGCGACATCATCTTCCACACCTCGCGCTCGGCGCAAAGCGTCGCCGTGCAGCGCGCCACGGGCTCGCGCTACAGCCACATGGGGATCGTGCTGCTGCGGGAGGGCAAACCCTACGTGTTCGAGGCGGTCTCGACGGTGCGCTACACGCCGCTGGCGCAGTGGACCGCGCGCGGCAACGGCGGCCACTACGTGGTGAAGCGGCTGCGCGACGCCGACACGCGGCTCACGCCCGGCGCCGTGGCGCGCCTGCATGCGCGCACCTCGGACTTCGCGGGCCGGCCGTACGACCTGACCTTCGAATGGTCGGATTCGCGCATCTACTGCTCGGAACTGGTGTGGAAGCTCTACGACCGCGCGCTGGGCGTGCGCATCGGCGAGCTGCAGAAGATCCGCAGCTTCAACCTCAGCGACCCCGCCGTGCGCGCCAAGATGCGCGAGCGCTATGGCGACACCGTGCCGATGGACGAGCCGGTGATCTCGCCGGTGGCGATGTTCGACTCGCCGCTGCTGGTGACAGTCGAGTCGCGCTGACGACCTGCTACTGCACCGCGGCCCGCACGCTGTCGAAAAACTGCTTCGCCGACGTGCCGAAATCTTCAGGCACGTAGCCGCGCGAGAAGTCGCGCGCGAACGCCGCCTCCAGGTCGTCGTGCGAGCCGAGGTAGTCGGCGATCTCGGCACGCAGCGCGGCCAGTTCGGCCTCGGTGCTCGATTCGCGGTACGAGGCCATGATCTCGGCGCCGGTGTCGCCGAAAAGAAGGTCGGCGTCCTGGCCGAAATAGACCGTGGTGAGGTGGTCGATCAGTTCGAAGCGCATCGTGGGTCGTGAGGAAAAAAGTGTCGGGCCGGCTGGCCGTTGTCCATCTGCATCCGGCGCGTTGCGCGCGCCGATGCGCCCTCGTCGTCCCTCTCGGGGGACTGAATTTCCGCCGCATTCTTGCACGCGACACGGGCGCGGGCGAACATGCCGCGAGAGCGAGACAATCGTCACCGTGAGTTCCCAGCCCGCGCCGCCCCCGGCCCCTCCGATCCGCCGCATTGCCCACCTCGACATGGACGCGTTCTACGCGTCCGTCGAGTTGCTGCGCTACCCGCAGCTCAAGGGGCTGCCGGTGGTCATCGGCGGTGGCCGGCGCCGCGTTGACGAGGCGATCCGCGAACTGCCCGAGGGCGCCACGCTGGCCGACATTCCGATCGAGGCCTTTCCGCGCCTGAAGGACTACACGGGGCGCGGCGTGATCACCACCGCCACCTACCCCGCGCGGCAGTTCGGCATCGGCTCGGCCATGGGGCTCATGAAGGCCGCCAAGCTGTGCCCGCAGGCGCTGATCCTGCCGGTCGACTTCGACGAGTACCGGCGCTTCTCGCGCACCTTCAAGCAGGTGATCCTGGAGGTCGCGCCGCTCATGGAAGACCGCGGCGTGGACGAGGTGTACATCGACTTCACCGACGTGCCCGGCGGCCAGCGCGACGGCGGGCGCTCGCTGGCGCGGCTGATCCAGAAATCGATCTTCGACGCCACGGGCCTCACGTGCTCGATCGGCGTGGCGCCCAACAAGCTCATCGCCAAGATGGCCAGTGAGTTCGAGAAACCCAACGGCATCTCGGTGGTCTACGAGCACGACCTCGAAAGCCGCATCTGGCCCCTGCCCTGCCGCAAGGTGAACGGCATCGGCCCGAAGGCCGACGAGAAGCTCAAGCGCTTCGGCATCGAGACCGTGGGCCAGCTCGCGGCGCGCGAGCGCGGCTGGCTCATCGACACCTTCGGCAAGGCCACCGGCGCGTGGATGCACGAGGTGGCCTGGGGCCGCGACAACCGCCCCGTGGTGACCGAGAGCGAGCCCGTGTCGATGAGCCGCGAGACCACCTTCGAGCGCGACCTGCACGCGGTGCGCGACCGCGCCGAGCTGGGCGCGATCTTCACGCACCTGTGCGAGAAGCTGGCCGAAGACCTGCAACGCAAGGGCTACGTGGGCAAGACCATCGGCATCAAGCTGCGCTACGACGACTTCAAGATCGCCACGCGCGACCAGACCATCGACCGCTTCACCGACGACGGCAAGACGATCCGCCAGGTCGGCGGCCAGTGCTTGAAGCGCGTGCCGCTGGAGCGGCCGCTGCGCCTCTTGGGCGTGCGCGTGGGCGCGCTGGCCAAGGTCGGTAGCCCCGAGGCACTGGCGCCGGCTGGAAGCGCCCGCAGCGCGGAACCGGTGGCGACCACAGCCTCGCTCTTCTGACACCCCCATGATCCGACGCTGGCTGCGACGCATCGCCTTCACCCTGCTGGGGCTGCTGCTCGCGATCACGCTGTACGTGGCCGTGGCTTGCGCGCTGGTCTTCCTGCCGGCCAACGAGAAACCGCCGGCCGAGCCTGCGACCGTCGAGGCCTGGGTGCTGAGCAACGGCGTGCACACCGACCTGGTGTTTCCGGTCCGCTCGGCCACCGTCGACTGGTTGCAGCTCTTTCCGCTGTCCGACTTCAAGGCGCCGCCGCCCGATGCCGAGTTCGTCGCCATCGGCTGGGGCGACCGCGAGTTCTACCTGCACACGCCGACCTGGGGCGACCTGACGGCCGCGCGCGCCTTCGGGGCGCTGTCGGGTGGCAACCGCTCGCTGCTGCACGTGACCTACCTGCAGCGCGCGCAGCTGCGGCGCGGGGCCTACAAGCTGCCGCTCTCGCAGGCGCAGTACGCGCAGCTCGTGGCCCATGTGCGCGCCACGCTGCCTTCAGGCCGTGCGACGCCGATCGCGGGCGCGCACTACGCGAGCGACGATGCCTTCTACGAAGCCCGGGGCAGCTACCACCTGTTCGAGACCTGCAACACCTGGACCGGGCGCGGCCTGCGCCAAGCGGGCGTCACGGTGAGCCGCTGGACGCCCTTCGACTTCAACGTGACGTGGCATCTGCAGCCCGTGCTGCAGCCCTGACGATCTTCAGGGCTTGGGCACGCCCGCCGACCAGGTGGGCCAGTTCTTCACGATGTGATCGACCACGCGCGTGCCCACCAGCGCGATGTTCTCCACCGTCTCGGCAAAGCCGCCCGCCGTCTCGCCCGGGGCCGGGTCCAGATGCTGCAGCGTGCTTTCCTTCGGATTGCCCTGGTCGAAGTTGACCGCACCGCGCAGGCTCATCACGCGGTCGGTGCCGTGGGTGCGCTGGATCACGAGGGTGATGGCGGCGGCTTCCATCTCGGTGATCACGTAGTCGTCGGCGCCATACAGCTTGGCGATGTACTGCGCCTGCTTGGACATGCCGGGGCCGTGGAAGAAGGTGTCGCCCGTCATGTGCGTGCCGGTGCCCACGAAGGGGGCGCGGCGCGCGGCGGCGTCGGGGTAGCGCAGGCGGTACTTGCGCGCCGATTCCGAATCCTTGAGCGGCGTGTCGGCCGACAGCTTCATGGCCCAGCCGACGAGGTCGGGGTTGAGCTTGAAGCGGCGGTACTCCTCGTAGCCCTTGCGCGGCATGAAGGTGGGTTCGCCGGGCTTGTTCTCTTCGGGCGCCCAGCGGTGGCCGAGGTCGTAGTCGACCAGCCAGGTGGCCCAGCTCACCTCGCCGATGGTGCCGCGCTGGGGCGGCGTGCCGGCCACGCCGGAGATCACGTAGTAGGCCTGCGAGAAGTCGAGCTGCGGGTTCAGCAGGATGGCCTGCATCGACGACGACGAGTTGACCTTGCCCATGCCCAGCACCGCGCCGCACACGCCGTCGGTGTTGCAGTACACGGGCTGCAGCGCGCCGGGCACGGCCATCGGCTTGGCGCCCTTCCAGTAGCGCTCGTACCAGTGCTGGAACTCGCCGGCGCGGTCGCCGGTGTTCTGGCCGATCTCGAACATGGCGGCGACGAACACCTTCACCTTGACGGGCGGCACCGCGGCCGTGGCCGACGGCGCGCGCGGGTCGGTGGAGGCGCAGGCCGTGGCCAGCAGCGCGACGGCGCCGAGCGACAGCCAGCGACCGCAGGAAGAGGCCCGGGAGAGAGAAGACAGCGTCATGGGGAAACTCACGAAAGAGGAGAAAAAGAAAAAAGGAAGCTCAGGCTCCGGTGCCAGCAACCATCGTGCCCGCCGGCCCATTCACCCCGCGGGGGCCGCCAGCGCGAAGCGCACGCTGTCGGGCGTGATGGCCACGGCGTAGCCCATGTCTTCGGCCAGGTTCTGCAGCGCGACGGCATCGATGGCCAGCGCGCGCGGCGCGCGGTGTGCATCGAGCACGGCGGACGCACCGCCCGCCTCGCGCGGCCCCGCGCTCAGGCGCAGCCCGTCGGTACCGTCGGCTTCGATGCGGATGGCGCCGGCCTCGGCCACGCCGTCGTGCAGGTAGCCCAGTGCGCCGAGGACCAGGTAGCGCTGCGCGGCAGCGTTGGGCCGGCGCGGTTCGTCTTCCTGCGGTGCGAGCGCGTCGTCGACCTCGAGCGCCACGCCGTGCAGGTCGAAGGCCGAGCGCATCAGCGTCATGCATTGCGCCACCAGCGCGCCGCGCGTGATGCCGTCGTCGGTGGTGGCCAGTTCCCAGTCGCGCAGCGAGCGGATCGCGCCCACCAGTTCGGAGACCTGGTTGTCGATGAGGTTCACCCGCTCTTCGCAGGCGGCGGGGTCGACGGGGTCGGTCGCCACCTGGCGCTTGAGCATCAGCACCGCCATGCGGATCACCGAGACGGGTGCGGTCATGTCGTGCCGCAAGGCCGGCAAGGCGCGCGTGAGCAATTCGTGCCGCACGCCGGCCGCGATCCAGCTGCGGGCGCTGGGTGCGGCCTTCATGCCCGCTCGCCCGCGAAGGGAGTTGCCGGGTGGACACGGCAGGCGGTGCGGCAAATGAAGGGAGGCACGGTCACGGCGGACTTTCTGGATCGAACGGGAGAAGAGGCCCCCAAGTATCGGCCCCGGCCTCGGCCGCCGCGTGTAGGAGGCAGCCTACGTCCGCACGGCGCCAGATGGAAAGGTCCGGAAGCAGCGGGCCGGCGCCACGCCGCGCACCTATCGTCGCCGCTCCTTCACTTCATCCCCGCACACCCCATGACCCCCGAGCAGAACAAGCGCGCCGTCGTCGACGCCTGGAAGGCCTTCGCCAGCCGCGACCCGCAGCGCGTGCGCGCCGCCTTCACCGACGACGCCGAATGGCTGGCGCCCAAGGACAACGCCACCGGCGTGGCCCTGGGCTTCACGGACCACATGATCGGGCCGGACACGATCGTGCGCTTCCTGGTCGAGGAGTTTCCGAAGCTGTTTGTGGCCGACGTGTCGGTGGACTTCACCCACCTGCTCTGCGACGGCGACACCGTGGTGCTGGAGATGCGCCTGCAGGCCACGCTCGCCAACGGCCGACACTACGACAACGACTACTGCTTCATCCTCGCGCTGCGCGAGGGCCGCATCGCCCGCATGCGCGAGTACATGGACACGCAGAAGGGCCGCCGCAGCGTCATCGGCGACCTTCCCGTCGACCTCAGGGCCGCCGGGCCCGTGCTTGCAGTTCCCGCTTGAGCAGCTTGCCGTTGGCCGTCGTCGGCATCGCGTCGATCACCTCGATGCGCGCGGGCCGCTTGTAGGGCGACAGGTGCTCGGCCAGGTGGGCGCGCAGCGCCGCCTCGTCGAGCGACGCGCCAGGGTTCAGCTCGACGAAGGCGACGATCTGCTCGTTGCCGTCGGCCTCGGGCACGCCGACCACGGCGCACAGGTGCACGCCGGCAAAGCGGCCGATCACCGCCTCGACCTCGGTCGGGTACACGTTGAAGCCCGAGCGGATGATCATTTCCTTGAGCCGCCCCACCACGAACAGCGCGCCGTCGGCGTCGAAGCGGCCGAGGTCGCCGGTGGCGTACCAGCCGCCCGGGCGCATCACCAGCGCGGTGGCGGGCGCGTCGCGGAAGTAGCCCAGCATCAGGCCCGGGCCGCGCAGCCAGATCTCGCCGGTGTCACCGATGGCGGCTTCGGTGCCCTCGGGCGTCACGATGCGCCCTTCGCCGCCCTCGACCACATAGCCGGCCGAGGTGTCGGCGCGTGGCGCCTCGGTGCGCGTGAGGAACACCGAGCCCGCGTACTCCGACAGGCCGTAGCCGTAGTGCAGCGGCTGGCCGAACAGCCGCTCCACGCGCTGCTTGAGCGCCGGGTCGAGCGGCGCGGAGCCGGTGTACACGTAGCGCAGCTGCGGAAAGCGCACCGCCAATTGCTGCGCCTCGATGTGCGCCAGCAGCCGCGCGTACATGGTCGGCGGCCCGAGCAGGTTCGACACCTGCCCGTGCGCCAGCGCCTCGAGCATGTCAGCCGGCGAGAAGCTGGCGCGCAACACCAGCGCGGCCCCGCCCGTGAGCGCGGCCATCAGCACGGTGCCGATGCCGAAGATGTGGGTCATCGGCAGGAAGGCGTAGACGCGGTCGTGCGTGTCGAGCGCACGCACCGCCGCCGACACGCGGCCGAAGTGCAGCAGCCCGCGGTGCGACACCATCACGCCCTTGGGCGTGCCCGAGGTGCCCGAGGTGAAGATGATCGCGGCGGCATCGGCCAGCGCCGGGTCGGGCTCGGGGCGGGCGTCGGCGCGCGCGGCGGTGAACATCACGCCGGGCAGCGTGGCCGACACGGCCGACGCGCGCTGCGCATGCGTGCGCGCCGCGTCGGAGGCATCGGTGGTGAAGCAACACAGGCGCGCGTCGGCGCGCTCGGCAATCGCCGCGATCTCGCCCGGCGACATGCGCGCGTTGACGCCGCACGACCACGCACCCACGCGGCTGCAGGCCAGCAGCAGCGCGATGTGGGCGGCGCAGTTCTCGGCCACCAGCAGCACGCGGTCGGTCGGCCGCACGCCGGCGGCGAGCAGGTCGTTCGCGGCGGTCTCGACCATGGCCTGCAGGGCGCCGTAGGTGGTGGTGCCGTCCAGTTCGTGGAGGAACACCGCGTCCGGCGTGCGGGCCGCGCGGTCTTCGAGCAGGTGATGAATGCGGGGCTGCATCGGCTATTCCGCCTCGATGCCCTTGGAGGCGCTGGCCCACAGCCTGCGGTCCGACACGCCCTTGGTCGCCAGCACTTCCGGCGCGCCCGTCCAGACCTCGTAGCCCTGCTCGCGCAGGCGGTGCGCGATGTCTTCGCGCGCCAGCATCTTCTGCGCCGCGGCGTTCACGCGCGCCACCAGCGCCGGGTCCATGCGCGCCGGGCCGTACAGGCCGAACCAGCCGCCCACGTCGTAACCGGGCACGCCCGACTCGATCATGGTCGGCACGTCGGGCAGCATGCGGTTGCGCTGGCGCGAGGTGACGGCCAATGCGCGCAGCTTGCCCGACTGGATGAAGGGCCGCGAGGTGGCGATGATGTCGAACATCATCGGCACGGTGCCGGCCATCACGTCGGCCAGCGCCGGGGCGCTGCCCTTGTAGGGCACGTGCGTGAGCTGCACGCCGCTCATCTTCTCGAGCAGCGCGCCGCTCAGGTGGTTCGACGCGCCCACGCCCGCCGAGCCGTAGAACAGCTTGCCGGGCTTGGCCTTGGCATAGGCCAGCAGCTCGCCCACGTTGCGCACCGGCAGGTCGTTGTTGACCACCAGCACGTTGGTGTAGTCGACCAGCGGCGCCAGCGGCGTGAGGTCCTTCATCGGGTCGAAGGGCATGCTGCGCTGCACGTTCGGGTTGATGGTGATGGTCGGGCTCGCGCCGAAGAACAGCATCGCGCCGTCGGGCGGTGCCTTGGCCACGGCGTTGCCGCCGAGCGATCCGGCGGCACCGGGCCGGTTGTCGACGATCACCTGCGTGCCCAGCTCCTGGCCCAGCGCGGGCGCGAGCAGGCGCGCGGCGCCATCCACCGGCCCGCCGGCCGAATAGCCCACCACCAGCTTGATGAGCGGCGGCAGCGGCTGCTGCGCGAAGGCGCGGTGCGGCAGTGCGGCCAGCGCCGCGCCGCCCGCCAGCGCAGCCATGAGCTGGCGGCGCGAAAAGAGGTCGAGGGATTGCATGAGCGTTGTCTCCAGTTGTGTATGTCTTTGGCGGCTCACATCGCTCAGGCCGGCAAGTCCAAAACTTGTCGCGCGAGGATGTTGCGCTGGATCTCGTTCGTGCCGCCGTAGATCATGGCGGCGGTGGAACCGATGAGCGGCGAGAGCACGTTGAAGCTCTGGCCGTCGAGCACCTGGTCGCCCGCGACCGCGCCCTGCTCTTCGCCGGCTTCGACCAGCAAGGCGCCGATGCGGTGGTAGGTCTCGCTGGCCCAGATCTTCAGCAGCGACACCGACGCGGGCAGCGGCTTGCCCGCGCGCACGATGTTTGCGAAGCCCGTGTAGGCGGCCGACAGGTCGAGCACGTCGAGCCGCAGCGCCGCGAAGCGCTGCGCGAACACCGGGTCGGCGAACAGACGCCGTGCCTGACCGAGCCGCGCCAGCTGGCCCAGCGCGTACTGCGACTGCTTGGGGCTGCCCAGGAAGATGCGCTCGAAGCCCAGCAGCGCCTTCGCGATGGTCCAGCCGCCGTGCAGCCGGCCCACGAGTTGGTCGGCCGGCACGCGCACGTTGTCGAAGAACACCTCGCAGAACTCGGGCTCGCCCGCCAGCGTGTGGATCGGCCGCACCGTGACGCCCGGCGTGCGCAGGTCGCACAACAGGAAGCTGATGCCCTCCTGCTTGCGCGCGCCCTTGTCGGTGCGCACGAGCATGAAGATGTGGTTCGCATCCTGCGCGAGCGTGGTCCAGATCTTCTGGCCGTTGACGACGAAGTGATCGCCCTGCGCATCGTGCCCGGCCACCGCCTCGGTGCGCAGGCCGGCCAGGTCGGAGCCGGCATTGGGCTCCGAGTAGCCCTGGCACCACACGTGCTCGCCGCTGAGGATGCGCGGCAGAAAGCGCTGCTGCTGTTCGGGCGTGCCGTGCTGGATCAGCAGCGGCCCGATCATCACGATGCCCTGGTCGGGCGCGCGCGCCACGCCGTGCTGCTCCAGCTCCTCGATCCAGGCGATGAGCTTGTCGGCCGGCAGGCCCATGCCGCCGTGCGACTGCGGCCAGGCCGGCGCGATCCAGCCCTGCGCCGAGAGCGTGAGGTACCACTCGCGAACCTCGCTCCAGCGCGCGCGGTGCGACAGGTAGCGCAGGTGCGCCGGATAACGCTGCTGCAAAAAGCCGCGCACCATGCGGCGGAACTCGGCCTCGGGCATGGTGGACCAGTCGGTGGTGCGCGCGAGGAACTCGCCGTTCCAGGCTGCAGCACTGCTCGCAGCAGCTTCAGCTTCGCCAGTCAGCGCGGCATGGCGACGCTGGTGCGCCGTGGCATTGCCCAGCCACGCCGACAGGCACAGCACGCGCTTGTAGAACAGGCTCAGGTCGCACTCCTGCGTGTAGCCGATGGCCCCGTGCAGCTGCACCGCCGCGCGCGACGCCTGCAGCGCGGCAGCCGTGCAACGCGCATTGACGCGGCTGGCCTCGGCTTCGAGCCGGTCAGAAGGCAAGGTGCCGTCGCTTGCCAGCGCCAGCACCTCGTTCAGCGTGGCCTGCGCCACCTCGAGGTGGATGAACATGTCGACGCTGCGGTGCTGCAGCGCCTGGAAGCTGCCGATGGCCTTGCCGAACTGCGAACGCGTTCGCAGGTAGGCCAGCGTCTGCGCCAGCATCGCCTGCCCGGCGCCGAGCAGCTCGGCCGCCTGCAGGATCTGCCCCGCGGCGAGCGCCTGGCGAAGCGCCTCCTGCGCGGCCGGCCCACTGGCCAGCACGGCGTCGGCCGGCAGCACGACCTCTTCGAAGCGAAGGTTGGCTGCCTGGCTGCCATCGACCAGCGGCACGATCGTCTCGCTCACGCCGGCTGTGCCGCGCGGCACCCACAGCAGCACGGCGTCGTCCTCGCCGCGCGCCGACACCAGCCAGCCGCTGGCGGCGGCACCGGGCAGCACCATGAGCTTGTCGCCTTGCAGCAGCACGCCGCCCCCCTGACCCGCGCGCGCCTCGCAGCCGCAGGCCAGCGGCACGGCGCTGAGGTCGCCCGCGCTTTCCTGCCAGGCCAGCGCGGGCAGGCTGCGGCCCGCCACCAGCTCGGCCAGCAGGGCACGCGCCGCCGGCGTGTCGAGCCGCGCCAGCAGCAGCGCGCTCAGGCCCGCCACCGCCAGCAGCGGCTCGGGCGCCGCGTGCTCGCCGGCCGCGCGCAGGATCTCGGCGGCGCCGTCGAGCCCCAGCGCAAGGCCACCGGCCGCTTCGGGCGCCAGCATGCCGGGCCAGCCGAGCGCGGCGATCTCGCCCCAGCCTTCCGCCTCGTCGGCCTGCGGGTGTTCGGTGCGGGCACGGCGCCGCGCGGTGGCGCCGCTGCGGGTGAAGTAGTCGAGCGCCGCTTCGCGCACGGCCAGGAGTGAGTCGGAATCCATCGCGCTGTCTGCCTTTTCTTTTCCGTTGCAATGACGAGTCGCAGCGTGCCCGAAGACCTCGCCGGCGGGCATTCGCGATTGCGGAAGGGAGGGTTTCGCAATCACTGAGCGCCTGCGGGCGCGTGCGGGGATAGATTTGCAGCCATGACAAAGATCAAGAAATCCCTGCACACCGACCTCGGCCACAGCACGCCCGACAAGATCACCGTGCGCGGGCGCGACCTGCCCTCGGAAATCCTCGGCCACCTCAACCTGGGCGACATGGCCTTCCTGGAGCTGACGGGCCGCATCCCGACGCCGCAGGAGTCCGTGACCTTCAACGCCATCGTCGTCACGCTGGTAGAGCACGGCGTCACGCCCAGCGCGCTGGCCGCGCGGCTCACCTACGCCGGCGCGCCCGAGGCCCTGCAGGCCGCCGTGGCCGCCGGCCTGTGCGGCCTGGGCACTGTGTTCGTCGGCAGCACCGAGGGCGCCGCGAAGATGCTGTACGAGGCCATTCCCTTCGGCGAGAAGCCGAGCCGTCCGCTGGCCGACATGGCGAAGGACATCGTGGCCGACCACCGCGCGCGCAAGATCATCGTGCCGGGCCTGGGCCATCCGCTGCACAAGCCGATCGACCCGCGCACGCCGCGCCTGTTCCAGATCGCGGCCGAGAACGGGCTCTCTTCGCACTACGTCGCGCTGATGCAGGCCGTGCAGGAAGAGGCCGAGCGCGTGTCGGGCAAGTCGCTGCCGATCAACGCCACGGGCGCCATCGGCGCGATTGCGGCCGAGTTCGGCTTTCCGTGGAAGATCATCCGCGGCTTCGGCGTGATGGCGCGCGCCATCGGCCTCGTGGGCCACATCCTCGAGGAGATCGACGACCCGATGGCCATCGAGATCTGGCAACGCGTCGAGAAAGAAGCGGGCGGCCCCCGCCAGGACTGAACACGATGATCGCTACCGACAACCGTTTCCCCGACATCCGCGACGCCGTGCGCGACCTGTGCGCGCAGTTTCCCAACGAGTACTTCCGCAAGGTCGACGAGGCGCGCGGCTACCCCGCCGAGTTCGTCGACGCACTCACGAAGGCCGGCTGGATGGCCGCCCTGATCCCGCAGGAGTACGGCGGCTCGGGCCTGGGCCTGACCGAAGCCTCGGTGATCATGGAAGAGATCAACCGCTGCGGCGGCAACTCGGGCGCCTGCCACGGCCAGATGTACAACATGGGCACGCTGCTGCGCCACGGCAGCGAGGCGCAGAAACGCCAGTACCTGCCCAAGATCGCCAGCGGCGAGCTGCGCCTGCAGTCGATGGGCGTGACCGAACCGACCACCGGCACCGACACCACGAAGATCAAGACCACCGCCGTGAAGAAGGGCGACCGCTATGTGGTCAACGGGCAGAAGGTGTGGATCTCGCGCATCCAGCATTCGGACCTGATGATCCTGCTGGCGCGCACCACGCCGCTGGCGGACGTGAAGAAGAAGTCGGAAGGCATGTCGATCTTCATCGTCGACCTGCGCGAGGCCATCGGCAAAGGCATGACCGTGCGCCCGATTCTCAACATGGTGAACCATGAGACCAACGAGCTGTTCTTCGAGAACCTCGAGATCCCGGCCGAGAACCTCATCGGCGACGAAGGCCAGGGCTTCAAGTACATCCTCGACGGCCTCAATGCCGAGCGCACGCTGATCGCGGCCGAGTGCATCGGCGACGGCTACTGGTTCATCGACAAGGTGACGGCCTACACGAAGGACCGCGTGGTGTTCGGCCGCCCCATCGGGCAGAACCAGGGCGTGCAGTTCCCGATTGCCGAAGCCTTCATCGAGACCGAAGCGGCCAACCTGATGCGCTACGAGGCCTGCCGCCTGTTCGACGCGCGCCAGCCCTGCGGCGCGCAGGCCAACATGGCGAAGTACCTCGCGGCCAAGGCGAGCTGGGAGGCCGCCAACGCCTGCCTGCAGTTCCACGGCGGCTTCGGCTTTGCGTGCGAATACGACATCGAGCGCAAGTTCCGCGAGACGCGGCTGTACCAGGTGGCGCCGATCTCGACCAACCTCATCCTGAGCTACGTCGCCGAACACATGCTCGGCCTGCCCCGCTCGTTCTGAAGGACTGCACATGAACGCCATCGACCACCCCAGCAAGGTGCTCGCGACCTTCGCGGCCGAGCTGAAGTTCGCCGACATTCCCGCGCCTGTGCTGCGCCGCACCGAGGACCTGATGCTCGACTGGCTCGGCTCGGTGCTCGCGGCCCGCACGGCGCGGCCGATACGCAGCATCGAGCGCTTCGCGCAGATGATGGGCCCGGCCGACGGCCCGAGCGAAATCCTCACCTCGCGGCGCACCAGCTCGCCGCTGTTCGCGGCGATGGTCAACGCGGCGGCCTCGCACTACGTGGAGCAGGACGACGTGCACAACGGCTCGGTGTTCCACCCGGCCGCCGTGGTCATCGCGCCCGCGCTGGCCGTCGCACAAAGCCTCGGTGCCAGCGGCGCGCAGCTGCTGACGGCCGTGGTCGCGGGCTACGAGGTGGGCATCCGCGTCGGCGAGTTCCTGGGCCGCTCGCACTACCGTACCTTCCACACCACGGCGACGGCGGGCACGCTCGCGGCAGCCGCGGCGGTGGGTCGGCTGCTCGAGTTGTCGCCGCAGCAGATGCTGCATGCCTTCGGCTCGGCCGGCACGCAGTCGGCCGGCGTGTGGGAGTTCTTGCGCGACGCCGCCGATTCGAAGCAATTGCACTGCGCGCACGCGGCGGCCAGCGGGTTGATGTCGGCCTACCTCGCGCAGGACGGCTTCACGGGCGCGGCGAAGATCCTCGAAGGCGCGCAGGGGCTGGGCGTGGGCATGTCGAGCGACGCCGACCCGGCCAAGCTCACCGACGGCCTGGGCACGCGCTGGACGCTGGCCGAGACCTCGTTCAAGTACCACGCCTCCTGCCGCCACACGCACCCGGCCGCCGACGCGCTGCTGCAGGTGATGGAACAGAACCAGCTCCAACCGGCCGACGTGTCCCGGGTCACGACCCACGTGCACCAGGGCGCCATCGATGTGCTGGGCCGCGTGACGGTGCCGGCCACGGTGCACCAGGGCAAGTTCTCCATGGGCACGGTGCTGGGCCTCATCGCCGTGCACGGCCGCGCGGGCCTGGGCGAGTTCGACCGCGACTTTCTCTCGCCCGAGGTCTCGGCCTTCCGCGAGAAGGTGACGATGGCACTCGACGACGAGGTCGACACCGCCTACCCCGCGCGCTGGATCGGCAAGGTCAGCGTGCACACCGCCGACGGCCGCACATTGGCCGGCCGCGTCGACGAGCCCAAGGGCGACCCCGGCAACAGCCTGAGCCGCGCCGAGATCGAGGACAAGATGCAGCGCCTGGCGCACTACGGCGAAGGCGCGACGGCCGACGAAGCGAAGGCGCTGTGCGAACGCGTCTGGCAGCTGGCCGGCACGGCCCGCGTGGGGCGCTGGCTCGACTGAGGCCGTTCAGGCGAACAGCCGTCCCTGCCCCGGCGAGCGCGCATCGAGCCCGGCGGTGCGCACGAGGTCCCAGAAGCCCGCGGGCGAACTGGACACCACGGGCACCCGCAGGCGCGCCTCGACCTCGCGCACGGCATCGAGCGTGACGAGGCCGCCGCACGAGATGAGGAGGCCGTCGGCGCCAGGCTGGTCCTCGAACACCTTCAGGCACAGGTCGACCAGCACCTCGGTCGACACCTGGCCCACGGCCTGCACGTCGGAGATGGCCAGGCCTTCGAGCGCCAGCGGTTCGAAGTCGCTCTGTTCGAGGTACGTGCGCAGCTGCGTGTTGACCTCGTCGATGTAGGCGGTGGCGACGGCCACGCGCCGCACCTTCAAATGGCGCAGGCCCGCGAGGATGGCGTCGCTCATCGTCGTGCAGGGCAGGCCCGTGGCCTGTTCCATCTCGCGCTGCAACTGGCGCGTGAAGGCGACGCCGCGAAAGAAGCTCAGCGAGGTGCCCATGAGGGAGACGGCGCTGGCGCCCTCTGCCTTCAACTCCAGCGCCTTTCCGATGACCGAGTCGATCACCTCGGTGTAGCCGCGCGTGGAGATTTCGCCGAGGCCCAGGCCCTTGGCGCTGAAACGGATGCGGTCGCCGTAGAGCAGCGGGCCATCGACGGGCACGGCGCCGGCTGCGGGAGGAACGATGAGGCCGAGATGGGGCTGTTGTGTCACCTCAGTTCCCCTCCGCCACGATGCGCTGGTCCGTGATGATGCGTTTCCATCGCGTCGTTTCCTCCGCCATGTCCTTGCCCAGCTGGGCCGGCGTGGCGTAGGCGCGCAGCGTGCCTTGCGCGGCGGCGGCCGTGCCCGTCTCGGGCATGTCGAGCACGGTCTTCACGGCGGCCGAGAGCTTGTCGACCACGTCGTTGGGCGTGCCCGCCGGTGCGAGCAGGAAGATGCGCGGCGCGACGTCGAAGCCCGGCAAAGCCTCGGCCAGCGGCGCCACGCCTTCGGCGCCCTCGAGCTTCGCGTTGTTCAGCAGCGCGAGCGCGCGGAGCTTGCCCGCCTTCGACTGCGCCATGGCGGCGGTGGCGCTCACCACGCCCAGCGGCACCTGGCCGCCGACCACGTCGGGCACGATCTGCGCCGCGCCGCGATACGGCACATGCACCACGAACGCGCCCGTGGACTGCTTGAGCATCTCGAAGCCCAGGTGCTGCACCGTGCCGACACCCGAAGACGCATAGGAGTAGCGGCCCGGATGCGCCTTGAGTTCCTTGACGAGTTCGGCGGGCGTCTTGGCGGGAAAGTCGTTGCCCGCGACGATCATCAGCGGCGACACGAAGGCACCGGCCACGGGCTTGAAGCTGGTCAGCGGATCGATCGCGATCTTCGGCTGCAGCAGCTTGGCGATGAGCAAGGCGCTGTCGCCCATCATCAGCGTGTAGCCGTCGGGCGGCGCCTTGGCGACGAGGTCGGCCGCGATGAGGCCGGTGGCGCCGGTGCGGTTTTCGACCAGCACCTGCTGGCCCAGCACGGCGGGCAGGCGCGCGCTGAGCATGCGCGCGACCGCGTCGACACCGCCGCCGGCCGAGTAGCCGACGACGATGCGGATGGGCTTGTCGGGAAACTTCTGCGCCCACGCGGCGGGTGCGGCGGCCAGCAGGCCGGCCAGGGCCAGGGCGGCCTGCAGGGCATGCCGGCGCGATGGCCGCATGGCGTCTGTTCTTCTGTCGTTCATCTTGTCTCCGTGGTGGTCGGGATGCGCCGGCCGTCTGCGCGGCCTGGTCGTGGTCGGAAGTGTCGTCGGGTGGCGCTCAGGCCTTGCCTTTCCCGTGCGAGGTCGGCAGCTTCGCGAGCTCGCGCACGCGCTCGGCGTTGGGCGTGAAACCCAGCCCCGGCGCCTCGGGCAGCGTGAGCCAACCCTGGTCGGGCACGGGCAGGCCGTCGAAGATCTGCTTGAGCATCTGCACCGCGACGTAGTGGTACTCGACCAGCCCGCCGTTGGACACGCCCGCGTGCAAGTGCATGTTGTGGAAGGGCCAGGCGCCGCCGTTGTCGATGGGCACGTTGAAGGCGGCGGCCATGCCCGCGATCTTCAGGCACTGCGAGTAGCCGCCCGAGATGGTCACGTTGGGCTGCAGCACGTCGGCCGCCTGGTTCACCAGCAGGTCGCGAAAGCGGAAGGCCAGGCCCTCGTTCTGCCCGCAGGCCAGCGGGATGCGCGTGCGCGCGCGCAGCTGGGCCATCTGGCGCACGTCGTTCTGCGTGAGCGGCTCCTCGAAGAAGCTGATGCCGTAGGGCTCGATGCGGTGCGCGAGTTCGGTGGCGTGGAACAGGTCGAGGCCGCAGTTGGCGTCGACATACAGCTTCACGTCGGGGCCCACGGCCTCGCGCACGGCGGCGACGCGGCGCACGTCTTCGGCAATGACCTCGTCGAGCGGGCGTGGCTCGTCGCGGCGCGCCAGCGCGTGGTTGCCGACGGTCATCTTCAGGCGATTGAAGCCTTGCGACACCCACAGCCTGGCGGCGGCGGCGAGCTGGTCGCGCTCGAAGAAGCCGAAGCCGAAGGTGGCGTACACCGGCACCTTGGCGCGCGCGCCGCCGAACAGGCGCCACAGCGGCTGACCCAGCGCCTTGCCCTTGAGGTCCCACAGCGCGATGTCGAGCGCGGCGATGGTGTGGCTCGCGTAGCCGGTCTGGCCGCGCGGCGAGAGCAGCCAGTAGAGCTTCTCCCACAGGCGCTCGGTGGCCATCGGGTCTTCGCCGATCAGCGCGGGGCCGGCCACTTCGCGCACGGCGGCGGCAATGATTTCTTCTTCGGTGATGGCGGTCATGCCGTGGCCGACGAGGCCGGTGTCGGTCTCGATCTCGGTGAGGCACAGCGACAGCGAGGTCTGCTTGTTCAGGCCGACCACGTCGATGGTCACGGGGATGTTCAGCGGCGTGGCGCTGACGCGGATGATCTTCAAGGGTGTCTCCTTTGGTGTGCCCGCATCTTTGCGCGAGGGCCGCGGGAGAACAATTCGTTTTTGGCGAGTTCGAGCCTTCGCGCGACACGAAGGCTCGTCGCCCCGATGACCTCAGTCGGGGCGGCCGAGGTGTTCGAGCACCGAGCGCGCGGCGGCCGTGAGCTCCTGCTGACGGCGCACGCACAGCAGGTGGCGGCGCAGCGCCCAGGGCGCGTCGAGCTTGAGGCAGCGCAGCTTGAGGATCTGCAGCTGCGGCAGGATGGCCGCATAGGGCAGCACGCCGATGCCCACGCCCTGCTCCACCATGCGGCAGACCATGTCGAAGCTGCCCACCTGCATGCGCACCTTGAGCGGCACCTGGGCCTCGAGCGCGGCGGCCAGCAGCACGCGGTGCAGCGCCGTGCCTTCGCGCACCACGATATGGTCGTGGCGCAGCACCTCGGCCACATCGATGCGCTTGCGGCGCGCCAGCGGGTGGTCGCGCGCGACCACCACGGCCAGCTCGTCGGTGCGGTAGGGCAGACATTCGAGGCCGTCGGCGGGCGTCTGGCCCTCGATCACGCCGATGTCGGCCAGGCCGGCCTGCACGGCCTTCACCACCTCGGTGCTGGCGCGCTCCTGCAGGTCGATCTTGAGCACCGGATGCAGGCGCAGGAACGAGCCGATCTGCGCCGGCAGGAACTGCGCGATGGTCGAAGCGTTGGCCGTGATGCTGACCACGCCCGCCACACCGTTCTGGAAATCGTCGAGCTCGGCGCCCAGCCGGTCCATGGCCGAGAGCACGGCGCGCGCATGCAAGAGCAGCCCATGGCCGGCCGAGGTGAGCGTGACGCCGCGCGCATGGCGCACCAGGAGCGGCAGCCGGGCACGGGCTTCAAGGTCGGAGATGCGTTTGCTCGCAGCAGCCAGCGCGATGTGGCAGCGTTTGGCGCCTTCGCTGATGCTGCCGTGGTCGGACACGGCCACGAACAGGCGCAGCGATTTCAGGTCGGCGGACATGCGAGTTCGTTCACCCCTTCTCAGGGCGCCACGAGGTGGTCGAACAGTTCGCGCGCCGACGCCGGCAGTTGCTCGCGGTCGCGCGCGATGAGCTTGAGTTCGCGTTCGGCCCACGCGTCGCTCAAGGGCACCGTGGCGATCCGCATCGCCATCGACAGCCGCTGCGCCGACGACGAGGGCAGCACGCCGACGCCCACGCCGGCTTCAATCATCAGGCAGATGGCCTCGAAGCTGCTGACTTGAATGCGCGGGTTGAAGCCGCGCCCCGCCAACTCCGCGCGGCGCTGCAGGAAGCGATGGATGGCGCTGCCGTGATGCAGGCCCACGTGCTGCTCGTCGAGCGTGTCGACAAAGGCCACCGAGGGCGCGCCCGCAAGGTGGTGCGCGGCCGGCACGACCAGCACGAGCTGGTTGCGCCCGAACGGGCGCGCATCGAACTCGCCGGTGTGCACGTCGCCCGCGAGGATGCCGATGTCGGCCTCGCCGTCGGCCACGGCGCGCACGATCTCTTCGCTCAGGTACTCGCGCAGGTCGACCTGCACGGCCGGGTGCTGCGTGAGAAAGCCCGCAAGCTTCTGCGGCAGGTACTCGGTGATCGAGGTGGTGTTGGCGAACACGCGCACATGGCCCTTGATGCCCTTGCCGAAGTCCTGCATGTCGCAGCGCAGGTGCTCCATCTGCTGCATCACGCGCTTGGCGTGGTACAGCACGGCCTGCCCTGCCGCCGTGAGGCTCACGCCCTGCGCACTGCGGTGCAGCAGCTTGCCGCCCACCGCCTCTTCCATCTGCTTGATGCGCGTGGACGCGGCGGCCAGCGAGATGCAGGCCTTCTCGGCGCCGCGCGTGAGGCTGCGCGCGTCCGCCACGTAGACGAACAGTTTCAGGTCGAACAGGTCGAAGTGCAGGTTCACCGGGCGGGCACGAAGGAAGCGGGAGGAACGCGCATTGTCCGGCGAACGGCGTCGCCTGCAGCCGCTTGCGGGTTTGTCCTCAGAAGGTGTGAATGAATCCGGACATGGCGGGTTCGTTCACGCCTTCTCAGACCGGGTCCCAGCTGAACACGTCGGCCGAGCGGTCCAGCGGGAAGAAACTGGCGCGCATCGCGGGCATGGCGTGCTCGGCGATGCTCTGGGGCGTCCAGCCTTCCGAGCGGTGGATGGAGCGCACCGGGCGCGGCTGGCTGATGAGCGAAATCTCGTTGTTGCGCACCGAGAAAATCTGGCCGTTCACGGCCGCCGCCGCATCGCTCGCCAGGTACACCGCGAGCGGCGCCACCTTGGCGGGCGTCATCTGCTTGATCTTGTCGACGCGGGCGCGCTGCTCGTCGGTGTCGGTGGGAATCGCGCCGATCATGCGGCTCCAGGCGAAGGGCGCGATGCAGTTGGAGCGCACGTTGAACTTCAGCATGTCCAGCGCGATGGACTTCGACAGCGCCGCGATGCCGAGCTTGGCCGCCGCGTAGTTGGCCTGGCCGAAGTTGCCGATCAGGCCCGAGGTGGAGGTCATGTGCACCAGCGCGCCCGAATTCTGTTCCTTGAAGTGCGTCGCAGCCGCGCGGCTCACGAAGTAGGCGCCGTACAGGTGCACCTTGATCACCGCGTCCCACTCGTCGACCGACATCTTGTGGAAGAACCGGTCGCGCAGGATGCCCGCGTTGTTCACCACCGCATCGATGCGCCCGAAGCTGTCGACCGCGCATTCCACGATGCGCCCCGCGCTCGCCGCGTCGGCCACGCTGTCGGTGTTGGGCACGGCCTGCCCACCCGCCGCGCGGATTTCCTCGACCACCTGCTGCGCCGGCCCGGCACTGCCGCCCGCGCCGTCGAGCCCCGCACCGATGTCGTTGACCACCACCTTCGCGCCATGCCGCGCCATCGCGAGCGCGATGTCCCGCCCGATGCCGCCGCCCGCGCCGGTGACGACGATCACTTTGCCTTCAACCATTTTGTCTCTGCTCCGGATGTTCGACCGCGGGTTCGCGGGATCGATTCCAGAATGCCACAGGGGGCGGGCTGCGGGTTCAGGAATTCCGAAGAGGGGCTTCGCCTGCGCCCTGTGAACTCAGCAACGCGCGCTGGCCTTGAAGGCCGTCACCTGCTCTGGCGTCATGCGTTGCTGCGTGGCCCTGTTGATGTAGTTGGCCTCTTCGCGAATGGCCTGGAACGAACCGTCCGCCTGGCCGTACCAGACGACAAAGCCGCAATGGGTGTCCATGTTCTGGAACTGACTCACCAGGTCGGCCGCGATGTAGACACCAGGCCGCGGAGCCGACGGCGGGTTGTCATAGCGCGTGATCTTCCGGATGCGGCGGCTCGTGACCGGCCCGGAAAGCGCGTTGAACTCCTTCTGGGCAGCGCTCCAGCTTTCCTGCGAAACCGTGGCCTTCATCGAATCTGCAAAGAAGCCATAAGCCCTCGCAAAATCACCCGAATCCTTGGCCTTCAGATATTGGTATGTCAGCGCTTCGACCTGCTTCTGGTCTTCTTCGGGCGTCGATGACCGCCTCATCGCGGAGGGTGCGGCGGCCACCTTTTCCGGCGTGGCCTGTCCGCATCGGATCTCCTGGCGAAGCGCCAGTTGGCCCGACGCCGCTGAAGAGGCCGGATCAACGGGCTCCTGACGTGCGAAGCTGTAGCGCCCGAAGGTGACCTGGTTTTCGCCGCACAGCTTCTGCGCCGTGGGCCCCAGTCGGGCTTGCCCGGCGGCAATTTCGAGCGGTTCGCTCACCTTGAGCGTCAACTCGTACGCGGCATTGCCGAGCTGCCTGACGGCAACTTCCTCGCCCGCGATGGCGGGACATGCGGTTGCCATGAACAGCAATGCGCCAGCCGTCGCGCGTGAAAGCACTGAACGCATTTTTTCTCCCCGATGGACAACGAGATAGCGACTTACTGCCGCGCCGTGCGGATGTTCGCCGGCAGCGTCTGCGGCCAGCTCGTGCGGAACGGGTTGATGTCCAGCCCGCCGCGCCGCGTGTAGCGCGCATACACCGCGAGCTTGGTCGGCTGGCATTGGCGCCAGATGTCCGTGAACATGCGCTCGGCGCAGGGTTCGTGGAACTCGTTGTGGTTGCGAAAGCTCACGATGTACGCCAGCAGGCCGGCCTGGTCGATGGGCGGGCCGCTGTAGCGGATCTGCACGCTGCCCCAGTCGGGCTGGCCTGTGACGAGGCAGTTGCTCTTGAGCAGGCGGCTGGTGAGGGTTTCGTTCACGTGCACCTGCGTCGTGTCGCTGCTCAGCAGCTCGGGCGCGGGCTGGTAGTGGGTGCATTCGATGTCGAGGCGGTCGAGGTCCAGGCCGTCGATCTCGTGCACCGGTTCGCGGTCGAACAGGTCGGGCGTGAGCAGTTTCACGCCGATGCCGGCCGACTGGTCGCTGCCGCGCCATGCGGCTTCGGCGAGGTCGGTGCGCAGGTGCTCGCGCACCGCATCGATGCTGGCGAAGGTGCTGTTGTTGAAGCTGTTGAGGTACAGCTTGAACGACTTGCTCTCGATGATGTTGGGCGTTTCGCAGGGAATGGTGAAGTGCGCGATGGCCACCTGCGGCTTGCCGCGCGGGTTCAGCCAGCTCAGCTCGAAGGCGGTCCAGAGGTCGGCGCCGAAGAAGGGCAAGGCGCCGGCCTGGATGCCCATGGCTTCGCGCTGCGTGGTGCGTGCGATGGGGAACAGCAGGCTCGGGTCGTATTTGTCGGCGTAGGCCGAGGCGCGGCCGAGCTGCGACTGTTCGGGGGTGTTGGGGTTCGTGTTGGGGTTGGTGGGGTCGTGGCTCATGGGGCGGTTCCGGCATCCGCCGCGTGTGCGAACGGAGCGATGTGGTGGGCGAGGATCGTGCAGACCTCGGGCGGCAGGTCGTGGCCCATGCCGGGCACGGCGATGAAGGTCGCCCCTGGAATGCGCTGCGCCGAATCCCGGCCGCAGGCGATGGGCACGAGCGCGTCGGCGTCGCCGTGCAGCACCAGCGTCGGGCGCTGGATGCGCGCCAGCACCTGGGGGCGGTCGTCGTCGGCGCCGATCGCGAGCATCTGGCGCATCAGGCCGGCCGGGTGGTAGGCGCGGCGCATGCTGAAGGTGAGGCGCGTGGCCAGTTGCTCGTCGGTCTGCGGGTAGGCCGGGCTCTGGATGAGCCGCAGCAGCTTGATGCTGTGCGCGACCAGCGCAGCCTCGTCGTGGCTGCGCGGGCGGCGCATGAGCATGGCCCCGACCTCGCGGCGCGGACCCGGCAGGCCGCGCGCGCCGCTGGAGCTCATGATGCTCACGAGGCTGGCGGTGCGTTCGGGCGCAGTGGCGGCGATGCGCTGGGCGATCATGCCGCCCATCGAGGCGCCGACGATGTGGGCGCGGGCAATGCCCAGCGCGTCGAGCACGCCGAGCGAATCGAGCGCCATGTCCTGCAGCGTGTAGGCGCTGCGCACCTTCAGGCCGATGCGGTGGCGGATGGTTTCCCACACGAGGTTGCCGGTGCCGAGGTGGTCGAAGCCCTGGCTCAGGCCGATGTCGCGGTTGTCGTGGCGCACCACGCGAAAGCCCGCATCGACCAGCTGCTGCACGAAGCCGTCGGGCCACGCGACCAGCTGCATGCCCAGCCCCATGATCAGCAGGATGACGGGGCGCCCTTCGCCGCCGGTGTCGTCGACTTCGATCTGCAGGCCGTTGGCGGTGACTTTCATCGGTTCCCTGTTTTTCTTTTTACTTGAACTCGCGCTCGCGCAGCCACTTGGTGGCGACCCATTTCTCGCCCGCGAGCACCGGCGCGCCGCCGTGCAGCGTGCGGGTGGCGGGGTCGGGCCGGTCGTAGCTGAAGAAGACGCCGGTGCCGCGCACCGGGGCCACTTCGAGTCCGATGTCGGGGAAGGTGGTGGCGCCGCCCTGCTCGGGCTCCTGCAGGTACATCACGAGCGTGGCCACGCGCTGGCCGCCGCGCTTGAGGATGGTGGGCGTGCCGGGCTCGTGCGGATCGAAGTAGTCGTAGTGCGGGCGGTACTGCGCGCCGGGCGCGTAGCGCAGGATCTGCAGGCCTTCGCCGTACTCGAGCGGCCAGCGCAGCAGCATGGCCAGGCGCTGTTCGAGGCGCGCGACGATCTCGTTCTCGCCGCGCTCGAAGAACATGCCGTCGCTGGTGCGGTCGACGTTGAGCACCTCGCCGCCGGTGCGGGTCTCGACGGTGAGCGAGCGCGCCAGCCGCACGCGCGCGGCGGCGATCAGGCCTTCGCATTCCTCGGCCGACAGCAGGTTGCCGAACACCACGACGCGCGGATGCCGCACGGTCTGCAGCACCTGCACGCGGCGGTCGCCGGCCTCGATGTACAGCGGCGCGCCGTCCAGGTCGGGGCCGGGCATCTCGGTGCGCGCCGGCGCCAGGGCCGCTGCGACATCGGGGAAGCCGGCCTCGAGCTGGGCCAGCGCCAGGTCGGTGGCGGCATCCTGCCAGCCGGCCGCCCGCATCGACATGCGCAACGCGGGCACCGAATGGCCGGCCGCGAGCTGGGCCACCAGCCATTCGCGCAATTCCGGACTGATCGCTTGGGACATGTCAGTGCTCCTCCACTCTGCAATGAGACCCGCAACACATGACTCCACGCAGTTCTTCGCCAGAAACACCGCGGAACCGGCTTTGCCGGGCCGCTGGTGTTGCCCCCTGGAAGGGGGTTGGCGAAGCGACACGAAGTGCGCGCAGCCTGGGGGTCATGCTAGCTTTCTTCTGAACACCAGCCTTTCGGCTGTCGACACATCGGCGTCGAAACCATAACCCTCGAGGTCGAATTTTTCCAGCGCCTTGGGCGTGGCCGCCTGGTGCAGCACGGCCCAGCGCGCCAGCAGGCCGCGGGCGCGCTTGGCGAAGAAGCTCACGATCTTGTACTTGTCGCCCTTCCATTCCTGGAACACGCATTCGACCACGCGCGCCTTGAGCACCTTCTGGTCGACCGACTTGAAATACTCCTGCGAAGCGACGTTGATGACGACCGGCGTGCGGTCGGCCGCCAGGCGCTCGTTCAGGTGCTCGGCGATGCGCGAGCCCCAGAAGGCGTACAGGTCCTTGCCGTGGCGGTTGGCCAGCGCGGTGCCCATTTCGAGCCGGTAGGGCTGCAGGCGGTCCAGCGGGCGCAGCAGGCCGTACAGGCCGCTGAGGATGCCCACATGGTCCTGCGCCCAGGCGAGCTGGGCGGGCGTGAGGCTGCGGGCGTCGAAACCGCCGTAGACGTCGCCGTCGAAGGCGAAGGCGGCCTGGCGGGCGTTCTTGTCGGTGCTCTTGGACGACCAGGCGGCGTAGCGGGCCACGTTGAGGGCCGAGAGCTTGTCCGACAGGTGCATCAGCTCGGCGATGTCCTGGGGCGACTTCTCGCGCAAGAGCTTGATGAGTTCGACCGAGGGGCCGCGGGGGGCTTCGAAATGGGGTTGGGTGGCGGGGGTTTCGGAGGGGACGGGGGTGTCGTAGTCGAGCGACTTCGCGGGGGAAAGCAGGAACAGCATCAGTCGATTATGTGGGGCTGGGGTTACCCCGGGCCGCCCCGGTAAAATCCCGGGCAATCCCACCCTGTCACCAACGGCACCCGAGGGTGCCGTTTTGCATTCCCCATGAGCGAACCTACCTCCCAGCCCGGCCTCGAGAGCCTGTCCAAATCGTTCGAACCCGCCGCCATCGAGGCGCACTGGGGCCCGGAATGGGAGCAGCGCGGCTACGCCAAGGCGGGCTTCCGCGGCACGCAGCAGCCCAAGGAAGGCGCCGAGTCGTTCGCGATCCAGCTGCCGCCGCCCAACGTGACGGGCACGCTGCACATGGGCCATGCGTTCAACCAGACGATCATGGACAGCCTCACGCGCTACCACCGCATGAAGGGCGCCAACACGCTGTGGGTGCCGGGCACCGACCACGCGGGCATCGCCACCCAGATCGTGGTGGAGCGCCAGCTGCAGGAGCAGAAAGTCAGCCGCCACGACCTGGGCCGCAAGAACTTCGTGGCGCGCGTGTGGGAGTGGAAGGAAAAGTCGGGCAGCACCATCACCGAGCAGATGCGCCGCATGGGCGACACGGTCGACTGGAGCCGCGAGTACTTCACGATGGACGACGACCTCTCGAAGGTGGTCACGCACACCTTCGTGAAGCTGTATGAAGAAGGCCTGATCTACCGCGGCAAGCGCCTGGGCAACTGGGACCCGGTGCTCAAGACCTCGGTGAGCGACCTCGAAGTCGAGAGCGAAGAAGAAGACGGCTCGCTCTGGCACATCGCCTACCCGCTCGAAGACGGCAGCGGCACGCTCACGGTGGCCACCACGCGCCCCGAGACCATGCTCGGCGACACGGCCGTGATGGTCCACCCCGAAGACGAACGCTACAAGCACCTGATCGGCCAGCGCGTGAAGCTGCCGCTGGTGGACCGGCTGATTCCCATCATTGCCGACGACTACGTCGACAAGGAGTTCGGCACCGGCGTGGTCAAGGTGACGCCCGCGCACGACTACAACGACTATGCCGTGGGCCAGCGCCACAAGCTCGAGGTGATCGGCATCCTGACGCTCGACGCGACCATCAACGACAACGCGCCTGAAAAATACCGCGGCATGGACCGCTTCGTGGCGCGCAAGGCCATCGTGGCCGACCTGGAGGCGCTGGGCCTGCTGGTCGAGGTGAAGAAGCACCGCCTCATGGTGCCGCGCTGCGCGCGCTCGGGCGCCGTGGTCGAGCCCATGCTCACCGACCAGTGGTACGTGGCCATGACGCGCCCCGGCGCCGACGGCCAGTCGATCGCGCAGAAGGCCATCGACGTGGTGAAGTCGGGCGAGGTGCGCTTCGTGCCCGAGAACTGGGTCAACACCTACAACCACTGGATGGAGAACATCCAGGACTGGACCATCTCGCGCCAGCTCTGGTGGGGCCACCAGATTCCGGCCTGGTACGACGAAGACGGCAAGGTGTACGTGGCCGAGACCGAAGCCGAGGCGCAGGCCAAGGCACCCGGCAAGACGCTCACGCGCGACGAAGACGTGCTCGACACCTGGTACTCGTCGGCGCTGGTGCCCTTCTCGTCGCTGGGCTGGCCCGAGAAGACACAAGACCTGGCGCTGTACCTGCCCTCGACCGTGCTCGTCACGGGCTACGACATCATCTTCTTCTGGGTCGCCCGGATGATCATGATGACCAAGCACTTCATGGGCACGGTGCCGTTCAAGGACGTGTACATCCACGGCCTGGTGCGCGACGCGCAGGGCAAGAAGATGAGCAAGTCCGAAGGCAACGTGCTCGACCCGGTCGACCTGATCGACGGCATCGAGCTGCCCGCGCTGCTCGACAAGCGCACCCAAGGCCTGCGCAAGCCCGAGACCGCACCGGCGGTGCGCAAGAACACGCAGAAGGAATTCCCCGAGGGCATTCCGGCCTTCGGCGCCGATGCGCTGCGCTTCACTTTTGCCTCGCTGGCCTCGCTGGGCCGCAGCATCAACTTCGACTCGAAGCGCTGCGAGGGTTATCGCAACTTCTGCAACAAGCTGTGGAACGCCACGCGCTTCGTGCTGATGAACTGCGAAGGCCAGGACTGCGGCCTGCTGGAGCACACGAAGGAAGACTGCCAGGTCGGCGGCAAGGCGCACGGCTACCTGAAGTTCAGCCGCGCCGACTTCTGGATCGTCTCGCAGCTGCAGCGCGTCGAGGCCGAAGTGGCCAAGGGCTTCGAGGAGTACCGCCTGGACAACGTGGCCAACGCGATCTACCAGTTCGCCTGGGACGAGTTCTGCGACTGGTACCTCGAAATCGCCAAGGTGCAGATCCAGACGGGCGACGACGCGCAAAAGCGCGCCACGCGCCGCACGCTGATCCGCGTGCTCGAGGCGCTGCTGCGCCTGGCGCACCCGATCATTCCGTTCATCACCGAAGAGCTGTGGCAGAAGGTGTCGAAGGTCGCGGGCCGCGAAGGCGCGTCGATCATGATCGCGGCCTACCCGCAGAGCCAGCCGGAGAAGATCGACGAAGCCGCAGAGGCCCATGTGGCCCGCCTGAAGGCACTGGTCGACGCCTGCCGCACGCTGCGCGGCGAGATGAACGTGTCGCCCGCCACGCGCCTGCCGCTGTACGCGGTGGCCGACGACGCCGAGGGCGCGGCCTTCCTGCGCGACGCGGCCCCGGTGCTGCAGGCGCTGGCCAAGCTCAAGGAAGTGAAGGTGTTCGACGACGAGGCCTCGTGGCAGGCCGCCGCCGAAGCGGCGCCCGTGGCGGTGGTGGGCGCGGCGCGCCTGTGCCTGCACATGGAGATCGACAAGGCGGCCGAGAAGCTGCGCATCGGCAAGGAAATTGCACGCATCGAGGGCGAGATCGCCAAGGTGCACGGCAAGCTCGGCAACGAGGCCTTCGTGGCCAAGGCGCCGCCCGCCGTGATCGAACAGGAGCGCACGCGCCTGGTCGATTTCACCGCCACGCTGGAGCGCCTGCGCGACCAGCTTGTGCGCCTCGGCTGACAGACGCGGCCCGGGTGGGGGACTAGGATTTGGTCATCGGCTTCGCGCCGTAACCCTCCTCATCCCTCTCCTTTTTCCTGCATCCAACGACACTGAACCGCCCATGTCCACTTCTTCCCCGACGCGCATCCGCAAGGCCGTATTCCCTGTTGCAGGCTTCGGCACCCGCTTTCTGCCGGCCACCAAGGCCCAGCCGAAGGAAATGCTGCCGGTCGTCGACAAGCCGCTGATCCAGTACGCCGTCGAAGAAGCCTATGCCGCGGGCATCCGCGACATGATTTTTGTGACCGGGCGCAACAAGCGCGCGATCGAAGACCACTACGACACCGCCTACGAGCTCGAAAGCCAGCTCGAAGCCAGCGGCAAGGACGCGCTGCTCGAAATCGCCCGTTCGGTGTCGCCCGACGACATGACCTGCTCCTACGTGCGCCAGCCGCGCATGCTGGGCCTGGGCCACGCCGTGCTGTGCGCCGAGCACCTGGTGGGCAACGAGCCCTTCGCCGTGCTGCTGGCGGACGACCTGATGGTCGGCCCTGTCGGTGGCCAGCCGGTGCTGGCGCAGATGACCGAAGTCTTCGCGCGCCTGGGTGCCTCGGTGCTGGCCGTGCAGGAAGTGCCGCTGGAACACGTCAAGCGCTACGGCATCGTGGCCGGCGAGAACGTGGAAGACGGCCTCGTGAAGGTCAACCGCATGGTCGAGAAGCCCAAGCCCGAAGACGCGCCCTCGCGCCTGGGCGTGGCCGGCCGCTACATCCTCACGCCCGGCGTGTTCGACGAGATCCGCAACCAGCCCAAGGGCGCGGGCGGCGAGATCCAGCTGACCGACGGCATCGCGGCGCTGATGAAGAAGGAATCGGTCTACGCCTACTCGTACAAGGGCATCCGCTACGACTGCGGCAGCAAGGAAGGCTTCCTGCAGGCGTCGGTGGAACTGGCGCTGGCGCACCCCGAAGTGGGCGCGCAGTTCCGCGAATACCTCAAGAGCCTGAAGCTCTGAGGGCGCTCGGAAGCACCAACGAAAAGGGGCCGTGAGGCCCCTTTCCTTTTGTCGGTCGCTGGCGTTAGCGCCGCTTCAGCACATGGATGAAGTCGCTGCCCACGGTCTCCTGCGCCACCAGTTCGTTGCCGGTCTGGCGCGCAAAGGCCTGGAAGTCGCGCACCGAGCCCGGGTCGGTCGACACCACCTTCAGCAGCTGGCCGCTCGCCATGTCGTTGAGCGATTTTTTCGCCTTCAGGATCGGCAGCGGGCAGTTGAGGCCGCGCGTGTCGATTTCGCGGTCAACTTGCATTGCCAGGCTCCGGCGGCAGGTTCAGGCCGCGGCGACGCTCTTCGTTTTCCGCGGCGGTGAAGAACACCGGCTCGTGGCCGCGCGTGCGCAGCCAGTCGGCCAGCGCATAGCCGGTGCCGGCAGGCCAGCACCGCAGGTCGGGCAGGTCGTAGAGGCGGTAATCCACCAGCTCGGGCGAGAGCTTCACCTCGCCGTCGGCCACCACGTGGTACGCGATGATGATCTGGTTCATGCGCTGGAAGTCATAGGCGCCGACGAGCTTGGCGGCGCTGACATCCAGGTTGGTCTCTTCCTTGACCTCGCGCGCGATGCCCTCCTCGGGCGTCTCGCCGGCCTCCATGAAGCCGGTGATGAGCGCGAACATCTTGCCCGGCCAGGCCGCATTGCGCGCCAGCAGCACCTGGCCGCGGTACTCGACGATGGCCGCCAGCACGGGCGTGGGGTTGTTCCAGTGCGTGTGGCCGCAGTTGGGGCAGCGCAGGCGCTCCTTGGGACCGCCGTCTTCCATCAACGCGATCCATTCGAGCGGGGTGGCGCAGGCCTGGCAGAACTTGGGGTGGGGCATGGAAAGTCTCTGTTCTTTTTCTCGGGCGTGCGGCGCCCGGTGGGCACCGCCGCAGTGTGAAGGGATCAGGCGGGGAAAACGCCCGTCGACAGGTAGCGGTCGCCGCGGTCGCAGACCACGAAGACGATGGTCGCGTTCTCGACCTTCTTCGACACCTCGATGGCCGCCCACAGTGCGCCGGCCGCCGAAATGCCGCCGAAGATGCCCTCTTCGCGCGCCAGGCGCCGGCACATCTCCTCGGCATCGTCCTGGCTCACGCTGATTTCTTCGTCGACGCGGCTCGGGTCGTAGATCTTGGGCAGGTACTCGACCGGCCACTTGCGGATGCCGGGAATGCGCGAGCCTTCGGCCGGCTGCGCGCCGACGATGCGCACCGCCGGGTTCTTTTCCTTCAGGTAGCGCGAAACGCCGGTGATGGTGCCCGTGGTGCCCATCGCGCTCACGAAGTGCGTGATCTTGCCCTGCGTGTCAGTCCAGATCTCGGGGCCGGTGGTCTCGTAGTGGATGCGCGGGTTGTCGGGGTTGGCGAACTGGTCGAGCACGCGGCCCTTGCCCTGGGCGACCATCTGCTCGGCCAGGTCGCGCGCGTATTCCATGCCGCCGCTCTTGGGCGTGAGCACCAGCTCGGCGCCGAAGGCCTTCATGGTCTGGGCGCGTTCCACCGAGAGGTCCTCCGGCATGATCAGCACCATGCGGTAGCCCTTGATGGCCGCGGCCATCGCCAGCGCGATGCCGGTGTTGCCCGAGGTGGCCTCGATCAGCGTGTCGCCGGGCTTGATTTCACCGCGCTCCTCGGCCCGCTTGATCATCGACAGCGCCGGCCGGTCCTTGACCGAACCCGCCGGGTTGTTGCCTTCGAGCTTGCCCAGGATCACGTTGCCGCGCTTGGCGTTTTCCGCGGCGTGGATGCGTTGCAGGGCAACCAGGGGGGTCTTGCCGATGGCGTCTTCGATCGTCGGATAATTCATGCCAGCCACTGTGCCATAATTTTGGGCTTCCTTCCGGATGTGCCCGGGTGGTGAAATTGGTAGACGCAGGGGACTCAAAATCCCCCACCGAAAGGTGTGCCGGTTCGATTCCGGCCCCGGGCACCACGAGACGACACCGTCTCACCCCCACATCAAGAAACCCGCTCGCTTCACTGGCGCAGCGGGTTTTTCTTTGCCTCGGGGCCTTTCAGGCCGGGCAGCGCCCCGCCCTAGCCAAGCACGTCGGCGAGCTTCACCTGCAGCGACAAGGCGGCCTGGTGCAGCAGCTCGAACTCGTCGTCCGGCAGCGGCACGGCCGTGAAGTTGAAGTGGCACAGGGTGCCGGCGACCGCGCCCGCGGGGTTCAGCAGCGGAACGCCGTGGTAGCTGATGGTGTAGTCCCGCCCGGGATGCGTGGCAAAGCGCTCGTCCACGCTCGAGTCGTCGGTGCGGAACCACCCGTCGCGCAGGACAAAGGGACAGATGCTCGCCTCGAAGGGCACGACGGCGATGTTCTCGGGGATCAGCTCGCCTTGCTTGTCATGCAGGTAGAGGCTCGTGACCAGGTCGGAGCGGATCTTGTAGATCCCGGTGTACCGATGCGGCACGCGCGCATTCAGGTAGGCGAGGACAGCCTGTGCGCCTTGATCGGCAAGCAACGCTTCAATCGTTTGGGGCATTCGTTTTGTCCGCTTCGCTTCGATCGGTTCGATCTGGAACCTGTCCTGCCATGGTACGCCCGGCCCCTGGGCTTCCGCTTCGGTGTCAGCCCGCTTGCGCAGTCTTCAACGCCGCCACCGCGCGAATCTCCACCCGCAGCGCCGGCCGCGCCAGCGCCGCCACGCCGAGGATCGTCCACGCCGGGAAATCCTCGGTGATGTAGCGGTCCTTCACCTCGCGAAAGCCCGCCAGCTCGTGCTCGACGTCGACGTGGTAGCTCACGATCTCCACCAGGTCGGCGAAGCCGAGCCCCGCGCTCTCGAGCACCACGCCCAGCCGCCGGAAGGCCCAGTCGGCCTGTTCCGCGGCGCTCTCGGGCACGCTGCCGTCGGCACGCAGGCCGACCTGCCCTGCCACGAACAGCAGGCCGCCGGCCTTGACGCCGGGCGCGTACTTGAAGGTGTCGAAGACGGCGGTCGAGCCGAAGGTCGGATGGCCGTCGGGAATGCGCACGCTCTGTTTGTTCACGGGTTGCGTCCTTTCAGGCTTCGACAGGCTGCAGGCCGGTGTACACCGTCGGATGCGCCAGCCGCACGCGCAGCTCGCGCTTGAGCCGCGTGTTGTCGAGCCGGCGCGATTCGCCCATGAAGCTCAGCAGTTGCAGCGGCAATTGCCGCTCGGCCTCGCCACGCGCCACGCGCGGCGGGCGGGGCATGCCGTAGAGGTCGGCGGCCAGGTCGAAGTAGTCGCCCATGCGCAGCTCGGTGTCGTCCGACGCGTGCACCACGCGCTGGGGCTTGCCGCGAAACAGCGCCGCCACGCAGGCGCGCGCGAGGTCGTCGGCGTGGATGTGGCTGGTGTAGACGTCGTCCTCGCGGCGCAGCACGGGCGTGCCGCGCTCCAGGCGGCCGCGCGGGGTGCCGTTCTCGCGGTCGGGCGCGTAGATGCCCGGGATGCGCAAGATGCTGGTGCGCACGCCGGTGCTGCGGCCGAACCAGCGCACAGCGCGCTCGGCATCGACGCGCCGGTGGGAGCGCGGGGTGTCGGGGCGCACGCCGCGCGTTTCGCTCACGCGCGCGCCGCCGCAGTCGCCGTACACGCCGCTGGTCGAGCCGTAGACCAGCGCCGAGGGCAGCGAGCGCAGTCGCAGCGCCTGCGCCAGCGATACGGTGCGCTGGTCGCGCCACCAGGCCGCGCCGCCCTCGCGCGCGGGCGGCGCCAGGTGCACCACGCGGGTGGCGATGCCTGCCAGCCGGCGCAGGGTGGCGCGGTCGTCCAGGTTGCCCACCAGCGGCCGGATGCCGGCCGCGCGCAGCGCCGCGACGCGGTCGGCCGAGGACGTGAGCGCGACCAGCTGCATGCGCCCGCGCAGGTTGCGCGCCACGCGCTGGCCGACGTCGCCGCAGCCGACGATCAGCAGGCGCTCGCGCCGGAAGCGGGCCGGCAGTGCGCCGGAGGGACTATTGATTGAAGGCAAAATCCGGGTTTCCTGTCTCAATTCAGTTGTCCCGGCCGCACGCAGCCGGGAAAGTTCACCCCCGAAGAATACCGATGACTGCTACAGCGCCGCACGAAGCGGGCTTTTCCATCACCGTCGAGCCCAGCGGACGCCACTTCGTGGTCCAGGGCGACGAAACCATCCTCGCGGCCGGCATCCGCCAGGGCATCGGCCTCCCCTACGGCTGCAAGGACGGCGCCTGCGGTTCCTGCAAGTGCAAGAAGCTCTCGGGCGAGGTCACGCTCGGCCCGCACCAGAGCAAGGCGCTGAGCGCCGAAGAACAGCTGGCCGGCTACGTGCTGACCTGCTGCGCCCACCCGACGAGCGACGTGGTGCTGGAGTCGCGCCAGGTCACCGAGGCCGGCGCGCTGCCGATCCGCAAGATGCCGGTGCGCGTGATGGCGCTCACGCGCCAGTCGCACGACGTGATGATGCTGCGCCTGCAACTGCCGGCCGGCGAGCCGCTGCAGTTCTATGCGGGCCAGTACGTCGAATTCATCCTGCGCGACGGCGCGCGCCGCAGCTACTCGATGGCCAATGCGCCGCACACGGTGGCCGTGCCGGGCACGGGCCTGGAGCTGCACCTGCGCCACCTGCCGGGCGGCAAGTTCACCGACCACGTCTTCGGCGCGATGAAGGAAAAAGAGATTCTGCGCATCGAAGGCCCGTTCGGCAGCTTCTTCCTGCGCGAAGACTCCGACAAGCCGATGATCCTGCTGGCCTCGGGCACGGGCTTCGCGCCGATCAAGGCGCTGCTGGAGCACATGCAGTTCAAGGGCATCGAGCGGCCCGCCGCGATCTACTGGGGCGGGCGCCGCCCCGAAGACCTGTACATGGACGCCTGGCTGCGCGAGCAGCTGGCCGCGATGCCGAACCTGCGCTACGTGCCCGTGGTGTCGAACGCCACGCCGGAAGACAACTGGACCGGCCGCACCGGCTTCGTCCACCAGGCGGTACTGGAAGACTTCACGGACCTGTCGGGCCACCAGGTGTATGCCTGCGGCGCGCCGATCGTGGTCGACTCGGCCAAGCGCGACTACGTGGCGCTCGCGGGCCTGCCCGAAGAAGAGTTCTTCGCCGACGCCTTCACCACCGAAGCCGACAAAGCCCTGCCCTGAGCCTTCGCGCTCCCCTTCCCTTTCCGTAGAACAACATGAAGACGAGACACTTCCTCCTGACCCTGATCGCCGGCGCCGCGGTGCTTGCCACCAGCCACGCGGTCGCACAACAACACCGCCCGATCCGCCTCGTCGTGCCCTATGCGGCCGGCGGCCCGATCGACAACACGGCGCGCATCCTGGCCGAGCAGGTGAAGGACACGCTGGGCGGCCCGGTCATCATCGACAACAAGCCCGGCGCGGGCGGCAACATCGGCGCCGACTTCGTCGCCAAGGCGCCGGCCGACGGCCTCACGATCGGCATCGCGGCCACGGCCACGAACGCGGTGAACCCGTGGCTGTACAGCAAGATGCCGTTCAACGCCGCGACCGACTTCGCGCCGATCACGCAGATGGTGCGCGTGCCCAACGTGCTGGTGATGAACGCCGAGACGGCCAACCGCCTGAACATCCGCACGCTGGCCGACCTGATCCGCTACGCCAAGGCCAACCCGGCCAAGCTCAACTACGCCAGCGGCGGCAACGGCAGCGCCGGCCACCTGGCGGGCGAGCTGTTCAAGAAGGAAGCGGGCATCTTCGCGGTGCACATTCCGTACAACGGCGGCAACCCGGCGCAGCTGGCGCTGCTGTCGGGCCAGGTCGACTTCAACTTCGACAACCTCGCCACGGCCGCGCCGAACATCCGCTCGGGCAAGCTGAAGGCGATCGCGGTCACGACGCTCAAGCGCAGCAGCGCCCTGCCCGACGTGCCGCCCGTGGCCGACACGCTCAAGGGCTTCTCGATCGACACCTGGTGGGGCCTGGTCGCGCCAGCCGGCACGCCGCCCGAGGTGGTCGCGAAGCTCAATCAGGCCTTCGTCGCCGCGCTGAACGCACCGGAAACGAAGACCCGCTTCGCCTCGATGCTGGCCGAGCCGGTCGGCAACTCGTCCGAGCAGTTCGGCAGCTTCATGAAGAGCGAACTCGCCAAGTACGAGAAGGTGGTCAAGGCCACCGGGGCGAAGGTGGACTGACGAGGTCGTCCAGGGGCGCTGCGGCCTGCGTGTCGGTGGCCGCAGCCACGGCCGCCGCCGCTTCGGCCGCCCCGCTCTGGTAGGTGCGCAGGCCCGCGAGGTCGAGCACTTCCACGCCGCCATGTTCGATGCGCAACAGGCCGTCGCGCTGCAGCGCATGCAGCGCGCGGTTGGCACGCTGGCGCGACACCGCCGACAAGAGGCCGATCTCGTCCTGGCTCAGCCGCACGAAGCGGGTGGCGCGCGGATAGAGGATGGGGTCGAACAGGCTGGCCAGGCAGCGCGCCACGCGCGCGTCGGGGCCGAGCAGGCGATCGAATTCCATGAGGCCGATGAACAGGCTCAGTCGCGCATTGATGTGTAACAACAGAAACCGATTGAAGTCGATGCTGGTGGACATCAGCCGCTCGAAGCTGTGCCGCGGCACGCAGGCCACGCGCGTGGGCCGCAGTGCCACGCCGTCGTAGCGCCAGCATCCGGGGGTGAGCAGCGAGCCTTCGCCGCCCCAGCCGCCGGCGGTCACGCCGGTGAAGGTGGACACGCGCCCGTCGGGCAGCGACACCGACATCTTCATGAGGCCGTCGATCACGCCGATCCAGTGATCGGCCGGCTCGCCGCGCCGCACGACGAAGCCGCCGGCCGGCACCACGCGCTCGTGCGACTCCTGGACGACGCGGTCGAGTTCATCGTCCGTGAGCGCGCGCGCCCACAGGCTCTCGCGAAGCATGTTCTCCAACGCGTTCGACATCGCGCCTCCTGCTGTCGTCCCTCGTGACATCGCATCGGCCGAACCGTCGCAGGCGCCGGTCGGCGGGGACCGTAAGAAATGTCGTTGCAACGACATCTTCGGCGCGGCGATGGTGCCACAGTCATCCGCGTTCGCCAAACAACAAGGAGACAACGATGAAGCGTTCGAACAAGGACCCGCGCCCCGCGCGTGGGCCGGACGACGGGGATGCGCACGGCCTGCGCCGGCGCGACGTGCTGGGCTACGCCACGGCCGCACCGCTGGCATCGGCGGCGGCCGGCATCGTGGGGCTCGGCGCCCTCACGGCGCCCGCCTCCGCGGTGGCCGCGCTGCTGCCCATGACCCCGCCCGACACCACCGACCTGATCGACATCGGCGACGCGGTCACGCTGACGTCGCTGCTGACCATGCCGCTGGTGAAGGTGACGAACACCGACGACGGCCGCGTTCGCCTTGCGCTGCCGCGCCTCGAAGTGGGCCAGGGCATCGCCACGGCCAGCGCCATGATGCTGGCCGACAAGCTGCGCCTGCCGCTGAGCGCCATCGAAGTCACCTCGGCCGACGCGAGCCCCGAGCTGATCTGGAACCAGCTCACGGGCGGCTCGTCGAGCGTGCGCTCGATGCACGCCGGCATGCCAATGCTGGGCGGCCTCGGCGGCCTGCTCTCGGGCTCGACGCCTTCGGTGGTCGGCCAGCGCGTGACGCGGCTCGATGCGCTGGACATCGTCACCGGGCGCAAGAAGTTCACGCTCGACCAGGCGGTGCCCGGCGCCAAGCCGACGATGGTGCGGCGCCCGCCGACCATCAACGGCAAGTTCGTCGGCATCAACAACCTGAACACGGTGATGGGCATGCCGGGCGTGATCGGCGTGGTGCCGATCCCCGCCACCAACGGCATCACGCCGACACCGCCGGGCGTGGCGGTGATGGCCGAGACCTTCGGCCAAGCCTGGGCCGCGGTGAACGCGCTCGACGTGACCTGGGCCGCCGGCCCGCTCGACGGCGAATCGAACGCCACCATCATGCGCAAGCTGAAGTCGTCGCTGCTGCCCTTTGCGCTGCCGCCGCTGGGCGCGCTGACGGTCGAGGCCGAGTTCGAGTTCGCGCCAGCCGCGCACTGTCCGATGGAAGTCGAATGCGCGATTGCCGACGTGCGAGCGGATCGCGCCGAGATCTGGGCCGGGCTGCAGAGCCCCATCGTCACCCAGCAGGCGGTGGCCGCCGAGCTGGGCCTGCCGCTGAACAAGGTCGTCGTGCATGCGGTGCCCTCGGGCGGCTCCTTCGGGCGGCGCCTGTTCTGGGACCCGGTGCTGCAGGCGATCCAGGTGTCGAAAGCGCTGGGGCGCCCCTGCCGCCTGATGTACCACCGCACCGACGACATGCGCCACACGCGCATCCGCCCGCCGATCTACCAGAAGGCACGCGCCACGATGCTGCTGGGCCAGGTCATCGCCTTCGAGCAGCGCATCGCCAGCGTGCGCCTGGACACGCGCCACGGCTTCGGCAACATGCTCGAGGCCGCCGCCATCGCGCTGCCCAATGCCTTCCCGCAGACGGTGGGCAACTTCGCGATCGAGCAGGTCATGTTCAAGACCATGGTGACCTCGCCCTACAACTTCGGCGTCACGACCAAGCTGCTGACGCCGGTGCCGATGGACATGAACACCTGCTCGTACCGCTCGGTGCACATCCAGCCCGCGCGGCTGGTGGAAGAGATCCTGGTCGACGAGATGGCCCGCACCGCGCGCAAGGACCCGATCGCCTTCCGGCTCGAGTACCTGCGCCTGCCGCGCGCCCGCGCGGTGCTGAAGGCCGTGGCGGAGGCCGCGCAGTGGGGCAAGGCGATGCCGGCGGGCTTTGCGCAGGGCGTGGCCGTGCACCAGGAGTCGAAGTCCTTCACGGCCTGCATCGTCGAGATCGACGCGCGCGTGCCGGCGCAGGCGCGCGTGGTGCGCGCGACCATCGCCATCGATGTCGGCACGCCGATCAACCCCTCGGGCATCGAGGCGCAGCTGCAGGGCGGCCTGTGCGAATCGATCGCACTCGTGCTGTCGGCGGGGCTGCACATCCAGAACGGCCTGCCGCTGGAAGGCAGCTACTCGCAGTACCACTTCTCGCGCATGAAGCACTACCCGAAGGACGTGAAGATCATCATCATGCCGGCCAGCGGCGAGGCCATCGGCGGCCTGGGCGAGGTGGGTCTGTCGGCGAGCTCGGGCGCCATCGCCAACGCCTATGGGCGCGCCACCGGCATCAAGCCGCGCAGCTTCCCGCTGAACTTTCCGGTCGACTTCACGCCGATCCCGCCGGGCAAGCTGCCCACGCCCGTCAACGTTCCGATTCCCGCCTGAGGAGACCCGCCATGCCTGTGCAATCTTTCAAGGTGAACGGCCAGAACGTCGACGTCGAGGCGCCCGACGACCTGGCGCTACTGTGGGTGCTGCGTGACAAGCTCGGCATCACCGGCCCGAAGTACGGCTGCGGCATCAACGTGTGCAAGGCCTGCACCTGCCACGTCGACGGCAAGGCCGTGACGACCTGCTCGGTGCGCGTGTCCGACGTGCGCGGGCGCCAGGTGACGACCATCGAGGGGCTGGCCAACGGCAACACGCTGCACCCGGTGCAGCAGGCCTGGATGAACCTCGATGTGCCGCAGTGCGGCTTCTGCCAGCCGGGCCAGATCATGGCCGCGGTCGACCTGCTGCGCCGCACGCGCACCCCGACGGATGCCGACATCGACGCCATCGAGAACGTGTGCCGATGCGGCACCTACGGGCGCATCCGCGAGGCGATCAAGGCCGCCGCCGCGATGATGGGATAGACGTAAAAACGGCCAGCCACCGCATTGGGCGGTGCTGGCCGGTCGGCGCTGGCGGGCGCTTACTCGCCGAGGTAGGCGGCGCGCACGCGCGGATCGCGCAGCAGTTCCTTGGCGTCGCCGTTCATCGTGATGAGGCCCGACTCCATGACGTAGCCACGGTCGGCCAGTTGCAGCGCGCGGTTGGCGTTCTGCTCCACCAGCAGGATCGTGACGCCTTGCGAGGCCACGGTCTGCACCACCTCGAAGATCTTGTCGCACATGATCGGCGACAGGCCCATGGTGGGTTCGTCGAGCAGCAGCACCTTCGGACGCGCCATGAGCGCGCGGCCCATGGCCAGCATCTGCTGTTCGCCGCCCGACATCGTGCCGGCCAGTTGGTCCTTGCGCTCGCGCAGGCGCGGGAAGGTCACGAACACGCGCTCCATGTCGCTCGCGATCTCGGCCTTGTCGTTGCGGATGTAGGCGCCGATCTGCAGGTTTTCGGTGATCGTCATGCGCGTGAACACGCCGCGGCCCTCGGGCACCATCACGAGGCCCTCGCCCACCAGGTCCCAGGCGCCGCGGCCCTTGATGCTGCGGCCCAGGAACTCGATGTCGCCCGCGCCGGCCGGCAGCGTGCCGGTGATGGCCTTCATGGTGGTGGTCTTGCCGGCGCCGTTGGAGCCGATGAGCGAGACCAGCTCGCCCTCGAACACGTCGAAGTCCACGCCCTTCACGGCCTGGATGCCGCCGTAGCCCACCTTCAGGCCGCGGACCTTGAGCAGGTTCTTGCCCGCTGCCTTGGCGGCGGCCGCTGCCGTCGTGGGTGCCATCGTTGCTTCTGCGGTGCTCATCTCAATGTCCTCCGGTGCCGAGGTAGGCCTCGATCACCTTTTCGTTCTTCTGTACCTCGACCGGGTTGCCCTCGGCAATCTGCTTGCCGTAGTCGAGCACGGTGACGCGGTCGCACAGGCCCATGATGAGCTTGACGTCGTGTTCGATGATCAGGATCGTGCGGTTGTCCTTGCGGATGCGGTCGATCAGTTCGCGCAGCAGGACCTTCTCGGTCGAATTCATGCCGGCGGCCGGCTCGTCCAGCGCGATGAGCTGGGGGTCGGTGGCCAGGGCGCGGGCGATCTCGAGGCGGCGCTGGTCGCCGTAGCTCAGCGTGCGCGCCTTGTAGTCGGCGAACTTGCCGATGCCCACGTAGTCGAGCAGCTCCTGTGCGCGCTTGGCGATGGCCGCTTCTTCGGCCTTGAAGCCCCTGGTGCGCAGCATGGCGCCGAACACGCCCGAATGCGTGCGGATGTGGCGCCCGACCATCACGTTCTCCAGCGCCGTCATTTCGGCGAAGAGGCGGATGTTCTGGAAGGTGCGCGCAATGCCGGCCTTGGCCACTTCGTGCACGGCCGTCGGCTGGTAGGGCTTGCCGGCCAGTTCGAAGGTGCCGCTGTCGGGCGTGTACAGCCCGGTGATCACGTTGAAGAAGGTCGTCTTGCCGGCGCCGTTGGGCCCGATCAGGCCGTAGACCTGGCCGCGCTTGATGGTGATGCCCACATCGGAGAGGGCCTGCAGCCCGCCGAAACGCTTGGAGATGCCGCGAACTTCGAGGATGGTGTCTGTCGTCATGTCTGTGTGTCCTTGGCTCACGGATTGATGGACATGGGACGCGATGCCGCACCCGGCACTTCGTCAGCGGGGCTGTCAATGCCCGGTGCGTGGGTCTGGAGCGTTCCGGGCGCCACGGCCGCATGGGTCGGGTCGACGGGCACGCCGCCCTTTTTCGTCAGCGTCTTGCCGTGCTCCGGCGAGGGCCACAGGCCGCGCGGGCGCATCAGCATGATGATGATCATGGCGAGGGCAATGAACAGCTGGCGCAGGATGGACGCGTCGAGGCGGCCGTCGGTCAGCGCCTGCAGCGGGCCGGCCACGTAGCGCAGCACTTCGGGCAGCGCGGCCAGCAGCACGGCGCCCAGGATGACGCCGGGCAGGTGCCCGAGGCCGCCGAGCACGACCATGGCGACGATCATCACCGACTCCATCAGGCTGAAGGACTCGGGCGACACGAAGCCCTGGAAGGCCGCGAACATCGCGCCCGACACGCCGCCGAAGCTGGCGCCCATGCCGAAGGCCAGCAGCTTCATGTTGCGGGTGTTGATGCCCATCGCCTTGGCAGCGATTTCATCTTCGCGGATGGCCATCCAGGCGCGGCCGATGCGCGAGATCTGCAGCCGGTGCGAAATGATGATGGTGGCCACCACCAACGCCAGGAACAGGTAGTAGTACAGCGTGACCGAGGAGATCGTGAAGCCGTCGAACTTCCACGCCTTGCCGAGGTCGAGGCCCCAGAACTTGATGGAGTCGATCGCCGTGATGCCCTTCGGCCCGTTGGTGATGTTGATCGGCTGGTCCAGGTTGTTCAGGAACACCCGGATGATTTCGCCGAAGCCGAGTGTGACGATCGCGAGGTAGTCGCCACGCAACTTCAGCGTGGGCGCCCCCAGCATCGCACCGAGCACCCCGGCCACCACCAGCGCGAGCGGAACCACGATCAGGAGCGAGGTGTGCAGCCCGTTCGGGAACATCGCCTTGAACCACGGGAAGGTGTCCGAGAGGTGCGACGAGCCCATCAGCGCGTAGAGGTACGCGCCGACCGCAAAGAAGGCCACATAGCCCAGGTCGAGCAGGCCGGCGTAGCCGACCACGATGTTCAGGCCGAGCGCGAGCATCACGTAGAGCAATGCGATGTCGGCGATGCGCACCCAGGCGTTGCCCTGGGTCTGCAACAGGATCGGCAGCGCCAGCACGGCGACCACGCCGAGGATGTAGAGCGCGAGGTTCTTGCTGTTTTTCATGGTGTGCTGCTCCTCAGGCCCGGTCCGCCACGCGCTCGCCGAGCAGACCCGAAGGCCGCAGCGTGAGCATCACGATCAGCACGATGAAAGCGAAGATGTCGCTGTAGTTGCTGCCCAGCACGCCACCCGTGAGGGTGCCGATGTAGCCGGAGCCGATGGCCTCGATGAGGCCCAGCAAAATGCCGCCGACCACCGCGCCGGCCAGGTTGCCGATGCCGCCGAACACGGCCGCCGTGAAGGCCTTGAGGCCGGGCAGGAAGCCCATCGCATGTTGCGCGATGCCGTAGTTGGAGGCGTACATCACGCCGGCGATGGCCGCGAGCACGGCGCCGATGATGAAGGTGGCCGAGATGACCATGTCGGGCCGGATGCCCATGAGCGCCGCGACGCGCGGGTTCTCGGCGGTGGCGCGCATCGCGCGGCCGAGCTTGGTGTAGTTGACCAGCCACATCAGGATCACCAGCGAGAACGCCGTGACGCTGAGGATCATGACCTGCGTCGGCGAGATCACGGCACCGCCCACGTGGATGGGGTCGGTCGGCAGCAGGTTGGGGTAGGCCTTGTTGGTCGGCTTCCAGATGATCATGGCCAGCGTCTGCAGCAGGATCGACACGCCGATGGCGGTGATGAGCGGTGCGAGCTTGGGGCTGTTGCGCAGCGGCCGGTAGGCCACTTTTTCGATCACGAAGTTCAGGCTTGCCGCGACGACGCAGGCAATGATCAGCGCGACGAAGAGGATCAGCCAGCCCGGTGTGTTGGGCATTCCGTCCTTCATGAGCCCGATGATGGTCCAGCTTGTAAGCGCCCCCACCATCAGCACTTCACCGTGCGCAAAATTGATCAGATTGATGATGCCGTACACCATGGTGTAGCCCAAGGCTATCAAGGCATACATGCTGCCGAGAACCAGACCGTTGATGATCTGCTGCAGCAATATTTCCATAACGCGATTCCCTATGTGTTGCACCTTGCGGGTGCCATTCACCTACCGAGGCACCGGTTTGGCGCCCCTGGCTTGACAAGCAAAAAACCAGCCAACATGTGCCGTCGGTAGGTTTGGTGGGCGGGATTTTAGACATGCCCCGGCGCTGTTTTGGGGCGCTTTGACCGGGGTTTACCCGCTCACTTCATGCTGTATGCGCGTGAAGTCATGCAGATGAGCAAGCGTGTATCAGCGGTCTGAATTTGTGTTGAGGCGGCGCAGCTCGCGCAGCTTTTCCGCGATGCGGATTTCGAGCCCCCGTTCGACCGGTTCATAGAAAACCTGGCCTTCCAGCCCCTCGGGCAGGTAGCGCTCGCCGGCGGCAAAACCGCCCTCCTCGTCGTGCGCGTAGCGGTAGCCCTTGCCGTAGTCGAGCTCCTTCATGAGCTTGGTCGGCGCATTGCGCAGGTGCATCGGGACCGGGCGCGTGCTGTCCTTCTTCACCAGCGCGCGCACCGCGTTGTAGGCCTTGTAGACCGCGTTCGACTTGGGCGCGATGGCCAGGTAGACCACGCATTCGGCCAGTGCCAGCTCGCCTTCGGGGGTACCCAGTCGCTCGTAGACCTCGGCCGCATCGAGCGCCAGGCGCAGCGCACGCGGGTCGGCCAGGCCGATGTCTTCGCTGGCCATGCGCACGAGGCGGCGCGCCATGTAGCGCGGGTCGGCGCCGCCGTCGAGCATGCGCACGAACCAATACAGGGCTGCATCGGGGTCGCTGCCGCGCACCGATTTGTGCAGCGCGCTGATGGTGTCGTAGAACTGCTCGCCGCCCTTGTCGTAGCGGCGCATGCGCTCGCCGAGCACGCGCAGCAGCCACTCGTCGGTGATGTTCGTGAGCTTCTCGGCGCCGGCCGCAACGGCCAAGGTCTCGAGCGTGTTGAGCAGGCGGCGCGCGTCGCCGTCCGCGTAGGCGACCAGACGGTCGATGGCCGCCTCGTCGATGGCCGGAACCGCCTGGATCGCTTGCGCCTTGGCGACGATCTGCTTCAGGTCGCCTTCGTTGAGCGACTGCAGCACGTACACCGCCGCCCGCGACAGCAAGGCCGAATTGACTTCGAACGACGGGTTCTCGGTGGTCGCGCCGATGAAGGTGAACAGGCCCGACTCGACGTGCGGCAGGAACGCGTCCTGCTGGCTCTTGTTGAAGCGGTGCACCTCGTCCACGAAGACGATGGTGCGCTGCTGCGTGAGCCCGTCGCGCGCGGCCGTGGCCTGCTCGACGGCCTCGCGGATGTCCTTCACGCCGCCCAGCACCGCGCTGATGCTCAGGAACTGGGCGTCGAAGGCGTCGGCCATGAGCCGCGCGATGGTGGTCTTGCCGGTGCCCGGCGGGCCCCAGAGGATGCAGGAGTGCGGCTGGCCCGACTCGAAGGCGATGCGCAGCGACATGCCCGGACCGAGCAGGTGCTGCTGGCCGATCACTTCGCCGAGCGTCTTGGGACGCAGGCGCTCGGCGAGGGGCTGGTGGGAGCGCGTGGCCAAACCGGAACGACCGTCTTGCTGTGTGTGACTACTGCTTGAGCACGTCCGCGCCCGCGGGCGCCTTGAACTCGAAGGTGCTGGCGGGCAAGGCCGGGTTCACCTCGACCTTGCTGAACTTAAGCATCGAGCGCTGGCCGAAGCTGTCCAGGATCTCGAGGGCCGCCAGCGCGTCACCCTGGAAGCCGACCATCACGCTCTGCAGCTGACCGTCCTTGTTCTTCGGCGTGGCCTTGACCCACTGCAGGCCGTCGCGCTCGGGCGCGGCTTCCAGCGCGAAATCGGCCTGCAGGGCGCGCAGGTCGGCCGCGGAGGCAATCAGCGCCGCAGGTGTCGAGCCCAGCGCCTGCGCCTGGGTGCGCTGCGTGACCTGGTTCAGGTCGGCGTCGTACAGCCACAGCGTCTTGCCGTCGGCCACGATGCTTTGCGCAAAAGGCTTGCGATAGTCGAACTTGAATTTGCCGGGGCGATGGAATTCGAAGGTGCCAGTCGACGTCTTGACGCGGCCCGGCTGGCCCTCGCGCGGCGGGGCCGTCACGGTCTGGGTGAACTCGGCGCGGCCGGACTTGACGGTCTTCACGAAGGCTTCGAGGCTCTCGAGCCCGTCGGCCCAGGCACTGCCGGCCACCGTGCAGAACAGGCCGGCCAACAGCCAGAGGCGGGTTTTCTTCATGGGAGGTTCCTCGGAAAAACGTTGCTGCGATGTCCATCGACACTACCCGCAGCAGATGCCGGCATCTGTAGGCTTTGATGAAGATTTGCAGCAGCACCGGTGCGCGTTTGCAAATTGCCTCTCAGCACGTAACCGGCCCTGCAGCGGTGATCGTCGGTGGCGCGTCGGCGGTTCACTCCGCCTGGCGCGCGGGCACGAGGATCTCGCGCTGGCCGCTGCCGCTCATGGCGCTCACGAGGCCGGCTTTTTCCATGTCCTCGACCAGGCGCGCGGCGCGGTTGTAGCCGATCTTCAGGTGGCGCTGCACCAGCGAGATGCTGGCCTTGCGGTTCTTGAGCACGACCTCGACCGCCTGGTCGTACATCGGGTCTTTTTCGCCGTCGCCCCCGCCACCGAGCAGGTCGCCGTCACCGTCGCCATCGACCGTGCCGCCTTCGAGCACGCCCTCGATGTAGTCGGGCTCGCCCTGGCTCTTGAGGTAGGCCACCACGCGGTGCACTTCCTCGTCGCTCACGAAGGCACCATGCACGCGGATCGGCAGGCCCGTGCCGCTGGCCATGTAGAGCATGTCGCCCATGCCCAGCAGCGCCTCGGCGCCCATCTGGTCGAGGATGGTACGGCTGTCGATCTTGGAGCCCACCGAGAACGCGATGCGCGTGGGGATGTTGGCCTTGATGAGGCCGGTGATCACGTCGACGCTGGGGCGCTGCGTGGCCAGGATCAGGTGGATGCCGGCGGCGCGGGCCTTTTGCGCAAGGCGGGCAATCAGCTCTTCGATCTTCTTGCCGACCACCATCATCAGGTCGGCCAGTTCGTCGATGACGACCACAATGTGCGGCTCGCGGCGCAGCGGTTCGGGATCGTCGGGCGTGAGGCTGAAGGGGTTGTAGATGAACTCCTCGCGCGCCTTGGCTTCGTCGATCTTGGTGTTGTAGCCGGCCAGGTTGCGCACGCCGAGCTTGCTCATGAGCTTGTAGCGGCGCTCCATCTCGGCCACGCACCAGTTCAGGCCGTGCGCGGCCTGGCGCATGTCGGTGACCACCGGCGCCAGCAGGTGCGGGATGCCTTCGTAGACCGACATTTCGAGCATCTTCGGGTCGATCATGAGCAGGCGAACGTCGCGTGCCTCGGCCTTGTAGAGCAGCGACAGGATCATCGCGTTGATACCCACCGACTTACCCGAGCCGGTGGTACCGGCCACCAGCACGTGCGGCATCTTCGCGAGGTCGGCCACCACGGGATTGCCGATGATGTCCTTGCCCAGGCCCATCGTGAGCATCGACTTGCCTTCGTTGTAGACCTGCGAGCCCAGGATTTCGCTGAGCTTGATCGACTGGCGCTTGGCGTTCGGCAACTCGAGCGCCATGTAGTTCTTGCCGGGGATCGTCTCGACCACGCGGATCGACACCAGCGAGAGCGAGCGCGCCAGGTCTTTGGCCAAACCGAGAATCTGCGAGCCCTTGACACCGGTGGCGGGCTCGATTTCGTAGCGCGTGATGACGGGGCCGGGCGAGGCGAGCACCACGCGCACCTCGACGCCGAAGTCTTTCAGCTTCTTCTCGATCATGCGCGAGGTCATCTCGAGCGTGTCGGAAGAGACGGTTTCCTGGCGCACCAGCGCGGCGTCGAGCAGGTCGACCTGCGGCAGCTTGCTGTCGGGCAGTTCATTGAAGAGCGGCTTCTGGCGCTCCTTGACGACGCGGTCGCTGCGGGGAACCTCGGTCATCGCGGGTTCGATCTGCACGGGCGGCGATGCGGGGCGACGCTTGGGCGCGACTTCTTCCTCTTCGTCGTCGAAGCTCGGCTCCTGCGGGCCGGAGGCGTCGCCGAACACGGGTTCCTTGTTGGCACGCGTTTTCTTGACGCGTGGCGCGGGCGCCTGCTCTTCTTCGTCGCCGGCGCGTTCGCGCGCGGCCTGCTTGCCCATGGCAATGTCGGCCGCCATTTCGCGCTTTTCACGGCGCGACTCGAACAGCGAGTACGCACGGGCACCGATGCGCTCGGCGATCAGGCTCCACGAAAAACGGAAGACCAGCGCCGAGCCGATCACGCCGCCGGCAATGGCGACCAGCGCCGAGCCCGTGAAGCCCAGCCAGCGCACGCTCGCCGGCCCCACGAGGTAGCCGAGGGCGCCGCCGCCCGAACCCGGCAGGTGCGATTCGAGCCGGTACAGGCGCGACCACTCGAGCACCGCGCTCGCGCACAGCAGCAGGACGAGGCCGAACCAGAAAGCGAGCCGGCTGCGATTGAAGCGACCGCGCGGGGGCTGTTGCTCGACCGCCGCCGTCGGTTCACCGCCGCGCAGCCAGCCGGCCAGCGACGAGAGCCACGCGCGCAGGCCCGCCGCAAGGCACCACCAGACGGAATAGCCAGCCAGGAAGTAGCTGCCATCGGCCAGCCAGGCGCCGATGCGGCCGCCCCAGTTCTTGATCTCACCGCCCGTGCCCGAGGTCGACCAGGCGGCATCGGACGGGGTGAAGCTCAGCATCGCCAGCAGCCAGAACAGGAGGGCTGCAAACCCGGCGATCAAGGTGATTTCGTGGGCGAAGCGCAGGGCGCGCAGGCGCACGGGTTGCCCTTCGGCAGCGGAAGAAGAGGAGGACGATTGAAGCGTATGGAGCGAATAGGTCATGAAAAGCACGGCGCCCGGCCCGAAAAAACGCAGGCCGGCCGCCCCGAACACTACAACAAAAGGCCGTGGACGCCGAAAGCGCCCGGCCTATGGGCTCAGGTCAGCGTCAGGAGCCGGTCCTTGATGATCACCGAGCCGTCTTCCTGGGACTGGACGAAACCGCGCTCTTCCAGGTCCTTCATGACGCGGCTCACCATTTCGCGCGACGCGCCGACCATCTTGGCCAGGTCCTGGCGGGAGATCTTGTCGCGGACCTTGAGGTTGCCCATGCCGTCCTGGCTGGCGAACTCGAGCAGCGCACGGGCGACGCGGCCGTACACGTCCATCAGCGCCAGCGACTCGATCTTGCGGTCGGCGTGGCGCAGACGCTGCACCAGGCCGCGCATGATGTTGTAGGCCATCGAGGAGTTCTCGGGCAGGCAGCGCGCGAAGGCGTCGCGACCCAGCATGAGCACGTCGCACTGGATTTCGGTACGCACGGTGGCCGAATGCGGCTCGTCGTCGATCAGGCTCATCTCGCCGAGATAGTCGCCGGGATGCAGCGTGGCCAGGATCACCTCGCGACCACGGCTGTCGGCGCTCGTGACGCGGGCGCGGCCGGTCAGGATGATGTACAGCGCATCGGATTTCTTGCCCTGCTCTACAACGACCTCGGCGCGTTTGAAGCGCTTCTTGATGATCGCATCCGCAATGCTTGCGGACTGCGAGGCCGTCAACGACGCGAACAATGGAACGCGCCGAAGCAATTCAAGGTTGGACAGCATCGACATTAATCAATCCCTGAAACAGCGCGCAATGTGATCCTGATGCTGAGCCCATGGATTACTACAATCGCGCGCATTGAAAACACCGTGCACCCGGTGTTGAACCGGGCGGTGATACTCCCCACGTATCGCTACCACCCTGAAAATGTACACGCTGACGCAGCGTCCATCCTAGGTTTTCTACTCATGTCCGCACCCCAACACGCCAAGGTTCTCATTCTGGGCTCCGGCCCGGCCGGCTACACCGCCGCCGTCTACGCCGCACGCGCCAACCTCCAGCCTTTGCTCATCACGGGCATCGCGCAAGGCGGTCAACTCATGACCACGACCGAGGTCGACAACTGGCCGGCCGACGTGCACGGCGTCCAGGGCCCGGAGCTGATGCAGCGCTTTCTCGAGCACGCCGAACGCTTCAAGACGCAGATCGTGTTCGACCACATCAACAAGGTCGACCTGAGCAAGCGCCCGTTCACGCTCACGGGCGACAGCGGCACCTACACCTGCGATTCGCTGATCATCGCCACCGGCGCATCGGCCAAGTACCTGGGCCTGGATTCCGAAGAGAAGTTCATGGGCCGCGGCGTCTCGGCCTGCGCAACCTGCGACGGCTTCTTCTACCGCGAGCAGGAGGTCTGCGTGATCGGCGGCGGCAACACGGCCGTCGAAGAGGCGCTGTACCTCTCCAACATTGCCAATAAGGTGACGCTGGTGCACCGCCGCGACAAGTTCCGCGCCGAGCCCATCCTGATCGACAAGGTCATGGAAAAAGTGGCCGAAGGCAAGATCGTGCTGAAGCTGCACAACCAGCTTGACGAGGTGCTCGGTGACGGCACAGGCGTGACGGGCATCCGCATCAAGAACACGCAGACCGGCGCCACCGAAGAGATCGGGCTCAAGGGCTGCTTCATCGCGATCGGCCACCATCCGAACACCGACATCTTCCAGGGCCAGCTGGAAATGAAGGACAACTACATCGTGACCCGCTCGGGCCTGAAGGGCTTCGCGACGATGACCACCGTGCCCGGCGTGTTCGCCGCCGGCGACGTGCAGGACAACATCTACCGCCAGGCCATCACGAGCGCCGGCACGGGCTGCATGGCCGCCCTCGACGCGCAGCGCTTCCTCGAGGAACACTGAGGCCTTTCCCTGCGGAACGGGATACCGGCCCGCAGGGTCTGGCTTCCCGCTTCTGCGGCACGGCCAGTCCAGCCGGCCCTGAAAGGGCTATAATCCGAGGCTTTGCCGAAACAGGGCCTACCTCCCACCGGGAGTCGGGTTGCGGCAAATCCGGGGTACCGCCACCCGTTTCTGGCGAGGTCAAGCTGCAAAACACCCTGCAATCACCCTGATTGCGCCGGTGCCAGCTGTTCAAGAAAGAGTGTCCACATGGCACGCGTATGCGACGTAACGGGCAAAGGCCCGATGGTCGGAAACAACGTTTCCCACGCCAACAACAAAACCAAGCGCCGGTTCCTGCCGAACCTGCAATACCGCCGTTTCTGGGTCGAGACCGAAAACCGTTGGGTTCGCCTGCGCGTTTCGAGCGCTGCACTGCGCCTGATCGACAAGAACGGTATCGATGCCGTGCTCGCAGACCTGCGTGCCCGCGGCCAAGCTTAAGGAGCTGAATCATGGCAACGAGCAAAGGCGGACGCGAAAAGATCAAGCTGGAATCCACCGCGGGTACCGGCCACTTCTACACGACGAGCAAGAACAAGAAGACGATGCCTGAAAAGATGTCGATCATGAAGTTCGACCCCAAGGCGCGCAAGCACGTCGAATACAAGGAAATCAAGCTGAAGTAATTCGGCCTGTTCTCCAAAAGAAAAACCCGCTGCTCACCCAGCGGGTTTTTTATTGCCTGTCGTTTTTGCGAAAGCAGAAAAGGCAGACACAAAAAAGCCGACCCTCAGGTCGGCTTCTTTATTGAGCGAGGGCCGCAGCGCACGAGGCGCTGGCGCCCAGCTTCTTCAGGCGCGTGCGGCGCGCAGGCGGGTCGAGAACTCGCGCAGGCCGGCGATGCCGCTGGCTTCCGCACGGTGGCACCAGGCCGCCAGATCGGCCGCCAGCTGCTCGCGCGACTGCGAGGTGTTCAGCCAGAGCTGACGCAGCTCTTCGCGCATCGTGACCATCTTGTCGAGCACCGGGTGCGCGGCACGGGCCTGCACCAGATGGGTGCGCGCCGAGGCGGGCACCTTGTCGTCGTCGCGATGCAGCCAGCGCTTGGCCGCCTTGAGCACCGACAGGTCGGCGCCCTTGGCCTTGAGCACGTCGATTTCTTCGCTGGTGGCGCGGCGCATTTCGCGGGCGTAGCCGGCCATCACTTCGTAGCGGTTGGCAATGACGGCCTCGAGCGTCTTCTCGTTGGCCACGGGCTGGATGTCGCCCATCTGCATCTTCGGCGGCACCTTCTTGACCTTGGCCCAGCCAAGCTTCTGGAACACTTGGATGTAGACCCAGCCGATGTCGAACTCGTACTTCTTGACCGAGAACTTGGCCGAAGTCGGGTAAGTGTGGTGGTTGTTGTGCAGCTCTTCGCCACCGATGATCAGGCCCCAGGGCATGATGTTGCGGCTGGCGTCGGACGCCTCGAAGTTGCGGTAGCCCCAGTAGTGACCAATGCCGTTGATGATGCCGGCGGCGGTGATCGGGATCCAGAGCATCTGGACCGCCCACACGGTCAGGCCGAGCGCGCCGAACAGCGCGAGGTTGATCACCAGCATCAGGCCCACGCCTTGCCAGCTGTAGCGCGTGTACAGGTTGCGCTCGATCCAGTCATCGGGCGTGCCGTGACCGTAGCGCTCCATCGTTTCCTTGTTCTTCGATTCCTTGCGGTACAGCTCGGCGCCGCGCCAGAAGACTTCGTCGATGCCCTTGACCTGCGGGCTGTGCGGGTCGTCGGCGGTTTCGCACTTCGCGTGGTGCTTGCGGTGGATGGCGACCCACTCCTTCGTCACCATGCCGGTGCCGAGCCAGAGCCAGAAACGGAAGAAGTGCGAGGGGATCGGACCGAGGTCCATCGCCTTGTGCGTCTGCGTGCGGTGCAGAAAGATCGTGACCGCTGCGATGGTGATGTGCGTGGTGACGAGCGTGTACAGCACGACCTGCCACCAGGCAATGTCCCACAGGCCGTGTCCGAGCCATTGGATGACCGCGTTCAGAACGGCGGAGTCAGGAAGCATCATTGAGTCAGGTACTCCATGGCCACACGAAGGTGCAGCCTTCAGGTAAGTAACCCGCGATTTTAGGATGTCAGGGCCAAAACGAGGCCTTTTGTCCTTCTGTCACACCGCAGATTTACCCTAGTTTGGAGCCCTGTCCCTATTTCCGGTTCCACACGGCGGCAAAAAAGCCGTCGGTGGCGTGGCGATGAGGCCACAGGCGCAGGTAGCGGCGGCCGTCTTCCCCGCCCGCACAGAGGGCCTCGGCGCCCTCCACCTTGAGGCTCTGGAGCAATTCCGCTGCGTCCATGGGCTCGAAATCGGGGTTCGCGGCGGCAAAAGCCTCGGCGATGGCCTCGTTTTCCTCCGGCAGCACGCTGCAGGTGGCGTACACCAGCCGGCCGCCCGACTTCACGAGCCGGGCCGCGCTTTGCAGGATGGCGGTCTGCTTGGCCGTCAGCTCGGCCACCGACTTGGCCGATTGACGCCATTTGAGGTCAGGATTGCGGCGCAGCGTGCCGAGCCCCGAGCAAGGCGCGTCGACCAGCACGCGGTCGATCTTGCCGGCCAGGCGCTTGATCCGGTCGTCGCGCTCATGGGCGATCGCGGCCGGGTGCACGTTCGACAGCTTGCTGCGCGCCAGCCGCGGCTTGAGCGCGTCCAGGCGGTGGGCCGAGGTGTCGAAGGCGTAGAGCCGGCCCGTGTTGCGCATGGTCGCGCCGATGGCCAGGGTCTTGCCGCCCGCGCCGGCGCAGAAATCGACCACCATTTCGCCGCGCTTGGCGTCCAGCAACAGCGCCAGCAGTTGCGAGCCTTCGTCCTGCACCTCGATGGCGCCGCGGACGAACGCATCGAGCTTGGTCAGCGCAGGCTTGCCGTCGATGCGCAGGCCCCAGGGCGAGAACGGCGTCACTTCCGATTTGATAGCAGCCTTCGCAAGCTCCGCCTTCACTTCGGCCCGTTTGTCGGTGAACGCATTGACGCGCAGGTCGAGCGGCGCCGGCTGCTGCAGGCTCTCGACCATCGGCCAGAAGCCGTCGCCCAGCTGCGCCTTGAGCGGCGTGACCAGCCATTCGGGCAGGTTGTGGCGATGGCGTTCGAGCAGGTCGTCGGGCTTGACGGCGTCGCAGTTGTCGAGCCAGCGCTTCTCGGTGTCGTTGAGCGCGCTCTTCAGAAAGTCGCGCGGGCCGTGAAAGCCCAGGATCGCCATGCGGCGCTCCTTCGAACCGCTGCCCGAGGGCGACAGGTGATCGAACAGCAGCTTCTTGCGAAGCACGGTGTAGACGGTTTCGGCGAGCGTCGCGCGCTCGCGCGGGCCGAACTCGCGGTGGTCGCGGAAAAAGCGCGAAACGACCTGGTCGGCCGGGTGATCGAATTTCAGGACCAGGCCGACCAGATCGGCGGTGGCCTCCAACAGGGCTTTGGGATGCATAGCCCCGATTGTCTCAGCCGGCCGGCCTCGCGGCCGAAACGCCTCAGGCGCCGCGCACCCAGACGGTTCCGAAGGCCTGCCGCTCGATGTCTTCCAGCGTGGGCGAATGCCCCGCCCAGAGCACCAGTGCCGCCCCCGGCAGGGTCAGCGTCTGTTCGAGTTCGCGGCACAGGTGCCAGCGGTCCTCGTCATCGAGCCCCGGCACCTCGACAAACACGATGTACGCCCGCCGCCAGGCGAACTCGCGCAGGTTCTTGCGCACCACCCACAGCCGCGACACGGGCAGGCAGCGCGCGATGTCGGCGCGCAGCTCGCCCAGCTCGTGGTCGTTCAGGTCGTGCCGCGAAATCTGGCTGAAGAACGGCGTGTCGGTGATCTCTTCCCAGGCGCGCGCCTCGGCCTCCTCCGCCTCCTTGAGCCGCGCGCGCCACAGCTTGAGCCCCTGTTCGTCGTGCGGCCCGGCTTCGGGATCTTCGAGGGACGCGACGGCGTTCTTGGCCGCCCACCAGCGGCTGGCCACGCCCGACTGGTGCAACCGCTCGAGCACCACCAAGCGCTCGGCGCGCTCGCGCACGGGCAGCATCTGGGCCAGCCCGCGCAGGGCGCCCGGATGGTCCGGCGCGATCCGCAGCGCGCTTTCGTAGCGCGCACGCACCGGCGCCGCCGGGTCGAGCCGGCGTTCGGCATCGGCCCATTCGACCATCTCGTCGGGCGTGTTGCGCTCGCCGCGGGCCGCCAGCACGGCGATGCGCTCGCGGATGCGCGAGCGGTGCGCGTGGTGCTGCTTCCAGTCGGCGGCATGGGCGCGGCGCCAGGCGTTGTCGAAATGCGAAATCCACTTGTGCTTGTCGGCCAGCATGTCCAGCGCGGGCCGCTGCGACCAGGCCGGCAGCGCCGCCTTCTGGTTCAGCGCTTCCAGCCGGTCGCGCAGCACCGGGTGGGTGTCGTCCAGGTCGCTGACGCGGCGCATGGCCTCGCGCAGCGCCTGGCGTGCGAACTCCTCGCTCGGCGGCGTGCGGGCGCGCTGCCGCAGCGCGGCGAACGGGCCGGGCGGCAGCGGCTCGCGCTCGGCGCGCGCCCAGTGCCAGGGCCAGAACTCGCTGGCGTACCAGTTGCCCTTGATGGCCACTTCGGTGAGCGCGGCCGCGGCCACCGCGGTGCCGAGCAGCCGGCCCGAGATGCGGTCGGCCTCGTACTCGTCCTGGCGGGCCAACGCGAAGGTCTTGGCGGCAAAGCGCGGAAAGTACCAGCGGAAGAAAGCCTGCGACACCAGCGCCATCACGCCCTCGTCGCGCTGCAGGCTGGCATCGAGCCGCAGCCACGACAGCCGCGTACGGTAGATCCAGGCGCTGAGGCGGCCGTGGTTGCCGCGCAGGTGTCCGTATTCGTGGGCCAGCACCGACAGCAGGCGCTGCCGGTCCAGCATCATCAGCAGCGGCAGGCCGATGCTCAACGAGTTGAGCGCGCCGCCGAACAGGCCGAAGCGCGGCACCTGGCTGATGCTGGCGTTGAAGTTGTCGTCCAAGTAGACGCGGTGCACCGGCGGTCCCTTGATGCGCTCGCGGATGCGGTCCAGCGCCTCGAACAGCCCGGGCGCGTCGGCGCGCGTGAGCGGCTCGCCATCGGGCTCGTCGAAATGCACCCAGAGCGCGCGCAGGGTCGCCCAGAACAGGCCCAGCGCAAACACGAGCAGCCAGCCGCGGGTGAAGTTGAAACGCCCCTCGGCCACCGACACGACCACCCAGGCCACAATGCCCACCGCCAGCCCGAGGCAGGCCAGCACCCAGAGGTAGCCGAGCGCGGCGAACGCCGCGACGCCACGCCGGTAGCGCGCGCTGTCGTCCGCACTCGCGTGCTCGCTCAGGCGAACCAGGTGAACAAAATCCGCACGGTCCATCCGACTCCCGTCAAATACGTATCCGACAGTTGTTATTCGAAGAAAGAAGTGCCCCGTTGAACGACGAAGACCTCCCTCCCCTGATCGAAACGCCCCCCGGTCGCTACCGCCACTACAAAGGCGGCGAGTACGACGTGATCGGCACCGTCCGCCACAGCGAAACGCTGGAGCCGATGACGCTGTACCGCGCCCTCTACGGTGCCCGCGGCCTGTGGGTCCGGCCCGCCGCGATGTTCGAAGAAACCATCGAGATCGACGGCCGGCCGCAACGCCGCTTCACCCCGATCGACGCTCAGCCGCAGTGAACTTCCTTGACGCGGCCGCGCGCGTCGACGCTGATGTTGAGCCGTCCGGGGTTGAGTTCCATGGTGACCGCCTGGTTCGGCTTGAGCACCCGCGCCGTGCCGGCGCCGGCACGTGCGCGCGCGGCGGCTTCAAGCTGAGGCGTCACCTGCTGGCCCACGGCAAAGCGGGCGCCCTCGGCGTTGCACTGGAAGACGGGTTCGGCCGGCGCGGCGGGCGCGGGCGCAGCGGCGGCGCCCGGTGCGGGCGCTGGGGCCGGAGCGGCGCAGGCGGCCAGCAGGGCCGCGGTGGCCATCGTCAGCAGTAGCGATTGGGTTTTCAAAGTTCTGTGCTCCCGAAAACCCAGCAATATAAACAACTTTAAGCTTTGTGACTCAATGTATCCAAAAGCCATCCAGCGATGGCGCGCGGGTACAGCAGGTGCTCCTGGGACAGCACCCGGGCGGCCAGCGTGGCCGCCGTGTCGTCCGGCAGCACCGGCACCACGGCCTGCGCCAGGATCGGCCCGTGGTCGAGTTCGGCCGTGACCTGGTGCACCGTCACCCCCGCCACCTTGCAACCCGCCTCGATGGCGCGCTGGTGCGTGTGCAGCCCTGGAAAGGCCGGCAGCAGCGAGGGGTGGATGTTCACCAGCCGCCCCGCGTAGCGCGCCACGAAGCCGGGCGTCAGGATGCGCATGAAGCCCGCCAGCACGACCAGCGCCGGCGCATGGGCGTCGACCGCCTCGGCCAGCGCCGCGTCGAAGGCCTCGCGGCTGTCGAAGGCCTGGTGCGGCACCACGGCGGTCGCGATGCCGTGCGACCTGGCGAGCGCCAGCCCGCCGGCTTCCGTCTTGTTGCTGATGACGGCGGCAATGCGCGCGCCGAAGCGCTCGGCCCAGCGGTCGCGCTCGGCGGCGCGCACGATGGCCGCCATGTTCGAGCCGCCGCCGGAGATCAGGATCACGATGTTCTTCATGGGAGGCCGGGATTATCCGTGCCCCACCAACACCCCGATCAGCCTCCCGTCGACCCGCACGCTAGCGGGCTTGTCGCGACGCGGACACCGGATCGCAGCACGACCGTGCTAAAACTCGCAGTTCCGGAGACACCCCGCGTCTGCGGTGGACCGATCAACACAGCGAGGCACGCATGGATTTGAGCTTCACACCCGAAGAACAGAAGTTCCGCGAAGAAGTTCGCGCATGGGTCAAGGACAACCTCCCCCAGGAGATTTCGCACAAGGTGCACAACGCGCTCGAACTGACGCGCGACGATCTGCAAGGCTGGGCCAAGATCCTCGGCAAGAAGGGCTGGCTGGGCTACGGCTGGCCCAAGGAATTCGGCGGCCCCGGCTGGACCGCCGTGCAGCGCCACCTGTTCGAGGAAGAAACCGCCCTGGCCGGCGCGCCGCGCATCATCCCGTTCGGCCCCGTCATGGTGGCCCCGGTGATCATGGCCTTCGGCAACGCCGAGCAGCAAAAGCGCTTCCTGCCCGGCATCGCCAGCGGCGAAGTCTGGTGGAGCCAGGGCTACAGCGAACCCGGCTCGGGTTCCGACCTGGCCTCGGTCAAGACCAAGGCCGAGCGCAAGGGCGACAAGTACATCGTCAACGGCCAGAAGACCTGGACCACGCTCGGCCAGCACGGCGACTGGATGTTCAACCTCGTGCGCACCAGCAACGAAGGCAAGCCCCAGACCGGCATCAGCTTCCTGCTGCTGGACATGAAGTCGCCCGGCGTCACCGTGCGCCCGATCAAGCTGATCGACGGCGGCGTCGAGGTGAACGAGGTGTTCTTCGACAACGTCGAAGTGCCCGCCAAAAACCTGATCGGTGAAGAGAACAAGGGCTGGACCTACGCCAAGCACCTGCTCTCGCACGAGCGCACCAACATCGCCGACGTGAACCGTGCCAAGCGCGAACTCGAGCGCCTCAAGCGCATCGCCAAGAGCGAAGGCGTGTACGACGACCTGCGCTTCCGCGACGAGATCGCCAAGCTCGAAGTCGACATCGTCGCCCTCGAGATGATGGTGCTGCGCGTGCTCTCCGCCGCCACCTCGGGCAAGAACTCGCTGGACGTGGCCGGCCTGCTCAAGATCCGCGGCAGCGAGATCCAGCAGCGCTACGCCGAGCTGATGATGCTGGCCGGCGGCCCCTACTCGCTGCCGCTGATCCGCGAAGCCATGGAAGCCGGCTGGCAGGGCAACTTTCCCGGCGGCAACCCGGCGCTGGCACCGCTGGCATCGACCTTCTTCAACATGCGCAAGACCACGATCTACGGCGGCTCGAACGAAGTCCAGCGCAACATCGTGGCGCAAACCGTCCTGGGCTGAGGAGACACCAACATGGATTTCAATTTTTCGGAAGACCAGGACCAGCTGCGCGACGCTGTTCGCAAGTGGGTCGACAAGGGCTATGACTTCGAGCGCCGCCGCGGCATCGAGGCCAAGGGCGGTTTCTCGCGCGAAGCCTGGGACGAACTGGCCGAGCTCGGCCTGGGCGGCCTGTACATCAGCGAAGACGACGGCGGCCTGGGCATGGGCCCGGTGGCCGGCATGGTCGTGATGGAAGAACTGGGCCGCGGCATCGTGCTGGAGCCCTTCGCGCAGACGCTGATCGCCGGCGCCGTGCTCGGCGGCTACGCCGATGCGGCCACCAAGGAAAACTGGCTGCCGCGCATCGCCGGCGGCCAGGCCCTCGTGGTGCTGGCCTACCAGGAGCGCAAGGCGCGCTACCGCCTCGACGTGTGCGAGGCCACGGCCGTCAAGTCGGGCAACGGCTACTCGCTGACCGGCGCCAAGAGCGTGGTGCCCGTGGGCGACGAGGCCGATGCCTTCATCGTGCCCGCCAAGGTCGACGGCAAGATCGCCCTCTTCCTGGTCGAGCGCAGCGCCAGCGGCGTCGAAGCCCGCGGCTACGGCACGCAGGACGGCGGTCGCGCGGCCGAAGTGGTGTTCGACAAGGCCGACGCCACACTGGTCACGGCCGACGGCCTGGCCGCGCTCGAATACGCGGTCGATGTCGGCATTGCCGCCACCTGCGCCGAAGCGGTCGGCGTGCTCGACAAGACGCTCGACGTCACCATCGACTACATGAACCAGCGCAAGCAGTTCGGCGTGGTCATCTCCAGCTTCCAGGCGCTGCGCCACCGCGTCGCCGACATGAAGATGCAGCTGGAGCTGGCACGCTCGATGAGCTACTACGCGACGCTCAAGCTCAACGCCCCGGCCGACGAGCGCCGCCAGGCGCTGGCCCGCGCCAAGTACCAGCTGGGCACGTCGATGCGCTACGTGGCCGCGAACTCGGTGCAGCTGCACGGCGGCATCGGCGTGACCGACGAATACATCGGCAGCCATTACTTCCGCAAGCTCACGCAGCTCGAGCTCACCTTCGGCGACACGCTGCACCACCTGGGTGAAGTGTCGGCCCGCATGCAGGACACCGCCGGCGTCTTCGCCTGACGGCTGTTTGTCGATAGCATCCAACGCCCGCCCGCCTTGCGCCGGCGGGCGTTTTCACTTGCGGGCCCCCGCCCCCTGCCAGGAGAGAGACAGACATGCCTTCCCGCCGCACCCTGCTTGCCTTGGCCCTTGCCGGAAGCACCGCCGTCACCTGGCTGACCGGCTGCGCCACCTCCACACCCTCTTCCACCGAACGCCCGCCCATCGTCTTCATGCACGGCAACGGCGACTCGGCCGCGCTGTGGCAGACCACGATCTGGCGCTTCGAATCGAACGGCTGGCCGCGCGAGCGGCTCTTCGCCATCGACCAGCCCAATCCCCTGGCCCGTGACGACGACGCCGTGGCCCAGCCGGGGCGCAGCTCCGCCGCCGACTCGGCCGCGTTCCTGCGCGTCGAGGTCGAGAAGGTGCTGAAGGCCACGGGTGCGCCCAAGGTCGTGCTCATCGGCAATTCGCGCGGCGGCAACACCATCCGCAACTACGTGCAGAACGGTGGCGGCGCGGCCGTGGTGAGCCACGTGGTGCTGGGCGGTAACCCCGCGCACGGCATCTGGAAGGTGAAGGGCCTGCGCGAGAACAACGAGTTCTCGGGGCTCTCGGCCTTCATGCAGCAACTCAATGCGCCCAAGGGCCCGAACGGCGACGAGGTCACACCCGGCGTGCAGTGGCTCACGCTGCGCTCGGACACCAACGACAAGTACGCCCAGCCCGACGGCCTGTGGATCGGCGCGCCGGGCCAGCCGACGAATATCGGCTTCGACGGGCCGGCACTCAAGGGCGCCACCAACCTCGTGCTGCCGCGCGTGGACCACCGCGAGACCTCGTTTTCGCCCTCTGCCTTCGCGGCAACCTGGCGCTTCCTGACCGGCCAGGCGCCGGCCAGCACGGCGGTGGCGCCGGAGTCGAAGGTCGTGCTCGACGGCCGCGCGACCGGCGCGGACAACCTGGCACTGGCCGGCGCACGCGTCACGGTCTTTGCGGTCGACCCGGCCTCGGGTGCGCGGCGCGGCGAGGCGGCGCACCAGCAGACGGTCGGCGCCGACGGTCGCTGGGGCCCGTTCAGCGCGCAGCCCACGGCGCGCTACGAGTTCGTCCTCGACGCGCCCGGCCAGGGCACCACGCACATCTACCGCAGCCCGTTCGTGCGCAGCAGCGGCGTCGTCAACCTGCGGACCGAGCGCCTGGCGCCGGCCGAGAGCGGCGCGGGTGCGGTGGTCGTCTTCACGCGCCCGCGCGGCTACTTCGATGCGCAGCGCGACACGATGAACTTCGACAGCCAGAGCCCGCCCCCCGGCGTGCCGGCCCAGGGCGCGGGGCAGTCGAGCTCGCGGCTGCGCATCGCGGCCGGCGCGCCGCAGCGCACGGTCAGCGCCGAGTTCAACGGCGAGCGCCTCACCGGCCAGAGCTGGCCCGCCGCGCAAGGGCACACGACGGTGCTCGAGCTGACGTACTGAACGGCCATGGACGACACGACCCCCTTCGTCCTGACGGCGCGCGACGCGCGCGGCGTGGTCACGCTCACGCTGAACCGCCCCGCCGCCTTCAACGCGCTCTCCGAAAGCATGCTCGGCGCGCTCGAAGAGGCGTTTGGCGCCATCGCCGCCGATGACACGGTGCGCGCCGTCGTCATCGCCGCGGCGGGCAAGGCCTTCTGCGCAGGCCACGACCTGAAGGAGATGCGCGCCGAGCCGTCGCTCGGCTACTACCAGCAGCTGTTCGACCGGTGCGGCGCGATGATGCTGTCGATCCAGCGGCTGCCCGTGCCGGTGATCGCGCGTGTCCACGGCATTGCGACGGCGGCCGGCTGCCAGCTGGTGGCGGTCTGCGACCTCGCGGTGGCTGCCAGCGACGCGCGCTTTGCCGTCAGCGGCGTCAACGTGGGCCTCTTCTGCGCCACGCCCGGCGTCACGCTGTCGCGCAACCTGGGTCGCAAGGAAGCCTTCGAGATGCTGGTGACGGGCGAATTCATCAGCGCCGAAGAAGCGCGCGAGAAGGGCCTGGTCAACCGGGTCGCACCGCCCGAGGCGCTCGATGCCACGGTCGAGGCGCTGGTCGCCAGCATCGTCGCCAAGCCCCGCACGGCGCTCGCGCTGGGCAAGGCGCTGTTCTATCGCCAGCTCGAGACCGGCATCGAGGCCGCGCTGGCCGACGCCAGCCGGACCATGGCCTGCAACATGATGGACGAGAGCGCGCTGGAAGGCGTGCAGGCCTTCATCGAGAAACGGCCACCGGCCTGGAAGGGCTGAATCAAAAAAGAGGCTCAACGCCTCTTTTTTTCAGATGTCGTGCAACCGGGACGACTGCGGCAGGTGCGCCATCAAGAACTCCATCTGGTCCGCCAGGATGCGGCGGTTGCGCAGGATGAAGTCTTCCCACAGGCTCGGCACATAGGGCGCGTACAGCAGCGGCATGTTCGCCTGCTCGGGCGTGCGGCTGCTCTTGCGGTGGTTGCAGGGCTTGCAGGCCGTGACCACGTTCATCCACGTGTCGATGCCGCGCTGCGCGAACGGAATGATGTGTTCGCGCGTGAGTTCGTCTTCGTGGAAATGGCCACCGCAGTAGGCGCAGATGTTGCGGTCGCGCGAGAACAGCTTGCTGTTGGTCAGGCCCGGGCGCTGCGCGAAGGGATTGATGCGCGGCACGCCCTTGGTGCCGATGATGCTGTTGATCGCGATCTGCGACTGCTCGCCCGTGATCGCGTTGTGGCCGCCACGGAACACGGCCACCTGCGCGCCCACTTCCCAGCGGACTTCGTCCGCCGCGTAGTGGATCACCGCCTGTTCCAGCGATATCCATGACTGGGGCAGCCCTTGGGCCGACAGCTTCAAGACCTTCACACACGCCTCCTCGACACGAGAAAAACACGCAGAGACCAGAGACTCGGGGTGCATCGGCGACTCACGCCAACCCACGCACTGCGTCACAATATACCGGCTTTGTGACAAATCGGCCTGATTTGCCCATTCGACGGGCATCAGGCGCTATCAAAAAGATACTCTCCCATGCAGGTTTTCCGCGGCTTCCGACACCCGGGCGTAGCTCCGGCCTGCGCCCTCACGATCGGCAATTTCGACGGCGTCCACCGCGGCCACCAGGCCATGCTGGCGCTGTTGCAGACCGAGGCCCGCCATCGCGGGCTGCCCAGCTGCGTGCTGACCTTCGAGCCGCACCCGCGCGACTATTTCGCCGCCGTCACCAAGAAGCCCGACCTGGCCCCGGCGCGCATCGGCACGCTGCGCGACAAGCTGACCGAGCTGGCATCCTGCGGCGTCGACCAGACCATCGTGCTGCCCTTCGACGGCCGGCTGGCGTCCCAGTCGCCCGAGGCGTTCATCCAGAACGTGCTGATCGATGGCCTGGGTGCGCGTTACGTGCTGGTGGGCGACGATTTCCGCTTCGGCGCCAAGCGCGCCGGCGACTACGCCATGCTCGATGCGGCCGGTGAAACCCACGGTTTCGACGTCGCGCGCATGAACAGCTACGAGGTGCACGGCCTGCGGGTGTCCAGCTCGGCCGTGCGCGAAGCGCTGGCCGAAGGCCGCATGGCCGACGCCCACACCCTGCTGGGGCGCCCGTACACGATCTCGGGCCACGTGGTCCACGGCCGCAAGCTGGGCCGGGCGCTGGGCGCGTCGTCGCCAGGCAAGGACGACGGGTTTCGCACCCTCAACCTGCGCTTCAAGCACTGGAAACCGGCCGCCAGCGGCATCTTCGCGGTGCTGGTGCACGGCCTGGCCGACCAGCCGTTGCCGGGTGTCGCGAACCTCGGCGTGCGGCCCTCGCTGGACGCCAACGACGTCAACGCGGGGCGCGTGCTGCTCGAGACGCATTGCCTGGAGTGGCCCTCGCATCTGGGGGCCGAAGGGGCCTACGGTAAAATCGTGCGCGTGGAACTCCTGCACAAACTGCACGACGAATTGCGCTACACCAGCCTCGAAGCCCTCACTGCGGGCATCGCGAAGGATGGCCGCGACGCACGCGCGTTCTTCGCATCGACCCACGCCGAGACCCACCGCCAGACCACGCGCGACCGAATTTAGCCCTGCACGCCCCGTGCTGCCGCCCTTCGACAAGCTCAGGGCGAACGGCTATATCTTCCGCACCGACCGCTCAATGCAGTTCGGGCTGAGCCTGTCGAAGCCCCTCTGTTTCGCCGCACCCAACATGTCTGACGCTGCTTCCCCCAAAGATTACCGTTCCACGCTGAACCTGCCCGACACCCCCTTCCCGATGCGCGGCGACCTGCCCAAGCGCGAACCGGGCTGGGTGAAGGAATGGAACGACGAAGGCCGCTACCACCGTCTGCGCGACGCCCGCCACGGCGCGCCCAAGTTCATCCTGCACGACGGCCCGCCGTACGCCAACGGCCAGATCCACATGGGTCACGCGGTGAACAAGATCCTCAAGGACATGATCACCAAGGCGCGCCAGCTCGAAGGCTTCGACGCGCTGTACGTGCCCGGCTGGGACTGCCACGGCCTGCCGATCGAGAACGCCATCGAAAAGCAGTTCGGCCGCAACCTGAGCCGCGACGAGATGCAGGCCAAGAGCCGCGCCTACGCCACCGAGCAGATCGCCCAGCAGATGGTCGACTTCCAGCGCCTGGGCGTGCTGGGCGAATGGGACCACCCCTACAAGACGATGGACTTCGCCAATGAAGCCGGCGAGCTGCGCGCGTTCAAGCGCGTGATCGAGCGCGGCTTCGTGTACCGGGGCCTGAAGCCCGTGTACTGGTGCTTCGACTGCGGCTCGTCGCTGGCCGAATTCGAGATCGAATACGCCGACAAGAAGAGCCAGACCATCGACGTGGCCTTCAAGGCGCACGAGCGCGAGAAGGTGCTCAAGGCCTTCGGCACCGACCACACGATCCTGGGCGACATCTTCGCGGTGATCTGGACCACCACCGCGTGGACGATCCCCGCCAACCAGGCGATCAACCTCAACCCGGAGCTCGAGTACTCACTGATCGACACCGAGCGCGGCCTGCTGATCCTGGCCAACTCGCTGGTCGAGATGTGCATGACGCGCTACGCGCTCGACGGCAAGGTGCTGGCCACGGTCAAGGGCGAGGCGCTCGGCGGGCTCGAGTTCGAGCACCCGCTGTACGACGTGGATGCGGGCTACAAACGCCTGTCGCCCATCTACCTGGCCGACTACGCCACCGCCACCGACGGCACCGGCCTCGTGCACTCCTCGCCTGCCTACGGCGTGGACGACTTCAACTCCTGCATCGCCCACGGCGTGGCGTACGACGACATCCTGAACCCGGTGCAGGGCAACGGCAGCTACGCGCCCGACTTCCCGCTGTTCGGCGGCCAGAACATCTGGAAGGCCGTGCCGGTGATCATCGCCGCGCTGCGCGACGCCAACCGCCTGCTGACCACCGAGACCATCACCCACAGCTACCCGCACTGCTGGCGCCACAAGACGCCGGTGATCTACCGCGCGGCCGCGCAGTGGTTCGTGCGCATGGACGAGGGCGAAGGCGTGTTCACCAAGGACAAGGCGCCCAAGACGCTGCGCCAGACCGCGCTCGACGCCATCGAGCAGACCAGCTTCTACCCCGAGAACGGCAAGGCCCGCCTGCACGACATGATCGCCGGCCGGCCCGACTGGTGCATCAGCCGCCAGCGCAGCTGGGGCGTGCCGATCCCGTTCTTCCTGCACAAGGATTCGGGCGAGCTGCACCCGCGCACCATGGAGATCCTCGACCAGGCCGCCGACATCGTCGAGAAGGGCGGCATCGAGGCCTGGAGCCGCGTCACCGTCGAAGACATCCTGGGCGCCGAAGACGCACCGAGCTACACCAAGAGCACCGACATCCTCGAGGTGTGGTTCGACTCGGGCTCGACCTTCTCGCACGTGCTGCGCGGCACGCACCCCAACGTGCACCACGAGACCGGCCCCGAAGCCGACCTGTACCTCGAAGGCCACGACCAGCACCGCGGCTGGTTCCACTCGTCGCTGCTGATCGCCTGCATGCTGGAAGACCGCGCACCGTACAAGGGCCTGCTCACGCACGGCTTCACGGTGGATGCCAAGGGCATCAAGATGAGCAAGTCGCTCAAGAACGGCATCGACCCGCAGGAAATCAGCAACAAGCTGGGCTCGGAAATCATCCGCCTGTGGGTGGCCGCGAGCGACTACTCGGGCGACATCGCGGGCGACGACAAGATCCTCGCGCGCGTCGTCGACGCCTACCGCCGCATCCGCAACACGCTGCGCTTTTTGCTCGCGAACACCAGCGACTTCGACATCGCGAAAGATGCCGTGCCGCTCGACCAGCTGTTCGAGATCGACCGCTACGCCATGTCGCGCGCGGCGCAGTTCCAGGCCGAGATCCTCGCGCACTACCAGGTGTACGAGTTCCATCCGGTGGTGGCCAAGCTGCAGATCTACTGCTCGGAAGACCTGGGCGGCTTCTACCTCGACATCCTGAAGGACCGCCTGTACACGACGGCCCCGGGCTCGCTCGCGCGCCGCAGTGCGCAGACGGCGCTCTGGCACATCTCGCAAGCCATGCTGCGCTGGATGGCACCGTTCCTGAGCTTCACGGCCGAAGAGGCCTGGAAGATCGTGGGCACCGGCAAGGCCGGCGAGTCGATCTTCACGCAGACCTACAGCCAGTTCGCCGCACCCGACGAGGCGCTGCTCGCCAAGTGGGGCCGCATCCGCGAGATCCGCGACGGCGTCAACAAGGACATCGAGGCGGTGCGCGCCGAGGGCAAGGTCGGCTCGTCGCTGCAGGCCAACCTGCAGCTGAACGCACCGGCCGACGACCTCGCGCTGCTGGGCTCGCTGGGCGACGACCTGAAGTTCGTGTTCATCGCCTCGGCCGTGGCGCTGGCGGCGGGCGACACGCTGTCGACCGTGGTCACGCCGAGCACCGCACAGAAGTGCGAACGCTGCTGGCACTACCGCGAGGACGTGGGCCACGACCCGGCGCACCCGACCATCTGCGGCCGCTGCACGAGCAACCTGTTCGGCGCGGGCGAATCGCGCAGCGTGGCCTGATGGCGACCGCACGTTCTGCCTCGTCGGCCTCGCGTTCGCGCGGGGCCAGCATCTGGCCGTGGCTCGGGCTGGCGACGATCATCGTGATCATCGACCAGTTCACCAAGACGCTGATCCTGGGCTACTACAAGCTCGGCGATGCGACCTACGTGACGAGCTTCTTCAACGTCGTGCGCGCGCACAACACGGGCGCCGCCTTCTCGTTCCTGGCCGACCATTCGGGCTGGCAGCGCTGGTTCTTCACGGCGATCGGCGTGGCGGCGGCGATCTTCATCGTCTGGATGCTGAGGTCGCACGCGGGCCAGAAGCTCTTCTCGTTCGCGATGGCCTGCATCCTGGGCGGCGCCATCGGCAACGTGGTCGACCGCATGATGCACGGCTACGTGGTCGACTTCCTGAGCTTCCACTGGGGCAACTGGTACTTCCCGGCGTTCAACGCGGCGGACAGCGCCATCACGCTCGGGGCCATCTGCCTGATCGTCGACGAGATCCGGCGAGTCCGACGCGGCAAGTAAGCCAGTTCTCGACCAAAGGGGCCCACGGGCCCCTTTTTCTTTGGGCCGCGTGCTGCGCCCGCGGCCCCGGGGTTCTCCCCACTTCCCTGCCCTGTCATCGCGAAGTCATACTGCGCCGGTCCAATGTAATCGATTACATGAACCGCACCACGGACCCCGCACGATGAGCATCCAAGCAGTAGCCGCCCAGGCCGGGGTCTCCGTGGCCACGGTCTCGCGCGCCTTCAATTTCCCCGACAAGGTGACGCCGGCCACGCGCGAACTGGTCGAGCGCGTGGCGCGCGAACTCAACTACCTGCCCAACGCCAGCGCCCGCACCTTGCGCACCCAGCGCAGCCGCACGCTCGGCGTGGTGCTGCCCACGCTGCTGAACCCGACCTTTGCCGAATGCCTGCAGGGCATCGCGCGCGCGGCCGTCGCGGGCGGCTACGCGATCCTGCCGGTCACCACGGGCTACCGGCTCGACGAGGAAGAGCGCGCCGTCCAGCTGCTGCTGGCGGGCAACGTCGACGGGCTGATCCTCGTGGTGTCGAACCCGTCCACCTCGGCCGCGCTGCAGCGCCTGCAGGCCGCCGGCGTGCCCTACGTGCTGGCCTACAACCGGCACGCCGACCACCCCTGCGTGTCGGTCGACAGCGAAGGCGCGGTGGCCGATGCGGTCACGCGGCTCGTGCTGCTGGGCCACCGCCGCATCGCGATGGTCAGCGGCACGCTGGCCGCGTCGGACCGAGCGCAGCAGCGCTACCGCGGCTACCAGCGCGGCATGGCCGAAGCAGGCCTTGCCGCGCCACCGCTGGTCGAAGTGCCCTTCGTCGAGACCGCCGTCGATGCGCTGTGCGCCGAGCTGCGCCCGCACAAGCGCCCCACCGCGCTGGTCTGCTCGAACGACCTGCTCGCCATCCGCAGCATCCGCGCCGCGCATTTGAGCGGCCTCGCGGTGCCCGACGACCTCAGCGTGGTCGGCTTCGACGGCATTGCGCTCGGCGAAGACCTCACGCCCGCGCTCACCACCATCGCGCAGCCCAACAGCGACATCGGCCGCCACAGCGTCGAGCTGCTGGCGCAGGCGATCGCCGGCGGCCGCGCGCTGCAGGCCGACGCGAGCCTGCTGCTGCCCCATGCCTTCCGAGACGGCGAGTCGTGCGCGAATGCGCGCGAAGACAACGACGCCGCACTGTCCTGACCTCACCACCCCTCCCAGGAGTTTTTCCATGTCCCTGCGCTTTCACCGCCTCGCCCGCCTCGGCGTGCTGGCCGCCGCCCTCGTCGCCGCCGGCGGCGCCATGGCCCAGACCGCCATTTGCTACAACTGCCCGACCGAATGGGCCGACTGGGGCACCCAGCTCAAGGCCATCAAGGCCAGGACGGGCATCACCGTGCCGGCCGACAACAAGAACTCGGGCCAGTCGCTCGCACAGCTGGTCGCCGAAAAGGCCAGCCCCGTGGCCGACGTCACCTACCTCGGCGTGACCTTCGCCGTGCAGGCCGCGAAAGACGGCGTGGTCGAGCCCTACAAGCCGGCCGCCTGGAAAGACATCCCCGACGGCCTGAAGGACCCGGCCGGCAACTGGTTCACCATCCACTCGGGCACGCTCGGCTTCATGGTCAACGTCGATGCGCTCAAGGGCAAGCCGGTGCCCAAGTCGTGGGCCGACCTGCTCAAGCCCGAATACAAGGGCCTCATCGGCTATCTCGACCCCGCCTCGGCCTTCGTGGGCTACGTGGGCGCCGTGGCCGTGAACCAGGCGCGCGGCGGCACGCTCGACAACTTCAAGCCGGCCATCGACTACTTCAAGGCGCTGCAGAAGAACGAGCCCATCGTGCCCAAGCAGACCTCGTACGCGCGCGTGCTGTCGGGCGAGATCGCGATCCTGCTCGACTACGACTTCAACGCCTACCGCGCCAAGTACAAGGACAAGGCCAACGTCGCCTTCGTCATTCCCAGCGAAGGCACGCTGGCCGTGCCCTACGTGATGAGCCTGGTCGCCAAGGCGCCGCACGCGGCCGATGCCAAGAAGGTGCTCGACTTCACGCTGTCCGACGAAGGCCAGGCGATCTGGGCCAAGGCCTACCTGCGCCCGGTGCGCGCCAGTGCCATGCCCAAGGAGATCGAGGCGCAGTTCCTGCCCGCGAGCGACTACGCGCGTGCCAAGACCGTCGACTACGCCCGCATGGCCGACGCGCAACGTGGCTTCTCCGACCAGTACCTGAAGGAAGTGCGCTGACCCGGCGCCGCGCGCGATGACACGCACCACCTCCTCCAACGCCTGGAACCCGCGCTGGCGATTGCTGGCCTGCGTCGCGCCGGCGGCCGTCTTCTTCGCGGCCTTCTGGCTGCTGCCGGTGGTGCGCCTGCTCGCGCTGCCGGCCGACAAGGGCGCCGCCACCTACTTCGCGGTGCTGACCGATGCGCGCTACCTGCACAGCATGGCCAACACCGTCGCGCTGTCGGTGGCGGTGACGCTGGCCACGCTGGTGCTGGGCGCGGCGGTGGGCATCTACCTCGCGCGCCATGCCTTCCCGGGCAAGCGCATGCTGCTGTCGCTGCTCACGCTGCCGCTGTCGTTCCCGGGCGTGATCATCGGCTTCTTCGTGATCCTGCTCGGCGGGCGCCAGGGCGTGGTGGCCGACCTGAGCGACGCGCTGGTCGGCGAACGCATCACCTTCGCCTACGGCCTGCTCGGGCTCTTCCTGGCGTACCTGTATTTCTCGCTGCCGCGCGCCATTGCCACCTACGCCGCGGCGGCCGAGTCGATGAACACGCAGCTCGAAGAGGCGGCGCGTTCGCTCGGCGCCTCAAAGCTGCGCGTGGCGCGCGACGTGTGGATGCCCGAGCTGGCGCCCACCACGCTGGCCTGCGGCGCCATCCTGTTCGCCACCTCGATGGGCGCCTTCGGCACGGCCTTCACACTGGCCAGCAAGTTCGAGGTGATCCCCATCACCATCTACAACGAGTTCACCAACTACGCCAACTTCGCGCTCGCCGCGTCGCTGTCGATCTCGCTGGGTGTCGTGACCTGGCTGGTGCTCTTCGTGGCGCGCCGCTTCGGCGCCAACCCGGTCGCCCGATGATGAAGACCCCTTCGCAACCCCGCGCCCCTTTCCTGCTCGCCATCACGGTGATCGTGAGCCTCTTCATGATCGCGCCGATGCTGCTGTCGGTGATGGCCGGCCTCGTCAACAACTACAGCACCGGCCTGAAGAGCGGCCTCACGCTGCGCTGGCTGGGCGAGGTGTGGGAGAACTACGGCGGCACCGTCGGCTGGTCGCTCGCGCTGGCCGTGGCCTGCGTCGTGTGCACCGTGCTGATCGGCGTGCCCTGCGCCTACACGCTGGCGCGCAGCCGCTCGCGCGCGGCGCGCATCTTCGAGGAACTGCTGACCTTGCCGGTCGCGGTGCCGGGCCTGGCGACGGCGCTCGCGCTCATCCTCGCCTACGGCCAGCTCACGGCCTTCCGCCAGAGCTTCGCCTTCATCCTCGTGGGCCACATCGTCTTCACGCTGCCGTTCATGGTGCGCACCGTGAGCTCGGCCTTCCAGCGCGACGACCTGCTCGCGCTCGAAGAGGCCGCGCGCTCGCTGGGCGCGAACTTCCGCCAGCGCTTCATGGGCATCCTCGTGCCGGCCGTGTTCCCGGCCATCGTCGCCGGCAGCCTGATGGTGTTCACGCTGTCGGTGGGCGAATTCAACCTCACCTGGATGCTGCACACGCCGCTCACGCGCACGCTGCCCGTGGGCCTGGCCGACAGCTACGCCTCGATGCGCATCGAGATCGGATCGGCCTACACGCTGGTCTTTTTCGCCGTCATTCTTCCGGTGCTGTGGGGCCTGCAGTACCTTGCCAACCTGATGCAGAAACGCCATGGAACTTGAACGCATCCCCGTCGACATCTCGAACTGCGCGAAGACCTATGCCGACGGCACGCGCGGCCTGCAGCCCACCAACCTCAAGGTGGAAGCTGGCGAAGTGCTCGCGCTGCTCGGCCCCTCGGGTTGCGGCAAGACCACGCTGCTGCGGCTCATCGCCGGACTGGAAGCGCCCGACGACGGCAGCCGCATCGTCTTCGGCGACCAGGACGTCACGCAGCGCCCGGTCGAGCACCGCGGCGTGGGCATGGTGTTCCAGAGCTACGCGCTCTTTCCGCAGATGACGGTGGCGGCCAACATCGGCTACGGCCTGCGCATCCGCGGCGTGTCGCCCGATGAAGAGAAACGTGCCGTGGGCGAGCTGGTCGACCTCGTGCGACTGGGCGGCCTGGAGAACAAGCGCCCCGCCGAACTCTCGGGCGGCCAGCGCCAGCGCGTGGCCCTGGCGCGCGCCGTGGCCGTGCGCCCGCGCGTGCTGCTGCTCGACGAGCCGCTGGCCGCGCTCGACGCCAAGCTCAAGGAATCGCTGCGCGACGAACTGGCCGAGCTGCTGCGCCGCCTGCACATCACGGCCATCCACGTCACGCACGACCAGCAGGAGGCGCTGGCCATCGCCGACCGGCTCGCGGTGATGCGCGCCGGGCGCATCGTGCAGGTCGGGCGCGGCGAAGACCTGTACCGCGCGCCCGCGCACCCCTTCGTGGCCGAGTTCCTGGGCCGGGTCAACCGGCTGGAGCGCGCGCCCGACGCCATCGCACAGGGCGTTGTCCGACTCGGAGGGTCGTCGCTGCCCTGCCCCGCGCCCTGGCAGCAGCATGCGACGCTGCTGGTGCGGCCCGAAGACATCGAGGTCGGCGCGCCCCCGCCCGGCGAGGCGCCCGACTGGGGCCGCGCCACGGTCGAACGCCGCACCTTCCTCGGCGACCGCGTGCAGTTGCACCTGCGCCTGCAGGACCAGCCCGTGCTGGTGGCCGACGTGGGGCGCGACAACCCCTTCGGACCGGGCGACGCGGTGGGCCTGCGCATCCCGGCCGACCGCCTGATGACCTCGCAGGAAACCCGCGCATGACCACGACAACGAACCCCAACACCTTCCTGGTCCAGCTGACCGACCTGCACATCCGCGAGCCCGGCCGGCTGGCCTATGGCCGCATCGACACGGCGCCGTACCTCGCACGCGCCGTGCAGTCGGTGCTCGCGTTGCGCCAGCCGCCCGACGCGGTGGTGATCACCGGCGACCTGACCGACTTCGGCCGCGCCGCCGAGTACGACCACCTGGCCGCCCTGCTCGCGCCGCTGACGATGCCCGTCTACCTGCTGCCCGGCAACCACGACGACCGCGACCAGCTGCGCCGCAGCTTTCCGGGCCACGCCTACCTGGGCACGGGCGCCGACACGCACGGCTTCGTGCAGTACTCGGTGCGCGTGGGCGCGCTGCGGCTGCTCACGCTCGACACCTGCGTGCCCGGCGCCAGCCACGGCACGCTGTGCGACAAGCGCCTGGCCTGGCTCGAAACCCAGCTCGACGCCTGCCGCCACGAGCCCGTGGTGGTCGCCATGCACCACCCGCCCTTCGAGACGCTGATCGGCCACATGGACGAGATCGGCCTGCTCGAAGGCGCCGACGCGCTCGAAGCCCTGCTGCGCCGCTACACGAACGTCGAGCGCGTGATCTGCGGCCACCTGCACCGCGCCATCGACGTGCGCTTCGGCGGCACCATCGCCTCGACCTCGCCGGCGCAGGCGCACCAGGTCTGCCTCGACCTGGCGCCCGACGCCGCCTCGGCCTGGACGCTGGAGCCGCCCGCCTTCCGCGTGCACGCCTGGTCCGCGGCCGGGCGCCGGCTCGTCACCCACCTGGCGGCCTCTGGCAGCTTCGAAGGGCCTTATCCTTTCCACGACAACGGAGCCCTGATCGACTGAAGCGTCTACTTGTGGAAAATGGGGCTGAAACGAATCAAAACGAAAACAAGAGAAAGGTCAGACCCCGCCCTCCATGAAGCACCTTTTGAATCTGCTTGCGGCCGTCGCCCTGCTGGTGTGGGGCACGCACCTCGTGCGCACCGGCGTGCTGCGCGTCTTCGGCGCCAACCTGCGCAAGATCCTCGTGCAGAGCATGCGCAACCGCTTCACGGCCGCGCTCTCGGGCATCGGCGTCACGGCGCTCGTGCAGTCGAGCACGGCCACCTCGCTCATGACCTCCTCCTTCGTGGGGCAGGGCCTGGTCACGCTGCCGGCGGCGCTGGCGGTGATGCGGGGCGCCGACGTGGGCACGGCGCTGATCTCGGTGCTGTTCTCGGCGGACCTCTCGTGGCTCTCGCCGATGTTCATCTTCGTGGGGGTGGTGCTGTTCATCACGCGCTCGGCCACCGTGGCGGGGCGCGTGGGGCGGGTGCTGATCGGGCTGGGGCTGATGCTGCTGGCGCTGCAGCTGGTGGTGGCGGCCACCGAACCGCTGTTCTCGTCACCGGCCGTGCGGGCGCTGCTGGTGTCCATCACCAGCGATGTGCTGCTGGAGATCACGCTCGGTGCCGCACTCGCCATCGTGGCGTACTCGAGCCTGGCGGTGGTGCTGCTGGTGGCGGCCATGGCGAGCTCGAACGTGGTGCCGCTCGACGTGGCGCTGGGCCTGGTGCTCGGCGCCAACCTGGGCAGCGGCCTGCTGGCGGTGCTGACCACCGCGCGCTCGGCCGTGTCGGTGCGGCAGGTGACGGTGGGCAACCTGCTGTTCAAGGCGCTGGGCGTGGCACTGGTCACGCCGTTCGTGGGGCTGTGGGTGCGCTACGTGCAGCCCCAGCTGCCGAACCAGACGCACGGCGTGGTGCTGTTCCACCTGGCGTTCAACATCGTGATCAGCGTCGGCTTCATCGGCCTCACGCAATGGGTCGCCAAGCTGGTGACGCGCATGTTGCCCGTGCCGCCGCAGCCCGTGGGCACGAGCCGGCCGCACCACCTCGATCCTTCGGCGCTGTCGACGCCTTCGCTCGCCATTTCGAACGCGGCGCGCGAGGCGCTGCACCAGGCCGACATCGTGGAGACGATGCTGATCGGCACGCTCGATGTGATCCGCAACAACGACCTGCGGCTGGCGCAGGAGCTGCGGCAGCTGGACGACACGGTGGACGAGCTGTACTCGGCGATCAAGTACTACATGACGCGCATTTCGCGCGAGGCGCTGGGCGAAGAGGAAAGCCGGCGCTGGACGGACATCATCAGCTTCACGATCAACATGGAGCAGATCGGGGACATCATCGAGCGGGTGATCATTGATATCGAGGACAAGAAGATCAAGCCGCAGCGCAACTTTTCAGCTGCGGGGATGGCGGAGATTGTGGAGCTGCATGAGCGGTTGATTGCGAATCTGCGGTTGAGTATGAGCGTGTTCTTGAATGGCAATGTTCGCGACGCGCAGAAGCTGCTGGAAGAAAAAGCACGGTTCCGCGATCTGGAGCGGGCCTATGCAACAACCCATCTGGATCGGTTGTCGGATCGGACTACTTTGAGCATCGAGACGAGTTCGCTGCACATCGATCTGATCAGTGATTTGAAGCGGATCAATTCGCATATCTGTTCGATTGCTTATCCGATTCTTGAATCTGCCGGGGCCTTGGCGCCGAGCCGGCTTCGTGAATCTCGGCTCGGGAAAATCGAAGGCTGATCGTTTTGTTTCCCGAGGCCGGGTCTCGCCCCGGCGGGCGACTCACTTTCTTTTGCTTCGCCAAAAGAAAGTAAGCAAAGAAAAGGCGACCCTGCTGTCTGCGTCCCTCCGCTTCGCTGCGGGCAACCTGCGGTGCTCACGTTTCGCGGGGTCTCGCCCAAACTCGCTTCGCTCAAACAAGGGCGAGCCCTGATCCGCGAAACGCTGCGCTCCTCGGCGCATACAGAAGGGATGGGGAACCTCACAGGCCTTTGCTTCGCTCGGCCTGGGAACACCGCAAGGCTCTGCCTCGTTTACCAGAAGTCTCCTAAAAGGCCGGCAATGCTCGGGGCTTCGAAGGAGTTCGACATGACCATTGTTCTGCCGCAAAGCGCGGTCGCCGCGTCGCTCGGGGTGCAGCAGCTCGCCACGGCGTTCAGTCCGGCGTTTTCGCACCTGCGCATTCTTCGCAACCTCATCATCCCGATGCCCTCCGGTTGCGCGGTGCCCACAGCGCGCATCGATGCGGTGATCGTGTGCGAGACGGGGGTGTACCTGTTCGAGATCAAGGCGTGGCGCAACGCGTTCGTCTACCGCAAGAAGTCCGACGAAGCGCCGCCGCGCTGGTTCCTGCGGTTGCATGGCTGCACGCGGGCGCGCGAGGTGAAAGACCCGGCCTGGCAGGGCGGGCGCAAGACGACGCAGCTGCGCAGCCTGCTGCCCGACGACCTGCGGCTGCAGTACTTCGTGCTGCTGCCGTGCGAAGGCGTGGAGCTGGAGGGCGTGATGCCGGCTGCGGTGATCACGCAGCAGGACCTGCCGTACATCGCGCGCCTGGTGCGCAACAACGGGCGCACGGCGCGCACGTACCCGCTGCTGGACGCGCAGGCGGTCGATCGCACGGTGCAGCGGCTGCTGGAGATCCAGGGCGATCTGTCGCTGGAGACGCATGCGCAGAACTGCCGCGAACGCTTCGAACGGCCTGCGGTGGCGTGGCCGGCGGTGAACGCGATGGGGTTGCAGTAACGACTGCTCACCAACCGGCCCTGCGCGCGGGAGGGCGTCCCACATTCCTCCGACATTGGTGAAGACCATGCGGTGATGACGATTCCTCCCAAGTCTCTCGCAGCCCTTGCTGCGTTGTGCCTCGCGATGGCGGCCTGCCCGGCGCAGGCCGCCGACCCGTTCACCGTGCAAGACATCCACCTCGAAGGCCTGCAGCGCGTCGAAGCGGGCACGGTGTTCGCAACCCTTGGCCTGAAGGCCGGCGACATGTACAGCGACGACCGCGGCAGCGCGGCCATTCGCGCGCTGTTCGACCTCGGGCTGTTCAAGGACGTGCGCATCGACGTGAACGGCCGGGTGCTCGTCGTCATCGTCGAAGAGCGCCCCACCGTGGCCGATGTCGACTTCGCGGGCACCAAGGAGTTCGACAAGGCGGCGCTGCAGAAGGCGCTGCGCGACATCGGACTGGCCGAAGGCCGGACGTACGACAAGGCGCTGGCCGACCGCGGGGAGCAGGAGCTCAAGCGCCAGTACATCGGCCGCAGCCTCTACAACGCGCAGGTGGTCACCACCGTGACGCCGCTGGAGCGCAACCGCGTCAACCTGACGTTCAGCGTGACGGAGGGCGAACCGGCGCGCATCACGCGGGTGCGCGTGGTGGGCCAGCAGGCTTTCGACGAGCGCACGCTGCTCGACCTGTTCGACCAGGACAGCGGCGGCTGGCTGGCCTGGTACACGAAGTCGAACCAGTACGCGCGCGCCAAGTTCGACGCCGACCTGGAAACGCTGCGCGCGTTCTACCTGACGCGCGGGTACCTCGAGTTCCGCATCGAGTCGACGCAGGTCGCGATCTCGCCCGACCGGCAGACGCTGGAGCTCACGGTGAACATCAGCGAGGGCGAGAAGTTCGCGGTGGCGGGCGTGAAGCTGGCGGGCAACTACCTGGGGCGCGAGGACGAGTTCAAGTCGCTCGTCACCGTGCGCTCCGGCGCGTCCTACAACGGCGAGGACGTGGCGGCCACCACCAAGGCCTTCGCCGACCACTTCGGCACCTTCGGCTACGCCTTCGCGCGCGTGAAAGCCGAGCCCGAGATCGACCGCGCCCGGCGCCGCGTCGTGATGGTACTGAACGCCGAGCCCGGGCGGCGCGCCTATGTGCGGCGGCTGAACATCGGCGGCAATGCGCGCACGCGCGACGAGGTGATCCGGCGCGAGTTCCGCCAGTACGAAGGCGCCTGGTACGACGGCACGAAGATCAAGCTCTCGCGCGACCGCGTCGACCGGCTGGGCTTCTTCACCGAGGTGAACGTCGAGACCGCCGAAGTGCCAAGCAGCAACGACCAGGTCGACCTGAACGTCACCGTGGCCGAGAAGCCCACGGGCTCGCTGCAACTCGGCGCGGGCTACTCGTCGACCGACAAGATCTCGCTGAGCTTCGGCATCACGCAGGAGAACGTGTTCGGCTCGGGCAACTACCTGGGGCTGCAGGTCAACACCAGCTCGTACAACCGCTCGGTGTCGCTCACGGCCACCGACCCGTACTTCACGAAGGACGGCATCTCGCGCACCTTCAACCTCTTTCACACCACCACGCGGCCCTACTACGAAGCCGACGGCAACTACAAGCTCGCGAGCGACGGCGGCTCGGTGCGCTTCGGGCTGCCGGTGAACGAGCTGGACACGGTGTACCTGGGCATCGGCGTGGAGCGTTATTCGTTCACGCCGGGCACCAACGGCTCGTACACGCTGGTCAACGGCTCGTATGTCTACACGGCCACGCCGCAGGCCTACCTCGACTACTTCCAGTGCACCGGCACCGCGCCGAGCGTGGTGTGCGCGGGCAGGAACGTGGTGGGCATCCCGGCCACCGTGGGCTGGTCGCGCGACGACCGCGACAGCGCGCTGGTGCCCACGCGCGGGCGCCTGCAAAGCGCCAACCTCGAACTGGGCGTGGGCAGCGAACTGCGCTACCTGAAGACCAACTACCAGTACCAGCAGTACGTGCCGCTGTCCAAGCAGTACACGCTGGCCTTCAACGGCCAACTGGGCTATGCAAAGGCGCTGGGCGGCAGCAGCTTCCCGATCTTCAAGAACTTCTATGCGGGCGGGCTGGGCTCGATCCGCGGCTTCGAGCAGAACTCGCTGGGCCCGACCGACGCGGTCACCGGCGGTTCGCTGGGCGGCACGCGCAAGGCGATCTTCAACATGGAGCTGACCACGCCCTTCCCCGGCGCGGGCAATGACAAATCGCTGCGCCTGTACACCTTCTTCGATGCGGGCAACGTGTTCGCCGAACGCACGGCCAGCATGACCGACGCGCAGTGGAAGGCCCAGAACCGCCTGCGCGCGTCGGCCGGCCTGGGCATCAGCTGGATCTCGCCGCTGGGCCCGTTGCGCCTGGCGTATGCGGTGCCGATCGTCTACCAGAAGGAGGACACGGCCAACGGCATCGCGGCCGACCGCACGCAGCGCTTCCAGTTCCAGATCGGCACGTCCTTCTGAACCGGACCGCACGCGCCATGAGCCGCATCCTGCTGGTGGAAGACGGACGCGAGATCGCGTCGCTGTTGCTGGGCCCGCTGCGGCGCGCGGGCCACGAGGTCGAGCAGCTGGGCGACGGCGCCGCCGCGCTCGAGCGCATCCTGCACGCACCGCCGGCGCTCACGCTGCTCGACGTGGTGCTGCCGCGCATCGACGGGCTGCAGGTGATCGCGCAGGTGCGCGCGCGCAGCGACCACCCGATCATCGTGCTGACGGCGCGCGCGCACGAGGCCGACCGGCTGCGCGGCTTCGACCTGGGCGCCGACGACTATGTCTGCAAGCCCTTCTCGCCGCGCGAGGTGGTGGCGCGCGTGCATACGGTGCTGCGCCGGCGCGCGCCGCCCGACCTGAGCGTGGGCATGGCCTCGCCGGCGGTGGCCTTCGACAGCGCGATGGGCCATGCCTGGCTGGAGGGGCGGTTCCTGGCGCTCACGCGCCGCGAGCTGCTGTTGCTGCGCGCGCTGTCGCGCGAACCGGGGCGCGTGTTCACGCGCGCCAGGCTGCTCGAAGCGGCCTTTCCCGAGGCGCTGGACGTGAACGAGCGCGCGGTCGACGGGCACATCAAGAACCTGCGGCGCAAGCTCGCGGCCGTGTCGCCCTCCCACGGCTGGATCCGTTCGGTCTACGGCGTGGGGTTCAGCTTCGCGCAGCGGCTGGGCTGAGGGCCGGCCCGGCCTTGCACGGGCCGTGGCCGCGCGATGTGCGGCTTTCGCTGCGCCTTTGCATGATCGGCGCCAGCGTCGACAGGCTGGCATTGCGCACTGCCACCTGTCGCGCCTCCACGCAAGCGCCGCGTGCCGCGACGCTGATGCCCAGCGCCAGGCTGCAGAACGCAAGACAGCCCGCGCAGGTGTGCGCCAGTGCGCGCATCGCGGCCCGTGGTGTCAAGCGCCCCTCGACGGACACGGCAGGCGGGAGCGGCATCCGCAACACCGCTCAGCCTTCCGTGCGCGGCGGCACCAGCGCGCGGATGCGGGCAAGGCCCTCGGGCGTGCGCGGCCGCATCGGCCGCACGCCGCCCGCTGGCATGGGCCCCTTGCCGGGCGGCGGCGGGCGCTCGGTCACCGGGCGCGCGGCGGGGTCGACCACCAGCGTGAGCAGCGCGACATAGCGCCGGCCCTCCTCGCGCACCGCGCCCAGCACCGTGTCGCCGGCCCGCAGCGCGATGCCGTCGGCGCTGTTGAGCGTGTCGCGCAACCGCGCGCGCTGGTAGCTGGAGACCTGCGTGTAGAGGAACTCGCTGAGCGCATCGGGCAGGAAGAACTGCGTCGTGAGCACGGCGCGCTCGCGGTGGTGCACCTTGACGTGGATGTGCGTGGTGCGCCCCGCGTACCAGCCCGGGTAGAGCGTGGCGAACACGGCCTGGCCGTCGCGGTCGGTGCGCTGGCTGCCGCGCAGGAAGGCCTGGCCTTCGAAGCCGCGCGTGCGGTCGTCGCCCTGCCCGCCGAAGCCCGAGTAGTTGCCCTGCGCGTCGCAGTGCCACAGGTCGGTGCGCAGGCCGCGCAGCGGGCGCCCGGCGGCATCGCGCACGCGCAGGCGCACGTCGAGCGGCACGCCCTCGCGGCCGTCGGTCAGGTCGGTGCGGAAGTTCGCGAGGTCTAGGTAGTACGGGCCCTCGGTGGTCTGGGCGGTCAGCGGAAGCTTCTGCGCTGCTGCAACGGCCCCGGGTGCGGACGCGGCCAGGCCGGCCGTACCGATCGCGGCCAGCAGGCCCCGGCGCCCGATCGCTTCACCGGCCATGAGCGGCCTCCTTCCTGGCAGGCGCGCGCACGCCCGAAGCCCGGGCCTCGGCCCAGACCACGAGCAGCGTCCACACATGCGCGACGCCCCAGAACAGCGCCGCCAGCAGGAACAGCAGCAGGTCGGTGTCGGCGTCGCCCGGGGGCGTGGACGGCGGCGCCGCGTGCCCCGGCGGGGCCCAGGCGAGCGCGGCGGCGGCCAGTGCGCGGAAGGCGGAGGTGGGAGAGGCGCGGTGCGTGTCCGGTGTCATGACGGGCATCGTGCGATCCGAATCGGGAGAAATGTGGGAGAGGCGCGGGAGAGCGCGTCTCCCAGATTCCTCCCCAATCGGGCGCCATGATCCGCGGCTTGCCCATGCCATCCCCGCCCCCGAAACGCATGCCGCAGAATGCGGCCATGCCCCCGCCGCCGAGCCCATGCCGCGCCTGACCCTCTCCCGCAAGATCTTCCTGGCCCTGGCCGCCCTGCTGATCGTGCTGCTGCTGAGCTTCGTGGGCTTCTCGATCGTCGCGCTGCAGCGGGGCCTGGGCGCCTACGTGGCCGAGATCGAGATCCGCCGCATGGACTGGCTCTCGCAGCTCCTGCTGAAGCACTACACCGCCAACGGCGACTGGAAGAAACTGCGCGACAACGACGACGCCTGGCACCGCCTGCAGCTGGGCCAGTCGGCGATGGTGATCGACGGCGCCGCCACGCCCGACGACCGGCGGCTGCCGCCCTGGTACGAGCGCCGTGCGCCCGGCACACAGGGCGACGGCGCGCCGCCGGCAGAACCGTCCAGCGGGCTCTCGCCCACCGCCTCGCCCCCGCCACCACAGCTCGACCTGCTACCCCGCCGCTTCCTGATGCCGCCCCCGGGTTTCTTTCCCGGCCTGGCCGGCCCGCCCGACTCGATCTTTCGCCGCCTCGCCGTGCTCGATGCCCACGGCGCGCTCGTGGTCGGCGCGACCATCGACCCCGAGAACGCCGCGCGCCGGCCGATCCGCCACGGGCGCACCGTCGTCGGCTACCTCGCGCTCGCGCCGATGCAGGGCCTGGAGAGCGAGGCCGACCGCGCCTTTCTTGCCCGGCAGTCCGGCGTGATCGCGCTCACCGGGCTGTGCGGCCTGGCCTTTGCGCTCGTGCTGTCGTGGCTATTGGCGCGCCGCTGGTTCCAGCCGATCGACGCGCTCACGCAGGCCGCGCAAGATGTGGCGCGCGGGCGGCTCTCGACGCGCGTGGCGGTCCACGGCTCGGACGAGCTCGCGCTGCTGGGCAAGACCTTCAACGACATGGCGCAGCGCCTGGACACGGCCGAGGCCTCGCGCCGCGCCTGGCTGGCCGATGCGGCGCACGAACTGCGCACGCCGCTGGCGGCCATGCGCGCGGAGATCGAGGCGCTGCAGGACGGCGTGCGCAGCTTCGACGAACGCACCGCGCTGCGCATGCACCGGCAGGTGATCCGCCTCGGCCAGCTGGTCGACGACCTGCGCAGCAGCATGCGCGAGCCCCAGAGCGACCTGCTGAAGGCGCCGGTGTACCCGCTGTCGCTGCTGAAGGAGGCGCTCGACCACACGCGCGACCGCTTCACGCAGCGCAGCATCGCGCTCGACCGCGACGCCCTCGACCGCATCGCCGCCTCGGCCCAGCCGGTGATCGACGGCGATGCGCACCGGCTGCACCAGGTCTTCATGAACCTGCTGGAGAACACGCTGGCCTACACCGACGCCGGCGGCCAGCTGCGCATCGGCGTGAGCGTCGAAGGCGCATGGACCGGCCACTGCCTCACGCTGGTGTTCGACGACAGCGCACCGGGCGTGCCCGAGGAAGAGATTCCGCGCCTCTTCGACCGCCTGTTCCGCGGCGAGACCTCGCGCAGCCGCGCGCTGGGCGGCTCGGGCCTGGGCCTGTCGATCTGCCGCGCGACCATCGAGGCGCACGGCGGCAGCATCGAGGCGGCCCCCTCGCCGCTGGGCGGGCTGCGCATGACGATCACCCTTCCCCTAGCGGCTTCCGCATGACACGCATCGTGATCGTCGAGGACGAACTCGACATCGCCTCCGTGGTGCAGGACTACCTGCGCCACGCCGGCTACGACACCGAGCATTTCGCCGACGGGCAGAGCGCGCTCGAGCGCATCGTCGCCGCGCCGCCCGACCTCACGCTGCTCGACATCATGCTGCCGCGCCTCGATGGCATCGAGGTGCTGCGCCGCGCGCGCGAGCACACGGCGCACCCGATCATCATGCTCACCGCGCGCATCGAGGAGGTCGACCGCCTGCTCGGCCTGGAGCTGGGCGCCGACGACTACGTGTGCAAGCCCTTCTCGCCGCGCGAGCTGGTGGCGCGCGTGCGCGCCGTGCTGCGCCGCACCGCGCCGACCGTGGCCGTGGCGGCACCGGGCGATGCCCCGGGCCTGGTGCTCGACGACGTGCACTGGCGCGCCTCGCTCGACGGCACGCCGCTGAACCTCACGCGCCGCGAGTTCGGGCTGCTGCAGGTGCTGTCGCGGCACCCGGGCCGCATCTTCTCGCGCGCCCGGCTGCTGGAGCTGGCCTACGACGACACGGTGGACGTGACCGAGCGCGCCATCGACAGCCACGTGAAAAACCTGCGCCGCAAGCTCGGCGCGGTGACACCCGCGCACGACTGGATCCGCTCGGTGTACGGCGTCGGCTTTGCGTGGGAAGCGCCGGCCGACGCGGCGCATTGAACGCCCTGGTCCCTGGCGGAAGCGGCACTCAGCCGTTCCACGGCGGGCTTGCCACCACCGCCGACGTCGCGGGTCGCGACAAGCCCAGCGCCCCTTCCAGCATCCGCATGATCGTCTCGCGCGCCTGGTCGAAATCTTCCGGCTCCAGCGCCTGTTTGCCGAGCAGCATCCGCATCTGCCAGGCGAAGTCGGCGTAGGTCTGGGTCATGGCCCAGAGCGTGAAGAGCAGGTGCGGCACCGGCAGCGGGTCGATGTCGCCGCCCGCCATCCAGCGTTGCAGCACGGCCGCCTCGGCGCGAAAGGCGGGCACCAGCTTGGCTTGGATGTCGTCGGCGCACTGCGGGGCCTGCGAAATGATTTCCTGCGCGAACAGGCGCGAGCCCGAAGGGTGGTCGTAGGAAAACTTGAGCTTCTGCGTGACGTAGCGCTCCAGCGCCGCGTGCGGATCGAGGTCCGCATCGGCGAGGCTGTTCAGGTTCGACAGCCACGAATCGAGCACGTCGTTGAAGACGCGCCGGTACAGCGCCTTCTTCGAGGGAAAGTAATACAGCAGGCTCTGCTTGGACACGCCCGCGTCGGCCGCGATGTCGTCGACCGACACGCCGCCATAGCCGTGCAGCGCAAAGCGCTCCTGCGCCACCGCGAGGATGGCGCTCTCCAGGTTCTGGCGGCGCGCCTGGCGCTTCACCGCAGGGGGACGTGGCGCCACGCTCATGGGTGCCTGATCCGCGCCAGGAAGCGCACCAGCCGCTCGTCGCCGCACTGCGTGACGTTGAAGCGGAACCACGCGAAGGGCTGCGGCGTGGTGCAGAAGTCGGCAGCGGCGGTGAGCGGCAGGCCCTGCTTGCGGGCCTCCTGCAGCACCGCATCGCTCGACGGCCGCGGCTCGCTGCCGGCCGGCCAGCCGGCGCAGAGAAACGGCCCGCCATCGGGCACGCACAGTGCCTGCAGGCCCGCGCCGGTCAGCAGCGACAGGGTGCGCTCGCCGGCGATCTTCAAGGACGTGTTGAGCCGCTGCAGGAAGCGCGCATGGCCGGCATCGGCCAGCACTTCGCAGGCCACGCGTTCCTCGAACTCGCTCGGCCCAAGCGTGGTGTGCAGGCAGCGCAGCGCGGGGTCGTCGGTCCAGCGCTGCGGCAACAGCACGTGCGCGAGCCGCAGGCGGGCCGACAGGGTGGCCGAGACGCTGCCGACCTGGGCCACGCGCTGCAGGCCGTCCATGGCCGCCAGGCTGGGCGCCTGCAGCGGCGAGAGCCCGCGCCAGGCGTCCAGCTCGATGACGCGCAGGTCGTGCCGCTCGGCGGCCTGCAGCGCCTGGTGCGCGCCTTGCGGCGTCATGCACACGCCCAGCGGGTTGGACACGGCCGTCGACACGAACAGCAGCCGGCGCCGGCCCTCCACGGGCAGCAAGGCGGCCTGCTCATCGAGTGCGGCAATGTCGAGGCAGCCGCCGCGGCGCGGCACTTCCAGCGTGCGCCGGCCCAGCGTGTGGATCAGCCGGCGCAGCTGGCGCGACGCGGGCGACTCGATCATCACCGCATCGCCGGGCGCGGTCCACGCCTGCAACAGGCACATCGCGGCGCCGAGGCTGCCGGCGGCGGTCATCACCTGCTGCGGACCGAGTGCCGGCAGCTCGGTGCGATGGCGTGCGGCGATGCGCTCGCGCAGCCGCGCCAGTCCGAGCCCGGGCCTGGCGCCGTCGTCCCATTCGGGGGTCGCCCGGGCCACGCGGCGCATGGCCTCGCGCACCAGTTCGTCGCCGCGGTATTCGGCCGGTGGCGGCCTGTCGGGGTCCGCATGCGCCTCGGCCGCGGGCGCTGCCGCAACGTCCGGCGCGGGCGCCGGCCGGTGCAGCACGTAGTAGCCGCTGCCCGGCCGCGAAGCCAGCACCGAGCGCGCGCGCAAGGCGCTGTACGACTCGGTGACGGTGAAGGTACTGATGCCCAGCTTGCCGGCCAGCGCGCGCACCGAAGGCATCTTGGTGCCGGGCGCCAGGCGCCCGTCGATGACGCGCAGCTCGACGCCCACCACGAGGCGCTGCGCCAGCCCGAGGCCGGGTGCGGCCTCGTCCATGTCGCCCATCAGGCCCTGCATCCAACCGGCACCGGCCTGCGCCGGCTGGCGCAGCACCGACGCGTTGCTTGAACTCTGCATCACCGGGTCTCCTTCGACACACATGTGGCCCGCCTGGACAGGGTTTGCCCTCGGGAACTGTGCTGGGCAGTGCACCAAACAGCATGGTCGGCGGCGGCAAACACTTTCTCGTTCGCCGCGCCAACTGTGTATGGGCGGCACCCCTCGTTTGCTGAATCATCGCGACATTCGACCACTTGGTCAAACTTCATGAGGGCTCGATCTCTCATGTCGCACACGGTTACCCCACCACGACCTGGAGCTTGAAAGCCCATGAGCAGCACGATGAATCCCGTCGCGCCCAGCGCGCACATTGCCTCCGATGTGCGCGCCGGCCGTCTCGACCCCGCGCAGTACGCCAAGAACTTCTGCGATGCCCACCCGCCGCTGAACGTGGTGCAGGCCAACATCGAAGCCGAGCGCTGCTACTACTGCTTCGACGCGCCCTGCCAGACGGCCTGCCCCACGGGCATCGACATCCCGACCTTCATCCGCCGCATCGCCGACGGCAACCTGCGCGGCGCCGCGCGCACCATCCTCGAAGAGAACCCGCTGGGCGGCATGTGCGCCCGCGTGTGCCCGACCGAGGTGCTGTGCGAGCAGGCCTGCGTGCGCAACAGCAACGAGAGCAAGCCGGTCGAGATTGGCCTGCTGCAGCGCCACGCGACCGATGCCTTCTTCGACGCGCCCGGCGCACCGCTGTTCGTGCGCGCCGCCGACACCGGCAAGCGCGTGGCCGTCGTCGGCGCGGGCCCGGCCGGCCTGGCCTGCGCGCACCGCCTCGCGGTGCTGGGCCACCAGGTGACGCTGTTCGATGCGCGCCCCAAGCTCGGCGGCCTGAACGAATACGGACTGGCCAGCTACAAGACAGTGAACGACTTCGCCCAACGCGAGATCGAGTGGCTGCTGTCGGTGGGCGGCATCGAGGTGCGCAACAACCAGGCGCTGGGCCGCGAGCTGCACCTCGATGCACTCGCCAGCGAATACGACGCCGTGTTCCTCGGCCTGGGCCTGGCCGGCGTGAACACGCTGGGCCTGGGCGAGCAGACCGGCGTGCGCGATGCGGTGGACTTCATCGCCGAACTGCGCCAGGCCGCCTCGCCGGCCGACGTGGCCATCGGCCGCCACGTGGTGGTGATCGGCGGCGGCATGACCGCCGTGGATGCGGCCGTGCAGTCGCGCAAGCTCGGCGCGGAAGACGTGAGCATCGTCTACCGGCGCGGCGCCGAGGCCATGGGCGCTTCGGTCGACGAGCAGAGCTGGGCCAAGGAGAACGGCGTGCGCATCATCCACTGGGCCGCGCCCAAGGCCCTGCGCGCCAAGGGCGGCGTGCTGCGCGGCATCGACTTCGCGCGCACCGCGCTGGTCGACGGCAAGCTGGTCGAGACCGGCGAAGCGCTCGCACTGCAGGCCGACATGGTGCTGTGCGCCATCGGCCAGAGCTTTGTCGCGACGGCGCTGGAAGACAGCGGCGTGCAGCTGCAGGGCGGGCGCATCAGCACCGATGCGGAATGCCGCAGCTCGCTCCCGAAGGTCTGGGCCGGCGGCGACGCGCGCTTCGGCGGGCGCGACCTCACGGTCGAGGCGGTGGAAGACGGCAAGCAGGCCGCGCTGTCCATCGACCGCCACCTGCGCGCTGCGTGACGCGACAGCGCCCGCTCTTCCTTTCTCACCTCTCATCCGAGCGCGCCGCGGCGCGACAGGAGCAATTCACATGGCAGACCTGAGCATCGACTTCGTGGGCATCCGCAGCCCCAACCCTTTCTGGCTGGCCTCGGCGCCGCCGACCGACAAGGAGATCAACGTGGTCCGCGCCTTCGAGGCCGGCTGGGGCGGCGTGGTCTGGAAGACCGTGGGCGAAGACCCGAACGTGGTCAATGTGCACGGCCCGCGCTATGCCGTGTCGTATGCGGCCGACCGCCGCGTGACGGGCTTCAACAACATCGAGCTGATCTCCGACCGGCCGCTGCGCACCAACCTCGAAGAGATGGCGCGCGTCAAGCGCAACTGGCCCGACCGCGCGCTGGTGGCGTCGATCATGGTGCCGTGCACCGAAGAGGCCTGGAAGAACATCCTGCCGATGGTGGAAGACACCGGCTGCGACGGCATCGAGCTGAACTTCGGCTGCCCGCACGGCATGAGCGAACGCGGCATGGGCGCGGCCGTGGGCCAGGTGCCCGAGTACATCCAGATGGTGGCCGAGTGGTGCAAGCACTATTCGAAGCTGCCGGTGATCGTGAAGCTCACGCCCAACGTGGCCGACATCCGGCCCGCCGCGCGCGCGGCCAAGAAAGGCGGCGCCGATGCGGTGAGCCTCATCAACACCATCAACTCGATCATGGGCGTCGACCTCGATGCCATGGCGATGTTTCCGCACACCGACGGCAAGGGCTCGCACGGCGGCTACTGCGGCCCCGGCGCCAAGCCGATCGCGCTGCACATGGTGGCCGAGATCGCACGCGACCCGCAGACCGCCGGCCTGCCCATCTCGGGCATCGGCGGCGTCTCGACCTGGCGCGACGCGGCGGAGTTCATCGCACTGGGCAGCGGCTCGGTGCAGGTGTGCACCGCCGCGATGGTCTACGGCTTCAAGATCGTGCAGGACCTGTGCGACGGCCTCTCGAACTTCATGGACCAGAAGGGCTACGCCAACCTGGAGCAGTTGCGCGGCCGTGCGGTCGGCAGCATCACCGACTGGCAGCAGCTCAATCTGAACCACGTCGACAAGGCCGTGATCCACCAGGACCTGTGCATCCAGTGCGGCCGCTGCCACGTGGTGTGCGAAGACACCTCGCACCAGGCCATCAGCGCCACCAAGGACGGCATGCGCTTCTTCGAGGTGAAGGAAGAAGAGTGCGTGGGCTGCAACCTGTGCGTGTCGATCTGCCCGGTGCCCGGCGCGCTGTCGATGCGCACGCTGAAGGCCGGCGAGACGGACGCGCGCACCGGCCACCCGGTGGTCGGCCACTACGCCAACTGGACCACGCACCCCAACAACCCGATGCGCACCGGCAGCCCTGCCTGAGCGCATGCATGAATGACGAAGCCTGGCGCAGACCGGGCGGCGGCAGGAGGGGAACGACAACACGGCAAAAAACACGACACACGTGCAGGAGACAACCCACATGACGACCCCACAGCACGGCGGCGCACCCGCCGCAAACCTCTGGAACGAGGACCTGGCGCCCACCACGCTGGCGCAGCGAACGTGGCGCTGGTACCACTTCGCCGCGCTCTGGGTGGGCATGGTGATGTGCATCCCCGCCTACATGCTGGCGGCCAGCCTGATCGAGGGCGGCATGTCGTGGGGGCAGGCGGTGCTGACCGTGTTCCTCGGCAACGCCATCGTGCTGGTGCCGATGCTGCTCATCGGCCACGCCGGCGCGAAGTACGGCATTCCCTACGCGGTGATGGCGCGTGCCTCGTTCGGCACGCGCGGAGCGCGGCTCCCCGCATTGCTGCGCGCCATCGTGGCCTGCGGCTGGTACGGCATCCAGACCTGGTTCGGCGGCCAGATGATCTACACGCTGGTCGGTGTGCTCATGGGCCAGCCGCTGGGCGGCGACAAGCTGCCGATGCTCGGCATCAACGGCGCGCAACTCGTGTGCTTTTTGATCTTCTGGGCCATACAGCTCTACTTCGTGGTGCATGGCATCGAGTCGATCCGCAGGCTCGAAACCTACACCGCGCCGCTCAAGATCATCGTGTGCGTCGCGCTGCTCTACTGGGCCGTGCAACGCGCGGGCGGCCTGGGCCCGATCTTCGACCAGCCTTCGCAGTTCGAGGCCGGCGGCAAGAAGGCCGGCATGTTCTGGGCGGTGTTCTGGCCGTCGCTCACGGCCATGGTGGGTTTCTGGGCCACGCTGGCGCTGAACATTCCCGACTTCACGCGCTTCTCGCGTTCGCAGCGCGACCAAGTGGTGGGCCAGGTCATCGGGCTGCCCGCGCCGATGGGCCTGCTCGCGATGATGGCGGTGATGGTCACCTCGGCCACCGTGGTCATCTACGGCAAGGCGCTGTGGGACCCGGTGGACCTGGCCAGCCGCATGACCGGCGCCGCGGTGCTGATCGCGCTCATCATCCTGCTGATCGACACGGTGAGCGTGAACCTGGCGGCCAACCTGGTGGGCCCGGCCTACGACTTCTCGGCCCTCAACCCGAAGAAGATCTCGTACCGCACGGGCGGCTACATCACCGCCGGCATCGCCATCGTGATGATGCCGTGGAAGGTGCTGGAGACCACGCAGGGCTACATCTTCACCTGGCTCATCGGCTACTCGGCGCTGCTCGGGCCGGTGGCCGGCATCCTGATTTCCGACTACTACCTCATCCGCCGCAAGGAGCTGGACGTCGATGCGCTCTACCGCGAGACCGGCGCCTACAGCTACGGCAACGGCTGGAACATGGCGGCCATCGTCGCTTTCATCGTCGGCGTGCTGCCGAACATTCCCGGCTTCCTCAACGCCGCCTTTCCGTCGGCCGTGCCGTCGATGCCCGAGTTCTTCAAGACGATCTACACCTACGCCTGGTTCGTCGGCGTGGTGCTGTCGGCCGTGGTCTACATGGGGCTGATGAAGGCGCGTGCGCCACAGCTTCAGGGCATGACGCCACCCCTCAAGAACCCCAGCTGAAGCAAGAAAGAAAAGGAACCCACGCCATGACCGTTCTCATTCGCGGTGGCACGGTGGTCAACGCCGATGCCGAGCACCGTGCCGACGTGCTCTGCCAGGGGGACAAGATCCTCCAGGTCGGCACCGACCTGCAGGTGCCGGCGGGCGCCGAGGTGATCGACGCCGGGGGCGCCTACGTCATGCCCGGCGGCATCGACCCGCACACCCACATGCAGCTGCCCTTCATGGGCACCGTGGCAGCCGACGACTTCTTCAGCGGCACGGCGGCCGGCCTGGCCGGCGGCACCACCAGCATCATCGACTTCGTGATTCCCGATCCGCAGCAGTCGCTGATGGACGCCTTTCGCATGTGGCGCGGCTGGGCCGAAAAATCCGCCGGCGACTACAGCTTTCACGTGGCCGTGACCTGGTGGAACGACAGCGTGCACAAGGACATGGGCACGCTGGTGCACGAGCACGGCGTGAACAGCTTCAAGCACTTCATGGCCTACAAGAACGCGATCATGGCCGACGACGAGATCCTGGTGAAGAGCTTCCAGCGCTCGCTGGAGCTCGGCGCCATGCCGACGGTGCATGCGGAAAACGGCGAGCTGGTCGCGATGCTGCAGCAGCAGTTGTTGGCACAGGGCATCCGCGGGCCCGAGGGCCATCCGCTGTCGCGCCCGCCGATGGTCGAGGCCGAGGCCGCCAACCGCGCCATCGCCATCGCCGACGTGCTGGGTGTGCCGATCTACGTGGTACACGTGTCGTGCGGCGAGGCACTCGACGCCATCGCCCGTGCCCGCGCACGCGGCCAGCGCGTGTACGGCGAGGTGCTGGCCGGCCACCTCGTGGTCGACGAGAGCGCCTACCGCGACCCCGACTTCGCGCGCGCCGCCGCCCACGTGATGAGCCCGCCCTTCCGCTCGCGCGAGAACCAGGCCATGCTGTGGCGCGGCCTGCAGGGCGGCAACCTGCACACCACGGCCACCGACCATTGCACCTTCTGCGCCGAGCAGAAAGCGGCCGGCCGCAACGACTTCACGAAGATTCCCAACGGCTGCGGCGGCGTCGAAGAGCGCATGGCCGTGCTGTGGGACGCGGGCGTCAACGCCGGCCGGCTCACGCCCTCGGAGTTCGTGCGCGTCACCTCGACCACCGCAGCGCAGCTGTTCAACCTGTACCCGCGCAAGGGCGTGATCCAGGCCGGGGCCGACGCCGACATCGTGGTGTGGGACCCGAAGGCGACCAAGACGCTGTCGGTGAAGACGCAGCACTCCAAGAGCGACTTCAACATCTTCGAAGGCCGCCAAGTGACGGGTGTGCCCAGGCACACCGTGAGCGCAGGCCGCTGGGTCTGGCGCGACGGCGACCTGCGCGCCGAGCCTGGCACCGGCCGCTACCTCAAGCGCCCGCCCTTCGCGCCGATGTTCACCGCACTCGAACGTTTCAAGCAGCAGCACGCGCCCACGGCCGTGGCGCGCTGAACCCCCAAGGAGTCATACATGAATGCAGCAGTGGACACGCAGGTGCTGACGATCAACGGCGAGCGCCTGTGGAACTCGCTGATGGAACTGGCGCGCATCGGCGCCACCCCCAAGGGCGGCGTCAAGCGGCTGGCGCTGACCGACCTCGACAAGCAGGGCCGCGACCTCGTGGTGTCGTGGGGCAAGGCGGCCGGTCTGAGCATCACGGTCGACAAGATCGGCAACGTCTTCATGCGCCGTGAAGGCAGCAACCCCGCGCTGCCGCCCATCGTGTCGGGCAGCCACATCGACACGCAGCCCACCGGCGGCAAGTTCGACGGCAACTACGGCGTGCTGTCGGCGCTGGAAGTGGTGCGCACGCTGAACGACCAGGGCATCCGCACCGAGGCGCCCATCGAGGTCGCGTTCTGGACCAACGAGGAAGGCTCGCGCTTCGTGCCGGTGATGATGGGCTCGGGCGTCTTCTGCGGCGCCTTCAGCCTGGAGCACGCCTACGCCGCGAAAGACACGGAGGGCAAGACGGTGCGCGAAGAGCTGGCGCGCATCGGCTACATCGGCGACCAGACGCCGGGCGACCACCCCATCGGCGCCTACTTCGAGGCGCACATCGAACAGGGGCCGGTGCTGGAAGATGCGGACAAGGTCATCGGCGTGGTGCCGGCGGTGCTCGGCCTCTCGTGGTACGACTGCGTCGTCACCGGCATGGAGGCGCATGCGGGCCCCACGCCGATGCACCTGCGCCGCGACGCGCTGCAGGTGGCGACGCGGATCATGCAGGAGGTGGTGGCCATCGGGCTGCGCTACCCACCCTACGGGCGCGGCACGGTCGGCATGGTGCAGGTGCACCCGAACAGCCGCAACGTGATTCCTGGCGAGGTGAAGTTCTCGGTCGACCTGCGCAACGTGAGCGGCGAACTGCTCGACCGCATGCACGGCGAGATCCTCGCCTGCGTCGAGCGCACGGGGCGCGAAACCGGGTTGGGCGTGACGATCGAGCGCGTGTCGTACTTTCCGCCCTGCCCGTTTCACCCCGATTGCGTGGATGCGGTGCGGCGCGCGACCGAACGGCTCGGCTACTCGACCATGGACGTGGTGTCGGGCGCGGGCCACGACGCGATCTATGCCGCGCGGCTGGCACCGGCCGGCATGATCTTCGTGCCCTGCAAGGACGGCATCAGCCACAACGAGATCGAGGACGCGCAGCCCGGCCACCTGACGGCCGGCTGCAACGTACTTCTGCACGCCATGCTCGAACGGGCGAAGCGCGTCGACTGACGCCCTCGCGGCTGCGGCGCTGCCGTTACTGGTACGCCGCCAGCTCCTGCTTGGCGATCGCGTTGCGGTGCACCTCGTCCGGGCCGTCGGCCACGCGCAGGTGCCGCTCGTAGGCGTAGAAGTGCGTGAGCAGCGTGTCCTGGCTCAGGCCCATGGCGCCGAAGGCCTGCATGGCCCAGTCGATCACCTTCACGCAGTTGTTGGGCGTGAGCACCTTGATCATCGCGATCTCTTTCGCCGCGACCTTGTTGCCCACGGTGTCCATGCGGTAGGCCGCGTTCAGCACCATCCAGCGCGACTGCTCGATCAGCATGCGCGACTCGGCAATGCGCTCGCGCCACACGCCCTGCTCCGACAGCGGCTTGTGGAAGGCCACGCGCGACACGAGGCGCTGGCACATCATCTCCAGCGCGGCCTCGGCCATGCCGATGGCGCGCATGCAGTGGTGGATGCGTCCGGGGCCGAGGCGGCCTTGCGCGATCTCGAAGCCACGGCCCTCGCCCAGCAGGATGTTCTCGACCGGCACGCGCACGTTGTCGAACACGATCTCGGGATGGCCGAAGGGCGGGTCGTACATGCCCAGCAGCTGCATGTCGCGCACGATGGTGATGCCGGGCGTGTTCTTGGGCACGAGCACCATCGACTGCTGCTTGTGGCGGTCGGCGTTGTCGGGGTCGGTCTTGCCCATCAGCACGAAGATTTCGCAGCGCTCGTTCATGGCGCCGGTGATGTACCACTTGCGCCCGTTGATCACGTATTCGTCGCCCTCGCGGCGGATGCTGCAGCGGATGTTGGTGGCGTCGCTGGAGGCCACCTCGGGCTCGGTCATGGCGAACGACGAGCGGATCTCGCCGGCCAGCAGCGGCGTGAGCCAGCGCTCCTGCTGCGCCTTGGTGCCGTAGCGCGCCAGCACTTCCATGTTGCCGGTGTCGGGCGCGGAGCAGTTGAAGATTTCCGCGCACCAGTAGCGCCGGCCCATGATCTCGCACAGCGGCGCGTACTCGACGTTGCTCAGGCCCGGGCCGTGTTCCGACTCGGGCAGGAACAGGTTCCACAGGCCGCGCTCGCGCGCCTTGGCCTTCAGGCCGGCCATCATCGGCAGCTCGGCGTAGGGCCGGCCGGTGCGGGCGTTGGCGGCCAGCTCTTCCTCGCGGCGCTTCTCGTTCGGGTAGACGTGCTCGTCCATGAACTTGAGCAGCTCGGCGCGCAGCGCGAGCACCCGGGGCGTGAATTCGAATTGCATGTCGTCTCGTCCTTCTTCCAATGTGCGGTCGAAGATACGTCGCGATGCGGATCGGGACGGTCGTTCGCGCGACAGCACGAACGCCGCCCCTGCGCGGATCAACGTGGGGTGGGCAATGCCGTTGCGAGCGCGGCCAGCGCCGCCACCACCTTCTGCACCGACTGCGCGGCGCGCGCGTCCTTCAGCGTGCCGTCGGCATCGAAGGCCTCGTTCGCGCGCCCGAGCGCGAACTGCTGCGGCGCCACCAGCATGGCGAAGGCCATCTGCAGGTACTGTCGCAGGAAGTTCATCGAGCGCAGCGCACCCAGCGGCCCGGGTGAAGCCGACAGCAACGCGGCCGGCTTGTTGGCCGTGGCGGCCAGCCCGCCCGCATGGCCCTCGCCCGGCGGAATGCGCGAGAGCCAGCTGAAGGCGTTGATGACCAGCGGCGTGGGGAAGCCGTTGTACTCGGGCGTGACAATCAGCACGCCGTCGCTCGCCGCGATGGCGCTGCGCAGTTCGTGCGCGCCGGCCGGCACGCCCGAGGCGGCCTCGAGGTCGCCGTCGTACACGGGCAGCGCCAGCGCGCGCAGGTCCATCTCCGTCACCTGCAGGCCCGCCGCGCGCGCGGTGGCCGCGGCCACGGCCGCCAGCCGGCGGTTGAGCGAGCCGTCGCGGGCGCTGCCGGGAATGATCAGGATGCGGGGACTGTCCATGCGAGGCTCCTTGCCGTGCGTTGAAAGAAGGAAAGCCGCGCCACACGTTTCGCGTGCGGCGCGGCGTTCGTCAGTGTCGCATCGAGGCGATCAGCTGCGCTGCGAATCCAGCTGCTCGCTGTTCGTCACCACCTCCTGTGCCTTCATGTAGCTCTCGATCAGCAGCTGGTAAGGCGGGAACACGGCGCTGTAGGCCTCGGCCCATTGCGCGGCATCGTCGCGGTGCCAGGTCTTCTGCACTTCGGAGCACACGCCCGCGGTGTCGATCGGCACCACGCCGGCCTGCACCACGCGCGCCAGCGTGATCTCCTGCGCCATCTTCGAGTAGGTGCCCGAGGCGTCGATCACCGCGAACACGCGGTAGCCCTCATGCACCGCCGCGATGCTCGGGAAGGCCATGCACACGCTGGTGATGGTGCCGGCAATGATCAGCGTGCCGCGCCCGGTGGCCTTCACTGCCGCCACGAACTCGGGGTTGTCCCAGGCGTTGATCTCGCCCTTGCGCGCCACGTACTGCGCATGCGGCGCGTACTTGTGCACTTCGGGAATCAGCGGCCCGTTCGGGCCCTGCGGCACCGAGGCGGTGGTGATGACCGGGATCTTCGCCAGCGTCGCGACCTTGGCCAGCGTGGTGACGTTGGAACGCAGCTCGGTCATCGGCATGTCCTTCACGGTCTGGAACAGGCCGCTCTGGTGGTCGATGAGCAGCATCACGGCGTCATCCGGGTCGATGACGGGCTTGGCGCCGTTGAAGTTGGCGACGGTGTTCGGCGTGGTCATGGGGTGCTCACTTTCCTTGGGTCAGCTGCGTGTAGCTGGTGATGAGGTTGCGGTAGTCGGGGATGTGGTTGGAGAACAGCGTGCCCAGCCCCTCGATGTCGTTGCGCCAGTCGCGGTGCAACTCGCAGGCCACGCCGAACCACGACATCAGCTGCGCGCCGGCGGCCGACATGCGGTCCCACGCGGCCTGGCGCGTCACGTCATTGAAGGTGCCCGACGCGTCGGTGACGACGAACACGTCGAAGCCCTCGGCCAGCGCCGACAGCGCCGGGAAGGCCACGCAGACCTCGGTGACCACGCCGGCGATCAGCAGTTGCTTCTTGCCCGTGGCCTTGACGGCCTTGACGAAGTCCTCGTTGTCCCAGGCGTTGATCTGACCGGGGCGCGGGATGTAGGGCGCGTCGGGGAACTGGGCCTTCAGCTCGGGCACGAGCGGGCCGTTGGGGCCGTTCTCGAAGCTGGTGGTCAGCACCGTGGGCAGCTTGAAGTAGCTGGCGATGTCGGCCAGGGCCAGCACGTTGTTCTTGAACTTGTCGGGGTCGATGTCGCGCACCAGCGAGAGCAGGCCGGTCTGGTGGTCGACCAGCAGCACGGCGACATCGTTCTTGTCGAGACGGGTGTAAGGCTTGGACATGAGAGGCTTCCTTTGTGAGGTTGAATGCCGGGGAAAAATGGCCCCCGATGCATGTCCGTCAGCGTAAAAGCGCCCCCGAAAGTCCGGTAGTCGGCGAAATTCGCCTGCAGCGTTCCACCCGATGGACGATGACAACACCCGTGCGCGCTGGTCGGATGAATTCGCGCCCGCCGGAGCCGATCCCTCGCGGCGGGTAAAATACCCCTACATGTCCCGCTGGTTTGCCGCTACCGTCCTCGCTTTCATGCTGTCCTGCTACGGCTTCGCCGTGCTCGCGCACGGGCTCGTCGGCGGCAACCATGTGACGTCGACGGGTGACCGCCAGACCGTCGCGACGCTCGCCGTCGCACTGGCCGATGGCGGTAACAGCGAGTCCGGCAACACGTCTTCGTCAGAAGACCCGTCCGCCATGGACGAAGCCGGCTCCGAGCACGCCGAACTGCTCGACGCCCGCCCCCACGCGCGCAACCTGCTGGTGCTGTCCGCGCAACCGCCGCGGCTGGGCTCCACCTCGGTGCTCTCGCCGCTGCTCGACCGGCCCAAGCGGCCACCCCGGCCCCACGCCCTTCTCGCCGCCTGAGGCCGCGCGGCGGCGAGCGAACGCCTGAGGACCGATCCGGTCCGGGCGTTTGCGCTCACCCATCCGGCCCGTCGCCGTTTTTGCGCGACGCACCTGCCCCTTCTTTTTCAGCCGTCTGACGGCCCTGCCGCACGTGTCATGCGATCCGTCCGGCCCTCTCTCTTTTTCAGGATTTTTTGATGAACTCCAGCCCATCGGCCTACCCCTCCAGCTTCGGCGCACCGTTGGCCTCGGTCCAGGAACGCAACCGCGTTCTGCGCAACACCTACTGGCTGCTCGCGCTGTCGATGGTGCCCACCGTGCTGGGCGCCTGGCTCGGCGTGGCCACCGGCCTCACGCGCGCCATGTCGCCGGGCATCGGCATCATGGTGTTCCTCGGCGGCGCCTTCGGCTTCATGTACGCCATCGAGAAGACCAAGAACTCCGCCGCCGGCGTGCCCGTGCTGCTGGCCTTCACCTTCTTCATGGGCCTGATGCTGTCGCGCCTGGTCGGCAGCGTGCTCGGCCTGTCCAACGGCGCCAGCCTGGTGATGACCGCCTTCGCCGGCACCGGCGGCATCTTCCTGGGCATGGCCATGCTCTCGACGGTCATCAAGCGCGACATCTCGGCCATGGGCAAGTGGCTCTTCGTGGGCGCCATCGGCCTGCTGGTGGTGGGCATCGCCAACGTCTTCATCCAGTCGAGCGCACTGATGATGACGCTGTCGGTCGCCGCCATCGGCATCTTCTCGGCCTTCATCCTGCACGACCTGAAGCGCGTGAAGGACGGCCTGGAAACCAACTACATCTCGGCCACGCTGGGCGTGTACCTGAGCCTCTACAACGTGTTCCAGTCGCTGCTGGCCCTGCTGGGCATCGCCGGCGGCCGGGACGAGTAAGCGCGCCAGAACGACAAGACAAGGAAGGAAAGCACCATGCGCCTCACCACCAAGGGCCGCTTCGCGGTCACCGCGATGATCGACATCGCCCTGCACGGCCGCTCGGGCCCCGTCACGCTGGCCTCGATCAGCCTGCGCCAGCAGGTCTCGCTCTCGTACCTGGAACTGCTGTTCGCCAAGCTGCGCCGCAACGGGCTGGTCGAATCCACCCGCGGCCCCGGCGGCGGCTACTCGCTCAGCCGCAAGGCCACGGAGATCACGGTGGCCGACATCGTGCTCACCATCGAAGACCTGGGCGCCAGCAAGATCCGCCCGCGCGCCGCCGGCTCGGCCGACGAACCCGGCCGCTGCGAGATCGACGACCTGTGGGCCTCCGTGAACCTGCGCGCCGTCGAGTTCCTGCGCTCGATCTCGCTGCAAAGCCTGGTCGACGAACAGAAGGCCAAGGGCGTGCAGCCCGCCACCAGCGCGGCCGCGCGCCGCACCACGGCCATCGTCGGCTCGCCGGTGCGCAAGCCCTTCGTGGTCGACGCGCCGAACTCGGTGTTCGCACTGGGACGGCGCCACAGCACGAGCAGCTGATACCCGGCACGCGCGGGCGGCACGGCCTTGAATGTGCCGCCCGCGCGGACTAGACTGCAATGGCAAGGGCACCCGCGGTGCCGGGGGCCAAGGAGCCTGCCATGTACAAGCGTGTTCTCGTCGCCACCGACGGCTCTTCGCTGTCGGACAAGGCGGTGGCCGCGGCCATCGACCTCGCGTTGCTGACCGGCGCCGAGCTGGTGAGCGTCAACGTCGCGCACATCCAGCCCTATGGCTATTTCGAAGGCTCGATGCTGCTGAACCAGACGGACTTCGAAGCCAACCAGAAACACGTCGAGCAGGCGGCCCAGCGCGTGGCCGATGCGGTGCGCGACACCGCCCTGGCCAAGGGCGTGCGCCGCGCCGACGCGGTGGTCATGAAGTCGAACCAGGTGGCCGAAGCCATCATCCACGCCGCCAAGAACCAGGACTGCGACCTGATCGTGATGGCCTCGCACGGGCGCCGCAGCCTGGCCCGGCTGCTGCTGGGCAGCGAGACGCTGCACGTGCTGACGCACTCGCACATTCCGGTGCTGGTGCTGCGCTGAACTGAACGAATGAGGCACCGCGCACGCGGTGCGCGGGGTTATCTCGTCGCTGCGGACTCGACGGTCTCGACGACCGTGCGACCGGCCGGGGGGCACGACGGCCCGGCATCGCGGCCGAAGCAGCGCGCGGCCTGCGTGCGCGCCTGGGCTTCCTGCGCGTGGCGCGCTTCGGCGGCCCCGACCTGGTAGTCGAGCAGCCACTTCATCAGCAACACCATCGCGATCACCAGCCCCAGCGCCACGCCCAGCAGGGTCGTGCGCCAGTTGCGCGGGCGCGCCGCCGACGGCGCGCGGGCCGGGGGGCTGCTCTCCATCGCGGTGAAGCCCGCAAGGCTGCGGGACGCACCACCGTCATGGATGCGGCGGCGGGGTGGTTCGGGGGTCGCGGAACGCGCGGACACCGAGGTCTGCGCGCGCTTCACGCGCGGCGCATGGGCAGTGTCCGAAGGCAGGTGGCGGGCAGGCATGACGGGGGCGATTATGAACGCCTTGCGCCCCCGGTCCGTGCGTCAGGCACCGACGCCGAACGCCGCGTGGTACCGCACCTCGCCAACCGGCCACGCGCTGTGGAACGACACGGCCTGAAAGTATTCCGGCGGAACGCCCGGCAACACCAGCCCGGGCCGCACGACGAAGCCGAAGCGGCCATAGAAGGCCGGGTCGCCCAGCAGCACGCAGCCCTGCGCGCCAGCGTCGCGCAGGCCCGCCAGCGCCGCGTCCATCAGCCGCCGGCCGAAGCCCTGCCCCTGGCGCGCGGGCGCCACCGAGATCGGGCCCAGGCCATGCCAGCCAGTCGTATCGTCCGAGATCGCCACGGGCGACAGCGCCACATGGCCGACGATCTCGCCGCCTTCCTCGACCACGAGCGACAGCGTGAGCTGGCCGGCCGCGCGCAAGGCGTCGACGATGAGGTGCTCGGTGCCGTCGGCATGCGGGGCCTCGGCAAACGCCGCCACCGTCAGTTGCCGGATGGCGGCCTCGTCGCCCGGTTGCTCGGGGCGAACCACCGGCCCCGCCTCCGTCCGCCGCGCGGCCTCCACCTTCTTCTGCGTGTCGGCATCCACTAGCGCCCGCATGGCGCGAAACAGCGGCCGGCTGCCGGTGTGCTTCTGGCCGTAGCCGAGGTTGAATTTGTAGTCGAAGTCCGGCGGGTTTGCGCCCTGGTTGTGCTGCAGCAGGGTCTCGAGCTTGTCGAGCGCCTTCACCGCCTGCGCTTCGGGCGTCTCGGCCTTTTCGTACTCGTCCCACAGCGCCAGGATGCCGGCGCGCAGCGGCGCGTCGAGCGTGCGCGTGAGCACCTGCAGGTCTTCGCGCTCCTGCGCGCTCTTGTCGGGATGCGCGCCCTGTTCGATGGCGGGAATGTCGCCATGGATCGCCTCGCCCAGGTCGTGCACCACGCACATCTTCAGCACCTTGAGCAGGTCCAGGTCGGCCAGTTCGTCCTCGAAGGCCATGGCCATCAGGCACAGGCGCCAGCTGTGCTCGGCCGTGCTCTCGGTGCGGCCCGAAGCGGTGTGCGCGCTGCGCAGCACGCTCTTGAGGCGCTCGGCCTCGCGAAGGAAGTCCAGCCTTCCCCTGATCTGATCGATGTCCATCTCGCGGTCTCGTTCGTCCTGAATGTGTCAGGCCGAGCCTAAGCGATCCGCAGGCACACCGTTGTTACAGCGCCGGCCCCAGTCCGATCGGCGCGGGCACCGCGTTGACGATGCGCGTGAAGAGCGACGCATACACCTCGTCGGGCGCGGGGTGGTTGGAGAACAGGTCGCGGTTCTCGCCGAAGGCCGCGTCGAGCTCGCGCCAGTCGTCGGCACTGAGCACGCGCTCGGCCAGCGGCAGGATCTCGCGTTCCTCGTGCGCCATGTGGTCCAGGTAGAAGCTCACGTACTCGTTCATCGCCTGCTCGAAGGCCAGGCGGCGCGGCTCGCCGAGCATCTCGAAGGCGAGCAGCGCGTGCTCGACATGGCGGATCTTGCGCTCGCCCCAGGCGTGGTCGTTGTCCAGCTTGTCCATCAGGTCGCGCGAGATCGGCGTGCACGCGCGCAGCCGGGGAAAGAGCAGCTCGGTCTCCTTCGGGTGGTGGCGCTTCTCGGGAAACTCGTCCACGTAGAACAGCATCGCGCGCAACGTCGCGAAGTCGGGCATCGTGCCCTTGCGGCGGTGCTGATCGAGCAGCATCACGATGGAACGCAGCATGGCCGCCAGCGCGGCGTGCTCCTGGCGAATGATCCGGACGGCGGCATGTGTCATGGAGGGTCTCCTTCTTTCGAAGGCCCCAAGGGTCGCAAGCCTGACGCGGCCCAAGCTTGTTCCAGATCAAGGCCCGTGCATGCAGCCGGGCACAGACTGGCATGGCATCTCCTGTCTTTTTCTTCAACGCACCCTGGAGGTTCCACACCATGTACCAACGCATCCTGGTTCCCGTCGACGGCAGTTCCACCTCCGCCGAAGGCCTGGCCGAAGCCATCCGCCTGGCCAAGCTCACCGGTGGCCGCCTGCGCATCGTCCACATCCTCGACGAGCTCTCGTTCGCGCTCGGCATGGACGTCTACGCCGGCCATTCGGGCGACTGGCTCGGGGCGCTGCGCGCCAACGCCGTGACGCTGCTCGAGAAGGCGCGCGCCCAGGCGCAGGACGCGGGCGTCGAGGCCGAAGTCGTGCTGCGCGACGGCTTCAAGGCCGGCGCGGTCCACGACCAGGTGGTGACCGAAGCCATCGCCTCGAAGGCCGACCTGATCGTGCTCGGCACGCACGGGCGGCGCGGCCTGAGCCGCTGGGCCATGGGCAGCAGCGCCGAACACATCCTGCGCATGGCGCCCGTGCCGGTGCTGCTGATCCGCGCGCCCGAAGCCGCAGCCAAGGTGGAGTCCGAGCGCTTCAGCCTGCCGGACGGGCAGGTCGCGAACCAGTGAGTCTTCCGACGCGCGAACGCTGAAAAGCGCTGGCCGGTTTTCCACCGGCCAGCGCTTTTTCTCTTTCGAAGCCTCTCAGGCGTAGGAACGCAGCCGCACCGCAAAGGCCGCCAGCGGCGCGATGCCGCTGGCTTCGGCGCGCTCGCACCAGTCCTGCAGCCGCTTCACGAGCTGTTCGCCGGTGGCGCCCGAGCGGCTCCACAGCGCGGTCAGCTCACGCCGCATGGCGTACATCGTTTCCAGTGCCTGCGAAGCCACCAGCGCTTGCGTGAGCTGCGCATGGCGCGTGGCGTCGAGCGCCTTTTCTTCCTTGCCGAGCCAGGGCCGCGCGGCGCGCAAGGCACGTGCCTTGTTCGGCGCGAGCGCATGCACCCGCGCCAGCTCTTCGGTGCAAGCCTGCTTCAGCGAGCGCGAGTAGTTCGACAGCACGTCGTAGTGGTGCCGGATCACCGCCTGCACCGTGAGCAGGTCGACGGTGGCGCGCGGCGTGGTGAGGCGCGGCTTCGGCGCGAGGTGCTTCACCTTCGCCAGCCCCAGCGCCTGCAGCGCGCGGATGTAGACCCAGCCGATGTCGAACTCGAACCACTTGTTCGAGAGCTTCGCCGAGGTCGGGAACGCATGGTGGTTGTTGTGCAGCTCTTCGCCACCGATCAAGAGGCCGATGGGAAAGATGTTCGTGCTCGCGTCCGACGCGGGCCAGTTGCGGTAGCCCCAGAAGTGGCCGATGCCGTTGACCACGCCGGCGGCCCAGAACGGAATCCATGCGATCTGCACGAGCAGCACCAGCGCGCCCGGCAGCACGCCGAACAGCGTCATGTCGATCAGGCCCATGCAGGTGATGCCCAGCGTCTGGTAGCGCGTGTACAGCCGGCGCTCGAGCCAGTCGTCGGGCGTGCCGTGGCCGTAGCGGCTGAGCGTCTCGGGGTTGCGCGCCTCGGCCACGTACAGCAGCACGCCGCCCCACAGCACGCGCTTCAGGCCCACCACCTGCGGGCTGTGCGGGTCCTCGGGCGTGTCGCACTTGGCGTGGTGCTTGCGGTGCACCGCGGCCCATTGCTTGGTGACCATGCCCGTGGTCATCCAGAGCCAGAAGCGGAAGAAGTGGCTGGCGATGGGGTGCAGGTCGAGCGCGCGGTGCGCCTGGTGGCGGTGCAGGAAGATGGTGACCGAGGCGATGGTGACGTGCGTCAGCGCCAGCGCGGCCAACAGCACGCCCCACCACGGGAGATCGAGCGCGCCCGAGAAAAGAAAAGATGCCATTCGTTCGTACCTTCTGGACCCTGTGGACAACGGGCGCGATTCTCGGAAGCGCCCCGCCCGCATGCCTTGCGCCAGATCAACAGCGGGCGCTGCGGCTGCCAGCGCCGCGCCTTGCGTGCTACGCTTCCCGGCTCCCAGCGCCCTTCCCCGTGGCGCCGGCGTTTTTTCTCCCAGCCCCCGCATGACTTCTGCCCCCCACATCGCGGTGCTCGACGACGAGGTCGACATCACGCTGCTGCTGGCCAACTACCTCCAGGGCCACGGCTACCGCGTCACCCAGATCCACGACGGCGCGGCGCTGCGCTCGCTCATGGCTACCGACCCGGCCGACCTCGTGCTGCTGGACCTCGGCCTGCCCGGCGAAGACGGCTTTTCCATCGCCCGCCACATGCGCGAGAACTGGCGCTGCGGCCTCGTGATCGTCACCGGCCGCGGCGACCCGGTGGACAAGGTGGTGGGCCTCGAAGTGGGCGCCGACGACTACGTGACCAAGCCCTTCGACCTGCGCGAGTTGGCGGCGCGCGTCAAGGCCGTGCTGCGGCGCCTGACGCCCGACGCGTCGGCAGCCGCCGCCGCCCCCACGCCGCCCGAGCGCCTGCGCTTCGCCGGCTGGCGCCTGGACACCGCCGCGCGCAGCCTCAGCAACGCGCAGGGCGAGGCCGTGGCGCTGACCACCGGCGAGTTCGACCTGCTGTGCGCCTTCGCGCGGCACCCGGGCCGCGTGCTCTCGCGCGACTTCCTGCTCGAACAGACGCGCGGGCGCGAAGCCGCCCCCTTCGACCGCACGATCGACGTGCAGGTCGGCCGGCTGCGCAAGAAGATCGAGGCCAACGCCGACGATCCGCAGCTCATCAAGTCGGTGCGCGGCGCGGGCTACATCCTGGTGCCGCCGGTCACCCATGGCTGACGGCAGCGCACCCTCGATTCCCGGCCTGCCCTCGGGCGTCGAGGAAGGCAGCGTGTTCCGCTCGCTGTTCGCCGCGTATCCCGATTCGCTGCTGGTGGTCGACCAGTCGGGCCGCATCGTGCTGGCCAACCCCTCGGCCGCCGCCATGCTCGGCTACGCGGCCGACGAGCTCGTGGGCCTGAGCGTGGAAGCGCTGGTGCCCGACAGCATCCGCCCGCGCCACGCGGCGTTTCGCGAAGCCTACGGCCGCGCGCCGCGCCCGCGCCCGATGGGCACCGACATGGAGCTGGTAGCCAAGCGCAAGGACGGCAGCGAGGTGATGGTCGAGATCGCGCTGAGCCCGCTGCAGAACCAGGGCCTGCCCTTCGTGGTGGCGGCGATCCGCGACATCGGCGCCTACCCGCGCGTGAAGCAGGCGCTGCAGCGCGCGCGCTACAGCGAACACCTGGCGCAGCTGGGCCGGCTGGCGGTCGACACGCGCGACCTGCAGGTGGTGCTGGCGCAGGTGCCCGAGATCGTCGCGACCGCATTGCAGGTCGAGGTGGCGATGGTGTGGCTGCTCGACGGCAGCCAGCGCGAGTTTCGCCTGGCCAGCGGCGTGGGCCTGGTCGCCGACGAGAGCGTCGGCCTGCGCATCGCCAACCGGCCCGACACGCAACCCGGCTACGTGCTCTCGCAAGGCTGCCCCGTCGTGGTGACCGACTACCGCGAAGAGCGCCGCTTCACCGTGCCACCCGCCTACCTCGAGGCCGGGCTGGTCAGCGCGCTGGCCGTGCCGCTGTCCGACCGGGGCCGCGTGACCGGCATGCTATCGGTGCGCGCCACGGCCGCGCGGCGCTTCGGCGACGAGGAGATCCGCTTTCTCGAATCGGTGGCCAGCCTGCTGGCCACCAGCCTGCAGCGCGTGCAGACCGAAGAGGCACTGAACCACGCACAGCGCCTGGAGAGCGTGGGCCAGCTCACCGGCGGCATCGCGCACGACTTCAACAACCTGCTCACCATCATCCAGGGCAACCTGCAGGTGCTCGAAGAACTGCCGCAGCTCGCGGCCGACGGCTATGCGCAGCAGCTCGTGGCCGCCGCCGCGCGCGCCAGCCGGCGCGGCGCCGAACTCACGGGCAAGCTGCTGGCCTTCTCGCGGCGCCAGATGCTGCAGCCCGACGCGGTCGACGTGCGGCAGATGCTGCACTCGCTCACCGACATGCTGCGCCGCACGCTCGACCAGCGCATCCAGATCGAGATCGACGCCGACGACCCCTGCCCCGCCGTGCGCGCCGACCCGGGCCAGCTCGAATCGGCGCTGCTGAACATCGCCATCAACGCGCGCGACGCCATGCCCGAGGGCGGGCGCCTGCACTTTCGCGCCGAGGCCTGCGACGCCCTGCCCGCCACCGTGCGCCAGGAACTGAGCGACGCCGACGCCGGCCGCCGCTTCGTCGCGCTCTCCATCGCCGACAGCGGCACCGGCATGACCGACGCGGTCATGGAGCACCTCTTCGAGCCCTTCTTCACCACCAAGGAAGCCGGGCGCGGCACCGGCCTGGGCCTGAGCACGGTGTACGGCTTCGTGAAGCAGTCGCGCGGCGCCATCGCCATCGACAGCAAGCTCAACGCCGGCACCACCGTGACGCTTTACCTGCCGCAGGTCGAGGCCGAGGCGGCGAGTGCTGCAGCACCTGCCGATGAAGACCCCATCGAGATCGAAGCTGAAGCCACGCTGGCACCGGGCCTGCGCGTGATGCTGGTCGAAGACGACGCCGAGGTGCGCCAGGTGGTCCACACCTTCCTGACCACGCTGGGCTGCGAGGTCGCGACCGCCGCCAATGCGGAGCAAGCCCTGCCCGCGATGGCCGCCGAGGCCACGCCCTTCGACCTGCTGCTGAGCGACATCGCGCTCGGCCCCGGCATGCGCGGCACGCGGCTGGCCGCCGAGGCGGTGCAACGCCAACCGCGGCTCGCGGTGCTGCTGATGTCGGGGTTCTCGGCGGAGCTGCTTGACGCCGACCGCGAAGCGCCCCCGGGCTGGGAGCTGCTGCGCAAACCGTATTCGCGCAGCGAGCTCGCACGCGCGATGGCGCGGGCGCTGCTGGCCGCGCGCGAGTGAGCGAAACCTCCTCTTACTGAAGCATCGCGGGCGCCGGCGCCAGGCAGCGCTGCACGAAGGCCGAGAGCGCGCCCACATCGGGAATCTGCACCTCGCGCCGGCCCTTGGTGGCAAAGCCGATGACCTTGTCGCGCGCCAGCCGCGAGAGCGCACGGCTCACGCTTTCGAGCGTCATGCCCAGGTAGTTGCCGATCTCGGCGCGCGTCATGCGCAGCGTGATCTCGTCGGTGCGCATGCCGCGGTCGGCCAGCGACTCGGCCCAGTAGCGCAGGAAGTCGGCCACGCGCGCGTCGGCCGGCAGCGTGCACACCGACATCAGCGAATCGCGGTCGTGCGCGATCTCGCGGCTCATCGCGGCGTGCAGCATCTGCAGCAGCGCGGGGTGCGTGGTGCACGCCGCCAGCAGGGATTCGTAGGGCACGACCCAGACCTCGCCGGTGTCCATGGCCACGGCGTCGCACACGTAGCGCTGGCCCGCGATGCCGTCGAAGCCCAGCCAGTCGCCGCGGAACTTCAGGCCCACCACCTGCTCGCGGCCGTCGGCCGAGAGGTTCACGATCTTGAAGAAGCCCGAGTTCAGGATGTAGAGGTTGCCGAAGCGTTCGCCGGCCTGGTAGATCACGTCGCCCGTGTGCACCATGCGGCGCTGCGGTTGCAGCTGCTCGGCCAGCAGGCGCAGGCGCTCGGCCGTGCGGCGACCCGCGTCTTCCTTGTGCACCGTCGGAAGGGGCCGAAGCGGCAGGATGGGGTTGGGGCGGGCACTCGTGAGCATGGGGATTCCTCGGCGTTCTGTCTTGTGTAGCGTTGCCTGCGATCAGGCGATGTCTCGATGCTAGGAAGCGCGAGGCCCCGCAGTGACAACGGCCCGCATCGGTGCGTAACGTCGGGTGAATGCTCTGTGTCCGGCGTGTAACAGCGGGGCGGTCCTTGATGTGGGTCAAGGCCGGCGCGGCATCGACGGCTAGCCTCCGCGAGACACATGTCGAACCTTGCCATGCACCCTTCCACCGCCGCGCTGTCGCCCCAGAGAGAGGCCAGCCTGCTGGGCCGCGCCCGGCTGCTCCAGCGCGCCGCGCTCGACGGCGCCGCGCCGCCGCGGCTGCTGCGCGGCAAGAACCTCGGCCTGCTCAGCGAAGCCGGCGACAGCGCCGCGCTCGCCCTGCTGCGCCAGGCCGCCGAGGAACTGGGCGCGCAGGTCGCGACCATGCGTTCCAGCCTGTCGACCGACACGCCGGTGCAGGAGCTGCAGCACACGGCGCGCATGCTCGGCCGGCTCTACGACGCTGTCGCCTGCGAGGGCATCGATGCCGCGCTGGTGCGCCAGATCGGCCAGCACGCGGGCATTCCGGTGCACGACGGCGCGGCGGCCGACAGCCACCCCACGGCCGCGCTCGCGGGCCTGCTCGGCGAAGGCACGGCGGCGGCAGACAACCGGCGCTTCGTGTTGCAGGCGTTGCTGATCGAGAGCATCGCCTGAGGAGTTAGCGCGTCAGCCGCACCAGTCGGCGATGCGGTGGCTCAGGTCCATCCACAGCGCTTGCAGCGCCACCGCCGCCAACAGCACCCCCGCCAGCCGCGCACCCCAGGCCTGGCGCGTGCCGCTGTCGCCCCAGCCGCGCAGGCGCTGCCACAGCCACGGCGCAGCGAGCAGCGACACGCTGCTGCCGAGCGCGAACAGCGCCATCGTCGAGGCGCCCTGCAACGGGCCATTGCCCAGCGCGGCCAGCATGAGCGCCGAATAGAGCAGGCCGCAGGGCATCGCGACCCACAGCGTGCCCGTGGCGAGCACGCCCAGCAGCGAGCCGCCGGCCATCGGCCGCAGTCGGGCTTCGAGCGCGCGTCCGGCGCGTTGCGCCCACAGCGGCTGACGACCCGCGACAGCGAGCACCACGCCCCAGGCGAGCACGAACACATGCAGCATCACCCACAGCGGCCGCCAGGCCGCGACCTGTGCGCTGGCTGCGCCCAAACCGTGCAGGCTCGCGGCGGCGATGGCGCCGGCGGCTGCGTAGCTCGCCATGCGGCCGAGGTGGAAGGCGACCGGTGCGACGGGATGCACAGCCTGCGAGGGCCCGCCCACCGGCACGATGCGAATCACCGCGGACGACACCGCGCCGCACATCGCCACGCAGTGCGGCCCGCCCGCGAGCCCCATCAGCAATGCGGCGCCGGCGAGTGCGGGGGAATCCATCGAATCAAACGACGCGCGAAAAGCGCGTGCGCGTCGCTGCGCAATAACGATCGAACACCATCGCCACCGCACGCACGAGGAACCAGCCGGCCTCGGTGACCTCGATGGCGCGCGGCGACAGGCGCACCAGCCCTTGCTCTGCCATCGGCGCCAGCGCGGCGCGCTCGGGGGCGAAATAGTCCGCGAAGGCGATGCCGTGCGCGGCCTCGACGGCGTCGAAGTCCACGCGGCCCCGGCACATCAGCGCCATGATGACCTCGCGGCGCAGCAGGTCGTCGTCCGACAGTGCGAGCCCCTTGACCACGGGCAGGCGGCCCTGGTCGAGCAGCGCGTAATAGTCTTCCAGCGTCTTCGCGTTCTGGCTGTAGGTGGCGCCCACGCGGCCGATGGCCGACACGCCGAGCGCGACGAGATCGCCGTCGGGCTGCGTGCTGTAGCCCTGGAAGTCGCGGTGCAGCCGGCCCTCGCGTTTGGCCACGGCCAGCGGGTCGTCGGGCAGCGCGAAGTGGTCCATGCCGATGTAGACGTAGCCGGCCTCGGTGAGCGCCGCAATCGCGCGCCCGAGCATGCGCACGCGCGTGGGCGCATCGGGCAACTCGTCGGCCGCGATGCGCCGCTGCGGCTTGAAGCGCTCCGGCAGGTGGGCGTAGGCATACAGCGCGATGCGGTCGGGCCGCAGTTCGCGGATCTGCGCCAGCGTGCGCTCGAACGAGGCATCGTTCTGGCGCGGCAGGCCGTAGATCAGGTCGACATTGATCGATTTGAAACCCAGCGCGCGCGCCGCGTCCATGAGCGCGAAGACCTGCGCCGCCGGCTGGATGCGGTGCACGGCCTGCTGCACGGCGGGGTCGAAGTCCTGCACGCCGAAGCTCAGTCGGTTGAACCCAAGCGCGGCCAGCGCCGCGAGGCGCTTCGCATCGACGGTGCGCGGATCGATCTCGATCGACTGCTCGCCGCCCGGCACGAAGGCGAACGCGCGGCGCAGCAGGGCCACCAGTTCGCCCAGCTCTTCGTCGTCCAGGAAGGTCGGCGTGCCGCCACCCAGGTGCAGCTGGCCGACAGGCGCACCGGGGCCAAGTTGCGCGACCTGCAGCGCCACTTCGCGCGCGAGGTAGTCGAGGTACTGCCGCCCGCGCTCGCGGTGCTTCGTCACGACCTTGTTGCAGGCGCAGTAGTAGCACAGCGATTCGCAGAACGGGATGTGCACGTACAGCGACAGCGGCTCGCCGGCCGTGTCCGCATCGCGCCGCAGCTGCAGCGCCTGCGCGTAGTCGTCGGCACCGAAGGTCTCGACGAAGCGGTCGGCCGTGGGGTACGAGGTGTAGCGCGGGCCGGGCACGTCGAAGCGGCGCAGCAGCTCGACGGGCAGCACGGACGGGGTCTCGGGAACGCAGGCCAGGGACGAGCTCATGACGCAGTCTCTTTCTCGGACGGCAGCGCCAGCAGCGTGGTGCACGCGCTCGAGGCCGCCGCCATCAGCCAGAACACGAAGAAGGACACGGTGTAGATGCCCTGGCGCGACATGCGCAGCGCATCGGCGCCGCAGTACGAGTGGATCGGATCGATCATCGCGAACACCAGCACCTCCATGCCGCAAGCCACGAGGAACGACGGCCACAGGATGCCGGCGATGCGGCGCATGGCACTCATGGGGCCACCCTCTTGGGCACTGGCACATCGTCCTCCGGCGTCGCCGCGTGGTTGCGCCCGGCCTGCGCCGGCATGCGCTTCTTGTCGGCCAGCGTGCGGTTGATCTCGATGCCTTCGCGGTAGTAGTCCTCCGACACCAGCACCTCGGGGGTGCGCAGCGCCAGCCACACGGTCGCGATGCTCGCCAGCACCACGGCGGCGGGCCCCGCGATCACCAGCCAGACCAGCGGGTAGCGCCACCAGGGACCTGAGGTCGCGGGCGCGTTCATCGGCAGGGCATCGTTCATGGGAAGACCTTTCAGCGCGGCACCAGGAAGACCGCTTTTTCGGAAACCTGCGCCGCGCCATCCGCCTGCCGGATGTCGAAGTGCACCGTGTGCGAACCGGCCGGCGCGGCGCCATAAGGCACCTGCAGCCGCACCGCGACCCAGCGCGCCTGCGCGGGCTCGACCTCGATGGCCTCGTCGGGCGAGGCCACGCTCAACCCCTCGATGCCGCGCGCGGCGATGCGGTAGTGCTGCGTGCGCTCGGTCGCGTTCATGATCTGCAGCCGGTAGACGTTCTCCAGCCGCCCGCCCTCGACGATGCGCGCCAGCGAGGCACGGTCGCGCACCACGTCGACCTTCAGCGGCGTGCGCGCGACCAGGCTGGCGAGCAGGCCCGCCACCAGCAGCGCGAGCAATGCGGTGTAGACCAGCACGCGCGGGCGCAGCACGCGGCGCCACAGCTGGCGGCGCGACCAGCCGGCCTCCATGCCGTTCTGCGTGTCGTAGCGGATGAGGCGCGGCGCGTAGCCCATCTTGTCCATCACGCTGTCGCAGGCGTCCACGCACAGGCCGCAGCCGATGCACTCGTACTGCAGGCCCTGGCGAATGTCGATGCCGGTGGGGCACACCTGCACGCACAGGCTGCAGTCGATGCAGTCGCCCAAGGCGGCGCTGCGCGGGTCGACGTTCTTGCGGCGCGGTGCGCGCGGCTCGCCGCGCCGCGGGTCGTAGCTGACGATGAGCGTGTCGCGGTCGAACATCGCGCTCTGGAAGCGCGCGTAGGGGCACATGTACTTGCACACCTGCTCGCGCATGAAGCCGGCGTTGCCGTACGTGGCAAAGCCGTAGAAGAACACCCAGAACACTTCCCACGAGCCCATCTGCGTCTGCAGGAAGGCCATGCCCAGCTCGCGGATGGGCGTGAAGTAGCCCACGAACGTGAAGCCGGTCCACAGCGCGATGCCGATCCAGACGAGGTGCTTGAAGGCCTTCTTCACCAGCTTCTCGAGCGAGAACGCGCCGGCGTCGAGCCGGATGCGCGCGCTGCGGTTGCCTTCGATGCGCTGCTCCACCCACAGGAACATCTCGGTGTAGACGGTCTGCGGGCAGGCGTAGCCACACCACAGGCGGCCGGCCACGGCCGTGAAGAGAAAGAGGGAGAGCGCGCTGATCACCAGCAGGCCCGACAGGTAGATCAGGTCCTGCGGGTACAGCACCAGACCGAAGATGTAGAAGCGCCGCGCGGCCAGGTCGAACAGCACCATCTGCCGCTCGCCCCATTCCACCCAGGGCATGCCGTAGAACACCAGCTGCGTGAGAAAGACCATGGCCCAGCGCCAGCGCGCGAACAGGCCCTGCACGCTGCGCGGGTAGATCTTCTTCGTCGCCTCGTACAGGCCGACCTCCGGCGCGGCGGCGGGCGGCGCGCTCGCGATCGGGATGACGGTCTTTCGCGTCATGGTGTCCCGGTCGCAGGGTTGGACATGCCCCACACGTAGGAGGCCAGCAGCTTGATCTGCGCCTCGGTCAGGCGCCCGTCCTGCGCGGGCATGGCGCTGTGCTTGCCCTCGTTGATGATCTGCACGATGGCGGCCTCGCCGTAGCCGTGCAGCCAGATGCGGTCGTTCAGGCGCGGGGCGCCCAGCGCCGGGTTGCCCACGCCGCCGATGCCGTGGCAGGCCGCGCAGGCGGCGAACTTGGGCTTGCCCAGGCCCGCGCGCAGCGAGTCGTGCGGCTCGCCCGACAGGCTCAGCACGTAGTGGGCGACGTTCTTCACGTCGTCGGGCGAGCCGACCATCGCGGCGGCCGGCGGCATCACGCCGATGCGGCCCTTGGTGATCGACTCGACGATCTTGTCGGGCGTGCCGCCGTGCAGCCAGTCGGCATCGGTGAGGTTGGGAAAGCCCTTGCTGCCGCGCGCGTCGGAGCCGTGGCACTGCGCGCAGTTGTTCATGAACAGGCGCTCGCCGATGGCGCGGGCCTGCGGGTCGCGCGCGGCTTCTTCGATGGGCATGGGCGCGTAGCGCGCGTACACAGGTTCCAGCGCCTGCGTGGCCTTGGCCACGTCCTGCTGGTACTCGGCGCGCGAGCTCCAGTCGTTCGTGCCGCGAAAGCTGCCCAGGCCCGGGAACACGGCCAGGTAGCCGAGCGAGAAGACGATGGTCAGCACGAACAGGCCCACCCACCACAGCGGCAGCGGGTTGTTGGCTTCGCGCAGGTCTTCGTCCCACACGTGGCCGGTGGTGTTGTCGGCGTCGGAGGGCACGCGCTTGCGCGCCGTGAGCCACAAGAGCAGCACGCAGCCCAGGATGCTCAGCAGCGAGGCCACGGCCACGTAGCTGGACCAGAAGTTACCAATGAAGTCGCTCATCGTGCGGCTCCCTTCAGTCCTGCTCGAACGGCAACCGGGCCGCTTCGGCGAAGCGCTGCGTGTTGCGGCGCGAACAGGCCCAGGCCACGATGCCGATGAAGACGACGAAGCAGGCGATGGTGGCGGCGATGCGCAGGGTGGTGATGTCGGTCATGGGGCGTTGCCTGTTCTTTCTTCTTACTTGAGCGCCAGGCCCAGCGACTGCAGGTAGGCCACGGTGGCGTCCATGTCGGTCTTACCGGCGACCTCGTCGGCGGCCTTGGCAATCTCTTCGTCGGTATAGGGCACGCCCACCGTGCGCAGCGCGCGCATGCGGGTGGCGATGCTGCCGGCGTCGACCAGCCCCTTCTCCAGCCACGGGTAGGCCGGCATGTTCGACTCGGGCACGAGGTCGCGCGGGTTGTTCAGGTGGATGCGGTGCCACTCGTCGCTGTACTTGCCGCCCACGCGGTGCAGGTCGGGGCCGGTGCGCTTGCTGCCCCACTGGAAGGGGTGGTCGTACACGAACTCGCCGGCCACCGAGTAGTGGCCGTAGCGCAGCGTCTCCGAGCGGAAGGGGCGGATCATCTGCGAGTGGCAGTTGTAGCAACCCTCGCGCAGGTACACGTCGCGGCCGGCCAGCTGCAGCGGCGTGAGCGGCTTCACGCCCTCCACGGCCTCGGTGGTCGACTTCTGGAAGAACAGCGGCACGATCTCCACGAGGCCGCCGATGGCCACCACCAGCAGGATCAGCACGATCATCAGCAGGTTGTTGGTCTCGACCTTCTCGTGCGTGAAGCCGGTGGCGGCGGGCGCGGAGTTCTGGTTGTCAGGTGCGTTCATCGTGCGTCTTCAAAGGCTTCGGGGCTTCAGGCGTGGGCGGCGGCAACGGCCGGGATCTCGGCGCGCACCGAGCGACCGGTGATCACGGTCATCCAGACGTTCCAGGCCATGACCAGCATGCCGCCCAGGTAGAGCACGCCGCCGATCACGCGCACCAGGTAGTAGGGGAAGGTGGCCTTCACGCTTTCGACGAAGGTGTAGGTCAGCGTGCCGTCGGCATTGATCTCGCGCCACATGAGGCCCTGCATCACGCCGGCGATCCACATCGCGGCGATGTACAGCACGATGCCGATGGTGGCCATCCAGAAGTGCACGTCGATGGCGCGCACGCTGTACATGGCGAGGCGGCCGTACATGCGCGGGATCAGGTAGTACAGCGACCCCATGGTGATGAAGCCCACCCAGCCCAGCGCGCCGGAGTGCACGTGGCCCACGGTCCAGTCGGTGTAGTGGCTCAGGGCGTTGACGGTCTTGATCGACATCAGCGGGCCCTCGAAGGTCGACATGCCGTAGAACGACAGCGCGACGATCAGGAAGCGCAGGATGGGGTCGGTGCGCAGCTTGTGCCAGGCGCCCGAGAGCGTCATCACGCCGTTGATCATGCCGCCCCAGCTGGGCGCCAGAAGGATGAGCGAGAACACCATGCCCAGCGACTGCGTCCAGTCGGGCAGCGCGGTGTAGTGCAGGTGGTGCGGGCCGGCCCACATGTAGGTGAAGATCAGCGCCCAGAAGTGCACGATCGACAGCCGGTACGAGTACACCGGGCGCCCCGCCTGCTTGGGGATGTAGTAGTACATCATTCCGAGGAAACCGGCCGTGAGGAAGAAGCCCACGGCGTTGTGGCCGTACCACCACTGCACCATCGCGTCCTGCACGCCGGCGTAGGCCGAGTAGCTCTTCATCCAGCCGGCCGGAATGGCCGCGCTGTTGACGATGTGCAGCAGCGCCACCGCGATGATGAAGGCGCCGTAGAACCAGTTGGCCACGTAGATGTGGCGCACCTTGCGCAGGCCGATGGTGCCGAAGAACACGATGGCGTAGGCCACCCAGACCACGGCGATCAGGATGTCGATGGGCCATTCGAGCTCGGCGTATTCCTTGCCGCTGGTGTAGCCCAGCGGCAGGCTGATGGCGGCGGCGACGATCACCAGCTGCCAGCCCCAGAACACGAACGAGGCCAGCGCCGGCGCGAACAGCCGCACCTGGCAGGTGCGCTGCACCACGTGGAAGCTCGTGGCCATGAGCGCGCAGCCACCGAAGGCGAAGATCACCGCGTTGGTGTGCAGCGGACGCAGGCGGCCGTAGCTGAGCCAGGGAATGCCGAGGTTGAGTTCGGGCCAGGTCAGCTGCGACGCGATGATCACGCCGACCAGCATGCCGACCACCCCCCAGACCACCGACATGAGTGCGAACTGCCGCACGACGGTGTCGTCGTAGATGGCCGCGGGAGGGTGCGTGGTCTGCTGCATCGTGGTGCCCGTAGATGTGGTTTGCGGGCAGTGTCTGCCCGCGTCGCCCGGGCAGGCTTGATGCAGATCAAGCCCGCTCCGTTCTCCACTGCGGCTTGTGTCGACGGCGGCACACGAGCTCGAACGATGCCGAAGGCCGCGGAGCAGGCCGTGCCAGAACACCCGCGGAACTGGCTATGCCAGGCCGCAGGGTGTGCCCCCTGCAAGGGGGTTGGCGAAGCGACACGAAGTGCGCGTAGCCTGGGGGTTAGTCATCCTTCAGGATGCGATCGCCTTCGACCTCGATGTCCTCGAACTGGCCGCGCTCAATGGCCCACCAGAGGCCTCCGAGGATCGCCAGAACGAGCACCACCGACAGCGGCACGAGCAGGAACAGCACGTCCATCAGGCCACCGCCGCCTTGCCTGGCGCAGCGAGGCGCGCTGCGTTGAGCACCACCAGCAGCGAGCTCGCGGCCATGCCCAGCCCCGCGAGCCAGGGCGGCAGCCAGCCGGCCACGGCCAGCGGCACGCACACGGCGTTGTAGGCCGCGGCCCAGAACAGGTTCTGGCGCACCACGCGCAGCGTGCGGCGCGCCTGCGCCACCGCGGCGGGAATGGCCTGCAGTGCGTCGCCCAGCACCACGAAGTCCGAACGTGCGCGCGACAGCGGCACGGCGTGGCCGAAGGCGAACGACGCGTTGGCGCGCGCCAGGCTGGGGCCGTCGTTCAGGCCGTCGCCGACCATCGCCACCTCGCGCCCGGCCGCCTGCAGCTGCCACAGCACCTCGAGCTTGTCCTCGGGTGCGCAGTCGCCCTGCACCGCCGCGATGCCGGCCTGCGCGCCGATGGCACGCGCCGCGTTCTCGCGGTCGCCCGACAGCAGCCGCACCGACAGCCCCTGCGCCTGCAACGCTGCCACGGTCTGCGTGGCGTCGGGGCGCAGCTCCTCGGCGAGCACGAAGCTGGCGAGCCAGCCCTCGTCGTCGCTCAGGTGGATCTGCGCCGCATCGACCTGCAGCGGCGGGACTTCGCAGAAGGCCGCCGAGCCCAGTCGCACGGGGCGCGCACCGTGGTCGTCCACGGCATCGCGCCGGTGCAGCGAGGCCGCCACGCCCTGCCCCACCGTCTCGCGCAGCTGCGTCGCCGACCAGGCCGGCGGCACGCGGAACTGCGCCTGCCAGGCGTTGACGAGCGCGCGCGCCGCCGGATGCAGCGACAGCGCGGCGAGTGCCGCACCGATCTCCAACGCATCGCCGGGGCGCAGGCCCTGGCGGCAGTACACGCGCGCCAGGCGCGGCGTGTCGCCCGTGAGCGTGCCGGTCTTGTCGAACACCACGGTGTCGACGCCGGCCAGCGCTTCGAGCGCCTGCAGGTTCGAGGTGAGCACGCCGCCGCGCGCCAGGGCGCCCGCGCTCGCGAGCATCGCGGCGGGCGTGGCCAGCGACAACGCGCAGGGGCAGGTGACGATCAGCACCGCCACCGCGACCATCAGCGCCTTGCCGGGATCGACCGCCCACCACAGCGCGCCCGCGCCGAACGCGCAGGCCAGCACGGCGATGAGAAAGGGCCGCGCCACGCGGTCGGCCAGACGGGCCAGGCGCGGCTTGTCGAGCGCGGCGTTTTCCATGAGCCGCACGATCTGCGCGAAGCGCGTGCCCTCGCCCACCGAGGCGATGTGCACCTGCACCACGGCCGAGAGGTTGTGGCTGCCTGCGAGCACGCGGTCGCCGCAGGGGCGCGGCACGGGGCGCGACTCACCGGTGAGCAGCGCCTCGTCGGCGGTGGTGTCGCCGTCGATCACCGTGCCGTCGGCCGGAAAGGCCTCGCCGGGGCGCACGCGCACCACGTCGCCCGCGCCGAGCCGGCGCACCGCCACGCGCGTCCATGCGCCGTCGGGCCCGAGGCGCTCCACGCTGTCGGGCAGCCGGTGCATCAGCGCCTCGAGCGCGCCGGCCGTGCGGTCGCGCAACCGCGCCTCGAGCCAGCGGCCGGTGAGCAGGAAGAAGACGAACATCGTCAGCGAGTCGAAGTAGACCTCGTGCCCCAGCGGCCCCGTGGGGTCGAAGGTGGCGGCGGTGCTCACGACGAAGGTGATGACGACGCCGAAGGTCACGGGCAGGTCCATGCCCACGCGGCCGATGCGCAGGTCGCGCCAGGCGCTGCGAAAGAAGGGACCGCACGAGAACAGCACCACGGGCAGGCTGAGCACCCACGAGGCCCAGCGCAGCAGCTGCGCCGCATCGGCCGTCATGTCGCCGGGGCGCGCGACGTAGGCCGGGTAGGCGTACATCATCACCTGCATCATGCAAAAGCCCGCGACCAGCCAGCGCCACAGCGCCATGCGCAGCTCGCGCGTGCGCGTCTCGCGCGCGCTGCGGCTGCCGGCCGGCAGCAAGGGGTAGCCCGCGCGCGCGCTGGCCTCGAACCAGCGCGAAGGCCGCGTGGCCCCAGCCGACCACACGACGCGCGCGCGCCGGCTCGCGGCATTCACCTGCACCTCGGTCACGCCGGGCACCTGCGCCAGCGCGGCCTCGACGGTGAAGGCGCAGCCCGCGCAGTGCATGCCCTCGACCGCCACCTGCGATTCCCAGCGGCCCGCGGCGGCCTCCAGCGGGCGGCCGAACGCGGCCCACTCGGCGGGGTCGTCGAGCAGCTGCCAGGCGTCGGCGCGGGCGTCAGCCCCCGTGGACGACGGAACGGACGGAAACGGCGCGAGCGCGGCGGAAGCTTGCATCGGGGCAGGCTAAGGGCCTTGCCGATGCAAGCGTTTGATCTGCATCAAGGTTCGTTGCGGCGGCCGGGGCCGCGCAGGACCTTCAGGCGGGTGTCTTCGCAGCCTCCAGCTGCACCGGCGGCGTGCCGGCCTTGAACATGCTCGCCAGCTGCTTGCGCAGTTCGGGCGTGTCGGTGTGGCCGTGAACGGCCACGGCGTGCTGGACGGCGGCATCGAGCAGTTCGCCTTCGGAATCGGCGCAGAGCGCGACACTGCAGTTCATCGTGCTTGGATACTCGCGGCAGTCGATGTATTGGCGTGACATGGCGCCTCCTGGATGCGTCCCTACGGACGAGCTTCGAAGATCAGGTTGAAGGGGGTTTCGCTGGCGCGGCGGAAATGCGAGAAGCCGCCCTGCGAGACGACGTCGCGCAGGCGCGCTTCACCGGCCTGCGCCCCCAGGCACAGGCCCACTTCCTGCGAACGCGAGGCCGGCGTGCAGATGAAGCTGGAGGCCGAATAGAACACGCGCCCCACCGGGTTGATGTTGTCCTCCAGCCGGTCGTTGGCAAAGGGCTCGACGATCATCCACGTGCCCTGCGGCTTGAGGGTGCGCCGCACGTGCGCCGCCGCGCCGACGGGGTCGCCCATGTCGTGCAGGCAGTCGAAGACGGCGACCAGGTCGTAGTCTTCGCCGGGGAAATCCTTGGCGCTCGCGACCTCGAAGCGCAGACGCTTTTCATCGTCGACACCGGCCTTGCGCGCGGTTTCGCGGGCGCGCTCGATCGACGGCGCGTGGTAGTCGAAGCCGACGAAGCTGGATTGGGGATAGGCCTGCGCCATCAGCAGCGTCGAGGCACCGTGCCCGCAGCCCACGTCAGCCACGCGCGCGCCGCTTTTCAGCAGAGGCTCGATGCCTTCGAGCGCCGGAATCCACTGGCTCACGAGGTTGGCCGCGTAGCCGGGCCGGAAGAAGCGCTCGGTGCCATGGAACAGGGCCACGTCGTGCTCGTGCCAGCCGATGCCCAGGCCCGTGCGCATGGCCTGGACCATCTTGGGAATGATCTTGAACTGCGCCACGGCGATCTGGAACGCGCCGGGCACGAAGGCCGGGCTGCCTTCCTCGGCCAGCGCGAAGGCCTGTTCCTCGGTCAGCGAGAACAGCTCGCCCTTCGGGTCGTACTCGACATAGCCGCTGGCGGCCTGGGCCGAGAGCCATTCGCGCAGGTAGCGCGGGTCGGTCTCGGTGCGGCGGGCGAGCTGCTCCGCGGTGGCGGGGCCTTCGGCCAGCGCCTTGTACAGGCCGAGCTGGTCGCCCACGACGATGGTGGCCGCGTGCATCACGGCCCCGATGTCGTGGACGAAGTTACCCATGAACGCGTTAAGCCGTGTTTCGTCGATGGCCATGTGTATCCCCTTCGTCGACAGGCGACAGACGCGGCCCCTGCCTGCCTATACTGAATTCGCGGCAAAGGGCCTGCGAGCATCCTGTCTCTCGATGCGTGTGGGCGCCATACGCAGCAATGCGTATGCACCGTGAAAGGCATGCCATGACGCACCTGTCGCGCCACGATTGGGCGAACGCGCTTCGCCTGCTGGACAAGCTGGAGTCCGGGCATCTGCCCGCGCGGCACCGTGGCGCCGACGACCATCCCCTGCACACCCCGCGCCGCGTCGCCAAGGCGCCGGGCCGGCGCGAACTGCGCCGCGCCGCGCAGCAGGCCGACTACTGCCGGCGCGTGGGGCTGGAGCATGCGATGGCGGTGGCCTTCCTGTACCGGCTGGCCTGCCGCACCGCCGTGCCGTTGCCCGATGCGCAACCCGCCGGCCTCACGCCGCGCGAGGGCGATGTCATGCACTGGCTCTCGCAGGGCAAGACCGACGCCGAGATCGCCGCCCTGCTCACGATCAGCCCCCGCACCGTGCACAAGCACCTGGAGCATGTCTACGTGAAGCTGGGCGTGGAGACGCGCACGGCCGCCGTGATGCGCGCGCTCGCCATGGGCCGACCTGTCTGAAAAAGAGAGATCGGCGCCATTCCCCCTACTCGATGCGGAAGACGAACTCCTGCGTCGCCAGCACCTCCGCGTCGCCCGTGGTCTGGCATTCGTAGCGCATCACCGCCGCACGCACGGCCGAGTGGTACACGCGCGGCCCCGACAGGAAGCGCACTTCCTGCACATGGCCGCCCTTGATGCGGACCTCGGCCTTGACCACGCCGCCGATGCCTTCGTCCAGCGCCTTGCGCGGCATCTCGGGCTTGACCTGCCGCGGGCAGGCCACCGCGATGTCGGTGGAGGTCGCCTTCGGCGGGGCCGGCGGCGCGGGGGGCGCCGGCGGTGCGGCCGGCGGTGGCGGCACGGGTTCGGTGTTCTGCACGGCGGTGATCGCGGGCGCCGAGGTGGCGGGCGGTGTCACGGCCGGCGGCGGCACGTAGGCCGGGCGCGGCGGCGGCGGGGCCTTGGGCGTTTCCTGGCGCACAATCTTCTTCGGCGGCGGGGGCGGCGGTGGCGGGGGTGGCGGCGGCTTGATCTCGCTGATGATGGTCGCGTCCATCGGCTTCTTGATCAGCTCGACCGTCTGGCGCGCCAGCCCCGACACGAGCGCGTAGCCCACGCCGACGTGGAACAGCACCATCACGGCGATGCCGACGGGGCCGAAGCGCGATTTCGGGTTGAAGTCCTTGCGGGAGGGCTTCATGGGATGAACTGCTCCGCACCCACGATGCCCAGCTTGCTCACGCCCGTGCGCTGCGCCGAAGCCATCACGCCGGCCACCACTTCGTACTTGGCGCGGCGGTCGGGCCGCAGGTGCACCTCGGGCTGCACGGCCTGCGCGGCGACCTGCTCGAAGCGCCGTTCCATCTCCGTGCGGTCGGCCAGCGGCTCGCCGTTCCACTGCACGACGCTGAGCGCGTCGATGTCGATGCGCAGCACCTCGGGCTTGAGATCGCTGGGCGGCGGGTTGCCCGTGGGCATGTTCAGGTTCACCGAATGCAGCTGGATCGGGATGGTGATGATCAGCATGATCAGCAGCACCAGCATCACGTCGATGAGCGGCGTGGTGTTGATGTCCATCATCGGCTCGTCGGAAGGCGTGCTGCTGCGCCGCCCCTGCTTCTGTTTTCTTGGCATGACTTGCTTGTCTCGTCTCAGTTGCGCGCCGGCGGCTCGGTGATGAAGCCCACCTTGGCGATCCCGGCCGCCTGGCAGGCGTAGATGATCCGGCCCACCGGCTCGTAGTCGGAATGCCAGTCGCCGCGGATGTGCACCTCGGGCTGCGGGTTCAGGGCCGCCACCTTGGTGAGCCGCGCCACCAGCGCGGGCGTGTCACGCACCGGCGTGTCGTACCAGTAGGTGCGACCGCTGGCGTCCACCGAGATCACGACGGTCTCGGGCTTGCTCTCGCGCACCTCGTTGCGCTCCTTCGGCACCGCGACGGGCACCGAGTAATTGACCACCGGGATGGTGATGAGGAAGATGATCAGCAGCACCAGCATCACGTCGACCAGCGGCGTGGTGTTGATGGCCGCGATGGCCTGTTCCTCGTCTCCCCCGGAAGCCGGGATGTTCATCGCCATGGCGCAGTCCGCTTGTGTGCGCGGGGCGTCAGGCGGCGGCGCTGCCGGCCAGGATCACGGAGTGCAGCTCGCCGCTGAACTCGCGCACGTCGTCCATCACGGTGATGTTGCGGCGCAGGAGCCAGTTGTAGCCCAGCACCGCGGGCACGGCCACGGCCAGGCCGATGGCGGTCATGATGAGCGCCTCGCCCACCGGGCCGGCCACCTTGTCGATCGACGCCTGCCCCGCCACGCCGATGGCGGTGAGCGCGTGGTAGATGCCCCAGACGGTGCCGAACAGGCCGACGAAGGGCGCGGTGGAACCCACGGTGGCCAGCAGCGACATGCCGTTGCCCAGGCGCCGCTGCACGCGCTCGGTGGCGCGGTGGATGCACAGGTCGACGAAGTCGGCGAAGTCGACCTTGCCGCGCAGGCCGTCGTGCTTCTGCGTGGCCTGCATGCCGGCGTCGGCGATGAAGCGGAACGGGCTGCCTTCGGCCAGCCGCGCGGTGCCGGCCTGCACGGTGCCCGCGTTCCAGAACTCGTTGTCGACCGCGCGCGCCTGGCGGCCCATGCGCATCTGCTCGAGCAGCTTGGTGACGATCACGTACCAGCTGCCCATCGACATGATCGCCAGGATGGCGAGCACGGCCTTGGCCACGGCATCGCTCTGCGACCAGAGCGCGCCCACGCCGTAGGGATTGTCGACCTTGGCGGTGGCGGCCGGCGCAGCGACCGGGGCTGCAGGCTTCTCGGGCACCGCCACGGGCGCCGGCGTGGCGGCAGCAGCACTGGCCGCGGCCTGCGGTGCGGCCGGCGTCTGGGCGCCCGCGAGTTGCGGCGCGCTGCCCAAGCCGAGGGCCAGAACAAAGGGCGCGGCCACGGCCGTCAGCCGTGCAAGGAATGTCTTCGTCATCGTTGTCTTCTCCAGAAAAATTGATTGGCTTCAGGCGCCGGCCTGCCAGCCGTGCGCCTTGTCCCAGACCGCCTGCACGCCGCTGCCCGCGCCGTCCACCACGTGGTAGCGGTCGTAGGGCGCGGCCGTCATGCAGGCGTGGTGCGGCAGCACGCGCACGCGGGCGCCCAGGGGCAGCGCGCGGAACATGGCCTGTGCGTCGTCGTCGCCTTCGCAGGCGATCAGCCCGTGCTCCTGGTGCAGCTCAGCCACGCACAGGCCGGGCAGCGGCACCGTGCCGTCGGCCCGGCACACCAGCCCGAAGCCCAGGCCGGCGCGGAACTCGGCCGCCGATTGGTCCTTGGACAGCGCGAGCGCGCCGGCGTCGATCAGCACGCGGCGCGAGCGCGGGTTGTGACCGATCACCGTGGCCAGCACCGATAGCGCGATCTCGTCCACGCCGCAGATGCCGCGCGCCGCCTGGTCCAGGTCGAAGAAGGTGTAGACGCCGGGGCGCATCTCGGTGACGCCCTCGAGCGACTGCGCGCACACGGCCGTGGGCGTGGAGCCCACGCTCACCACCTCGACCGGGATGCCGACCGCGCGCAGCCGCTCGGCCGCATGCACGGCGCCGGCGCGCTCGGCCTCGGCAATGGCGCGGATCGCCGTGCCGCCCTGCACGTGGTAGCTGTGGCCCGCATGCGTGAGCACGCCGGCCAGCGCCAGCGATTCGCTGCGCTGCACCTCGCGCGCGAGCGACAGCAGGCCGTCGTCGCGCGGGCCGACGCCGCCGCGGCCGCCGCCCGTGTCGATCTCCAGCAGCACGCGAAAGCTCGCGCCCAGCGCCCGCGCGCGGGCGCCGGCCGCCTGCACCGCCTCGACCGAATCGGCCAGCAGCGTCACGCGCGCGCCGTGCGTGCGCTGGATGTCGTGCAGCGCCTCGATCTTGTTCGCGTCGATGCCCACCGCGTAGGTCAGGTCGGTGAAGCCGTGGCGCGCGAAGTAGGCGGCCTCGGCCACGGTCGACACCGTGAGCCCGCCGGCCTGCCCGCGCGTGGCGCGGCGCGCCACTTCGGCCGACTTGGCCGTCTTCAGGTGCGGACGCAGCGCCACGCCATGGCGCGCCGCGCGCTGTGCCATCGCTTCGCAGTTGCGTTCGAGCACGCCGACGTCGAGCAGCAGCGCGGGCGTGGTGAGTTCGGCCAGGGGCGTCATCGGCCGGTTCCGGACGCGATCTGCGCCATCACGGCGTCGATTTCCTCGGCCACGCGCTGCACGAGCGGTGGCAGCAGCACCAGCGTCATGTGCGCGGCCCCTTCGATGCAGGCCAGGCGGCGTTGCGTCGACAGCGCCGCATGCGCTTCCTGGAACTCGGGCCAGCGCTGCTGCACCGCTGCAATGGCCGGGTCGGCACCTGCCGGCAGCGGCTGCTGCTTCGCCCACAACACGGCCAGCGGACGGGAGCCGAAGTCGGGCGAGGCCGCAGCCTGGCGCGCGACGTGCGGCAGGCCGCGCACCTCGGCCACCATGGTGTCGAGCGCTTCGGGCGTGTAGGTCGCCTTCATCTGGCGCAGCACCTGCGGCATGTCGGCGAACAGGGCCTCGATGGGCGCCTGCTCCGGCGGCGGCGGGCCGCCGGCCTGGAAGTCCGCGCGCTTGACGCGCTCGGCCGCGAACTGCGATTCGGGCGGGTGCTCGTACATCGCGAACTGGTCGGGGTGGCTGGCGTCGAGCATCACCACGCCTGCGACCTGCTGCGGGTACAGGCCTGCGTAGACCCGGTTCAGCAGGCCGCCGAGCGAATGGCCGACGAGCACGATCGGGCCCGTCACGCCGGCGGCCTCGAGCAGCGCATGCAGGCGGTGCGCGGTGCGCTCGCCGTCGAAGGGCGCGTCGTCGGCGTCGCTCCAGCCCATGCCGGCGCGGTCGTAGCTGATCACCGGGTGCTTGGCCGCCAGCGCCTGCTGCAGGCGCGCGTAGGTCGGCGAGGCGCAGCCGCCGCCGGCCTCGATGACGAGCGTGGGCTGTGCGGCGCTGGCCGGCACGGGGCCGCTGCGCTGCAGGTGCATGGCGCGGCCGTCGATGGTGTAGAGCTCGCCGGGTGCGGCCATGTGGTACGGACGCCCGGGCTGTTCCACGCGCGGCCAGTAGTCCAGGTCGCGCACGCGGTACGGCAGGTTGGCGAAGTCGGTGCTCAGCGAGGCCGGCGTCGACACGTACAGCACCGACTTGGCCAGGGGCCCGAACTCCGCGTGGAAGTGCTGCGCCGACTTCACGATGACCAGCTTCTTGGCCGCCAGGTCGATGCCCAGGCCCGTGAAGAGGTCGGCGCCGATGACCTGGTTGCGCTTGCTGATGAGCACGATGTCCACGCCGTCGGCCGCCTGCACCCACACGCAAGGGCCCATGGGCGTGCGCACGCCCGACAGGCCGCCCTGCGAGTGCGCCTCCACCACGTTCATCACGGTCACGTGCAGGTCGATCGGGTCGCCCGAGGCCGGGCCGCACTTGCCGCCCAGGCGCAGCTCGAAGCTCGCGCCCACGCCCGCGTCGCGGCACAGCTGCACCGCCCCCAGGTCCCACACGCCACCGAAGGCCACGTCGCCGATGCCGCGCTCGACCACGGCGCGCAGCATGAAGGTGCTGTCGCTGGTGGCGCCGCCGCCGGGGTTGTCGGCGGTGTCGGCGATGACCACGGGGCCGCCCTGCACGGCCATGGCCTTGGCGAGCGTCTCCTCGATCGAGAGCGAGGGCACGCCGGTCTCGTGGCGCAGGTCCCAGAAGCCGCGGCCGAGTTCTTCGGCGAGCTTGGCGGCGAGCGCGGGGTCGTTGTCCGTCACCACCCACAGCTTGGCGCCCGACTCGGGCACGTCGGCCCAAGGGAAGCCATGGCCCAGCGACACCGAGAGCACGCCCGGCAGCTTTTCGGCGTCCTGCATGCGGCGCACGAAGCCGGCCATCGGCTCGCGCGTGGTGTGCCACTTGCCGACCATGCGGCAGTCGTGCACGGCCGTCACGGGCTTCACGCGGCCCTGCGCGGTGTCGACCACGATGCGGATCAGCTCGGTCAGGCGCTCGAACGCGTCGGTGTGCGGATATTCCTTGTAGCAAATGATCGCGTCCGCCGTGTTCAGCATCTTCTGCGTGAAGTGGCAGTGCAGGTCGAGCGAGACGCCGATGGGCACGTTCGGCCCGACGATCTCGCGCACGCGCGAGATCACGTCGCCTTCGCAGTCGTCGTAGCCGTCGGCCACCATCGCGCCGTGCAGCACGAGGATCACGCCGTCGACCGGGCCGGCCTTGCGCAGGTCGTCCAGGATCTCGTCGCGCAGGCGCTCGTACACGCTGCGCACGGTGCGCCCCAGCGGCTGCGCAAAGGCCAGCAGGCTCTCGACGGTTTCATGGCCTTCCGCGGCCAGCTGCCGGCGCACTTCCACCGCGTACAGGCCGTAGCCGGTGGCGTCGCGCGTGCTGGCGTCGCCGCGGAAGATGCCGTATTCCTCGTAGCTGCCCAGGCCGGTGGGGGCCGAGACGAAGGTGTTGGTTTCGGTGGCGAACAGGGTGGTGAAGAACTTCATGCGCGGGGCTCCTGGCGGGCAAGGTGAATGTTTCGCGAGCGCGTCGTGGCGAACCGCAGTCCCACGACCCGGCCGCCCTGGCGCTCCACGGTGAGCACCGATTTGCCCAGCTGGGCCAGCACCGGGTCGACCGAGGCGAGCGTGGCCACGTCGGCCGACAGCGGCGTCAGCACGCACACGTGCTGGCCGTGGCGCCCCTGCACCGTGAGCTGCAACCTGCCGTCCACCAGCACCATCCGCGCGGTGGCGTCGAGGTCGGGGCTGATGTAGTCGCCGCACAGTTCGTCGGCGAGCGAGGCGGCATCGGGCGCGGTCTCGGGCAGGCGCTCGAAGCGGCGCGGCTGGCCGCCTTCGTGCAGCACGAAGGCATCGGGTGCGCGTTGCGGGTCGATGTCGGCGGTGTCGATCACGAGGTCGTTCGTCGGCAGGTCCTGCAGGCCCAGCCACAGCGTGCCGTCGCCCTGGTTCAGGGGCCTGGCCTCGCCGGCCTGCCACGACAGCGCCAGCTTGCCGGCCACGTCCGCAAAGCCCAGCAAGCCGCCGGTGGAGGGTGCGTGGTAGCGCTGGCCGGGCAGCGCGGGGAAGGCGCTGGCCAGCGGGCGCACCTCGGGCGGCGCGAGCGCGTCGCCCAGCAGCAGCTCGATCACCTTGAGGGCCAACGCCGACGGCGACACGGGCGCGCCGTTCACCATGGCGATGATGTCCAGCCCGTGGCTGGGCACGCTGATCATCTGCGACTGCGCGCCGAGCACGGCGCCCGCATGGTGCACGATCTCGACGCCGCGGTACGGGTGGCGCGCGAGGCCGAAGCCGTAGTTCACCTGGGAGCCCGACGACAGCGTGGTGGGCGCCGACAGCAGGGCCCAGCTCTTCGCGCTGCCCACGATCTTCTCGCTGCCGTGCATGTGGGCGAGCCAGCGCAGCATGTCGTCCGCCGTCGACACCAGCGAGCCGCCGCCGTCGAGTTCGCACGGGTACAGGCCGCGACGCCAGCCGCCGCCGGGCGCGGGCATGTACAGGCCGGCCATGCCGGGGACCACGTCGAGGTCGGTCACCACCGACGAGGTGTCGGCCATGCCCAGCGGGCCGAACAGGCGCGCCTTCAGGAAGTCGTTGAAGCTCTTGCCGCTCACGCGCTCGACGATCTTGGCCAGCAGGAAGTAGCCGCCGTTGCTGTAGACCATGTGCGTGCCGGGCTCGAAGTTCAGCTCGCTCTGGCGCGCCATGGCCGGCAGGCCCGGGCCGGGCAGCGTGAACGTGAGGCCGTGCGCAATGGCCCACAGCTCGTCGTGGCCGCGCCAGCCGCTGGTGTGCGTGAGCAGGTGGCGCAGCGTGGGGCCGTTGGCGCTCAGTTGCGGCAGCTCGGGCAGGTACTTCTGCACCGGGTCTTCCACGTCGAGCAGGCCGTCTTCGGCCAGCAGCAGCACGGCCATGGCCGTGAAGTGCTTGCTGGTGGAGGCGATGCGCATGCGCGTGGTCGGCGTGAGCGCCACGCCCATCTCCAGGCTGGCCATGCCGACGGCGCGGCGGTACAGCAGGCGGCCATGCTGCGCGATGGCCAGCACCAGGCCGGGCGCGTCGCTGCGGTTCAGGGGCGCCACCAGCGCGTCGATGGCGGCCAGTGCGGAAGCGGTGTCAGGAAGAGGAGCTGAAGGGTGTGGTTGTGACATGGAGGAACAACGAACGATGAAAGAGGGGGAGCGGGATCTCGACGCAGCAGGCTCAGTTCGGCTTCGCCTCGCGCATCAGGCGCACGAACGGGCCTTCGGCGGCACGCAGCACCATGGCGCCCAGGCTGCCGCCGACCAGCGTGGTCACGACGATGGACACCGCCAGCCCGTTGGGCATCGACTTGAGGGCGTCCGACAACATGCCCACCACCAGCGGCCCCACCACGCCGAAGGGCAGGCTGGCCAGCGTGAGCATGGCGATGGTGCGGGCGCGCAGGTGCGGCGGCGCCGCGTCCTGCAGCACGTTGGGCAGCAGCACCGCGCTGCCGATGAGCGGCACCACCAAGAGGCCCAGCAGCGCGAAGTTGTGGTTGGCCGAGCTCGTGAACAGCAGCAGCGTCGACATCAGTGCAGCCGAGAGGTTGCCCAGCATGATCAGCCGCAGCGCCGCAGCCGGCCCCATGCGCGGCTGCACGTAGCGCATCGACAGCACGCCCAGCAGGCCGCCGGCCACCGTGCCGCACAGGAAGGCCAGGCCCATGCCCTGCCCCATCTGCACCGGCGTGACGCCGTAGGTGCGCGCCGTGAGGATCGGCAGCCAGGTGCCCAGCGAGCTCAGGCCCACGCTGGTCAGGCCCACGCCGACCACCAGGCCCGCGAAGGTGCGCCAGTGCTGGCGCAGGTGCTGGCGCAGGGTCGTGGCGCCCGGTGCGTCGGTGGCCGGTGCCCCCGGCTTGGCCTTGGCTTCCTGTGCACCGCCGCGCGGCGTGCGCCGGATCGACAGCACCAGCAGCGTCACCGGAATGCCGGCGCTGGCCAGCACGAAGAAGGTCAGGCGCCAGGCTTCGAGCTGCTGCATCGCGACGGGCAGCCAGGGCCGCAGGTCGTCCGTGAGGTGCACGATGGTGCCGCCCAGCAGCGCGCCCAGCGCACTGCCGAAGATGGCCGACAGCGCGAACACCGCATTCGCCAGCACCCGCTGCGCCCGCGGGAACAGGTCGGGGATCATGCTGTTGGTGATGGGCGTGAGGCCCGCCTCGCCCACGCCCAGGCCGACGGAGGCGACGAACAGCACGCCGTAGTCCATGGCCGTGCCGCGCATGGCGGTGGCGGCGCTCCACAGCACCACGCAGGCCGCGAGCACCACGCGCCGGTCGTAGCGGTCGCTGAGCCAGCCCAGCGGCAAGGTGGCGATGCCGGTGAACAGCACGATGCCCGCGCCCTGCAGCAGCCCGAGCTGCGTGTCAGAGAGCGACAGCGTCTGGCGGATCGGCTCCGTCAGCAGCGTGAGGATGACCTTGTCGATCGAGCCCAGCACCGTCGCGATGATGAGCACCGCCAGCGCATACCAGGCGCTGGTGGGCGCCTTGCGGGTCGTTTCCAGGGCCGCAGGGGCGGCCGCATCCAGCGGCATCGGTGCCGCGAACGGTGGGAGGCCCGACATGTCAGAACGGAACGTTGACGTTCACGCCGATGGTGCGCGCGGGCACGAGCGCCGCGGTCACCAGGTTCGGGTTCGCGTTGAGTCCGGTTTCGATCGACACGATGCCGCGCTTGTTCGTCAGGTTGCGCACGTAGGCCGAGACGCTGAAGCGCTTGAAGTCGATGCCCGCCTGCAGGTCGACCAGCGTGTAGGCCGGCATGTTGATGCTCGGAATGGCCGTGCTGCCGCGGTAGCCCGCATCGCGCTTGCCGGTGTAGCGCGCGCTGATGCCGACGTAGGCCGGGTGATCGGCCAGGCTGAAGTTGCGCGTCACGCCCAGGGTGGCGGCAAAGCGCGGCGTGTGCGGCAGGCGCGCGCCGGCCTTGGCGCCCAGGCCCTTGGCATCCTCGGTCAGGCGCGCATCGACGGCCGCGGCGTTGGCGGTGAAGCGCCATTCCTTGCTGGGCTTCCAGTTGAGCGTGAGCTCGCTGCCCTTGATGCGGGCCGCGCCCGCGTTGGTGACGAACACGAAGGCGCCGCTGCGCGTGGGCTGCTGCACGCCGGTCCACTCGATGTCGTACAGCGCCGCCTCCAGCGACAGCGTGCGGTCCAGCAGGTCGGCCTTGTAGCCCAGCTCGTAGCTCCACAGCGAGTCGGAGTTGTACATCGGCTGCACCACGTTGCGGTCGGTGTCGGCCTTGAGCACGTTGGGACCGCCGGGGCGGTAGCCGCTGGCCGCGCGGAAGTACATGGTGCTCGTCTCCGACAGCGTGTACTTGGCGGCGGCCAGGTAGGTGGTCGGGCTTTCCGACGAGGTGCCGGCGGCACTGGCGGCGACCGACCCGACGAGCTGGCCGGTCTGGCGGCTGGCGTACTTCTGGTTGTTGCGCGCCAGGCGCACGCCGCCGGTGAGCGAGAACTTGGGCGTCACGTTCCAGGTGACGTCGCCGTAGGCCGCCTCCTCGCGGTAGCGCGAGGACTGCGTCGAGGTCAGCAGGCCGAGGCTGCGGCCCCCGATCAGGTTGGCGTCCATGACGCCGTTGTTGCTGCCGCGTTCGCGGTTCAGGTACAGGCCCGCCAGCCACTCGATGGTGGTGCCCGAGCGCGAGGTCAGGCGGAACTCCTGGCTGACGCGGTGCTGCTCCACGGCGCTGTTCACCGGCACCGAGGCCACCGGCACGCGCAGCGCGCTCAGCAGCGGCCCGTAGCGGCCGGTGACGTCGACGACGTTGTTGATCTTCACGTCCTGCGCGGAGGTGATCGAGTTCAGGCGGGCCCAGCCGAAGTCGTATTCCACGTCCAGTCCGAACAGCTGCGTGAGGTTGCTGTACGACTCGTTGGCCGACAGCTGGCGCGTGCGCTCCCGCGTCCAGGGGCGCAGCGTGCGCTGGTCCATGTCCTCGAAGCCCAGGCCCTTGCGATGCACGTCCTGCACGGTGCCCGTGAGGCGCACCGTGAGTTCGCGCGTGGGCGTGAGCAGCAGCGAGACCCGGCCGCCGTCGGTGTGGCCGCGGTCGATGTTGCGCCCGCGCGCCAGGCCCGTGGCGTCGTAGCTGCCGCCGAACTGGTCGGTGAAGGCGGCGAAGCGCACGGCCGCCACGTCTTCCTTGAGCGGCACGTTGAGCACCGCGCCGGTCGTGAAGCCCGGACCGCCGCCCTGCGTCCACGAGGTGCCCAGCCTCACCGAGCCCGCGAACTCCATGGTGTCGGGCTGGTTGGTCACGTACTTGAGCACGCCGCTCATGGCACCGGCGCCGTACAGCGTGCCCTGCGGGCCGCGCAGCACCTCGATGTGGCTCAGGTCGAGCATGCCCATGTCCAGCGGCGTGTTGCCACCGCTCGCGCCGGCCGAGCTCAGGCCGGTGGCCACGTCGTCCACGTACACGCCCACGGTCGCGATGCCCTGCACCGGGCCGGTGGTCAGCCCGCGCATGGTGAGCGTGCCGCCCACGCTGCCGCTGCTGGTGAGGTTCACGCCCGGCTGCTCGGCCACGTAGTCGGCCAGGTTCTTGGCGCCCGCGCGCTCCAGCGCCTGGGCCTTCATCACGTTGACCTGCATCGGGATCTCGCGCACCGGCTCGCGGCGGCGCGTGGCGGTGACGGTGACGCTGTCGAGCGACTGCGGCGTCTCGTCGGCCTGCGGCTTGGCGGCAGCAGCCGTGTAGATCACGATGGCGCCGTCGTCACCGCGGCGCGTGCGCAGCGGCGTGCCTTCGAGCAGCCGTGCCAGCGCGTCCTGCGGCGACAGCGCGCCCTTCACGCCGCGCGTGGCCACGCCCTTCACGTCGTCGACCTTGTAGAGCAGCTGCACGCCGCCTTGCGCGATGTAGGCGTCGAGCGCGGTCTTGAGATCGCCACCGCTCACATCGAAGCCTTGCGCCGGAGCCTGTGTCTGCGCATGCGCGGCCATGCCGCTGGCCAGCGCCCACGCACCGCCGATGACCCAGGGCCGAAGCCCTGCCCAATAGGTTCTCTTCTTCAAGGACGGCAGGCCGGGGCGGGGCGCGGTGCGATTCATTGTGTGTGTCTCCAGCGTGGTTATTTGTTTGGGTACCCACTGAGACGAATGCCCCGTCACATTCCGGTAATTTACGGATTCGAAATTCTTATTTCGTTGCCGCTCTCGTGCGCAGCAAGCCCGAAGCCCTGCTTGAGAAGCCCCACGAAGCCGCTCATGTTGTTCGCATCGAAGCTGCCGCCGATGCGCACCTGCGCGATGACCGGGTCGGCGATCACGAGCTTGCGCAGGTTGTAGCGGTTGAACTGCGCGGCCGCGTCGCCCAGCGTGGTCTGGTCGAACACGAGCTTGCCTTCGCGCCAGCTCAGTTCGTCGTCGACCTGCTTGGGCGCCTTCGACATCACGAGCACGTTGTCGGCATGCGTGACCGCGGCCTGGTTGCGCGTAAGCACGGTGGGCTCGGTGCTTCGGGCATCGGGCTTGGCCGCGGCAATCTGCACGCGCCCTTCTTCCACCGTCACGTTCACCTGGTCGCCCTGGCGCCGCACGAGGAAGCGCGTGCCCAGCACGGTGATGCGGCGGTCGCCGGCAATGACGACGAAGGGGTGCGCCTTGTCGTGCGCGATGTCGAAGTAGGCCTCGCCCGCGTCGAGCCACACCTTGCGCCCGCTGTCGTTCACGGCCGTGCGCACCTGCGTGGCGGTGTTCAGCGTGAGCTTCGAACCGTCGGACAACGCCACCGACTGGCGCGCGCCCACGGCCGTGGCGTAGTGCTGGCCGCGCTCTTCCTGCGTGTACTGCCAGCCGAGCCAGGCGGTGCCCGCGGCGGCCACGAGCACGCCGGCGGCGATGCGTTGCAGCGAGAAGCGCGACAGGCGTGGCGCCGGCCGTGCGGCCTGCGGTGCGAGTGCCGGAGCCGGCGTGGGGAGAGGAATAGGAATCGCCGGCGTGCGCAGCGCGCCCAGCCGGTCGCCGCGCTCCCACGCGCTGGACAGCCGCAGCCAGGCCACGCGGTGGGCGATGGAGGCGGCGATCCAGGCGTCCAGCTGCTGCTGGTCGGTGTCGGTCCAGTCGCCGCTGTCGCGGCGGGCCAGCCAGTCGGCGGCCAACGATTCGATGCGCTGGGCTTCGCTCATGGTGAGAGCCTCCGCTCGTTCTGCGCTCGCCCGAAGGCCTTGGTGTCCAGCTGCACGCCGCCCGACAGCAAGGCGTCGGCCAGGGCGCGCACGCCGCGCGAGACCTGGCGCTCGACCGTGTCCTCGGTGATGCCCAGCTGCGTGGCGACCTCGCGCTGCGAGAGCCCGTCGATCTTGCGCATCTCGACCACGCGGCGGCACTTGGAGGGCAGCGCGTCGAGCGCCGTCTGCAACAGCCGCAGCTCGCCGCGGCCGGCGGCGTGGCGTTCGGGCGTGAGCTCGTCGGCGGAGAAATCGAGCGCGTCGAGGTCGGCAATGATCTCGATGGAAACGATCTGCGCGCGCCGGGCGCGGTCGATCAGCAGGTTGCGCGCGGTGGCAAAAACGAAAGGCTTGACCTGGTCGGGCATGGATCTGGAGGCGGACTCGTAAATGCGCACGTAGACGTCCTGCCGCAGGTCGGGCACTTCGGCGTCGTCGCGCCAGTTGCGGCGAAGGAAACGCGTGAGCGCGGCTTCCATCGGCAGCACCTCGCTGACGAACCAGGCGTCCAAGTCACTGAGAACCACAAAGCGCTCCTGGAAATTGAAGGGCCGAAAGGAGAACGGCAGGCCGCCGGGATTGGCGACAGACAGTGAGACGAACGGCCCGAAGATTTCCGGTAACGCGCGAAGGCCCGCCGGCGAAATTTCTTCCAATTTCCGTGCCCGGCGGTGGCTCCCCAAATTCTAGAAGGCACGGTCCAAGGGCTTTTCCCCCTTGCCCCGTTACCGGAAAGTGCCCGCGAACTCGTCTCACCGGGGGCAGAAGAAAAACCAATTCGCGGAAACACAGACCGACATGATTCGAATCCGGAGGCAGCCCCCCACCCTCCTTGCCCTCTTCATCAGACGCCCCCGCCTCGCCCTCATCGCCGCCGCCAGCCTGCTGGCGACGGGGCTGGCCTTCGCCCACGCGCGGGAGTTCGATGTGAAGAGCGGCGAGCTGCGGCCCGCGCTCGACGCCTACATCGCCCAGTCGGGCGTGCAGCTCATCTACAAGATGGAAGACGTCAAGGATCTCTCGACCCGGGGCATCAGGGGAAAGCTCGCCACCGACGCGGCGCTGGACCGCCTGCTCGACGGCACCCGCCTGCGCGTGCGGCGCGGGCAGGACGGCGCGATGGTGCTCATCGCGCCGGCCCGCTCGCCCGCGGCCGCGCGTTCGGAGCCGCCGCCGCGCATGGTCGAGTAATACGATCGACTTCACCCGTCGTGCGCGGGACAACGCCGGCGCCGCTCGGCCCCGCGAGATGCACCGGAATGGCGCGCATTTCTCGCACTTTCTGACACACTAGCTGCGCAACGCGCGAAGGGTGTGTGCCGTGCCCCCTGGCCGGCCCGGCCGGTGGTCCCCGCCGCTTCGCTGCACCGCCCGCACGACGCCCATGAAACTCTTCGCGACCGCGAAACGCCGCATCAGCCTGAACACGCGCCTCAGCGTCGGCGTTGCGGCCGTCGTGCTGGCCACCACCTTCATCATCGCCACGGTGGCGCTGCACCTGGTCAAGAACCGCATGCAGGCCTCGATCGCCAACGAGGAGTTCGCGCGGCTGTCGGCCATCGCGAGCGCGGTGGAGCAGAAGTTCGCGAGCCGGCGCATCCTGCTGAAGACGGTCGCCGAAAGCGTGAGCTCGCACGGCATCACAAGCGCCGCGCCGCTGCAGCCCTTTCTCGAAAAGCACCAGTCCCTGCGGGCGGCGTTCGACAACGTCGCCTTCCTCGACACGGACGGCGAGCTGGTCGCCAACCTGAACGGCGCGCAGCAGATCGGCAAGGTGAACGTGAAGGACCGCGCGTACTTCAAGGACACGGTCGCCGCGCGCACCGGCCTGATCTCGCAGCCCTACCGCAACCGGCTCAACGGCCTGGCGCAGGTCGCCATCACCGAGCCCGTGCTCGATGCGGCCGGCCGGGTGCTGTTCGTGATCTCCGGCTCCATCAACCTGAAGGAGCGCAACATCCTGGGCGAGCTGGCCGACGTGCGCTTCGGCCAGACGGGCTACGTGTTCATCACCACCGCCGACGGCGTCGTGATCGACCACCCGCTGGCCGACCGCGTGCTCAAGCAGGCCAACATGGCCATGGCCGACGACGCGCCCGACCTCGACCGCGCGATCGGCGGCTTCGAAGGCACCATCGAAGGCGTCAACCATGCGGGCGTGCCCGGCCTGTACGCCTTCAAGCGCATCCGCCAGACCGACTGGATCATGGGCTCGATGTACCCGCGCCACGAGGCCTTTGCCCGCATCGACGCCATCGAGCGCAGCGCGTGGATCGGCGCCATCGTGCTGGCGGTGCTGGCCGGCGCGCTCGCGCTGGCCGTGGTGCGCCAGCAGCTGCGCCCGCTCACCGGGCTGCACCGCCACATGCTCGACGCCCACGCGGCGCCCACGCAGGCGGCCGTGGCGCGCACCTACCCGGACGACGAGATCGGCGACCTCTCGCGCACCTTCGACCGGCTCATGCAGCAGCACCAGGCCAGCGAGAAGTTCCTGCGCGACATCACCGACAACCTGCCGGCCATGATCTCGCACGCCGATGCGCAGGGCCGCTACACCTTCGTGAATGCGCGGCTGTGCGAGGAGCTCGGCTACAGCGCCGAAGAACTGGTGGGCCAGCCCGTGCAGAGCATGAGCGGCCTGCACGACGACCCGACGCTGGAGAACAGCCTGCGCCGCGTGCTGTCCGGCGAGGCCGTGTCCTTCGAGCGGCGCGGCGCCGCGCACCGCGACGAGGAAGAGCACTTCTTCCAGACCGACCTCATCCCCGAGCTCGACGCGCAGGGGCAGGTGTGCGGCTACTACGCGATGACCTTCGACATCACGCAGCGCAAGCGCATCGAGCTCGAGCTGGCGCACAGCGAGGCGCAGATCCGCACCATCGCCGACAACATTCCCGCGCTGGTCTCGCACGTCGACGCCACGCTGCACTACACCTTCGTCAACGCCAAGGTGCGCACGCTGCACCGCGGCGACCCGCTGGTCGGCCGGTGGATGCCAGCGGTGCGGGGCGAGGCCGATTTCGCGGTGGTGCGGCCCTACATGGAGCGCGCGCTGGCGGGCGAGACGGTCATCATCGAGAAGGCCGGCGATGTCGCGCTGGGCATCGGCGACCGCACCTTCAAGGCCCACTACATCCCCGACCAGGACGCCGAGGGTATGGTGCACGGCGTGTTCGCGATGACCTTCGACATCACCGACGAAGTGAACATCCGCCGCGCCCTCACGCAGCAGGAAAAGCGCCTGCGCGACGTGACCGACAACATCCCGGCGCTGGTGGCCTACTTCGACCGCGACGAGAACTGCCTGTACGGCAACAGCCGCGCGCGGCGCATGGCGGGCCTGGACGACCGCGCGCCGCTCGAGGGCGTGACGCTGCGCTCGGCCGTGGGCGAGACGGTGTACATGCAACACACGCCCCACCTGCCCACGGTGCTCGCCGGCAAGGCCACGCAGTACGCGGTGCAGGTGCCGGTGAACGACCGCGAGGCGCACTTCCAGGTCAACCTGATCCCCGACAAGGACCTGGCAGGCCGGGTGCCGGGCTTCTACCTCATGACCTTCAACGTCACGGCGCTGAAGGAGGCCGAGCGCAAGCTCATCGAGCTGGCGCGCATGGACGTGCTGACCGGCCTGCCGAACCGGCTGGCCTTCAACGAGCAGTTGCCCGCGGCGATGTCGCGCGTGCGCCGCGCCGAAGGCGGCATGGCGCTGATGTTCCTGGACATCGACCACTTCAAGGCCATCAACGACACCCTCGGCCACTCCACCGGCGACGGCGTGCTGGCCGAATATGCGCGCCGCCTGCGCGCCAGCGTGCGCGAGACCGACACCGTGGTGCGCCTGGCCGGCGACGAGTTCGTGATCGTGCTGGAGAACGTGCACTCGCAGGACGCGGTGGCGGGCGTGGCGCACAAGATCGTCTCGCAGATCGCGGCGCCGGCATTCCCCGTGGAAGGCCGGCGGCTGGACGTCACGACCAGCATCGGCATCGTGTTCGTCGAGACGGTCGATGCCAGCGTCGGCGCCGGCGAACTGCTCGCGCGGGCGGACACGGCGCTCTACGCGGCCAAGTCGCAGGGCCGCAACCGTTTCGCGTTTTACCGTTAGCGTCGGCACACCCGCCGCGCCCCCTCACCCCCACCAGGAGACCCATCCATGGCAGCCACCGAAGTCGTCATGCCCGAACAGCTCGTGCAGGAGCTCGACCTGCAAAGCCGCATGCCGATCGCGCGCATCGGCCAGGCGCTGATGTCGCTGGGCATGATCACGCAGGCGCAACTCGACGCGGCACTCCAGCAGCAGCAGCGCGAGCCCACGGTGCCGCTGGGCGAGACGCTGGTGCGCATGGGCGTCGTGAGCCGCGGCCAGCTGCAGACCGCGCTGGTGCGCAAGATGGGCTACCCGCTGGTGAACCTGCATGTGTTCCCGGCCGCGGCCGACGCGCTGCGCAAGGTGGGCCACGAGGCCGCGCGGCGCCTGCAGGTGATGCCGCTCATGCTGCACGGTGGGCGCCTGGTGGTGGCGCTCGACGACCCGGTCAACCGGCACGCGGTGATCGACGAGGTGGAGTTCATTGCGCAGACGAAGATCATTCCCGTGCTGGGCCAGTGCCTGGACCTGGACGGCGTGCTGCACAAGGCCTACGAGAAGGTCGGCCAGGTGGCGGCCGACCGGCCGGTGATCGACATGAACGACCCGATGCGCCCGCTCGAATTCGACATGACGGGCACCAGCACGCTGCTGAAGACGCTCGAGAAGGAAGAGTCGACCGCCGCGCCCGCCGCCGGCGAGGCGCCCGTCGAGCAGTCGGACAACTCGCTGGTGCGCATGATCAACAGCATGATCCTGGAGGCGCACCGCGAGGGTGCCTCCGACATCCACATCGAGAGCGACCCGGGGCAGGAAAAAACGCGCATCCGTTTTCGTCGCGACGGCCGGCTCTACACCTACCTGGAGCTGCCGCCCAGCTACCGCAACGCGGTGGTCGCGCGCGTGAAGATCATGTGCGACCTGGACATCAGCGAAAAGCGCAAGCCGCAGGACGGCAAGATCAACTTCTCGAAGTACTCGCCGCAGCACCGCATCGAGCTGCGCGTGGCCACCATCCCGACCAACAACGGCCTAGAAGACGTGGTGATGCGCATCCTGGCCTCGGCCAAGCCCATTGCGCTCGATGCGCTGGGCCTGTCCGAGCGCAACCTGGCGCAGCTCTCGCAGGCGGTCGACCGGCCCTACGGCATGGTGCTGTGCGTGGGCCCCACGGGCTCGGGCAAGACCACCACCTTGCACTCGGCGCTCATGCGCATCAACACGCCCGAGCGCAAGATCTGGACCGCCGAGGACCCCATCGAGATCACGCAGCCGGGCCTGCGCCAGGTGCAGGTCAACCCGCGCATCGACTGGACCTTTGCCAAGGCGTTGCGCGCCTTCGTGCGCGCCGACCCCGACGTGATCATGGTCGGCGAAATCCGCGACGCCGAGACCGCGAAGACTGCCATCGAGGCCTCCCTCACCGGCCACCTCGTGCTGTCGACGCTGCACACCAACAGCGCGCCCGAAACCGTGACGCGCCTGCTCGACATGGGCATGGACCCGTTCAACTTCGCCGACTCGCTGCTGGCGGTGCTGGCGCAGCGGCTGGTGCGCTGCCTGTGCCCGCAGTGCGTGCAAAGCCGCCCGGCGACCAGCGAGGCGGTCGAGGAGCTGCTGGCCGACTACATGCACGCCTTCGGCGCGCAGGACACGCCGGCCGCGCGCGACGCCGTGCGCGCCGAGTGGCTGCAGCGCTACGGGCGCGACGGGCACATCCAGACCTACACGAGCACCGGCTGCAAGCACTGCAACGACACCGGCTTCAAGGGCCGCTTGGGCATCCATGAACTCATGGTGATGTCGAAGGGCCTGCGCCGGCTGGTGCAGGGCGGCGCGCGCGCCGAGGAGCTGCAGGACGCCGCGATGCGCGAGGGCATGCGCACGCTGCGTCAGGACGGCATCGAAAAAGTGCTGGCCGGCCGGACCACGCTCGAGGAAGTGCGCGCGACCAGCAACGTCTGACGCGGGAAAAGGCTCAGGCGGCGGCGTCCCACGCCACCGCCGGCAGCGTGGCGATGGCCGGCCGCGCAAACAGGTAGCCCTGAAACAGTTCCACGCCGATCTCGCGCAAGGCGCGCACCTCTTCGGCCGCCTCCACGCCTTCGGCGATCACGCGGATCTGCAGCTCGTCGCAGGTCGCGACGAAGCCCCGCACGATGGTGAGCCGCACCGGGTCGGCATGGATGCCGCGGATCAGGCTCAGGTCGATCTTCACCACGTCGGGCTGGAACGCGGCCAGCAGCTCGAAGCCGGCGTAGGCCGCGCCGAAATCGTCGATGGCCGAGGTGAAGCCGTGGCGCTTGAAGGCACGGAAGGTGTCGGCCAGGCCGTGCAGGTCGCGCACACGCTCGCCCTCGGTGATCTCGAACATCAGCTGGCGCACCGGAAACTTGCAGCGCTTGGCGGCAGCCATGGCGGTGCGGAAGCACTCGGCCTGCCCCGCGACGTCGTTGGGCATGACGTTGAGGCTCAGGCGCGACTTCATGCCCAGGCCCGAGGCGATCTCGATGGCCTTGACGCGGCAGGCTTCGTGGAAGGCGAAACGGTCGACCGGATCGACGCGCCCCAGCACCTCGGCCGCGCCTTCGCCCGACAGGCCGCGCACCAGCGCCTCGTGCGCATAGATCTCGTGCCGGCCCAGGTCCACGATGGGCTGAAAGGCCATGGTGAACCCCGAGGCGAGGCCAGCAGGCGCGGCATCAGCATGTATTTCGGCGATCACGGATCGAAGACCTCGCAGGCAAGGTTGCAATGGCGTCAGGTGGCGCCTCCCAGGGCGTAAATGTAAACGGTTCTATACACCGCACGCACACCCGTCGGCAGACAACCGACCCGTCGCGTGCTGGCATGCGGCCTGCGTCCGCGGGGGTTGTAGGCCGAAATTACTCGTGGGTTTTCCCGTTATCAGAAAAATCTGTAGCCGCTTTGGGACAGTGGATGTATGCCCCCTGTCCCACCGGGGGGAGATTGGTTAGAAAGGGAGCGCCCGCTACCGAAACCGGTGGGTGGATTTTCACTGTCGTTCCTGGGTTTCCAGTCCACCGATGAAAGGTCCCATCCGATGCGCCACCTGCTCCGCCCCGTCCTTCGCACCCTGGCCCGCGCCGTGCTGCCCGTCGGCGCCTTGTTGACATTGGCGCCGTCCGCGCAGGCGGCCGCCGCGACCACGACCTTCCAGGTCACGGCCACGGTGCTCAAGGCCTGCCTGATGAGCACGCCGGCCACGCTGGCGTTCGGACCGTACGACCCGGCGGCGGCCACCGCGCTGGCCGCCACCACCAGCCTCAACGTCACCTGCACCTTCGGCACGGCCTACTCGCTCGGCCTGAGTGCAGGCGGCGGGACGGTGGCGAACCGCCTGATGACCAGCACCTCGGCCGCCGCGGGCAACAACACGCTGAACTATGGCCTGTTCAAGGACAGCGGCCACCTGACCAACTGGGACAACAGCGTCTCGGGCACCGGCTACACCGGCAGCGGGTTGCCCCAGACGCAGACGATCTACGGCCAGATTCCCACAGGGCAGTACGCCGCGGCGCCGGCCACCGACTACGTCGACACGATCACGGTCACGCTGACCTACTGACCGGCTTGACGCTCAGCCTGCACGGCATGCGCCGCACCTTCCTGCTGGGGTCCGCCCTGTGGGCGGGCCTGCTGCTGGCGCCCCTTCCCGCTGCCGCCGCCAGCCTCAGCGTGGCGCCGCTGCGCATCGTGCTCACGCCGCAGCGCCCGGTCGCCTCGCTCACCATGGGCAACGCCGAAGACACCGAGGTCGCGGTGCAGGCCGAGGTGGTGGCGTGGTCGCAGCAGGACGGACGCGATGCCTATGAACCCACGCGCGATGTGCTGGTCAACCCGGCCATCTTCCGCCTGCCGCCGGGCGGGCGGCAGATCGTGCGCCTCGGGCTGCAGGTGCCGGCCGATGCCGCGGAGCGCAGCTACCGCATCTTTCTTCGCCAGCTGCCGCGCGACCAGGCCTTGCCGGCGGACGGCGCCGAGGGCGCGAAGGTGCAGACGCTGCTGCGCATCGGCGTGCCGGTGTTCGTGCCGCCGCTGCAGCCGCGCCGCGCGCTGCAATGGTCGCTGCAGGCCGAGCGCGGCGGACACTACAAGCTGGTGTTCGACAACCAGGGCAGCGAGCACATCCAGGTCACGCAGCTCGTGGTGCGCCGCGAGGACGGCACCGAGCTGCTGCGCAAGAGCCTGTCGCAGTACGCGCTGGCCGGTCAGTCGGCCGGCATCGACATCGAGCTGCCCGCCCTGCCCCCCGACACCCGCCTGCAGATCGAGGCCGCCACCGATGCACCCGAGGCGTCGTCCAGCGCCACCGTGCGCGTGCCCCGTGCGCCTGCCACGCCACGCTAGCCTCTGGGTCTGCTGCGGCTGGCTGGGCTTGCGCGTGGCCTGCGCACAGACGGGGGCCCCCGATGCGGGCGGCGAGGTGCAGCCGGCGATCCTCGACGTGCGCATCAACGGCCTGACCCAGCCGGCGCCGCGCCCGCTGCTGCGGCGCGGTGCGCAGCTGCTGGCGGCGGAATCCGACTTCGCGGCCTGGCGCCTAGTGCGGCCCGCCACCGCGGCGCTGCGGCGCGAGGGCACCGATTACTACGACCTGCGCGCGCTGCCCGGCGCACAGCTGCAGCTCGACGAAGGTGCGCAGAGCGTGGACCTCAGCGTGCCCGCCGAAGCGTTCACGCTGGGCACCATGCAGGCGTACACCGGCGACCGCCCGCCGCTGTCGGCCTCGGCCTTCGGCGCTTTTCTCAACTACGACCTGGCCTTGCAGCACGACCGCGAAGGCACGCGCGCCTCGGGCTACTTCGATGCGGCGGCGTCGGCCGACTGGGGCCTGGTGGGCACGAGCGTCGTCGCCGGGCAGTCCGCGTTCGGCGGGCGCGGCACGACGCGGCTGGACAGCTACTTCCGCCGCGACGACCCCGCGCGGCTCACGCGCCTCACGGTGGGCGATTCGGTCACGCAGGCCTCTGCGTGGTCCACGCCCTTTCGCTTCGGCGGCGTGCAGTTCGGCACGCGCTTCGGGCTGCAGCCCGGTTTCATCAGCTACCCGATGCCCAGCCTGCGCGGCGGTGCGGCCGTGCCGTCGGCGGTGGAGGTGTATGTGAACGACACGCTGCGCTACCAGCGCCGCGTCGACGCCGGCCCGTTCGCGCTCAGCGACGTGCCCGTGCTCACCGGCGCGGGCGAGATGCGCTTTGCCGTCACCGACGCGCTGGGCGTGCAGCGCACCGTGACCACGCCCTACTACGTGAGCTCCAACCTGCTGCGCGCGGGCCTGTCCGACTACTCGCTCGACGCCGGCTGGACGCGCCTGCGCTACGGCGAGCGCAGCTTCGACTACGGCCCGCCCTTCGTCGCCGGCACGTGGCGGTACGGCGTGAACGACAGCGTGACCGTCGAGACACGCGGCGAAGCCAGCGCGCGCAGCCAGACCGCGGGCGCCGGCGTGACCTGGGTCTGGGGCACGCTCGGCGAACTCTCACTGCACGGCGCCGCCAGCCGCAGCAGGGACGGCGACAGCGGCCGCCTCTGGCGCGCCGCCTACACGCGCACCAGCGACGAATGGAATTTCTCGGTGAGCCGCCAGGTGGCCAGCCGCGGCTTCACGCAGATCGCCTGGCACGACAGCCCCGTGCACACCGACGCACAGACCCAACTCTTCGCAGGCCGCTCGCTGGGCCGCTACGGCACGCTGGGTGCGAGCCACACGCGGCTGCGCTACACCACCGGCGAGCACATCGGCGTGACCACCGCCAGCTGGTCGATCGGCCTCGGCGGCAACGCCTGGCTCGGCACCTCGGTGGCCCGCACGCGCCAGGACGGCAAGCCGTCCATCACCTCGGTGAGCGTGAGCCTCACCTTCTCGCTCGGCGAGCGCCGGCACGCCACGCTCTCGGTGCAGCAGCAGAAACCGGGCGGCCATTCGGCCGTGGCCGAGTGGGTGCAGCAGCCGCCCAGCGACGAAGGTTGGGGCTACCGGCTGCGCGCCGCCGACGGCGAGAACGCGCGCAGCGAGGCCGGCGTCGATTGGCGCGGTCGCTACGGCACGCTCGCAGCCGAAGCGGCGCGCGCGCAGGGCCAGACCGCGGTGCGCCTGCGCGCCAGCGGCGCCGTGGGTCTTGCGGGCGGCGTGGGCTTTGCCACGCGCCAGTCGGACGACGCCTTCGCGCTCGTGACCGTGCCCGGCGCCGCGGGCGTGAAGGTCTACCGCGAGAACCAGCCCTGGACCACCACCGACAGCGAAGGCCGCGCCGTCGTCTCGGGCCTGCGCGCCTACGAGCCGAACCACATCAGCATCGACAACGGCGACCTGTCGATCGAGGCCCAGGTGCGCAGCGACGTGCTGCGCGTGGTGCCGCGCTACAAGGGCGTGGCGCAGGCCAGCTTCGACATCGCGCGCGACACGGTGGCGAACGTCACGGTGCTGCTGCCCGACGGCAGCCCGCTGCCACCGGGCATCGACGTGATGCGGTCGGCGCGCGGCACCTCGCTGCTGTCGGGCTTCCATGGCCTCGTGTCGGTCGACGACCCGCAGCCGAACGAGCGCTTCGAGGCGCGATGGAAGAACGGTCATTGCCGCTTCACGCTCGGCGCGCCCGATCGCGCGGCCGGCGCACTGCCTTCGATGGGACCTTACCGATGCGAACCCGTGTCGTCGTCCCCGCGCTGACCGCCGCGTTGGCGCTGGCGGGGCTGCTGGCCCCGGGCGCGTCGCTGGCCGGGTGCACGGGCGTGGGTCTTTTCGGCTGCAGCGCCACCGTCAGCGCGACGACGCTGGCCTTCGGCAACTACGACCCCGCCGCCGCGACGCCCAAGGACAACACCTCGACCGTCACCGTCGCCGGCACGGTCACGGGCGTGGGCATCCTGGTGACGCTGTCGTTCACGATCAGCCTGGACGCGGGCTCGGCCGGCAACATCACCAGCCGGCAGATGGTGGGCCCGGTCGGTGCCACGCCGCTGGGCTACAACCTCTACACCACCAACGCGCGCAGCACCGTCTGGGGCCTCAACAGCGTCAGCGACAGCTACAGCGCGGTAGCGGCCATCGGCGGCACCACCACGCCACGCCCCCACACCGTCTACGGCCGCATTCCGGCCGGCCAGTACGTGGCACCGGGTCCCTACAGCAGCACGATCACGGTGACCGTGACGTACTGAGACAGCAGCACGCTCAGATCGACCGTCCGCCGTCCACCGGCATCTCCACCCCCGTCAGGAAGCGCGCCTGCGGGCTGCCCAGGAACACCGCGACATTCGCCACGTCTTCCGGATCGCACATGCGCCCCAGCGGAATCGTCGAGACGAAGCGCGCGCGGTTGTCGGCCGTGTCGGCCACGCCCATGAAGTCCTGCAGCAGGCCCGTGGCGGCCATCACCGGCGCGATGAGGTTCACGCGGATGCCGTCGGGCGCGAGCTCGACCGCCATCGACTTCGTCATGACCCGCACCGCGCCCTTCGAGCTGTTGTACCAGGTGAGGCCGGGCCGCGGCCGGATGGCGCCGACCGAGCCGACGTTGAGGATCACGCCGCCCCCGTTCGCCTTCATCACCGGCACGACGGCGCGGGCCATGTGATAGATCGACTTCACGTTCACCGAGAACACGCGGTCGAAGGTGGCCTCGTCGACCTCGAGCATCGACTGGTTGCGGTGCGTGGTGCCCGCGTTGTTGATGACGATGTCGGGCCCGCCGAAACGCGCCCTCGCCTGTTCGACCAGCGCCTGCACCTGCTCGAAACGCGTCACGTCGCAGGCCACGGGCATGGCGTTGTCGCCCAGCGCCGAGGCCACCGCCTGCGCGGCCTCCAGGTTGATATCGGCCAGCACGACCTTCGCGCCCGCCGCGACGTACGCGCGGGCGATGGCGGCGCCGAAGCCGCTCCCCGCCCCGGTGACGATCGCCGTCTTCTGGTTCAGCATCGACATGGTGTTGGTTTCCTTATTCGTAGTGATGGACGACGGTCTTGGTGGTGCTCATCTCCTCGAGCGCCAGCAGACCCTTCTCGCGGCCGTAGCCGCTCTTCTTCACGCCGCCGAAGGGCAGCTCGACACCGCCTCCCGCACCGTAGCAGTTGATGAACACCTGCCCGCTCGCCAGCCGCTGCGCCATGCGCGCCTGGCGGTTGCCGTTCTCGGTCCACACGCCGGCCACCAGGCCGTACTCGGTGGCATTGGCCAGCTGCACCGCGTCGTCCTCGTCGTCGAAGGGCATCGCCGCGAGCACGGGGCCGAAGATCTCCTGGCTCGCCAGCCGGTGCGTGCGCGGCACCGGGCCGAAGAGCACGGGCGCGACGAAGAAGCCTTCGGGCGACAGGCCGTCCGCGAGCCGGCCTTCGGCCAGGCGCGGCACGCCTTCGGCCACCGCCTCGCGCACGATGGCCTGCACGCGCGCCTGGTGCCGCGCGTTGATCATCGGCCCGCAGTCCAGGTCCTGCTCCGGGGTGCCGACCTTCAGCGCCGCGAAGTGCGTCGCGATGGTGTCGACGAAGCGGTCGTAGATGCCCTTGTGCACCAGCAGCCGGCTGCCCGCCGAACAGGTCTGGCCGGCGTTCTGCACGATGGCGCGCACGATGACGGGCGCGGCCTTGGCCAGGTCGGCGTCGTCGAACACGATCTGCGGCGACTTGCCGCCCAGCTCCAGCACGCAGGGCACGTGGTGGCGCGCGGTGGCCTGCTGCACCTGCATGCCGACCTCGGGCGAGCCGGTGAAGGTCGCGAAGTCGATGCCCGGGTGCGCCGTGAGCGCGGCGCCGGCCTCGGTGCCCAGGCCGGTGACGATGTTCAGCGCGCCCGGCGGCAGGCCGGCCTCCATCGCCAGCTCGGCAAGCTTGAGGGCGCTCAGGCACGCGTCCTCCGACGGCTTGACCACCGCCGCGTTGCCCATCGCCAGTGCGGGCGCCAGCGTGCGGCCCATCATCTGCGCCGGGTAGTTCCACGGAATGATGTGCGCCGTCACGCCGTGCGGAATGCGCACCACGCTCACGTTGTAGCCGTTCAGGTACGGAATGGTCTGGCCGTGCACCTTGTCGGCCGCGCCGCCGTAGAACTCGAAGTAACGCGCCACCGCCGCCGCGTCGGCGCGCGCCACGGCCATCGGCTTGCCGGTGTCGCGCGCCTCCAGTTGCGCCAGCGCCTCGCCGTTGGCCAGGATGAGCTGCGCCAGGCGCTGCAGGATGCGCCCGCGCTCGGTGGCCGTCATGCGGCCCCAGGCGCCGTCGAGCGCGCGGCGCGCGGCGGCCACCGCCAGGTCCACGTCCTCGGCCCGCCCGCGGGCGAGGGTGCCGAAGGGCTGCGCGCTGCACGGGTCGAGCACCGCCAGGGTCTCGCCCGCGCGCGCATCGACCCAGCGGCCGTCGATCAACATCTGGCGTTTCATCTCAGGCCTGCGCGGTCACGCCGGCGGGCTCGACCTCCTTCATGAAGTTGGGGTCGTTGTAGTGGTACAGGTCGTCCAGGTAGGGCACGAAGAAGTCGTAGAACGAGCGCGTGTCGTAGCGCGCCTGCTCGCCGGGTGCGATGCACTCGGGAATGGGCGCCACGCTGGCGTCGTCGTCCGGGTAGAAGAAGAAGGTCAGCGCATAACGCTTCATCGGCGGGTTGACCACGCGGTGCGGCGTGGCAATGAAGTGGTCATTCGACAGGCGGTTGAGCACCTGCCCGGTGTTGACGATGAGCGCATCCTTCACGTAGCTCACCTTGAGCCATTCCTTGGCCGGCGTCATCACCTGCAGGCCCGGCACCGGCGTCATCGGCAGCAGCGTGAGGAAGCTGCCGTCGGAGTGCGGCGCCAGCGCGTACTGGCCTTCGTCCATGTGCTCCTCGGGGTGGTAGTAGGCGCAGCGCTGGTAGTACTCGGGCGCCTTGAACATCGGATCGAAGTGCTCGGCGCGCAGGCCGAGCGCACGCGCGTAGATGGGCAGCAGCTTCAGCGAGAGCTTTTCCATCGCGCTCTGGTAGGCATGCAGCGCGGCCTTGAAGGCCGGCAGGCTCTCGGGCCACTGGTTCAGTCCGCGGTGGCGCACGTTGGCGCGCACCTTGGGGTCGTCGGCGTCGCGGTTGCGCATGAAGAGCCAGGCGGCGTTGGTGTCCTTCTTGGTGTTGACCGCGATCTTTTCCATGATGGCGGTCGACTTCAGGATCGACGACTTCGGCGGCAGGTAGCCCTGGTGGTGGTAGCCGACGCGGTGACGCAGTTTCTCTTCCATCGACAGCTCGAACAGCTTGGCGGTCTGCGCGAACGACTCGTCGATGAGCGACTGCGGGATGCCGTGGTTCACGATGGCGAAGAAGCCCAGGTTCTCCTGGATCAGCTTCACGTCGGCGGCCAGTTGTTCCAGCGCGCCGGGCTCGCCGGCCAGGTAGGGGCCGACATCGAGCAGCGGCAGCTCCTTCGCGGCCGCGATGGCGGCCTTCACCTTTTCGGACGGTGCGACGGTGGGAGGGATGGCACGGGGGTTGGCTGTCATGGTCTTTTGTCTCCTGTGGTTGGAAAGGGTGGGTGGGCAGGGTCCGGCCGCCTCAACTCCAGTTCTTGCACTTCGATTCCGCCTTCGATGCGAAGGCCTGCTCGCCCGGTATGCGCTGCACCGGCTTGTAGTAGTCCCACGGGCGCCTGGAGTCGGCCGGGCTCTTGATCTCCATGAGCTGCAGGTCGTGCACCATGCGGCCGTCGCCGCGGATGTGGCCGTTGGACGTGTACATGTCGTCGATCTTCAGCGTGCGCAGCTGCGTCATCACCGGGTCGGAGCTGTCGGTGCCGGCGGCGCCCACGGCCTTCAGGTACTGCAGCGCGGCCGAGTAGCTGGCGGCCTGCATGCTGGTGGGCATCTTCTTCATCTTGTCGAAGAAGCGGGCCGACCACTTGCGCGAGCGCTCGTCGGTGTCCCAGTACCAGGCCTCGGTCAGGTTGATGCCGCTGGTGAGCTTCAGGCCGAGCGCATGCACGTCGGTGATGAAGAGCATGAGGCCGGCGATCTTCATCGACTTGGTGACGCCGAACTGCTGCGCGGCCTTGATGGCGCCGATGGTGTCGCCGCCGCCGTTGGCCAGGCCCAGCACCTGCGCCTTCGAGGCCTGCGCCTGCAGCAGGAACGACGAGAAATCGGTGGCCGACAGCGGATGCCGCACGCTGCCGACGACCTTGCCGCCGTTGGCCAGCACGACCTGCGTGGTCTCTTTCTCGAGCGAGTCGCCGAAGGCGTAGTCCACCGTCAGGAAGTACCAGCTCTTGCCGCCCTGGCGCGTCATGGCGGCGCCGGTGCCGCGCGCCAGCGCCACGGTGTCGTACAGGTAGTGCACGGTGTAGGGCGAGCACTCTTCGTTGGTGAGTTGCGCGGCCACGCCGCCGGTCACCATCACGACCTTCTTCTTCTCGGCCGCGATCTTCGCAATGGCCAGGCTGGTGCCCGAGCTGGGCCCGCTGATGATCATGTCCACGCCCTGCGTGTCGAACCACTCGCGCGCCTTGGTGGCGGCGATGTCGGGCTTGGCCGAGTGGTTGGCGGTGATCACCTCGATCTTCTTGCCGTTCACGGTGCCGCCCGCATCGGCGACAGCCATCTTCACGGCCTCCACGAGGCCCGCGCCGCCCATGTCGGAATACAGGCCGCTCATGTCGGCCATCACGCCGATGCGCACGACGTCGTCGCTGCCCTGCGCAAAGGCCGGTGCGGCCACGGCAGCCAGCACGGCCGCCGCGATGCGCCGGCGCAAGGGCGGTGTCCTTGGAATCTCTTTTGTTTTCGTCGCATGCTTTTGCATTTTTTGTCTCCTTCTTCTGTCGTAGGTTTCGAACGCTATCGGTCCGCTGCGTGGCTCCCATCGCTTGCGCGCTGCGCCGACTGGTGGCGCAGCAGCTGCAACATCTGCGGCCGCACCGGCCCCGGCATGCGGGCCGCCACGGCCTCGCAGTGCGCCCAGAGCGCGGGTGCGACGGGGGCGCGCAGCCGAACGGCGTCGAGCAGCCGCTGGATCGCCAGCCGGTCGTGCCGCATGGCCACGCTGCGCTCCAGCAAGGCGAGCGCCGCCGCACCGGCGTCCTGCGCCTGCTGCGGCGAGGCGTGCGCTTCGCCGCCGGCGCGCAACGACTTCTTGAGCGTGCGGATGGCGTCGCGCTTCATGCGCCCTCCTGCGCATGCGGCAACGCGGCCACGGCCCGCACCAGCTGCTCGGCGATGGGCCTGTCGAAGAAGGCGCCGTCCTGGCGCGCGATGAACTGCCCGATGCGCAGCTCCAGCAGGCGACGCAGCCGGTAGCGCGCGCGCCGTGCGCGGGCCATCGCGCGCACCTCGGGCGCCTGCGCGTGCCAGGCCTGGTGGCGGTCGATGGTGTCCGACAGCGCCTGCAGCGATGCGGGGTCGCCGGCCGCGCTCAGCAGGATGGGCGGCACCCAGTCGCCCGGGGCGTGGCGCGCCATCGTGGCGATGCGGCGGATGTCGGTCGCCATGCGCTGCGCGCCCGGCAGGTCTGCCTTGTGGACCACGAAGATGTCGGCCATTTCCATGATGCCGGCCTTCATGGCCTGCACGATGTCGCCGCTGTCGGGCAGCAGCACCAGCACCATCGTGTCGACCTGCGCGCGCACGGCGTGCTCGGCCTGGCCCACGCCGACGGTTTCGAGCAGCACCTCGTCGAAACCGAAGCGGTCCATCAGTTCCAGCATCTCGGGCAGGTTGTCGGCCAGCCCGTCGCCGGTGCGGCGCGAGCCGAGCGAACGGATGTACAGCTGCGCATTGCCCGCAAGCTCGTCCATGCGCACGCGGTCGCCGAGGATGGCGCCACCGCTCTTCGGGCTGCTCGGGTCCACGGCCAGCACGCCCAGGCGCCCGCGCGGCGCGCGCAGCTGCGCCAGGTGGCCGACCAGCGTGCTCTTGCCCGCGCCCGGCGCGCCGGTGATGCCGACACGCCGCGCCGCATGCGACGGCGGATCGCGCAGCGGCTCGCGTGCCAGCGCCATCGGGTCGGAGTTGGCCAGCCGCGTGAGTTCGCGGCTCAAGGCCCACCGATCGAGCGGCGCCGCATCCATGCTCATGCCGCCACCTTGCCCAGCACCTCGTCCGCATGCTCGTTGAGCAGCGGCGGCAGGCCGTAGCGCGGCGTGAAGCCGTCGAAGCGCACCGGGCTGGCCACGGCCTGCAGCGGCAGGCTGCCGTCGCCCAACGACACGACCAGCCGCCGCGCGGTGGCGATGTCGCCGCACAACGCGTCGTTGAGCGTGCCGACCTCGGCCGCCACCACGCCCAGCGGCACCAGCCGCCGCACCCACTCGGCCGCCGGCGCGCCGCGCAGCAGCTGCGCGATGGCGGCGATGACCTCGGTGCGGTGCGCGCGCCGGCCGGCCATGGTGCAAAAGCGCGCGTCGGTGGTCCATTCGGAATGCCCGACCTCGTCGCAGAAGATCTTCCAGAACTTGTCGTGCGTGATGAAGAGCGTGAGCCAGCCGTCGGCGGTCGGGAAGATCTGCGCCGGCACCACGTAGGGGTGCGACGAATCGGCCTGGCGCGCCATGGTCTCTCCCGCGTTGAGCACGGCGCCGGCCAGGTAATTGAGCTGCGAGAGCATCACGTCGTACATCGCGACGTCGACCTGCCCGCCCTTGCCCTGCACGATCTTGGCCAGCAGGCCGATGGCGGCCACCAGCCCCGCCGAGTTGTCGACGGCCGAGTAGCCGGCCTTGGTGGGCGGTGCGTCGGGGTCGCCGGTGAGCGCCATCACGCCGGTCAGCGCCTGGATCACGTAGTCGTAGGCGGGGCTGTCGGCGTGCGGGCCGTCCAGGCCGTAGCCGGTGAGCGCCACGCAGACGATGCGCTCGTTCCACTGCCGCATGGCGTCGTAGGTGAGGCCGAGCTTGCGGATCGCCGAGGGCCGCAGGTTGGTGACCACCGCGTGCGAGGTCTCGGCGATGCGGCCCAGCGCCTCCTGCCCTTCGGTGCTGGCGAGGTCGAGCACCACGCTCTTCTTGCTGCGGTTGAGGCTGGCGAAGTAGGCGTTGTGCGGGCCGATGAAGTGCGGGCTGACGCTGCGCGCGATGTCGCCCTCGGGCGTCTCGATCTTGATGACCTCGGCGCCCATGTCGGCCAGCATCAGGCCGCAGTACGGCCCGGCCAGCATGTGGCCGACCTCGATGATGCGGATGCCGTCGAGCGGCCCAACCGCGCTCACAGGAGTACCTCCGTGCTTCGCACTGCGGTGCGGGCTTGCTTGGGGCGGCCCGGCGCGGCGCTCATGCCAGACACTCCGCCAGCGAAGCCACCACCTGCTCCAGCGGCATGTCCGCCGTGAAGACCGCACTCACGCCGAGTGCGCGCAGGTGGGCATGGTCTTCCGCCGGGATGGTGCCGCCGACGAACACCTTCACGTCGTGCGCCTTCAGTTCGCGCAGCTGCGCGATCACGTCCGACACCAGCTCCTTGTGGCTGCCCGACAGGATGCTCAGGCCGACCGCGTCGACGCCTTCGTCGACCGCCACCTGCGCAATCTGCAGCGGGCTGCGGCGCAGGCCGGTGTAGATCACCTCGGCGCCGGCGTTGCGCAGGGTCAGGGCGATGATCTTGGCGCCGATGTCGTGGCCGTCGAGGCCGGGCTTGCCGATCAGGATGCGCCGGGCCGCGAGCGCGGCGGTGCCTGGTTGCTGCGTGCTCATAGGTTCACCGGCTCCTTGAATTCGCCCCACTGGGCTTTGAGACAGGCCACCATCTCGCCGACGGTGGCGTAGGCGTGGCAGCACTCCACGAGGTAGGGCATGACGTTCTCGCGGTCCTTGGCCGACGCGGCCGACAGCCGCGCGAGCGAGCGCGCCACGGCCGCGTTGTCGCGCGTGTCGAGCGTGCGCTGGAACTTCTCCAGCGCGCGCTGCGCCACGGTCGGGTCGAGCGTGAAGACCTCGCCGACCTTGACCTCTTCGTTCTCTTTCCTGAAGTGGTTCTGCCCCACCACCACGGTGCGCCCGGCGTCGTTGTCGAGCTTGCGCTCCAGGCCGCGCTCGGCCAGCCGCATCTGGATCCAGCCTTCCTCGATGGCGCGCACCACGCCGCCGTAGGCATCGATCTCGTCCATCACGCGCACGATCTGCTCTTCGATGCGGTCGGTGTGCTGCTCCAGGAAATAACTGCCGCCCAGCGGATCGACGGTGCGGCCGATGCCGCTTTCGTAGGCCAGGATCTGCTGCGTGCGCACCGCCAGCTCGGCCGAGAACTCGGTCGGGATCTGGAAGGCCTCGTCGAAGGCGCAGGTGAAGATCGACTGCGCGCCGCCGAACACCGCGGCCATGGTTTCCACCGCGACGCGCACCACGTTGTTGTAGGGCTGCGGCGCCACCAGCGACGAGCCGCCGCACACCACGCCGAAGCGGAAGTGCTGGGCCTTCGGGTCCTGCACGCCGTAGCGCTCCTTCATGAGGCGTGCCCACAGCCGGCGGCCGGCGCGGAACTTCGCGATCTCGTCGAAGAAGTCCATGTGCACATAGAAGAAGAACGACAGCCGCTTGGCGAACTTCTCGACGTCGCCGCCGCGCGCGCGCAGCTCGTCCACATAGGCCAGGCCGTTGGCCAGCGTGTAGGCCATTTCCTCCGCGGCGGTGGCGCCCGCGTCGCGCACGTGCGCCCCGGCGATGCTGATCGGGTTGAAGCGCGGCGAGACCTCGTTCGAGTACAGGATGGTGTCGGCAATGAGCCGCATCGACGGGCGCACCGGAAAGATCCAGGTGCCGCGCGCCACGTACTCCTTGAGGATGTCGTTCTGGATGGTGCCGGTGAGCTGGTCGCGCCGCACGCCCTGCTTGTCGGCCACGGCCAGGTACATCGCATAGATGATCGCGGCCGTGCCGTTGATGGTGAACGAGGTCGAGATGCGCGACAGGTCGAGGTCCTTGAACAGGATCTCCGCCTCGCTGAGGTTCGACAGCGACACACCGACCTTGCCGATCTCGGGGCGCGCCATCGGGTGCGTGGGATCGAGCCCGCACTGGGTCGGCAGGTCCAGTGCCACCGAAAGCCCCGTCTGGCCCTTGGCCAGCAGGAACTTGTAGCGCTCGTTCGATTCCTCGGCGGTGCCGAAGCCGGAGTACTGGCGGATGGTCCACAGCCGGCCCTGGTAGCCGTCGGGGAAGATGCCGCGCGTGAAAGGGGAGGCACCCGGCTCGCCGATGCGCTCGGGCCGCACGGCGTCGGCACCAACGCTGGCGGGCACCTCGATGCCGGTCGGGCTCGTGGGGTACAGGCGCGGCTCGTTGGCGGCGCTGGGCATGAGGTCGTCGCGCTTCATCGGGCGGCCTTGGCAAGGAAGCGGTCGGAGGCCTGCCAGTGGTCGTCGTGCAGCCAGGTGGCCAGCACCTGCGCATGCTCGACCTCGCGGCGCGCGCCGTACGAGGCGCCCTCGCGCCACGCGATGAGCTGCGCCTTCATGCCGCGCAGCACCTGCGGCGGGTGCGCGCGCAGCGGCGCAAGGAACGCGCGCAGGTCTTCGCCGTCGGCGCCGTCTGCAATCGACGCATCGGCCAGGCCCCACTGCAGGGCCTGCGCCGCGTCGACCATTTCGCAGCGACCCATCATGCGCAGCGCGCGCGCACCGCCCACCAACCGGCACAGGTCAGGGCCACCGCCCCAGGCGGTGCTGATCGCGAGCTTGGCCTGGATGAAACCGATGCGCGCGTGCGCGGCCTGCAGGCGCATGTCGCAGGCCAGTGCCAGTTCGGCCCCACCGCCGATGGCGTCGCCGTTGAGGTACGCCAGCACCGGCACCGGGCAGCGGCGCACGGCGTCGAGCGCGCCGCGCGAGCGCTCGACCATCGCGTGGGTGGCGGCCTCGTCGCGCACGTCCGAGAGCTCGACCAGGTCGCCGCCCGCGGCGAAGAAGCGCTCGCCGGCGCCGCGAAGAATGACGAGCCGGGTGTCGGGCCGGGCCCCGTGCGCGGCGACCGCCTGGGCCAGCGCCGTGAGCACGCGGCCCGCGAGGGCGTTGTGCTTGGCGGCGCGGTCGATGGTGATCCACACCACGCCGTCGGCGTGTGCGTCCACTGTGATGTCCTGGCTGGCTTGCTGCACCTTGGTATGTCTCCGTCGAACTGTCGTAGGCCCATCGTAGGAACCGACTTATTCGGGAACAAGAACCTATGTTCAGCATTACGAACGAATGACAGAATGACCGCGCGGATCGCGCTCGCCGATCCCGTTTGTTCAGGCGGCTGAATTTCGTCGCCCGGTCCGTTCCACCGTTCAGGAGAAGCGCCCATGACTGGCGTCACCGTGACCGCGATCGCGCGGGTGATCGACATCTTCGAAGCCTTCCAGGCGAGCCAGCGGCCGCTGTCGCTCACCGAACTCGCCGAGGCCGTGGGCGTGCCCAAGAGCACCTGCCACGCCATCGTCTCGACGCTGACCGCGCGCGGCTACCTGTACACGCTGAGCCGGCCGCGCGCGCTCTACCCGACGCGGCGCATGTTCGACGTGATGCACGACATCAGCGCCAAGGACCCGTTCATCGAGCGCGCCACGCCGGTGCTCGAGCGGCTGCGCGACGCCACGCGCGAGACGGTGATCCTGGGCAAGCGCCAGGGCGACTCGGTGATCTACCTGCAGGTGGTCGAGGGCCTGCACCCCATCCGCTATTCGGCCAAGCCCGGCGAGTTCAAGCCGCTGCATTCCAGCTCCATCGGCAAGGCCCTGCTGGGCAGCCTGAAGGAGCCCGAGCTGCGCGCCTGGCTCAAGGAGCGCACGCTGCCCGCCGTGACCGCCACCACCAAGACCGCGCACGAGGCGCTGGTGGCCGACGTGCTCGACAGCCGCAAGCTCGGCTACTTCGTGACGCGCGGCGAGAACGTGAGCGACGTGTGGGCCGTGGCGGCCTTCCTGCAGCTGCACAACGACACGGTGGCGGTGGCCGTGGCCGGTCCGCAGCACCGCATCGCGTCCAGCGTGGCCGAGGTGGCGCGGCTGCTGGTGGCCAGCTGCAGCTTCCTGGCGCGGCAGGTCGAGCGGGGCTGATCAGCCCCTCAGCATGCCCGCCAGGCGCTTGGCGATGAGCTCATCGGCCTGCGCCATGATGCGGTCGATGAGCTCGGCGCAGCTGGGCACGTCGTGGATCAGGCCGGCCACCATGCCGCAGCTCCAGGCGCCGGCGTCCATGTGGCCCTCGGTCATCACCTTCGGGTAGATGCCGGCGACCTGGTCCATGATGTCGTCGATCTTCAGCGCATCGCCCTTGGCGCGCTCGATCTCGATGAGGCGCTCCACGCCCGCGTTGTTGATCACGCGCTCGGTGTTGCGCAGCGAACGCATGATCAGGCGCGTGTCGAGCTCGGAGGCGTTGACGATGGCCTGCTTCACGTTGGCGTGCACCGGCGCCTCTTTGGTCGCGATGAAGCGCGTGCCCATGTTCATGCCCTCGGCGCCCAGCGCGAGCGCGGCCACGAGGCTGCGGCCGTCGGCCATGCCGCCCGAGGCGACGAACGGGATCTTCAGTTCTTCGGCCGCGCGCGGCAGCAGGATCATGTTGGGCACGTCGTCTTCGCCGGGGTGGCCGCCGCACTCGAAGCCGTCGACGCTCACGGCGTCGCAGCCGATGCGCTCGGCCTTGAGCGCGTGGCGCACCGAGGTGCACTTGTGGATCACCTTGATGCCCGCGGCCTTCAGCGCCGGCATGTAGGCCTCGGGGCTGCGGCCCGCGGTTTCCACGGCCTTGATGCCGCCCTCGACGATGGCCGCGATGTACTCGGGGTACGGCGGCGAGGCAAAGGTCGGCAGGAAGGTGAGGTTCACGCCGAAGGGCTTGTCGGTCATCTCGTGGCAGCGGGCGATCTCGCGCGCCAGCAGCTCGGGCGTCTTCTGCGTGAGGCCCGTGATGATGCCCAGGCCACCGGCGTTGGAGACGGCCGCGGCCAGCTCGGCGAAGCCGACATAGTGCATGCCGCCCTGGATGATCGGGTGGCGGATGCCGAAGAGTTCGGTGATGCGGGTTTTCAAGGGAACGTCCTTTGGTCGGGGTTGCTGGGAAGGAAAGAGAGAGAGAAAGAAAAAATCAGGGCGGCGAGATGACGCGCAGCACGTCGCGCGCCATCGCCTTCATCCAGGCCGTGTCGCTCTTCAGCGCAGGCTCTGCGAAGGTCTTGGCGAAGGTGGGCCGCGCCATCTTGGCGTAGTTCAGCGTGCCGAAGATGAGCGTGAGCACCACCACGGCCGACAGGTCGTCGCGCACGAGGCCGGCCGCCTGCGCTGCGGCCACCAGGCCCAGGCTGGCTTGCAGAAAGCCTTCGAGCGGCCGGGTCTGTGCGTGCTGGATGCGCTCGGCGTTGTCGAGCAGTTCGCGCGTGACGAGCTTGAAGCCCGTGGGCCGCGCGTGCATCCACTCGACCTGCAGCGCGACGAACGCCTGCAGCCGCGCAGGCAGGTCGGGGGCCGCCTCGACGCGCTTGCAGATGCGCGCCGTCAGGTCCTCGGCTTGCTTCTCGAGCACGGCGCGGTACAGCACCTCCTTGCTCGCAAAGTGGTGCAGCAGCCCCGGGTTGCCGACTTCGCAATCCCGTGCGATGGCCGACAGCGACGCGCCCTGGAAGCCATGGTCGGCAAAGTGCTGCTCGGCGCGCGCGAGGATCGTTTCTTTACGGGAAGGGGCAAGGGTGGCCATCGGCGGTTCTGGAAAGCGTCACGCAGAAGAGCGCATGCCGCGAAGACGCGACCGGCGATCAGACGCGATGCGCGCCATTCTTTCTTGTGTCTTGTGGTCTGGTTGTTGCACGCGCGACACCCTCGCGCGTCAGCGTGCGGCCGGCATCGCCGCCACCTGCTGCGCCAGCTGCGCATGGAAGCGCGGCGCGCTGTACTCGAAGGTGCCGAAGCTGAGCGCGTCGTTCGCGCCCGAGGCCAGCCCGGCCTGGATCGACTCGGCCAGTGCGTAGTCTTCCGCGAGCGTGCGCCGGTACAGCGCCACGTTGGCGTCCCAGTGCGCGGTCGCCTTCTCCGAGGCCGGCGCCTCGGGAATCAGCGTGAGCTCGTGCACGCGCGTGCGCGTGGCGCCCAGCGGCTCCAGCATGCTGAGCTGCGCGTGGTCGGGCTGCACGAGGATGGTCGTGTTGGGAAAGAAGAAGTAGGTCAGGTTGCCGTAGCGACGCGGATCGAAACCGGCGGCGTCGGGCCGGTGTTCCTGGAACTTCGACTTGAGCAGGTACAGGCGCCGGTTCAGGTCGAACTCGTCGATCACCTGCAGGTTGTGCAGGAACATGTGGGCGATGGTCTCGCGGTGCGCCACCTTGAAGTGGTAGGCCTCGAAGGAACCGTCGACCAGCAGCTTCCAGTTGGCCTCGACCTCGTACGTGCGCGGCGCATAGGCCACGGGCGCGCGCAGCCCGGCCAGCGACTCGAGGTTGTCCATGAGCACGCCCAGGTGCGCGCAGGGGTCGCTGTCCGCCTGCGACGGATCGCACACGACCCAGACCACGCCCGCGCGCTCGACCGTGGCCAGCCGGCGCAGGCCCGACGCGTCCTGCTTCAGGCAAGGAAAGCCGAAGGACTCGGGCACGCCGCGCAAGGCGCCGTCGGGCTTGTAGGTCCATGCGTGGTACGGGCAGACGAAGGCGCGCGCCTCGCTGCCGCTGCCCTCGGGCACCACGCGCGCGCCGCGGTGGCGGCACACGTTGAGAAAGGCCTGCACCTGCCCGCTCTCCTGGCGCACCAGCAGCAGCGGCACACCGGTGTGCGTGAGCGACAGCCACGCACCGGGCGACGCGAGCGAGGCGCTGGCGGCCACCGGCTGCGGATGCCGCTGCAGCAGCCGCCGCTCGTCGCGCGCGATGGCCTCGTCGGTGTACTGGCCGACCGGCACGCGGTCGCCCTCCCCTTGCGCGTCGGCACGCCCGGCCTGCAGGGCCGTGGTCGCTCGGCGATGGAGTTCGGCTGCGAAGTTCTCGCTCATCGGGGGCTTTCTGTGCGATGCGATGCAGCCCGGTGAGCTGCGCGATCGGCCCAGTCTACCGACTGACCAGTCGGTACGTCAACCGCCCCCCCGGGAAGCGGTGGAAGCGGTATCAGGCCGGCTTGCGCAGGAATCCCTGCTGCGCCCCATTGCGGTTGGGCGCAAAGCCGTTGGCCTGCAGCGTCTCTTCGGTGGTCTCGTAGAACACGCCGATCTTCATGATCTCGCGCGCCTGCTGCGCGGTGGCGATGGGGCGGCCGAACTCGGTCGCGATGCGCACGAGCTGTTTGATCTGCTCGACCGAGCTCATCTTGCCGGTGCGGGTCTGGTTCCACAGCACGTCCTCGATGCCGCAGCGCACGTGCAGGCCCAGGGCGATGCCGATCATGTTCACGGGCAGCACGTTGAGCACCGAGCTCTCCACGGTGACCACCGCGCCGTCGGGTGCGGCGCGCAAGAAGTTGGCCAGGTTGTAGATGTTGGCCTGGTCCATGCCGCCGCTGATGGCCACCCAGTTCATCACCAGCGGGCCCTTGTAGACGCCGCGGCGGATCATGCGTTCGATGGTCTCGAAGCTGTTGATGTTGTAGCACTGGAACTCGCTCTGGATGCCCGCGGCCGTGAGGCGGCGGATGTGCTCTTCCACCCAGCTGGGGTTCGAGGGCACGATCATGTCCCGGTACGTCGAATACAGCCGCGGGTCGCCGCGCGACAGGCCCTTGAAGTCGTCCAGCCCCGCGTGCTCGGTCACGTTCATCTGCGTGGTGTTGACGGTCACCGTCACCTGGTCGGGCCGGGGCGTGAGTTCGGCCAGCATGTGGCGCGTGTCGTCGCTCAGCCACTTGGCGGCGGCGCCGTCGTCCTCGGGCGCGAAGCTGATGGAGCCGCCCACCTGGATGACCATCTCGGGCACGCGGGCACGCACGCCGGCGATCAGTTCGTTGAACATCGACAGCCGCTTGCTGCCCTTGCCGTTGGCCTCGCGCACATGCAGGTGCAGCACGGTGGCGCCGGCCTCGTAGCAGTCGACCGCCTTCTGGATCTGTTCTTCCATCGTGACCGGAATGTCTTCTGGAAAGTCGGCGGGAATCCAGCCCGGCGCGTAGGGCGCGGCCGTGATGATCAGGGGCTGCTGGTTCTCGGGATACAGGTGGCCGTCGAGGAAGTTCATGATGGGTGTCTCCGGTGGGAAGGTGGTTCTGACGCCAAAAGTGTCTGGCGCACCTGCGAAAACTTCTTGCTCATCGGGGGCGCGGTTTTGTCTTTTTGGGGCATTGAAACGGCGCGTGCAAAGACAGGTGTCGCTGTCGCGATCCGGTAAGTGGCCGACGCGTGGCGCCAAGCATTCAAAGGAGGTGGCGCCACAGAATCCGCACGCCCTTGTCTCTTCCACCTGAGGACGAACCATGTGTCTGCATCTGCTGCGAGCCTCCCTCCTCTTCCTGGCCGCGCTGTGCTGCGGCACGGCCTCGGCCCAGGCCTGGCCCGACAAGCCCATTCGGCTGATCGTTCCCGCGCCGCCGGGCGGCATCTCCGACGCGGCGGCGCGGCTGCTCGCCGAACAGCTGCGCACGAACCTCGGCCAGACCGTGCTGGTGGACAACAAGCCGGGCGGCTCCGCCGTCATCGCCGAGCGCGCGCTGATGGCCGCGCCGGCCGACGGCTACACGCTGATGGTCGGGCCGTCGAGCGTGCTGTCCGACATTCCGCTCACGGTGAAGACGCCCTTCGACCCGCTCAAGACCTTCACCTACGTCGGCGAGGTGACGGGCATGTTCCATGTGCTGGTGGCCAATGCCGGCTTCCCGCCGAACACGGTGAACGACCTGCTGGCGCATGCCAAGGCGCACCCGCGCTCGGTCAGCGTGGCCAACCTGAGCACGGGCACGCGCTCCAACCTGCTGGGCGAGATGCTGCGCGCGCGCAGCGGCAACGACATCCTCGTGGTGCCGTACAAGGGCTCGGCGCCGGCGCTGGTCGACCTCATGGGCAACCAGGTGCAGCTGACCTTCGAGGTGGTGAGCAACGTCACCTCGCTGATCCGCAGCGGAAAGATCAAGGCGCTGGCCGTGGCGTCGCCCAGGCGCTCGCGCTTCCTGCCCGACGTGCCCACCTTCGGCGAGCTGGGCCTGCCCGACTTCGTGATGCCCGACGCGAGCGTGGGCGTGTTCGTGCTCAGCAGCATGCCGCCGGCGCTGCAGGAGAAAATCCGCGCCGAGGTGGCCCGGGCCGTGCAGGCGCCGAAGTTTCGCGAGGCGCTGCTCGCGCAGAATTACGATCCGCCCCGCGAGATGTCGCTGCAGCAGCTGCGCCAGACGCTGGACGCCACGACCGCCCACAATCGGGCCATCATCGAGAAACTGCAACTCAAGATCAGCCCCGAGTGAACGCGGGGCCCTTCCCACAGCCACCATGAAGCACCTCGGTCGACTGATGCGCAGCGCGAGCCTCAGCGGCTACGTGGAGCTGGTGCAGTCGCTCGGCCGCGACCCCCATGCTTTCATGCGCACCGTGGGGCTGAAGGCGCAGCTGCTCGAGCACCCCGAGACGCTGATCCCCGGCGACGCGGTGCGCGAGCTGCTCGAGATCACCGCGCGCGCCACGCGCACCGAAGATTTCGCGCTGCGGCTGGCGGCGCAGCGCAAGCTCTCGGCGCTGGGCCCCATCAGCGTCGTGCTCAAGGAAGAGCCCACGCCGCGCGACGCGCTCGACACGCTGGGCCGCTACCTGAAGCTGGTGAACGCCTCGCTGAGCTTTCGCCTCGAGGACACGGGCGACATGGTCATCATCCAGGAAGACCTGCTGCCCAGCCCCGGGCTGCCGATGCGCCAGTCGATGGAGCTGGCCGTGGGCATCATGTTTCGCATCCTCGGCGAGCTCATCGATCCGCAGTGGCGCCCGCAGCAGGTGTGCTTCACGCACCGCCCGCCGGCGGACATGGCGGCGCACCGCGCCTTCTTCGGGCGCAACGTCAAGTTCAACCAGGATTTCAACGGCCTCGTGTGCCTGGCGGCCGACCTGCGCAAGCCACGCGAATCGGGCGACCAGGGCGTGGCGCGTTTCGCGCGCGAGTACCTCGAAGCCGCGCTGAAAGACCGCGGAGAGAGCACGCGCGAAGCCTGCCGCGAACTCATCCTGGCGCTCATGCCCGGCGGCGGCTGCACCGCGCAGGAAGTGGCGCGGCACCTGCGCGTGGACCGCCGCACGCTGCACCGCCGGCTCGAGACCGAAGGCCTCACCTTCAGCCGCCTGCTCGACGACGTGCGCTCCGACCTCGTGAAGCGCCACCTGCGCGACAGCGACCTGCCGCTGAGCGAAGTGGCCGAGCTGCTGGGGTTTTCGGGGCCCAGCAGCTTCAGCCACTGGTTCCGCCACCACTTCGGCTGCAGCGCCTCGCAGTGGAGCAAGCAGACGGCCGGCGCGGTGGCTCAGGGCGCGGTGCGCGCGTTCTGAACCAGGTCTTCGTGGCGCAGGGCATGCGCGATGCCCTCCAGCAGGCGCCAGGCGGCGCGCGTGAAACGCCTCGTCATCGCCATCGTCCTTCTCAGGCCGCCTTGCGCAGGAAGCCCTGGTTGCCTCCGTTGCGGTTCGGCGCGAAGCCGTTGGCGGCCAGCGACTCTTCGGCCGTCTCGTAGAACACGCCGATCTTCGAGATCTCGCGCGCCTGCTGCGCCGTGGCGATGGGGCGGCCGAACTGGCGCGAGATGGCCACCAGCTGCTCGATCTGCGCCACGGTGCCGATCTTGGCGGTGCGCGTCTGGTTCCACAGCACGTCCTCCGTGCCGCAGCGCACGTGCAGGCCCATGGCGATGCCCATCATGTTCACGGGCAGCACGTTGCGCACCGAGCTTTCCACGGTGAGCACGGCACCGTCGGGCACGGCGCGCACGAAGTTGGCCAGGTTGTAGATGTTCGGCGCATCCATGCCGCCGCTGATCGCCACCCAGTTCATCACCAGCGGGCCCTTGTAGACGCCGCGCCGCATCAGGCGCTCGACCGACTCGAAGCTGTTGATGTTGTAGCACTGGAAGGCGCTCTGGATGCCCGCCTTCGTGAGGCGGCGGATGTGCTCCTCGACCCAGCCCGGCTGCGCCGGCACCGTCATCTCCTTGTAGGCCTCGAAGATGGCCGGGATCTCGCGCGAGGTGCCCTTGAAGTCGGCCAGCTCGGCGTGTTCGGTGACGTTCATCTGCGAGGTGTTGACCGTCACCGTCACCTGGTCGGGCGTGGGCTCGAGTTCGGCCAGCATGTGGCGCGTGTCGTCGCTCAGCCACTTGGCGGCCGCGCCTTCGCTCTCGGGCGCGAAGCTGATCGAGCCGCCCACCTGGATGATCATTTCGGGCGCGCGCGCGCGCACGCCGGCGATCAGCTCGTTGAACTTCGACAGCCGCTTGCTGCCCTTGCCGTCGAGTTCGCGCACATGCAGGTGCAGCACGGTGGCGCCGGCGTTGTAGCAATCGACCGCCTTCTGGATCTGCTCTTCCATCGTGACCGGGATCTCGCCCGGGAAGTCGGAAGGAAGCCAGCCCGGTGCATAGGGCGCGGCGGTGATGATCAGCGGCTGCTGGTTTTCGGGAAAGAGGTGGCCGTCGAGGAAGTTCATGGCGTGCGTCTGTCAGGTTGCGAGGGGGGCGATGCTCAGTACGGCACGTCACCGACGATGCCGGCGCGTTCCATCTTTCGTGGCGCGGGCCAGTAGTCGTTCAGTGCGTAGTGCTGCGTGCTGCGGTTGTCCCAGACGACCACGTCGCCCGGCTGCCACGACCAGCGCACCTGGTACTCGGGGATGGTGGCGCGACTGAGCAGATAGTTCAGCAGCAGCGCCGCACCCGGTGTCTTGTCGATGCCGTGGCGCACGTTCTCAGGGGTGCTGTAGTTCACGAAGTGCGTGGTGAAGCTGCCCACGTAGAGCACCTTCTCGCCGGTCTCGGGGTGCGTGCGCACCACGGGGTGCTCCACGGGCGGATGCTCCTGGCCCAGCTTGAGGCGCGCTTCCATCGGCATCACGGCGCCGAACGAATGCTCGATGCTGGCCTTGGCGCGCAGCTTGCCGATCTTCTGCTTGATCTCGTCGGGCAGCTCGTCGTGCGCCTGCACCATGTTCACCCAGATGGTGTCGCCGCCGACCTTGGGGCACTCGATGCAGCGCAGCACCGCGCCCATCGCGGGGCTCTGGCGCCACAGGCCGTCGCAGTGGTAGGTGTTCTCGTAGCTGTGCTTGTTGTCGCTGCGGTAGATGCGCACGAGGCCCGGGTGCTCGGGGTCGCTGCCGACCACGGGGTGGTCTTCCAGTTCGCCGAAGCAGCGTGCAAAGGCGACGTGCTCGGCGCGCTCGATGTCCTGGCCGCGGAAGAAAAGCACCTTGTGCTTGAGCAGCGCGGCGCGGATCGACGCAAAGCACTCGGGGTCGCGCGAGGCCTCGCCCAGGTGGACGTCCGAGATTTCGGCGCCGATGGACGGCGTGAGGGTTCTGATCTTCATGAGAGGTCTCCGATGGAATGGCGCGTGCCGCTCAGTTCGCCTGGATGCGGTACTTCTTGACGATGGCCGCGTTGCGCTCCGACAGCGCGCGGGTCTCGGCGATGAGCGCGGGCGTGTCGACGCTGAGTTCGGGCTCCAGGCCCACGTCGAGCAGCTTCTGCTGTACGGCGGGCGCCTGGCCGGCCTTCTCGATCGCCGCATGGAGCTTTGCCATCACGTCGGCCGGCAGCTTGGCCGAGCCGATGAAGCCGACCCAGCCGCGGAACTGCAGGTCGGGGTAGCCCAGCTCGGTGGTGGTCGGCAAGTCGGGCAGGAAGCGCGAGCGGGTCTTGCCGGTGAAGGCATAGGGGCGCAGCTTGCCGGCCTTGATGAGCGGCATCGAGGTGAGCATGCCGTCGAACATCAGGTCGACCTGGCCGCCCAGCAGGTCCTGCAGCGCGGGCGGCGAGCCGGGATAGCCGATGTGCTGCAGGTCGAGCCCGGCGCGGTCGCTGAGGATGAGGCCCGCGTACTGCGACACGGTGCCGGGGCTGTAGCTGGCGAAGCTGGCCTTGCCCTTGCGCGTCTTCAGCTCGGCGACGAGGCCCTGGAAGTCCTTGGCCGGGAAGTTCGCGGCCGTGACGAGCACCACGCCCGAGCGCGCCACCGAGCCGATGGGCACCACGTCCTTCAGCGGATCGAAGGGCATCTTCACGACCTGCGGCGTTTCGGCCAGCACGTTGCTCGCGGCCATCACGATGGTGTTGCCGTCGGCCGGTGCCTGCAGCATGGCCTGCAGGCCGATGGAGCCGCCCGCGCCGGGGCGGTTCTCGACGATCACGGGGCGGCCGATGTCCAGCGCCATCTGCTGCCCGACGACGCGGGCCACGATGTCCATCGTGCCGCCCGGCGGCGCGGGAACGATGAGCTTGACGGGCTTGTCGCCCAGCGCCCAGGCCCCGAGGGCCATCGAGCATCCGACCAGCGCCACGGCGGCGGCGCGTCCAAATTGCAGCAGTTTCATGGGGTGTCTCCGGTTGTTGTCTTGCAGGCCTCGGTGGGCCGATGCCGTCAGTATCCGGCGCACCCCGCCCGCATTTCTTGCTTTATTGGGGCATCGATTTGCCAATTTGGGACATCGCCAAGACCACGCTTCCCGCCGCCGCCACGCGCCGCAAGAATCCGTTCCATACAGCCCCACACACCCCAGGAGACGCACCATGAACCAGGCCATCCGCTTCCACGAGACCGGCAGCGCCGACGTGCTCAAGCTCGAACACGTCGAGGTCGGCGAGCCCGGCCCGGGCCAGGCGCGCGTGCGCCACAGCCTCATCGCCGTCAACTTCATCGACATCTATTTCCGCACCGGGCGCTATCCGCTCGCGCTGCCCAATGGCCTGGGTTCCGATGCCGTGGGCGTGGTCGAGGCCGTGGGGCCGGGCGTGACCGACATCCGCGTGGGTGATCGCGTGGGTTACCTCATCGGGCCGCAGGGTGCGTATTCGCAGGTGCGTGTGATGCCGGCTGACGTTCTGATCCCATTGCCCGATGGCATCTCGGACCGCACCGCCGCCACGCTGATGATGAAGGGCATGACGGCGCAGTACCTGTTCCGGCAGGTCTATCCGCTCCAGGGTGGCGAGACCATCCTGTACCACGCAGCGGCCGGCGGCGTCGGTCTCATCGCCTGCCAGTGGGCACGTGCGATGGGCGTCACGATGATCGGCACCGTGAGCACCGACGAGAAAGCCGCCGTCGCCAAGGCCAACGGCTGCACCCACACCATCGTGACTTCGCGAGAGAACATCGCCCAGCGCGTGCGCGAGATCACCGAGGGCAAGGGCGTGCCCGTCGTGTACGACTCGGTCGGCAAAGACACGCTGGAAGCCTCGCTCGATTGCCTGCAGCCGCGCGGCACGCTGGTGAGCAATGGCACGTCTTCCGGCGCCGTGGTCCTCGACACCAAGCTGCTGGCGGCGAAGGGCTCGATCTGGCTCACGCGGCCGGCGATGGTGCACTACATCCACCCGCGCCCGCACATGCTCAGCATGGCCGACGAACTCTTCGACCACGTGCTGGCCGGCCGCATCGTGAGCGAGCCCCAGCAGAGCTTCGCACTGGCCGACGCGGCCGAGGCGCACCGCGCGCTCGAAGGCCGCAAGACCACCGGCGCCACCGTGCTCGTGCCCTGAGATCTGCCACGTGCGGACTTGCGATGTCCTCCCTGGTCCGCGCGGCAAGCCTCACCCACTACCGCGAGGTCGCCCGCGCCAGCGGCCTGGACCCGGCGCGCATGCTCCTGGACGCCGGCCTGAACCCCCGCGTGCTGGACGAGCCCGACCTGATGATCCCGGTCGACCGCGTCGCCGCGCTGCTGCAGGCCTCGGCCGAGCGTTCGGGCAACGACAGCTTCGGGCTGTGCATGGCCGAGGGGCGGCGGCTGTCGAACCTCGGGGCCGTCGGCCTGCTGGTGCGCGAGCAGCCGACGCTGCGCGATTCGCTCGACGTGCTGATGCGCTACCAGCCGCTGCTCAACGGCTCGCTATCGCTGATGGTCGAGGCCTTCGGCCAGGTGGTGGTCATCCGCGAGGAAGTGCAGCCCGGCAAGGCGCACCGCGCCACGCGCCAGCGCATCGAACTCGCGCTGGGCGTGATGCTGCGCCTGCTGCGACAGTTTCTCGGCGCCGACTGGCAGCCCCGGCGCGTGTGCCTGGCGCACCCCGCGCCGCGCGACCTGCGCACGCACCACCGCGTGCTGGGCGCGGCCGTCGCCTTCGACCAGGACTTTCACGGCATCGTCTGCGCGCGCGACGACCTGGACGCGCCCAACCCTTCGGCCGACCCGGCCATGGCGCGCTACGCCCGGCAACTGCTCGACGCGGCAGCGCCTGCGCCCGGCGACGCGCTGCCGGGCGACGTGCGGCGCGCGGTGCTGCTGCTCCTGCCCAGCGGGCGCTGCAGCATCGCGCAGGTGTCGGCGCACGTGGGCGTGGAATGCCGCACGATCCAGCGCCGGCTGGCGGACGACGGGCAGAGCTTCTCGGCCATCGTCAACGACGTGCGCAAGGAACTCGCCGTGCGCCATGTGCTGGAGGGCGACCGCCCGCTGGCCGAGGTCGCAGGCCTGCTGGGCTTCTGCGCGCCCAGCGGGCTGTCGCGCTGGTTCCATGCGCAGTACGGCTGCAGCGCGAAGGCCAGCCGCGCGCGACGGGGGGCACCGCGCCGCGCTTCGGCCTCGCGCGATTGACGTGGAGAATCGCTCTTCTTCTCACGAGCAAGAGCGAGCCTTGGCCACTTTCCCGCCCCCCGATGCGAGCGGCGCCCCGCGCGACCTGCTGCTCAAGGTGACGCCGCCCCGTGTCCCGCGTCACCTGGTCTCGCGCGCGCGGCTCCTGTCGAGCGCCGACGCGCTGCGCGACCACGCCGTGTGCGTGGTGCAGGCGCCCTCGGGCTTCGGCAAGACCTCGCTGCTGGCGCAGTGGCGGCTGGAGTACCTGGGCCTGGGCGTGCCGGTCGGCTGGGTCTCGGCGCAGAGCCAGGACGACCCGGGCCGGCTGGTGCAGAGCCTGGCGCTGGCGCTGCGCGTCGCCATGGGCCGCCCCGCGTTCGGGCGCAGCCTGTTCCAGGACGACCGGCCCGGCACGCTCGGCAGCGTCACGGCGCTGCTGGCCGAGCTGGCGCAGGCGGCCTTGAACGTGGTGCTGGTCATCGACGAGGCCGACCGCCTGCCGCCCGCCTCGCGCGAGGCGCTGGCCTACCTGCTGCGCAACGCGCCGCCCAACGTGCGCACGCTGATCGCCACGCGCCCCGACGGCCGCCTCGACATCGAGGACCTCGTGGCCTACGGGCAGTGCGTGGAGATCGGCCCGGCGCTGCTGAAGTTCAGCCTCGACGAGACGCTGCAGCTGGTGCACGCGCGCTTCGGCGCGCGTGTCGACCGCAACACCGCCGCCCGGCTGCACGAGCTGACCGAAGGCTGGCCGCTGGGCCTGCAGCTGGCCACGACCATCATCGCGCGCGGGGCCGACGCGCACGCCGCGCACACGGTCCTGGGCGACATGACGGCCGCCGCCGGCGAGCTGCAGGGCGAGCTGGTGCGGCTGCTGCTGGTGAACCTCGACCCGCAGGATCGCGACTTCCTGGCCCGCATCGCCGTGCTCGACCTGCTGCATCCCGAGCTGTGCCGCGCCGTCTCCGGCGTCGACGATGCCGCGGCGCGGCTGGCGCGGCTGAGCAACGACACGCCGGTGTTCGCCGCCGCCGAAGGGGGCGAGTGGCTGCGCATGCATGCGCTGGCGCGCGACGTGCTGCGCCAGCGTTTTGCCGCGCTCGACGCCGCCGAGCAGGTGGCGGCGCATGCGCGCGCCGCGCAGTGGCTGGCCGCGCACGAGCTGCTCGACGAGGCCGCCCACCATGCGCTGAGCGCGGGCCAGCACCAGACCGCCTACGAACTCGCGGAGCGCAGCCTGTACGAATCACTCATGCGGCGCGGCCGGCAGGCCACGGTGCTCGAATGGATGGCGCAGATGCCGGCCGACGAACTCGACCGGCGCCCGCGCCTGCTGTTGGCCGCGGCATGGACGCTCGCATCGAGCGAGCGGCATGAAGAAGCCGGCCGCTTCGTGGCGCGCATCCTGGCGCAGCCCGATGTGAGCGACGCGCTGCGCTGCGAATGCGCGCTGATCCTGGGCGGCGCCGCCGTGTTCGCGGACGACCCCGACCGCTTCGTCGCACTGCACGCGCCCTGGACCGAGGCCGTGCCGCTGACCGACCCGCTGCTGCTGCAGTCGCATGCCAACCGCATGGCCTACCGCGCGCTGCTCGAGGGCGAGCCCGCGCTCGCGCGCCTGCGCCAGCAGCAGGCCCTGCGCGGGCACCCGGGCCACGGCGTCGACTACATCCGGCGCTGGAGCGAGCTGGTCATCGGCCTGAGCTATGCGTGGGAGGGCCAGGTGCTGCTGGCCGAACAGCTGCTGCGCCCCGCCGTGGCCGGCGCCGAGGCCGAGATGGGCCGGCGCCACCGCTTCAGCTGCAACCTGGCCGCGCTGCTCGCGTCGGTGGCCTGGGAGCGCGACCTGCCCGGCGACGCCGCCACGCTGCTGGCCGACCGCCTCGACGTGCTCGAGCACAGCGGCCTGCCCGAATCGCTGCTGCAGGCCTACCGCACGGCGGCGCGCATCGCGGCGGCCGAAGGCGCCGAGCACCGCGCGCTGGAACTGCTGGACGCGCTGGACGCGGCCGGTGCCGCGCGTCGCCTGCCGCGGCTGCGCATCGCCAGCCTGGCCGAGCAGGTGCGCCTGCATGCGCAGCGCCACCGCGCCCAGACCTGCCGCGAGCTGTGCGAGCGCATCGACGCGCAACTGGCCGACCCCACGCTGCCGCAGGGCCCGCTGTGGCGGCGCAGCGTGGAAGCACTGCGCGACGTGGCACGCGCCCACGCGGCCATCGCCGCGCGCGACTGGCCCGACGCCCTCGCGAAGCTGGCGCGTGCCGACGAACAGGCGCGCCAGCGCAAGCAGGGCGGCCTGCACATCGAACTGCTGGGGCTGCGCGCGCTGGCGCTGGAGCGCTGCGGCCAGCCGGCGCAGGCGCTGCTGCGCGAGGCCATGGACCTGGCGCGCGCCTACGGGCTGCAGCGCGTGTTCTCCGACGCGCACCCCGAGTTGGGCGCCTGGGTCGGCACGCTCGCGGCCGAGGGCGCGCAGGCCGAGATCGCGGTCGCGCCCCTTGCGCCCGCCGTGCCGCCTGCGCTTGCGCCTGCAACACCCGCATCGCCCGGCGCCGTGCTCACGCCCAAGGAGGGCGAGGTGCTGGTGCTGCTGGCGCGCAACCTGTCGAACAAGGAAATCGGGCGCGCCATGCAGGTGGGCGAAACCACCGTCAAGTGGCACGTGAAGAACCTGTTCGCCAAGCTCGACGCGGGCACGCGCACGCAGGTGGTGCAGCGCGCGCGCATCCTGGGGCTGCTCGCCGCGGGGCACTGAGGGCTCGCCGCCAGGCACTGAGGGTTTCTCCCTCCCCTCCAGGGCCGCCTCCCCCTCCTGCGAGGAGGGGGCGCGCGCAGGGGCTCCGACCTATTCTTGCTTCCAGCACGGTCACCGCCGCACAGCGGCACCCCACGACCGGCACAGGAGACAAGACACATGGGTTCCACGATCCAGCCAGGCCTCTCGAACGGGGCCCCCGCCGTGCACACGCGCGGCCTCCAGGTCCACCCCGTGACCTGTGCCATCGGCGCCGAGCTGCGCCACATGTCGCTGGCCGAAGCCTCGCGCGACGCCGGCCTGGCGGCCGAGATCCGCGCGCTGCTGGTGCAGCACAAGGTGCTGTTCTTCCGCCAGCAGGAACTCACGCGCGCCGAGCACGTCACCTTCGCCCGCCACTTCGGCGAGCTGGAAGACCACCCCGTGGTCGGCAGCGACCCCGAGCACCCGGGCCTGGTGCGCATCTACAAGAACCCCGAGACGCCGGTCGACCGCTACGAGAACAGCTGGCACACCGACGCCACCTGGCGCGAGAAGCCGCCCTTCGGCTGCGTGCTGCGTTGCGTCGAGTGCCCGCCGGTGGGCGGCGACACCATGTGGGCCAACATGGCGCTGGCCTTCGAGAAGCTGCCCGCGCACATCCAGCAGCAGATTGCCGGGCTGCGCGCGCGCCACAGCATCGAGGCCACCTTCGGCGCCGCGATGCCGATCGAGAAGCGCCTGGCGCTGAAGGCCCAGTTTCCCGACGCCGAGCACCCGGTGGTGCGCACGCACCCCGACACGGGCGAGAAGATCTTGTTCCTCAACGGCTTCACGACCCACTTCACCAACTTCCACACGCCGGCCAACGTGCGCTACGGGCAGGACTACCAGCCCGGCGCCGCCCTGCTGCTGGCCTACCTCGTGAGCCAGGTGCAGATCCCCGAGTACCAGGTGCGCTGGCGCTGGCAGCCGGGCGACGTGGCCATGTGGGACAACCGTTCGACCCAGCACTACGCGGTCATGGACTACCCGCCCTGCCATCGAAAGATGGAACGCGCCGGCATCGTCGGCGACGCGGTCTTCTGAGCGGGCGCCGCCGCGCCGCGCCTTCCCTTCTTCTCTTCCCTTTTTCTACCGAGGTTCCTGCCATGAATTTTCTCGACGGCCATCTGTTCCCCGAAAACCAGCAGCCGCTGATCATCACCGCCGCGCCGTACGCCCCTTCATGGATGCCTTCGGACTTTCCCGGCGAGATTGCCGTGACCATGGAGGACCAGATCCAACGGGCGGTGGACTGCTACAACGCCGGCGCCACCGTGCTGCACCTGCACGTGCGCGAGCTCGACGGCCGGGGCAGCAAGCGCCTGTCCATGTTCAACGAGCTGATTGCCGGCGTGCGTGCGCGCGTGCCGGAGATGATCATCCAGGTGGGCGGCTCGATCAGCTTCGCACCCGAGACCGACGGTGCGGCCGCCAAGTGGCTGAGTGACGACACGCGCCACATGCTGGCCGAGCTCGACCCCAAGCCCGACCAGGTGACGGTGACCATCAACACCTCGCAGATGAACGTGATGGAGCAGTTCGACCTGCGCGACATCCAGGGCACGTCGATGGAAGACCCCGCCACCTTCAACGCCTACAAGGAAATGACCGTGCCTTCGCAGCCCGGCTGGGCCGAGGAGCACATCCGCCGACTGACCAAGGCGGGCATCCAGAGCGCCTTCCAGTGCTACAACATCAACAGCTTCGAGTCGGTGGAGCGGCTGATGCGTCGCGGCATCTACAAGGGCCCGCTGGTCATGAACTGGGTGGCCATCGGCGGCGGCATGGACGTGCCCAACATCTACAGCCTGGCCAACTTCATGCGCGCCGTGCCCGACGGCGCGGTGGTGACGGTGGAGGCCTCGGTACTCAACGTGCTGCCGATCAACATGATGGGCATCGCCATGGGCCTGCACGTGCGCACCGGCACCGAAGACAACCTGTGGAACCAGGACCGCTCGGCCAAGATCGGCACCGCCAAGCAAGTCGAGCAACTCGTTCGCATTTCGCGCGAATTCGGCCGCCCCATCGCCACGGGCCAGCAGGCACGCGAGATGTCCAAGATCGGCGTTTTCTACGACACCACCGAAGCGTCGCTGGCGGCGAACGGCTTTGCGCCCAATGCCCCGGGCCGGCAGCAGGGCTTCCTGCGCAAGGCAGCCTGAGCACCCCACACCACCGGCACCAGAACACCTGGAGACATCGCGATGAAAAAAACCCACAACATCCTTCGCCGCCTGAAGCCCTGGGCAGCCGCCCTGGCCGCCGCGCCCCTGCTCGCCCATGCCTGGACCAACAAGCCCGTGCGGATCGTGGTGCCGGCGCCCGCGGGCGGCACCATGGACGTCGTGGCCCGCGTGTTGTCCGACGCCATTTCGGCCGAGATCGGGCAGCCGGTGATCGTCGACAACAAGCCGGGCGCCGGTGGCGCCATCGGGGTGCAGGCGCTCAACAGCGCGCCGCCCGACGGGCAGACCATCATGTTCATGGTCAGCAACATCCTGACCGAGATTCCCCTGGTGATGAAGACCAGCTTCGACCCGGTCAAGGACGTGAAGCCGGTGACCATGGTGGCCCGCTCAGCGATGGTGCTGGTGAGCGCGCCGTCGGTGCCGGCCAACGACCTGAAAGGCCTCATCGCCTACCTGAAGACCGGCAAGGGCAGCCCGGGCAGCTACGCCTCGTACTCCGCGGGCACCAGCTCGCACTACGCCGGCGCCATCTTTGCCAGGAAGGCGGGGCTGGACCTGCAGCACGTGCCGTTCCCGGGCTCGCCGCCGGCACTGCAGAACCTGATGGGCAGCCAGGTCGACATCCTGTTCGACGGCATCGTCACGTCGCTGCCGCTGATCAAGGCCGGCAAGGTGAAGGTCTTCGGGGTCGGGGCCAAGACCCGGCTGGCGCAGCTGCCGGACGTGCCCACGATGGCCGAGCAGGGCTTCGACGAGATCGACTTCTCGAACTGGGCCGGCGCCATCGTGTCGGCCAAGATGCCCGACGACCTCGTCAAGCGGATCAATGCGGTCCTCACGAAGGCCGCCTCCTCGCCGAAGGTGCGGGAGCGGCTCATCGCGCAGAACTTCGTGCCGATGACCAGCGAGAGCCCCGAGCAGCTCGCGAAGATCACGCACGACGAGTACGAGCGCAACGCGCGGATCGTCAAGACCTACAACATCCAGCTCAACCAGTGAGGGTGCAGGCCGACATGACTGCGCCCACCGTCCTCATCGTTCCCGGCCTGCGCGACGCCGTCGCCAGCCACTGGCAGACCCTGCTCGCCGCACGCCTGCCGCGCGTGCGCGCGGTGCCGCCCATGGGCCGCGACGACCTCGACTGCGCCGCGCGCGTGGCGGCCATCGAGCGCGAGGCGCAGGCGGTCGAGGGGCCGCTGGTCATCGTGGCGCACAGCGGCGGCGTGGTGATGCTGGCGCACTGGGCGCAGCGCACGCGCCGGCCGGTGCGCGGCGCCCTGCTGGCCACGCCGCCCGACTTCGAGCGGCCGATGCCCGAGGGCTACCCCACCGTCGAGGCCCTGCGCGCCGGCGGCTGGCTGCCGGTGCCGACCGGGCCGCTGCCGTTCCCGAGCATCGTGGCGGCGAGCCGCAACGACCCGCTGGCGCCCTTCGATCGCGTGGTGCAGATGGCGCAGGGCTGGGGCAGCCGCCTGGTCGACCTCGGCGAGGTCGGCCACCTCAACCCCGCCTCGGGCTACGGCGAATGGCCGGGCGCGCAGGCCTTCATCGACGAACTCTCGGCGGGCTGAAGTCTTTCTGCCCGCCCTTCCTACCGAAAGAACTCCCCATGGTCCAAGCCATCCGCTTCCACGAGACCGGCAGCGCCGACGTGCTCCAGCTCGAACACGTCGAGGTCGGTGAACCCGGCCCGGGGCAAGCGCGCGTGCGCCACAGCCTCATCGCCGTCAACTTCATCGACATCTATTTCCGCACCGGGCGCTATCCGCTGGCGCTGCCCAACGGGCTCGGCTCCGATGCCGTGGGCGTGGTCGAGGCCGTGGGGCCCGGTGTCACCGACATCCGCGTGGGCGATCGCGTGGGCTACCTCATCGGGCCGCAGGGTGCGTACTCGCAGGTGCGTGTGATGCCAGCCGATGTGCTCATTCCGCTGCCCGATGGCATCTCTGATCGCACCGCTGCCACATTGATGATGAAGGGCATGACGGCGCAGTACCTGTTCCGCCAGGTCTATCCGCTCAAGGGCGGCGAGACGATCCTCTATCACGCAGCCGCTGGCGGCGTCGGACTCATCGCCTGCCAGTGGGCACGCGCGATGGGCGTCACGATGATCGGCACCGTCAGCACCGACGAGAAGGCCGCCGTTGCCAAGGCCAACGGTTGCACGCACACCATCGTGACCTCGCGCGAGAACATCGCCCAGCGCGTACGCGAGATCACCGATGGGAAAGGCGTGCCGGTCGTCTACGACTCGGTGGGCAAGGACACGCTCGAGGCTTCGCTCGACTGCCTGCAACCGCGCGGCACGCTGGTGAGCAACGGCACGTCGTCGGGCGCCGTGGTCGTCGACTCGCAGGTGCTGGCCGCCAAGGGCTCGATCTGGCTCACGCGGCCCGCGATGGTGCACTACATCCATCCACGCCCGCACATGCTCAGCATGGCCGACGAACTCTTCGACCACGTGCTGGCCGGCCGCATCGTGAGCGAGCCGCAGCAGAGCTTCGCCCTGGCCGACGCCGCCGAGGCACACCGCGCCCTCGAAGGTCGCAAGACCACCGGCGCCACCGTGCTCGTGCCCTGAGGTTTTCATGATCGCCTTGTCTGTCGCCGCATGGCCGGCGCGCGGCCGCCTGCTCTTTCCGGGCGTGCTCGCCTGCGCGGTGGTCGCCGCCGCGTCCACCTTCTTGTCGCAGCACTACGGTGCGCCGGTGATGCTGTTCGCGCTCATCCTCGGCATGGCGATGAACTTTCTTTCGGCCGAGGGCCCGTGCAAGCCCGGCATCGAGTTCACCGCGCGCCACGTGCTGCGCTGGGGCGTGGCGCTGCTCGGGTTGCGCATCACGGCCGCGCAGGTGGTGGCGCTGGGCTGGCACCCGGTGCTGCTGGTGGCGGTGTCGCTGGTGCTGACCATCGGCGTGTCGATGGTCGTGGCGCGGCTGATGGGTTTCAACGTGCTGTTCGGCCTGCTCAGTGGCGGCGCCACCGCGATCTGCGGCGCCTCGGCCGCGCTGGCGCTGGCCGCGGCGCTGCCGCCGCATCCGCTGAAGGAACGCGCCACGCTGTTCACGGTGGTCGGCGTGTCGGCGCTGTCGACCCTCACGATGATCGCCTACCCCCTGATCGCGCGGGCCCTGGGCATGGACGCGCACACGGCCGGCGTGTTCCTGGGCGCCACCATCCACGACGTGGCGCAGGTGGTGGGCGCTGGCTACGGCATGTCGCAGGCCACGGGCGACACGGCCACGCTGGTCAAGCTGATGCGCGTGGCGGCGCTGCTGCCGGTCATTTTGTTCGCCGTGATGTTCACGCGCGCCACCGGCAAGGCCGTGGGCGGCCAGCGCCCGCCGCTGCTGCCGTGGTTCGCGGTGGCCTTCGCCGCGCTGGTGGCGCTCAACAGCACGGGCTGGCTGCCGCCCTCGCTCTCCACCGCGGGCAGCGACCTGTCGCGCTGGTGCCTGGTGGCGGCCATGGCCGGCATCGGCATGAAGACGCAGCTGCGCGAGCTGGTCGACGTGGGCCTCAAGCCGGTGGTGCTGATGGTCGGCGAGACCGTCTTCATCGCCGCGCTGGTGCTCGCGCTGCTGCGCTGGGCGCCCTGACACGCAGCCCCCACGACGACAGAGACGACAACACACACAACAACCAGGAGACAAGACCATGAAGAAGAAGACCCTCATCGCCGCCGCGGCCGCGGCCCTCGCTGCCGGCACCGCCCTCGCCCAGTCCTCGCTCACGCTGTTCGGCGTGATGGACGCGGGCGTGAGCCACTACCGCACCACCAGCAGTTCGTACAACCCGCTGCGCCCGGCCGAGCTGCGCCAGAGCCAGACGGTGCTGTCGCCCTCGGGCAATGCGTCCAGCCGCATCGGCTTTCGCGGCACCGAGGACCTGGGCGGCGGGCTGGCCGCGAGCTTCTGGCTGGAGGCGCCGCTGAGCAACGACACGGGCAGCGGCATCACGAACTTCGGACGCCGCTCCACGCTCAGCCTCAGCGGCCCCTTCGGCGAAGTGCGCCTGGGCCGCGACTACACGGCCTCGTTCTGGAACGACGCGGTGTTCGACCCCTTCAGCGTCAACGGCGTGGGCACCAACCTGATCGCGGTGGTCAACAGCAACATCGCGGCCTCGCGCGCGCTGGCCACGGGCGGCCTGCTGAACGGCGGGCTCTCGGCCGGCACCGACAGCTACCTGCGCACGAGCAACGCCATCAGCTACTTCCTGCCGCCGAACCTGGGCGGCTTCTACGGCCAGGTGCAGTACGCGCTGCACGAGAACACCAAGGTCAGCAACGTGCCCGACAGCCCTTCGCAGCGCGGGCGCTACGTAGGCGGGCGCATCGGCTGGGCCAGCGGCCCGGCCGACGTCGCGCTGGGCTACGGCGAGAGCACGCTGGCCAGCGCCGCCGCGCAGAGCGAGAAGATCAAGAGCCTGAACCTGGGCGCCTCGTACGACTTCGGCGTGGTGAAGGTGTTCGGCGAATGGTCGCGCGTGCGTGACGTGCGCCACAGCGCCACGCCGTTTGCCAACGGCGCGCTGCACCTGAGCGACCGCTACGACGGCCTCATGGCCGGCGTGAACGTGCCGCTGGGCGCGGGCGTGGTGCGCGCCTCGTACGCGCGCGTGCGCTTCGTCAACGGGCTGGGCCTGCCCGACGGCAATTCGTCGGTGAACAAGCTGGCGCTGGGCTACGTGCACAACCTCTCCAAGCGCACGGCGCTGTATGCCTCGGTGGCGCGCATCCACATCGCCAACGGCCGCAACAACCCGACCGTGATGGGCGTGACGCCGCTGGTGCTGAGCCTGCCGGCGATCTTCCCGCAACCGGCCTACGCGACCACCAACGGCATGCAGCCGCACCGCGCGCTGGGCTACGACGTTGGTATTCGCATGGCGTTCTGAGCGCCTGACGACAGCGGCGGCGCCCCCGCGCCGTCGCTTCGGTGTGGCACGATCCACGGATGCTTCAACCGTCCCGCCGCATCCCGTACCGCACCTGGCCGGGCGCGCTCGCGATCCTCCTGGCCATTGCCGCGTACGTCGGCGGCCTGACCTTCTGGAACAACCACACGCCCGGCAGCCGGCCGCTGCCCGCGGGCGAGACCGTGTCGGTCGCCCACGCGCGCTTCGAGCCCGCACCGGGCTGGCAGATGGACGTGTCGCGCTCCAAGGCCGGCCAGTCGCTCATGCTCTTCAAGGGCGGCCACAAGTTCCTCGTGACCACGCGCCTGTGGATGGGCGGGCCCGACGGCCCGATGGTGCGCCAGCAGCGGCTCATGGAGCGCGGCCAGGGCCTGACCGTCGAAGGCGACGTGTCCGACTTCGTCACCGGCTGGGGCCTGCAGGGCAAGACCTTCGCCTACTACGGCGCCAAGCTCGCCGGCCGTTTCTGGCAGGTGGTCGACACGCCGCGCCGCTCGCTGGTGCAGATCGACGTGTACGGCCCCACCGACGGCTTCAACGAAGCGCTGGCCGACGCCCGCAAGATGCTCGACTCGATGGACCTGGAGGCACCGCTGTGAGCACCACCACTGAAGCCACTGTTGCCACGCAGGAAGACGCCGACTGGCCCATCGGTACCGACTCGTTCTTCCAGCCGCAGCGCGCCGCGTTCTGGCTGCTCGCGGCGCTGATCCTCAACGGCCTGTTCTACACGGTGTCGATGTTCTCGCTGGGCTTTCGCGTGGTGCCCGTCACCGCGCTGCTGGGCCTGCTGGTGTGGGGCGGCTACACGGCGGCCTTCGTGCTGTTTTTCCGCACGCTCGACCTGCTGGAGCAGCACCCGCCCGAGGCCTACGTGCTGGCCTTTGCGTGGGGCGGGCTGGGCGCGGTGTACTTCGCGGCGCCGGCCAACATCGCCATCCAGAGCCTGTGCGCCAAGCTGGTGTCGCCGGAATTCGTGGCAGCGTGGGGGCCGGCCATCGCGGGGCCGATCACCGAAGAGTTCCTGAAGCTCGCGGGCGTGATCCTGCTGGTGCTGATCGCGCGCAACCAGTTCGAAACGTATCTGTCGGTGCTGATCGTCGGCGCCATGGCCGGGCTGGGCTTCCAGGTGATCGAGAACCTGAGCTACACGGTGAACAGCGCCGTGAACTTCCCGCTCGAGAACCAGGTGTACCCGGTGCTCTACCACCTGCTGATGCGCGGGCTGCTGAGCGGGCTGTGGAGCCATGCGGCCTACACGACCATCGCCTCGTTCGGCGTGGCGTGGTTCCTGCTCAACCCGCAGCGCTCGATGGCGGCGCGCATCGGCTGCGCCGTCTTCTACTTCGCGCTAGCGTGGGCGATGCACTTCATCTGGAACTCGCCGCTGCTCGAAGACCGCTTCGACGACGGCTTTGTCGGCATCGCGCTGCTGCTCATCGTCAAGGGCATCCCGGTAGTGATCGCCGCGGCCTTCGTCTGGCGCGCCGCCGCGCGCGAGAACGGCACCTACCTGCATGCGCTGGCGGCCTACTTCGTGCCCGAGCGCGAGCTGATCCGCGACGACGAATGGGTGCGCCTGGGCGCGCCGCTGCTGCGCTACCGCGTGCGCCGCGACATGGGCAAGGAATTCGGCAAGCGCGCCCGGCGCCTGAAGGCACAGCTGCAGCGCGAGCAGCTGCGGCTCATCCTGAAGGCCGGCACGCACGGGCGCGGGCCGCAGACGCGGCGCCATGAAGTCGCGGTGCGCCGCCTGCGGGCCGAGCTCGACCTGCTCACCCGGCCGCAGGGCTGAAGGCCCGTTGCGCTTACTTCGCCGGCAGGTACAGGCGCGGATCGACGGCCTTGCCGCGGTAGCGGATCTCGAAGTGCAGCTTGGCGCGGCCGCCCTCCGCCGGGCCGATCTCGGCGAGCTTCTGGCCGCGCTGCACGCGCTGGCCCTGCTTCACGCCCACGGTGCCCACGTTGGTGTAGATCGACATGTAGGAGCCGCCGTGGTCGACCATGATCACGCTGCCGTAGCCGCGCATCGTTTCGGTCGCGGCCACCGAGCCGGCGCCGATCGCGTGCACGGGCTCGCCGCTGCTGCCGCTGATGTCGAGGCCCTTGTTGCTGTTGCCGTTGAAGCCCGCAATGACCGCGCCCTGCGTCGGCCAGCCCCAGTCGCTGCGCCGCGACGCGGGCGGCACCACGGGGTCGCGCTCACGGGGTGCGGGCGCGGGCTTGGCTTTTTCGGCACTGCCGCTGCCGCCGCTGCTGCGCGGCGGCGGCGTGGCCGCCCCCGTCGCGGCACCACCCGGCGGCACCACGCGCAGCACCTGGCCGGCTTCGAGCTGGTCGGGGTCCTTGATCTGGTTCCAGCGGGCGATCTCGGCCGTCGTCCGGCCGTGCCGCTGCGCGATGCGGTACAGCGTGTCGCCCGTCTGCACGACGTACTCGCCGGGGCCCGCCACCGGCGTGCTGGGCGTGGTGGAGCATGCGCCCACCAGCAATGCCGCCGTCAACGCGGCGCACGCGCCCCATCTTCTCCCTGTCACAACCACGCGCTGAGTCCTTTCTGATTCATCCGGATCGCGCGACCTCGCGGGGCGAGGCGCGCCTGAACAATCCGGCAAGGCTACCAGCAGTCGTTGTGCGGACATTGCGCCCGCAGGAACGGCCGCGCGCAGGCCGCCCTCAGCGCTCCTTGCGCAGGATGCCTTCCAGTGCCTCGATGGCTTGCGTTGCCGAAGGGCTGAGGTAGCCACCGGCGCGCCGCACGATGCCCACCCGGCGCGTCGAGCGCCATCCGCCGACGGGGCTGACCGCCACGAACTGCGCCGCGACATGGGGCTCTTTCAGGACCGCACGCGGCACGGGCATCAAGGCGCCCAACGTGCGCAGCAGCGCCAGCTCGCGCTGGGCCGAACGCGAGGTGCCCACCGGCTCGGGCGGGTCGAGCCGATGCGCGCGGAAATTCGCTTCGAACTCGGTGTGGGTCGAGGTGCCGGGCGCCATGACGATCCACCGCGCCTGCGCCAACTGCTCCCATGCAACTTCGCGTTTCGTGCGCGCCAGCGGATGGCCGATCGGTGCCATGGGCACCAGGGGGTCGTCTCGCAGGCCTTCCCACGCCAGGGGTGCCGGCGGCTTCTTGTGCAGGCCGGTCAAGGCGAACTCCAGCTCGCCCATGGCCACGCCGCGCGTGAGCGAGTCGGAGTTGCCGCCCGACAGGTCCACACTGATGCCGCGCTCGATGAGCGCAGACACCACCGGCAGCACCCAGCGGTCGGGGATGCCGTTGCCAACCCCACAGCGCAGCACGCCGGTTCGCGCCTGCCGCAGGTCGCGCAGCTCCGCATAGAGATCGGAGGCATCCAGGTCGATGCGCTGCGCCCGCCTCAGGAAGGCCTGGCCCAGCTCGGTGGGGCGCATGCCCCGGGCCAGCCGTTCGAACAGCTTGACCTTGGTGGCGCGCTCGAGCCGGGTCACGGCCTTGCTCAGGGTGCCCGGTGAAATGCCGAGGCAGGCCGAGGCGCTGCTCAGCCCGCCTTCGCGCGCGATCACCACAGCCAGATGGAGGTCGTTCAAGTTCATGGTTTTCCAAAGTGGAAAAGGTCCCCATGAAATGTAGGTTGCTGCGTGCCGGGCGGCAACCTATCGTTCAGCCCCACAAGACCAGGAGACAACCACCATGCTTCGCAGTTCCTTCCTCCTCGGTGCCCTGTGCGCCCTGGGGACCGCTTCCGCCTGGGCGCAGGCGCCCTACCCCTCGCGCCCCCTCACGCTGGTGGTGCCGTTCGCCGCGGGCAGCGGCACCGACATCGGCGCGCGCGTGCTGGCCAAGGACCTGACGGACCTGCTGAAAACGCCCGTCGTCATCGACAACAAGCAGGGGGCCAACGGTGCGCTGGGCGCGGCAACGGTCGCACGCGCCAAACCCGACGGCTACACCCTGCTGATTGGCTCGGCCACGACCAACGCCGTCAACTTTTCGTTCTTCCCGGCCAAGCTGGGCTATGAGCCCGGGTCGTTCGACATGGTGGCGGGCCTGGGCACCAGCCCGATCTCGCTGTACGTCGCGGGCAACGCCAAGTGGCGCAACCTGGCCGACCTGCGGGCCTACGCCAAGGCCCATCCGAACGAACTGCGGTGCGGAAGCGGCAACGCCGTGACGCAGGTGGCCTGCGAAATCTTCCGCAAGGCGACAGGCATCGATGCCGTCACGGTCCCCTACAAGTCGAACCCGCAATCGCTGACGGACCTGGCAGGCGGGCACATCGACTTCGCGTTTTCCGACGCGTCGGTGGCCAAGGTCTTCATCGACGGCAACAAGCTGAAGCCGTTGGTCGTGGCCGCCGCACAGCGCTATCCGGCGACGCCGGACGTGGCCACGTTCCGCGAACAAGGCATGGCCGATTTCGAGCTCGCCGGGTGGACCGCCGTGTTCGTGCCTGCCGGCACGCCGGCGCCTGTCGCGGAGATGCTGAATGCCGCAGTCCGCAAATCGCTGGCGTCGCCGGAGTCGGTGCAGCTGCGCGCCAGCAACGGGACGCAGCCACTGGCTTTCACGCTGGAAGAAAGCCGCCGCTTCGCCAGGGAAGAGATCGCCCGCTGGGCGCGCTACGTGAAGAGCAGCGGCGTCAAGCCGGAGTGACGTCATGACATCGAACACCACCACACCCCTGGCAGGCCTGCGCGTCATCGACTGGACGCACGTGCTGGCCGGGCCCTTCGCCGGCTACCAGCTGGGCCTGCTCGGCGCCGAGGTGATCCGCATCGAGCGCGCCGACGGCGACGACATGATCCGCACCAAGGGCCTGGACGGCGAACTGACCGCCCTCGGGCTGGGCGAGACCTTCGTGACGCAGGGCGCGGGCAAGCGGTCGCTGGCGCTCGATGCGCGCGACCCGCGGGCCAAGGAGGCACTGGCAGCGCTGATCGGCAGCGCGGACGTGCTGCTGGAGAACTTCCGGCCCGGCAAGCTGGCGGCGCTCGGTTTCGATCCGCAGCAACTGATCGAGCGCCATCCGCAGCTGGTCGTCTGCTCGATCACCGGCTTCGGACCTGCCTCGGATCGGCGCGCCTACGACCACGTCATCCAGGCTGCCAGCGGCCTGATGGCCGCCAACGCCGGCAGTGACGGCAAGCCGCAGCGGGTGGGCTTCCCCCTGGTCGACTACGCCGTGGGCCAGCAGGCTGCGCTGGCGGTGATGAGCGCGCTCTACCGGCGCGACCGCACGAACGGAGAGGCACGCACACGCGGCGAGTGGCTCCAGGTGTCGATGATGGGCGCGGCGCTCACGCTGATGGCGCCCACCTACGCCGGGCCGCTGGTCAGCGGCATGGAGATGCCGCGCAGTGCGTCGACGGCGTTTTCCGGCAGCCCTTTGTCGGGCACCTTCGAGGCGACCGACGGCCAGCTGGCCATCGTCTGCAATGCGGCCAACCAGGCGGTGGGGCTGCTGAGCGCGCTGCGCGAAGCCGGCACGGACGCATCGCTGCTGTCGGCATTGCACGAGGCCGCCGAGCAGCGCGATGTGACGCGCGCGCAGGCGTTGCTGGGGCAGGCACTGGGCGCACGGACCGTGGCCGAATGGGATGCGCTGCTGACCCGCCACGAGGTGCCCGCCACGCCGGTGATGCGCCCCGCACAGGCGGCGGCACAGATGGCGCGCGACTGGCCGCACGTGGAGCTGTCGCTGTCCCACACCTCGCGGCGGGTGCCGGTGCCCGGCATCGGCTTCACGTCCAGCGAACCGCTGACGCCTTCGCTGCGCGCACCGGTGCGTCGCGGCGCGGACACGCGCCGCATCCTGGCCGAGGCCGGGCTGGAGGCGTCGACCATCGCCGCCATGTTCGCCGACGGCGCGGCGAGCGAACCCGCGGCCTGAACGCCCACGGCGCGCCCTGACGCGCGCCTCTCCCACCGCACCGAAGTCATCGAAGGGCACACGCCCTTCGGCACACCCGAGCCCTGGAACGCAGCAATGCGCACCAGCGGCCTCGTTCATCCCTGAAGAAGCACGCAACGCAAGACCTGCCATGAAGCAACATCACGCCCTGTCCGCCCTCGCCCTGCTCACCGCCGCCGGTGTCGCATCGGCCCAATCGTCCGTAACGGTGTTCGGCATCGTCGACGTCGGCATCAGCCGCTACACGTCGAAGAGCACGCACCACAGCCCCAACCCCTTCGCGGTGCCGCCGGCCAACGCAGCAGGCGGCGTGAAGAAAAGCCAGACCGCCCTGTCGAACTCGGGCTATGCGGGCAGCCGCATCGGCTTTCGCGGCACGGAAGACCTGGGCGGTGGCCTGGCGGCCAGCTTCTGGCTCGAATCGGGCATCTCGAACGACGACGGTGCCAAGGGCATCGACAACTTCAACCGCCGCTCCACCGTGAGCCTGTCGGGGCCCTTCGGTGAAGTGCGGCTGGGCCGCGACTACGCCGCGACCTTCTGGAACGACACCGTGTTCAGCCCCTTCGGCACGCAGGGCGTGGGCACCAACCTCATGGCCAACATCAACAGCCGCCTGGCCGCCGCCGCCGGGCCCGGCTCCGTGGTGGGCGCGACCGACAACTACGTGCGCACCGGCAATTCGATCGGCTACTTCCTGCCGCCGAACCTGGGCGGCGTCTACGGCCAGCTGCAGTACGCGCTGCACGAGAACACGAAGCGCAGCGACCAGCCCGGCACGCCGTCGGCCAAGGGCCGCTTCGTGGGTGGGCGCTTCGGCTACGCCAATGGTCCGCTCGACATGGCTATTGCCTACAGCCAGAGCACGGCCGCCGACAGCACCACGCTCAACGCGCTGGGCCTCGTGACCGCCACGCAGGAGCGCAAGATCAACTCGCTGAACCTGGGTGCCTCGTACGACTTCGGTCCCGCCAAGCTGTTCGGCGAGCTGTCGCGTGTGCAGGACCAGAACGAGACCGGTGCACTGCAGAACCTGCCGGGCCTGGCCGTTCCGCTCATGACCACCACGACGCGCAAGGACCGGTACGACGGCTACCTGCTCGGCGCGAGCGTGCCCGTCGGCCCCGGCCTCATCCGCGCGTCGTACGCCTCGGTGAAGTACAAGAACGGCGCACCAGCCGCGACCGACCTGAACAGCCTGCTGTGGGGCCTGAACGGCCAACGCGACACCACGGCGAACCAGATCGCGCTGGGCTACGTGCACAACCTCTCGAAGCGCACCGCGCTGTATGCCTCGGTGTCCCGCATCCGCATCAAGAACGGCTGGAACAACCCCGGTGTGATGGGCGCGATCACTGGCGGCTCGCCCAGCTACCTCGCGGGCGGCACCGCGCAGGCCGCGGGCTGGGCGCCGCGCTCCTCGATGGGCTACGACGTCGGCATCCGTCACGCCTTCTGAACGGACGCCACGCAGACATCCTGCGTGGCGTTCATGGCGTCTACTTCTTCGGCTGCAGCAGCTGCTGCAGGTTCGCCATGTTCTCGTTCAGGCGGTCCTGCACCACCTTCCAGCTGTTGTTGCGCGCCTGCGCTTCCAGCTGCGCCAGTTCGCGGAAGTTGTCGACGGCCTGCTGCACGCCGCGCTGCGCGACCTCGGCCTGTTTGGAGAGGGCGTCCTTGCCGGTGGCGTCCTTCAGTGCGTCCTGCCACTGGGCCAGCGTGTCGCGCAGGATCTCGCCGCGCCGCTGCGCCAGCGACTGGATGCCTTCGTAGGCCTGCCGGTTGGCTTCGGCCAGCGCCTCCATGTCCTTGCGCTGCCACTCCACGAGCGCGCCGACGTCCACGCCGGGCAGCTTGAGCTGCTCGATCAGCTTGCTGAAGTCTTCCATCGACGGCAGCGCCGTGGGAAAGAGCGGGTTGGCGTTGGCTGCGGTCTTGCTGGTTGCCATGAATTGAATCTCCTTGGTGAGTGAAATAGCAGGTAACGAAAAAATCAGGCCGTCGCGAGCTGCGAGCGGCGCGCGGCGGCGGGCCGCATGACGAGCAGCAGGACCACGCCGGACGACAGCCACAGCCCGATCGCAAGGAACATGCTGTTGTCCGAGCTGCCCGAGGCGGTAGTGATCCACGCGGTGATCACCGGCATCACGGCGGGCCCGAGATTGCCCAGGCTGCTGATCAACGCGATGCCGCCGGCCGCCGACTTGCGCGGCAGGTACTCGCTGATGGCTGCGAAGAAGATCGGCGTGTTGGCCGACTGGCCAATGCTCATCACCGCGAGGCCCGCCAGCGCCAGCACCAGGTTGCCGCCGCTGAAGACGGCCACCAGCAAGCCCGCCGAGGCCAGCGCGACGCAGAAGAAGAAGTGCTTGCGCCGCTCCAGGTGCTTGTCGGAACTGCGCCCGACGAACACCATGCCCACGGCGCCGAAGACCGCCGGGATGGCCGACAGCAGGCCGACCATGAACACATCGCCCACGCCCCAGTTCTTGATGAGCGTGGGCACCAGGAACACCAGCGTGTAGTTGGCGCCCAGGAACAGGAAGTACACGAAGGCCATCGTGAACACCTTGGGGTCGCGCAGCAGCGCCCAGAACGAGCCGTGCGAGGCGGTTTCCACCGCATGCGGTTCGTTGTCCAGGTGGTTGCGCAGCGCGAGCTTCTCGGATGGCGTAAGCCAGTTGGCCTGCTCGGGCTTGTCCTTGAGGTAGAAGAACGCGACGATGCCCAGCACCGAGGCCGGCAGCCCCTGCACCACGAACAGCCACTGCCAGCCGTGGTGGCCGCCCAGGCCGTTCATGTACTTCATGATCCAGCCCGACAGCGGGCCGGCCAGCAGGTAGCCGATGGCGGTGGCCGTCATGAAGATCGAGATCACCTTGCAGCGCCGCGCCGAGGGGTACCAGTAGGTGAGGTACAGGATGATCCCCGGGAAGAAGCCCGCCTCGAACGCGCCCAGCAGGAAGCGCAGCACGTAGAACTGCGTGGTGGTCTCCACGAACATCATGGCCGAGGCCACGAGCCCCCAGCAGAACATGATGCGCAGCAGCGTCTTGCGCGCGCCGATCTTCTCGAGCATCAGGTTGCTGGGCACCTCGAAGAGGAAGTAGCCGATGAAGAAGATGCCCGCGCCCAGCGCATAGGCCTCGTTGCTGAAGGCCAGCGTCTGCTTCATCTGCAGCTGCGCGAAGCCGATGTTGATGCGGTCGATGAAGGCGACGATGTAGCAGAGGATCAACAGCGGCAGCAGGTGCCAGCTGACCTTCGAAAACAAAGCCTCGTCCGCCGCGTTGTACGGCGCGCGGGCGGGGGCCTGCGCAGAAGTGGGGGTCATGGTCTTGCTTTCCTTTGGGGTCGGTCGGTGAAGGAATCGGCGGGAAGGCTAGGCAGCGGCGGCGGCGCGCTTGCCCTTGGCAGGAGCGGCCGGCTTGCGCGGCGCGCGAGGCTTCTTGCCGGCGGGTGCGGCAGCAGTGGCAGCCGCACGCGGCTTGGCGGCGGCCGGCGCCTTCGCGCGGCGCGGAGCCTTGACGGGCACGACCTCGGCCTCGACCTCCTTCGCGACCGCTGGCTTGGCCACGGCCTCGACACTCGGCAGCCGCTCGATCTGCCGCAGCGCCGCGCGCAGGTGGCCGATCAGCTCGTACGACTCTTCCTGCGACAGGATGCGGCGGCACGCCGTGAGGCCGAAGTCGAGCGAGCCCGCGTAGCTTTGCACCGTGATGTTCAGCGCGCTGCCGTGGTACGGGATCGACACGGGGTAGAAGTGCATCATCCGCGCGCCCGCCACGTAGAGCGTGGCGCCCGGCCCCGGCACGTTCGAGATCAGCACGTTGGCCGCGGGCGGCACGCGGCGCGCCAGGTTGGAGCGGCCGTACAGCGAGGCCAGGCTGGTCATGAGCCAGGGCGAGCCGGTGATCGGCATGTCGACGCCGAGCACGGGCTTGAGCTCGCGCACCACGGCCTTGGCCGCCTCCGACGAGGCATGGATCGCCTTGAAGCGCTCGGCCGCGTCGCCGATGTCGGTCGCCAGGTCGACGCGCACCATCGACACCTGGTTGTTCATCGAGTCGTCGCCCTCCGCGCGCAGGCTCACGGGCACGCCGGCGATCAGCGCTTCTTTCGGCAGCAGGTTGCGCTCCTTCAGGAAGCGGGCCAGCGCCTCGCTGCACATCGCCATCACGATGGTGTTGACGGTGCCGCCCACGCGCTTGCCCAGCGCCTTCAGTTCGTCGAAGGGCAGCGACATCGTGCTGTACGAGCGCTGGTTGGTGATGGCGTCGTTGAACATGCTCTTGGGCGCCATGCCCAGGCTCAGGCGCCGCTCGCCCTTGCCGGTCTGCTGGCTCGCCAGCACGCTGCCGGCTGCCGTGAGCGCGCGCGCGGCCGCCGGCAGCAGCTCGGCGAGCTTGCGGTACTGGCGCGCCGAGTTCGACACCGCCGCCTGCAGCAGCTCGGCCACGCCGAGCTGGTAGTGGCTGCCGCTGCCGCGCTTGCGGCGCGCGGGCGGCACCTCGCGCATCTGCGCCGTGGTGTCGTAGAGCACCTTGGCCAGCTCGGTGCCGGCCTTGCCGTCGACGCCGCTGTGGTGGGCCTTGGTGTAGAAGGCCACCTGGCCGTTCTCCAGGCCTTCGATGACGTACATCTCCCACAGCGGGCGGCTGCGGTCGAGCAGGCTGGAATGCAGGCGCGCCACGAGGTGGTGCAGCTGTTCCATGGTGCCGGGGCGGCGCAGCGTGAGGCTGCGCACGTGGTAGTCGAGGTCGATGTCGTCGTCGTCGATCCACACCGGCTCGGCCAGCTCGAAGGGCATCTGCGCGAGCTTGCGCGTGAGCACCGACGCCAGGTGCAGCCGCTTGCCCAGCATGCCCTTCACGTCTTCGTAGTAGTCGCCCCGGTAGTCCTCGGGCAGGTCCAGGAGCATGAGGCTGCCGACGTGCATCGGCGTCTCGGGGGTTTCAAGGTGCAGGAACGACGCGTCCATGCTGCTCAGGTGGTCCATGGCGTGGCCTCTTTCGTCGGTGGGATTGGGGGGTGCCGTTCAGGCGGTGGCTGCGGCGACGGCCTGCTTGCGCAGCTCTTCGTCCACGAGGTCTTTCTTGGAGAGCTTGCCCACTGCCGTCTTGGGCAGCGCGGCGCGGATCTCCAGGGCCTGCACCATCTCGTGCTTGCCCACGCGCTCCTTGAGGAAGCTTTGCAGGGCCTTGATGTCGAAGGCCTCGGCGCCGGGTTTGAGCGTGACGAAGGCCTTGGGCGACTGGCCGCGGTATTCGTCGGGCACGCCGATCACCGCCACCTCATGCACGGCCGGGTGCTGGTAGATGGCCTCTTCGAGCACGCGCGGATAGACGTTGTAGCCGCTGCACAGCAGCATGTCCTTGCAGCGGTCGACGATGAAGACGAAGCCGTCCTCGTCCATGTAGCCCACGTCGCCGGTGCGAAAGAAGCCGTCGAAGGTGGTGCTGTCGGCCGTGGCCTCGGGCTTGTTCCAATAGCCCTTCATCACGTTGGGGCCCTGGATGCACATCTCGCCCTTCTCACCCAGCGGCACGTAGCGCGAGGGGTCTTCGAGGTCGAGCATCTTGATGACCACGCCCGGGTGCGGAATGCCGCACGAGCCCGCCTTGCGCTGGCCATGCGCGGGCGAGAAGGTGCCGGTGGGCGATGTTTCCGTCATGCCCCAGCCTTCGGCCAGCCAGGTGCCGGTGATGGCGCGGAAGCGCTCGCCGACCTCCATGGGCAGCGGCGCGCCGCCCGAGTTGCACAGCTTGAGCGAGTGCAGGTCGTACTGCGGCGTGTCGGGGTCGCCGATCACCGCGGTGAACATGGTGGGCACGCCGCAGAAGGTGGTGAGCTTCTTCTCGGCGATGTCGCGCAGCGCGGCCTTGGGGTCGAAGCGCAGGTGCTGCACGATCTCGGCCGCCAGGCGCACGCCCAGCAGCAAGTTGACCGTGAGCGCGTAGATGTGAAACGGCGGCAGCACGGCGAGCAGCCGCTCGGTGCCCATCTGCAGCACGGGCGGCGTGCCCGACTGCGTGATCACCACCTGCTCGCAGGCCGACGAGAGGTTGGCGTGCGTGAGCATCGCGCCCTTGGGCAGGCCGGTGGTGCCGCCCGTGTACTGCAGGATGGCCAGCGCCTCGCGCGGATCGCCGAGGAGGTGCGGCGTGTAGCGGCCGTCGTTGTCGAGCAGCTCGGAAAAACGCAGATGGTGCTCGTCGCCCGAGATCTCGACCGTTTCGTTCTTCGCCTTCATCTGCGCGGCCACCTGCTCGGGTGCGCCCGTCATCTCGGCGAGGTTGCCCACGATGAGCTTCTTCAGCCGTGTCTTGCCGAGCATGGCGGCCATCTGCGGGTACAGCGCCGCAAGGTCGAGCGTGATGAGGAAGTCGGTCTGGCTGTCCTCGATCTTGTGCTCGAGCACCTTCGCCGCATCGAGCGGCGAGTAGTTGACCACCGTGCCGCCCGCCTGCAGCACGCCGAACAGTGCGACCAGGTAGTGCGGCGTGTTGGGCAGGAACAGGCCCACGTGCACGCCGGGGCGCACGCCCAGGGCCTGCAGCCCCTTGGCGGCGCGATCGACCAGCGCGCCGAGCTCGCGGTAGTTCAGCCGCTTGCCCATGAAGTCGATGGCCGGCCGGTCGGGAAAACCGGCCACGGCGTCGGCCAGGATCTGCTGGACCGAGGTGGGCGTGATCTCGTGGTCCCACGCCACGCCTTCGGGGTAGGAAGCCAGCCAGGGCTTGCTGTTCATGTGCGTCTCCAGGAAGTGAATGAGTGGGTGAATGACTGACTGACCGATGCAGCGCGTCAGGCGGCCTTGCGCACGTCGCGGTGCGGATCGAGGTACAGCAGGCGGCGCAGGCCTTCTCGGCGGAACGGCTTCCACTGGCCCTCGGGCTGCGCGAGCCGGTCGGCGATGGCATAGAGCACCACCGGGTTGTGGCCGAGGCCGCAGTGGCTGCCCTCGACCTCGATGTTTTCCGAGGTCGCGGTCTCGCGTTCGCGGCAGCCCTGCCAGGCCACGATGCCATCGCTGCGGCTGTAAATGGCGCTGGCCGGCACGGGCGGCGGCGTGCGCATGCGCTCGCGCTCGGGCCAGTCCTCGACCTTGCGCTCGCTCACCATCTCGTACAGCCGCCACGCGTTGCTCGCGCGCGGCTCGCCGGCGAACGGGCTGCCGAGCGTGATGACGCTGCGCACCTGCGAAGGCGCGCGCCGCGCCAGCTCGCGTGCGAACACGCCGCCCAGGCTCCAGCCGACGATGCTCACCTTGCGCTGGTAGCGTTCGTGCAACTCGGCCAGGCGCTCCTGCATCTGGTCTTCCACGCCGGGGCGCGGGCCGAAGTTGGGGCCGAGCTTCCATCCGTGCGCGCGGTAGCCGCGGTCGCGCAGGAAAGCGCGCAGCGGCTGCGTCGACGCGTCGCTCGCCGAGAGGCCGGGCAGCACGAGCACGGGATGCCCGTCGCCCGCGGGCGCCATGCGCAGCATCGGGGCCATGGTGAAGAACGCGGACAGCTCCGCCACGGCGCGCCACTCGAGCATCAGCAGGCGGCGGGACGGCGGGGCCATCGAAGAAGATTCGGTCATGGTCATCTCGGGAGTGGAGGGAAAGGGAAAGAGAAAAAAGAGAGGCGAAGAAAAAGCCCGACGTGCAGACGCGATGCACACGGCTACCCGGTCGGGCGGTCGTTCGAGAGAGGATCGAGATCGGGGAAAAGGGTTGACGGCGCCGCGCAACGGCGGCGCCCGGCCTGTACGGCGGCACGCATGCATGGTGTGAACCCGCCGCGTACGTCCAGTCCGTGCCGGGCATGCCGGCACGCGCGAGGTGCATCCATGTGTTGTCTCCTGTCGGCCTCGTCCGGGCCTTCAGCGAGGCTCGGATCGGGCACTTTGTTGTCGTTGCTCTGGGCGCCATCTTTTCGCGGCGACGTCGACAAGGAAAGGTGCGATGCGACCACTTCGCGGTGATTTCGGGACGCGCATTTGAACGACGCGCAAGCGCGACTCACAACTGCGAACAGATGTGTGGATCGATGGCCACGCGAACGCCGAACGAGGGCGCGCGCGTGCGAATCAGCGGTGATTCACGATGCCGATGCGGCATCGCGCAGGCGAAGCTCAGGCCTTCGCCGCGCGGTAGTCCTGCGGGCTGCGGCCGGTCCAGCGCACGAAGGCGTGGCGGAAGTTCGAGGCGTCGCTGTAGCCCAGCCGCTCGGCGATTTCCTCGGTCGTCATGCGCGTGGTGCGCAGGTACTCGATGGCCAGCACGCGGCGCACGTCGGCCAGGATGCCGCGGTAGGTCGTGCCTTCGGTCTCGAGCCGCCGGCGCAAGGTGCGCGGATGGATCGACAGCTCCGAAGCCATCGGCTCGATGGTCGGAAAGCGCCACGGCATGTGGTCGATCAGCGTGCGCCGCACCACCGACGAGACACCGCCCGAGCGCGGCAGATCGGCCAGCACCTGCTGGCACATCTCGCTCACCATCGCATGCGTGACCGAGTCGGGCAGCCGCGACGGATGGCCGACCCACGGCGAGCCCACATGCAGTTCATCGCGCGGCTGGCCGAACGCCACGGGGCAGCCGAACAGCGTGCGGTAGGCGCTCAGGTCCTCGGGCTCGGCAAAGCGCACGTGCAGTGCGCAGAGGCCGAACGACGGACCGAAGAGATCGCGTCCCAGCCGCAGGTGCACCGCAAAGGCGAACTCGAGCGCGAAGCGGTACAGCGGGTCTTGCGGGTCGGACGACAGCAGCACCTCGTAGGGCAGCACCGCGGTGCCGCCGCTGCAGGTGTACGACACCGGCCCGGCCACGGGGCCCATGACGCGGTTGTACTTGATGGTGAAGTCCATCAGGTCGGCATGCGTGGGGCTGCTCAGCAACCCGTAGCCGTACATGCCGTAGGCCGTGAGGTGCATGCGGATGCCCGCGCGGAAGGCGATGGTGGGCCCGGGCGCCAGACGCACCGCGTTGCGGAAGACCACGGCCGCCTGCTCGTAGGAAATCCGCGTTGCCGGTGCGCGCAGCTGATCTTCCGTCAGGCCACTTCCGCTCAGGGTTTGTTCCGGTGCGATGCCTTCTTCGACCAGGGTGGCGACGATGGCTGCGACGCGCTGGGGTCCGTAGACGCGTGACGCGAAGTCGGGTGGCGAACGATGCACGACGATTCAATCCCTTCAGAACACATGCCTTCGATGGCGAGGCCGCCACTGGCCTCGCACTCCAAGGTCGTCGCAGGATATCGAAGCGTTCTGCACGCGCAGACTCGGAGTTTCCCGATAGCGCCAAATTGTCCCGAAGTCACTCCCGGTTGGTCTGAACGAACCTTTCTCACGCTGGTGCCCCACGGAAAGATCGTCGACGAAGCACCGTCCCGGCCGCAGGGCACAAAGCGCAACGCGCGACGGTTGCCTTTCGCTTCTCTTCCTTTCTCTCCCCTTCCTTTTCACCGCCACGCCCCATGCAACGCGACCCCTCTTCCCCTTCGTTCGCTTCGTCCAACGGCATCGAGCTGGCCTACGACTGCTTCGGCGATCCGGCAGCATCACCGCTGCTGCTCATCATGGGCCTGGGCACGCAGATGATTGCGTGGGACGAAGCCTTCTGCGAGCGCCTGGCCGGTCGCGGCTACCGCGTCATCCGCTTCGACAACCGCGACATCGGACAGTCCACGCGCCTGAGCGCCGCGGGTATTCCCGACGTGGCCAAGCTGCTCGGGCAGGCGCTGGCCGGCGTGCCGGTGAGCGCGAGCCAGGTGCCGTACACGCTGGCCCACATGGCCGCCGATGCGGTCGGCCTGCTCGACGCGCTGGGCATCGATCGCGCCCACATCGTCGGCGCCTCGATGGGCGGCGCCATCGGCCAGGAGATCGCGCTGCGCCATCCGGCGCGCGTGCGCACGCTGGTGTCGATCATGGCCACTAGCGGCGCCCCCGACCTGCCGCCGCCCCAACCGCAGGCGCTGCAGGTGCTGCTCACGCCCACGCCACTGGACCGCGACGGCTACATCGCGCGCCAGCAGCAGGTGATGAAGGTGCTGCGCGCCGGTTCGCATCCGGACGAAGAGGCGCTCGATGCCGCGCGCGCGGAACGCAGTTTCGAACGCGGCCTGCACCCGGCCGGCTACGCACGCCAGCTCGCGGCCATCATCGCGTCAGGCAGCCGCAGGGAACGGCTGGCGTCGCTGAAGGCGCCGACGCTGGTGATCCATGGCGATGTCGATCCGCTGGTGCCGATCGAATGCGGGAAGGACGTGGCGCGCCACGTGCCCGGCGCGCGGATGGTGACCATCGAGGGCATGGGCCACGCGCTGCCGAAGGTGACGTGGGCGCCGGTGATCGATGCGATTGCGGGGCATGCGGTCGAGGGCCGCTGATCGATTCGACATCGACGCGCATGACATCGCGCAGGTTGCCCATTGTGGGCTGGCATCGTTATTGAAGCAGTACAGCAGCGATGTCCGTGAGTGTTGCCAGCTTCTGTGAACCTACAAGAGCTGCGCCACGGTGAGTCATTGGGAAGTCCGTCTCACCGATCTGCACGACATCGCACAGGCCGGTGAGCCTCAATAGTTCACTTCCATTCACCTCGACCACGTCGGGGAAGGACTGCTCCTCGGGCTGCATTCCTTCATTCCAGTCGTCAATGCCCTGCTGGGCATCCGCACGGCTCGGGAATAGTTCGAGGACATCAGCTTCCCGGTAGTTTCCTGAGGTGGCGTCCATGCAGGTGACGATGCAGGGCCTGCCTTCCTCGACAAGGAAAAAGGCATTTACTCTCGCCAAAGCTACTGTGTCGGGGTGGTTGCGACCGCGGCGAATGAGCCAAATTCCGTTGGGGCCTCGAACGCTGAGATGAGGGACGAGTCCGAGCTGGCGGAGCTGTGGATCATCATCGAACAGATGAATGCTTGTGCCTGGTCTGCCCAGCAGCAGGAGGGTGCTGCCACACCACGCCTTGGTGCGCCGTCCGAACGCAGAGCGCCACTCACCACTGGGCTCGATCTCTCGCATCGCTTGCGTCAGAGGTGGCAGAAGACGGGAAGTCTTCTTGCTGACGAGTGCCAGCTCAATGCACCGGGCGACGTATTTTTCAGACTCCCTGAAATCCTCGCTGAGCATCGGCACGAGTGACTTCCGATCGAACGCGATGAAGTTCCACTCAATGATGCCTTTGCGCCGAAGCTTGAGCAGTTCCTCCAATTGTTCGACGTGAGCATCCAACTGGTCCACGCGAAACGGTAAGGCATCGATCGGCCGCTTCGCCCGCCCTGCGGTTGGGTCGGGAACGATTGCATCGAGCGCTGCTCGCCAATGGCAACCGGACCCGGTCCAAATGAGCACCGGGTTGGGGAACTCGATGCCAGACGAATTCTTCGCAGGAGTGCCTGCATAACAACGAACGAAGGCAAGCGAGCCACAAAGCGTCTTCATCAGTGTTCGTTCAGGGGGCTCGGGGCCAACGGAGTCGACCTCCACGACCACATCCAGATCGCCACATTCGAGCGCCCCGCGAGCAAACGAACCGACCACCCAGAGATTCTTGGCTGTTGAAGTGCAGGATTCCGGACGTTCGAAGAACCAATGCTTGAACGACAGCGTGTGAGTGCTGCAGGCGTCCAGCCGCTCGCAGAGCCGGATGAGCTTCTTCTTGAACAATGCTCTGGGAAAGCGCTTTTCAGTTGCAGCCATGGACTCGGAGGATTAACGCTAGGCCAGCAATCCTAACCAGCGATACGCTGGATTTTTCATGATGAGGAGCGCGCGCAGGCACATCGTGAAGCCGCGTGTTTCTCACACGAGCCTTGATTCCAGAATCGAAATCCACATGAACAGGGGCCGCCCGTCCATGAGGTTGGGGGTTCAAATCCCCCGTCCGGCGGCATTTCATCCGGTAGGGGATTTTGAGTCCCTTGCTAGTTTCGCGTGGCGCGCCATCCGGCCTCCCTTTGGGAGTTTGCGCCCGATGCCATCGATCGCACTGGCGACGGCCGAATCCCTGACTTCGTGACGGCGCGCTGTCTCCCTAGACTCAAAAAAGGAGCGCCCCTCAAAGATAAAGTCCCGTCGCATTAGCTGCGCGGGACTTTCAAGAACTGCCAAAAATAGATTCTGGCGGAGAGTGTGAGATTCGAACTCACGGACGCTTTCACGTCGGCAGTTTTCAAGACTGCTGGTTTAAACCACTCACCCAACTCTCCGGAACCGTCGATTTTATGCCGACGGCGCAGCCTTACTCGTCATCGGGCAGGAACAGCGTCTGCAGATCGCTCAGGAAGTCGAGTCCGCGCTCCGTGGGCCACACGCGGAACAGGTCGCGTGCGACGAGCCCCTTGCGCTCGGCCTCTTCCATGCCGCGCTGGATCGACGTCATCGCCAGGCCCGTGCGCTCGCTGAACTGGGGCAGCGTGAAACCCTGCTTCAGCCGCAGCGCGTTGAGCATGAACTCGAAGGGCAGGTCGGCCAGTGCCACTTCGTCGCTCTGCGAGACGGCTGCACCGGCGCGCGCGTTCTCCATGTAGAGGCGCGGTTCGCGATAACGCACCTGCCGCACGATGCGGTGCGCAAAGCTCAGCTTGCTGTGCGCACCGGCGCCAATGCCGAGGTAATCGCCGAACTGCCAGTAGTTGAGGTTGTGCGCGCACTGGTGGCCGTCGCGCGCATAGGCCGAGACCTCGTAGCGCGACATGCCGCTCGCGCCCGTGCGCTCGGTGATGCGGTCGAGCATGGCGTAGGCGATGTCGTCCTCGGGCAGCGTGGGCGGGAACTTGGCGAACCAGGTGTTGGGCTCGATGGTGAGGTGGTAGATCGAGATGTGCGGCGGCGCCAGCGCCAACGCCTGGGTCAGGTCGGCGTCGAGGCCTTCCATGGTCTGGCCCGGCAGGGCGTACATCAGGTCGAGGTTGAAGGTGTCGAAGGCGCTCGCGGCTTCTTCGACCGCGGCAATGGCCTGGGCGCGGTCGTGCACGCGGCCCAGCGCCGTCAGGTGCTCGTCGTTGAAGCTCTGCACACCCACCGACAGGCGCGTGACGCCGGCCGCGCGGTAGGCGCGGAAGCGGTTGCGCTCGAAGGTGCCGGGGTTGGCCTCGAGGGTGATCTCGCACTCGGGGGCGAGCTTGAGGCGCGCGCGCACGTCGCCGAGCAACCGGTCGATGGCTTGCGGCGAGAACAGGCTGGGCGTGCCGCCGCCGATGAAGATGGTGTGGACGGTGCGGCCCCAGATCAGCGGCAGCGCGGCGTCGAGGTCGGCGATCAGCGCGTCGATGTAGGCGGCTTCGGGAAGGCCGTCGATGTCGGCCTCGCTCGTGGCGCGCCACTCATGCGAGTTGAAGTCGCAATACGGGCACTTGCGCAGGCACCACGGCAGGTGGATGTACAGCGACAGCGGCGGCAGCGCGGCGAGTTGCAACGGGCCGGGGCGCATCCAGTGCAGCACGTCATTGGCCTGGGGGGCGCCGCCGGCTTGGGCGGGCTGGATCGGGAAGACGGTGGCCATGGGTCAGAACCAGCGCTCGCGCATCAGGGCGAGCATGGCCTGCGCGGCGCGGCCGCGGTGGCTGTTGGCGTTCTTCACGTCGGGCGGCAGCTGGGCGAAGGTCTTGCCGAAACTCGGCAGGTACATGACGGGGTCGAAGCCGAAGCCGTTGTCGCCGATGGGCGCGGGCGCGACCTCGCCGACCACGCGGCCGACGGCAATGAGCGGCTCGGGGTCGTCGTGGCGACGCAGCGCGACGAGCGTGCTGACGAGCGCGGCGCGGCGGTTGACCACGCCGTCGAGCTGTTCGAGCAGCGCCTTCACGTTGTTGGCATCGCCCTTGGCGTAGCCGAACTGCGTGGCGTAGTAGGCGGTGTCGACACCCGGCAGGCCGCCGAAGGCGTCGACGCACAGGCCGGCGTCGTCGGCAATGGCCGGCAGGCCGGTGGCGGCGCTGGCATGACGCGCCTTGGTGAGCGCGTTCTCGACGAAGGTGCGGAAGGGTTCTTCAGCCTCGCCCACACCCAGCGCCGACTGCGGCACCAGGGTGACGGACAGCTCGGCAAACAGCTGCTGGAGTTCGGCGAGCTTGCCCGCGTTGTTGGAAGCCAGAACCAGTTTCATGGAAAGTCAAAGATGGCTGTAGCGCCCGATGGATGGGCGGGCGCCAGTAGCTAGTGGTTGTGGTCGTCGGTCGTTCAGTTCGAAAGCAGGGCCTGCTGCTGCAGGCTCACGAGCTCGCCGATGCCCTTTTCGGCCAGGCCGAGCAGGAGGTTCATTTCTTCGCGCGTGAAGGCCACGCCTTCGGCCGTGCCCTGCACTTCGACGAAGTGGCCGGCGCCGGTCATGACGACGTTCATGTCGGTGTCGCAGGCCGAATCTTCGGTGTACTCGAGGTCGAGCAGCGGCGTGCCGTCGACGATGCCCACCGAAATGGCGGCCACCTGGCCCTTGATGGGCGAGGTCTTGAGCGCGCCGGAGGCCAGCAGCTTGTCGACGGCGTCCTGTGCGGCCACGAAGGCGCCGGTGATGGCCGCAGTGCGCGTGCCGCCGTCGGCCTGCAGCACGTCGCAGTCGAGGTGGATGGTGCGTTCGCCCAGAGCGGCGAGGTCGAACACGGCGCGCATCGAGCGGCCGATGAGGCGCTGGATTTCCTGCGTGCGGCCGGTCTGCTTGCCCTTGGCGGCCTCGCGGCTGCTGCGGGTGTGGGTGGCGCGCGGCAGCATGCCGTATTCGGCCGTGACCCAGCCTTCGCCGCTGCCCTTCTTGTGCGGCGGCACCTTTTCTTCGACCGAGGCGGTGCACAGCACGCGGGTCTGGCCGAACTCGATGAGCACGGAGCCCTCGGCGTGGATGGTGAAACCGCGGGTGATGCGCACGGGGCGCAGCTGGTCGGCGGCGCGGCCGCCGCTTCGTGTGAAAGCAGTCATGTGTCTGGAGGAAACCGAAAAAGAAAAAGAAAAACCGCGAGACCCGATCAGGAGATCAGGTCTTGCGGGCGGCTGAGCGGCGGATGGCTTCGTTGATCTCGGCGATGGAGCGCTCGATGGCGTCTTCGTCGAGGTCGTCGATCTCGCTGTCGGACGGCATGCCGGCCTGGATGGTCGAGGCGAACACGCCGTCGTCGATGGTTTCGGTGGACACGCCGCGGTCGTCGCCGGGCGTCTCGGGCATTTCCCACTCGAGCGCGATGAGCGTCACGTTGTCGCTGTGGGCGCCACCCTTGCGCAGCGCCATCTCGGCGAGGTCGGGCGCGGCGTCGGACACGGGCTTGCCGGACGAGAGGGTGTGCACGATGACGGCGTCGTCGAGCACGCCCCAGACGCCGTCGGAGCACAGCATGAGGCGGTCGCCGCGCTGCAGCGGCAGCGGCGCCGACACGTCGAACAGCGGCGTGGTGGGCGAGCCCAGGCAGGTCAGCAGCAGGTTGCGGTTGACGGGCGCGTCGGTGGCGCCGTGAGGCTTGGGGCGCTCGGCATGCGAGTGATCGCGCGTGCGGGTCAGCAGGCGGCCGTCGCGCACAACGTAGAGGCGCGAGTCGCCGCAGTGCAACCAGGTGGCGGTGGCGTTCTGCAGCACGGCCGCGACGACGGTGGTGCGGGGCGTGTCGAGCATCGCCTTGTGGCTCGCGTACCGCATGATCTGCTGGTGCGCCGACATGGCCGATTCAGCCAGGAAGGCCTTCACGTCCTTCACGGTGGGGCGGGCCTCGCGCTGGTACAGCGCGGCGATGGTCTGCAGCGCCAGCTGGGCCGCCACTTCGCCTTCAGGGTGGCCGCCCATGCCGTCAGCGAGCACGAACAGGCCCGACTCCCGCGTGTAGCAGTAGCCCATGCGGTCTTCGTTCTTGAGACGGCCACCCTTGCGGCTGACCTGGAACACGGAGAACTTCATGTCGATCAGGCCGGACGGGTGGTGGGCGCGGCGGCGCGCGGCAGGCTCTTCTTGTCGAAGGAGCGGATGTTGTCGATCGACAGGCGTACCTTTTCGCCGACCGTGAGCTTGGTGTAGCGGCGCTCACCTTCGCGGCTGAGTTCTTTCTGCAGCGCAAACACCGACTGCGGGCGCGAGAGCGGGTCGAGCGACATGCACCACTCGACCACCTCGATGAGGTTGTCGGAGTACACGCCGCGCAGGCGCGAGAGCGACAGGCTCAGGCGGTCTTTCTCGATGCGCCGGGGCGCGTCGTTGGGCGGGTAGCCCTGCATGCAGGCGTAGATGCAGGCGCCGATGGCGTAGATGTCGGTCCAGGGGCCCATCGACGAATCGCGCCGGTACATCTCGGGGGCGGCGAAGCCGGGCGTGTACATCGGGCGGATGAAGATGCCCTCTTTGCTGAGCACTTCGCGCGCGGCGCCGAAGTCGATCAGCACGGCGCGGTCGTCGTCGGTGACGAAGATGTTGGCGGGCTTGATGTCCAGGTGCAGCATCTTGTACTGGTGGACGATGCGCAGGCCGCGCAGGATTTCGTCGAACAGCGAACGGATGGTCGATTCGCGGAACACCTTCTGCCGCTTCAGGTCGCGTGCCGTGACCACGAAATCCTGCAGGGTCGCGCCCTCCAGGTAGTTCATGACCATGTAGACGGTCTCGTTTTCGCGGAAGAAATTGAGCACGCTGACCACCGACGCATGCGAAATTTGCGCGAGCGAGCGGCCTTCTTCGAAGAAGCTCTTGAGCCCCAGGCGGTACAGCGACAGCTTCTCGGGCGGCACCTGCGGCGCCAGCTCGCCGGGGCCCCGGGTGGCGAGCGACGAAGGCAGGTATTCCTTGACGGCGACCTGCTGGCCGTTCGGGTCGATCGCGAGGTAGACCACGCCGAAACCGCCCGCGGAAAGCCGGCGAACAACGCGATATCCGCCAATGACCGTATCGGGCAACAGGGGCGTAGGCTTGACCTTTGACATAATCCGGGAGTTTCGCCCGAAGGCGATGGTGCGGCAAGCGAACGCTGTACCGACGCCTCGGTGCTTGCAAGCAAAACCACAGTGAGGCGCAATGCCAGTTTACAGCATGACCGGCTATGCCAGCGGCCAGAACGGCCCCGCAGGCAGCCACTCCGAAGCCGATGCACGGCCCTCCGCCGCGGGCCGACTCGGGGTCGAAATCCGCTCGGTCAACAGCCGCTTTCTCGACCTCACCTTCAAGCTCCCCGAGGAGCTGCGCCAGCATGAGACCGCGCTGCGCGAGCTGCTCACGGCCAGGCTCAAGCGCGGCAAGGTCGAGGTGCGCGCGGCCATCGAGAACACGTCCCAGGCGGGCGTGGTCGAGCCCTCCGTCAAGCTGCTTCAGCGGCTGAACGGCGTGCAGGACGGCATCCGCGCCTGGCTGCCCGGCGCCCGCGAGCTGAGCGTGGCCGACGTGCTGCGGCTGGCCGGCGGCGACGGTGCCACGCGCGGCGACTGGGGCCCCGACCTGCTCGACGTGGCAGGCAAGGCCCTGGAGGCCCTGATCTCCGCCCGACAGCGCGAAGGCGCCCGGCTGGCCAAGATGCTCGAAGCGCACCTGGCGCAGCTGCGCACACTGGTGCTGCAGGCTGGCCCGCTGGTGCCGCAACTGGTCGAACAGCAGCGCACCCGCTTCCTAGAGCGCTGGCAGGAGGCCATGGGCCTGACCGCCGGCACGGGCGGCACGCTGCCCGAAGCCGCCCAGGACCGCGCCCTGACCGAAGCCACCGCCTTCGCGATCCGCATCGACGTGGCGGAAGAGCTCACGCGGCTGAATTCGCACCTCGACGAGATCGAGCGGCTGCTCAAGAAGGGCGGCGAGATCGGCAAGCGGCTGGATTTCCTGATCCAGGAACTTCACCGCGAAGCCAACACCCTGGGCTCCAAGTCGGCAGCCCTGGAACTCACGCGCATCGGCGTGGACATGAAGGTCCTCATCGAACAGATGCGCGAGCAGGTGCAGAACATCGAATGACGACGAGCCTACCCATGGACTACCCCGGCAATATCTTCGTGGTCGCCGCCCCCAGCGGCGCTGGAAAATCGAGCCTGGTCAAGGCGCTCATGGAGCTCGACTCGGCCGTTCAACCCTCGGTGTCCCACACCACGCGCCCCCCCCGCGGGCAGGAAAAGCACGGCCGGGAGTACTTTTTCGCTTCCCCGAGCGAATTCGACGCCCTGATCGCGGCCGACGGCTTCGTCGAATGGGCCCACGTGCACGGCCACCGCTACGGCACGTCGAAGAAGGCGGTCGAGGAGCGGGTGGCCCTGGGCACCGACGTGATCCTCGAAATCGACTTCCAGGGCGCACTGCAGATCCGCAAGACCTTTGCCAACGCGGTCATGATCTTCATCCTCCCGCCCAGCTGGGAGGAGCTGCGTTCCCGCCTCGAACGGCGCGGCGAGGACAGTGCGGCGGTGATCGAATTGCGCCTGAAGAACGCGGCCGAAGAGATGGCCCAGGCCGGAAAATTCGATTTCGTTATAATCAACGAGTTATTTGAGCGCGCACTTTTCGATCTCAAGGCGATCGTCCACGCGCAGCGGCTCCGGTATTCCGCACAGCGCAGAGCACGTGCCGATACGTTCGCCGCACTGAACATCCCTTGAAATCCCCGCTCACCGACCGAAAGAATTCATCATGGCCCGCATCACCGTCGAAGATTGTCTCGTTCAGATCCCGAACCGCTTCCAGCTCGTTCTCGCCGCCACGTACCGTGCGCGCATGCTGAGCCAAGGCCACGCACCCAAGATCGAGAGCAAGAACAAGCCCGCCGTCACGGCCCTGCGCGAAATCGCCGAAGGCAAGATCGGCATCGAGATGCTCAAGAAAGTGCCGGGCTGATCTGACGCAGCCCCGCAACGAAAAGGCACCGCATTGCGGTGCTTTTTTTACGTCTGGACGCGTCCACAGAGCGGTCACGCTAAAGTGGTAGCCATGAGCGCGGTCGCCAAACCTCCGTCCCCCACGCCGAAACCGAGTCCGGCGGCGCTGAACGCGGCCGCCGCGAGTTTTGCCGCGCTGACGGCCCGCCTCGACTACCTGAGCCCCGAAGACACCGAGCTGGTGCGCCGGGCCTACCGCTTCGCCGACGAGGCCCACCTCGGGCAGCTGCGCAACAGTGGCGAGCCGTACATCACCCACCCCATCGCCGTGGCGGCGCAGTGCGCCGAGTGGAAGCTCGACGCCCAGGCGCTCATGGCCGCGCTGCTGCACGACGCCATCGAGGACTGCGGGGTCACCAAGCCGGAACTCATCGAGCGCTTCGGCGCGCCGGTTGCCGAACTGGTCGACGGGCTCACCAAGCTCGACAAGCTGCAGTTCAACACGCGCGAAGAAAACCAGGCCGAGTCCTTCCGCAAGATGCTGCTGGCCATGGCGCGCGATGTGCGCGTCATCCTGGTCAAGCTGGCCGACCGCACGCACAACATGCGCACGCTGGCCGATGCGCCGCGCGAGAAGTGGGCGCGCATCTCGCGTGAAACGCTCGAGATCTACGCCCCCATCGCGCACCGGCTGGGCCTGAACCAGACCTACCGCGAACTGCAGGACCTGTCGTTCCGCCACCTCAAGCCCTGGCGCTACGCCACGCTGGCCAAGGCCGTCGCCAAGGCCCGCGGACGACGACGCGACCTGATCCAGAAGGTGCAGAAAGAGGTCGAGACGGCCTTCTCCGCCGCCGGCATGACGCTGCGCATCGCGGGCCGCGAGAAAACGCTCTATTCCATCTACCGCAAGATGGAAGAAAAACACCTGAGCTTCGCGCAGGTCACCGACATCTACGGCTTCCGGCTCATCGTGCCGAACGTGATCGCCTGCTACACCGGCCTGGGCATCCTGCACCAGATGTACAAGCCGCTGCCGGGCAAGTTCAAGGACCACATCGCGATCGCCAAGCTCAACGGCTACCAGTCGCTGCACACCACGCTGGTGGGCCCTGCCGGCGTGAGCGTGGAGTTCCAGCTGCGCACCGAGGCCATGCACGTGGTGGCCGAATCGGGCGTGGCGGCGCACTGGCTCTACAAGGCCGCCGAGCCCAATGCCGCGAGCAACGACCGGCTGGGCACCAAGTGGCTGCAGTCGCTGCTCGACATCCAGGACGAAACACGCGACGCCGCCGAGTTCTGGGACCACGTCAAGGTCGACCTGTTCCCCGACGCCGTCTACGTCTTCACGCCCAAGAGCCAGATCATGGCGCTGCCGCGCGGCGCCACCGTGGTCGACTTCGCGTATGCCATTCACAGCAACATCGGCGACCACACCTCGGCCGCGCGCATCAACGGCGACCAGGTGCCGCTGCGCACCGAGCTGAAGAACGGTGATGTGGTCGAAGTGATCACCGCGCCCGTGTCCACACCCAACCCCGCGTGGCTGGGCTTCGTGCGCACCGGCCGGGCACGCTCCAAGATCCGTCACTACCTGAAGACGCTGGCGCATGCCGAGTCCGAAGGCCTGGGCGAGAAGCTGCTGGCGCAGGCGCTGCGCGCCGAAGGCCTGGGCAAACTGCCCGAGGAAGACGACGAACACCAGGCACTGTGGGAGAAGCTGCTGCGCTTCACCGGCAACCGCACCCGCGCCGAGCTGCTGACCGACATCGGCCTGGGCAAGCGCATCGCGAGCATCGTCGCCAAGCGGCTCATGGCGCTGCTGGCCGAGATCGGCGAGCGCCCCGACGCCCTGCTGCTCAGCCGCGAACGCTTCACCTCGCACGAGGCCGTGTCGCAAGGCGCCGTGACGCTCGATGGCAGCGAGAACTCCTCCGTTCGCTTCGCCCAGTGCTGCCGGCCCATCCCCGGCGATCAGATCGTCGGCTACCTCGGGCACGGCGAAGGGCTGGTGGTGCACACCGACGATTGCGGCGTGGGCCAGCGCCTGCGCAACAAGGACAGCGAGCGCTTCTTCGCGGTCGAGTGGGCCGACGAGCCCACGCGTGCCTTCGAGACCGGCGTGGTCATCACCGTGCGCAACGACAAGGGCGTGCTGGCCCGCGTGGCGGCCACCTTGGCCGATGCCGAGGCCGACATCACGCACGTGGAAATGGCCGACGAGACCCCGCAGGACTCGACCGACCTGCGCTTCGTGATCGCGGTGCGCGACCGCACGCACCTCGATGCCGTGCTGCGCGCCGCGCGCCGGACCGCGTCGGTGCTGACCGCGGCGCGGACGATTCCGGCGCCCTGACCTTCTTCGTCAGTTCGCCGGCATGCGCGGCGCCGGGTAGCTCACCGACAGGATCTCCACCTCGTGCGCCCCGCCGGGCGTCACGAGCTTCACCACGTCGCCTTCGCGCGCTTTCAGCAGCGCACGCGCGATCGGTGAAATCCAGCTGACCTCCGACTTGGCGCTCTCGGCCTCGTCGATGCCGAGGATCGTGACGCTGCGCTCCTCGCCGGTTTCGTCGGCGTAGCGGACCGTGGCGCCGAAGAAGACCTGGTCGCGGCCATGGTGCACCGACGGATCGGTGATCTCCGCGATCTCGAGCCGCTTGCCGAGGAAACGGATGCGCCGATCGATCTCGCGCAGGCGCTTCTTGCCGTAGAGGTAGTCGCCGTTCTCGGAGCGGTCACCGTTCTTCGCGGCCCAGTGCACGGCCTCGACGACCTTGGGGCGCTCCTCGTCCATCAGCTGCAGCAGTTCGTCGCGCAGGCGCGCGTAGCCCTCGGGCGTGATGTAGTTCTTGCTACCCGCCGGCAGCGCGGGTGCGGCGCCGCCTGCGCCGTCATCGTCGTCGTCCGCATCGGCGTCCGACTCCTTGGTGAATGCCTTGTTCAATGCAGAGCCCTTCAAATCGGAAATACTGGGCGCCCTTGCCGCGCCCTACAAGCCGGTGAGTTTGCCGCAACCGCCATGCCCAGGAGACAGGAGCCCCCGTGACCGCCACCGGACATTTCCCTTGCCGTCGCCATGCCTCGGCGGGGCTTCATTTGTACGCTCTCGCGGTCCTTGCTGCCGCACTGGGCTTTCTTCCCTTCGATACCTACGCCAGAACACAGACCTGCTTCGTCGTGAGCATCCACAGCGGCGACACCATGACCGCCCGATGCGGCGACGCGGCCAGTGCCAATGCGTGGCGTCGCGTGCGCCTGCAGGGCATCGAGGCGCCAAAGTCCTGGCAGCCCTTCGCAGAGCAAGCTCGGCAGAAGATGCACGACATGGTTCGCCTGAAGCCGGCAGACGTCGACTGCGACGCTTTCACATCCCACGCCCACGAACGCGTCTGCCGCGTGATGGTGACGCCGGATTCAGCCCCCAATGGCCCGAGGGCGCTCGACGCAGGCTTGGCATTGCTGACCGTCGGATTGGCACACTGGCAGCCTGCGCAGGCGCAGCGCCTGTCGCCCCAGGAGCGCGGGCAGTACGAATTTGCGGAGGAAGAAGCGAAGGCCAAGCGGGCCGGCCTCTGGAAGGACGCACGACCGGCACGTCCTTGATGCGGGCACGCTGCAATGACCGGCCAAAGAAAAAGGGTTAGCTCGAAAAACGAGCTAACCCTTGAAGAGTGGTGCGGCTGGCAGGAATTGAACCCACGACCCCTTGGTTCGTAGCCAAGTACTCTATCCAACTGAGCTACAGCCGCACAGCTTTCGATTATAGCGTGTTTTTTCGCCCGCCCCAACCTTTGTGATCGAAAGCTGAAAATACGGACGACGACCGCCTGCAATGGGGCCTGTTGCAACGCATCCGGCCCGTGCCGTGCCAAAGAGGCCCTTCCGACCCGGTACACTCCGCCCCGCCCGGAATAAGCCTGGGCCGCCGTAGGCAACACGGCGCCATACCATCCAAGGAATACTGAATGAACCGCATCGAACTGGTCGAGAAGATCGCCACCACCCACAACCTGAGCAAGGCCGAGGCCGCACGCGTCCTCGAAACGATCACCAGCAGCGTCGTCGCTGCCGTGAAGAAGGGCGATTCGGTCCAGCTGGTCGGCTTCGGTACTTTCAAGCAAGTCGCACGCGCTGCACGCTCGGGCTTCAACCCCCAGGCCGGCACCAAGATCAAGATCGCCGCCACCAAGGTGCCGAAGTTCGTCGCCGGCGCTGCCTTCAAGGCCGCCATCGACCCCAAGGCCGCCAAGCGCAAGGCTGAAAAGGCCGCTGCTGCACCTGCTGCCAAGAAGGCCGCCGCTCCGAAGAAGGCAGCTGTCACGAAGGCAGTCGTCGCCAAGGCTCCCGCCAAGAAGGCCGTCGCCAAGAAGAAGTAAGACCAACGGTGCGACGACAGTTGCGCAGGCTTGGCCTGGCAGTTGTCTGTATCGACGTCAAAAAGCCGCCCTCGGGCGGCTTTTTTTGTGGGCGCCTGCCGCGCAGTGAATGCGGGCAGCGAAACCCTCTCTGCGACGGCCCAAACGAAAATAGCCTGGAAGAGAAACTCTTCCAGGCTATTCGAGAGATGGTGCGGCTGGCAGGAATTGAACCCACGACCCCTTGGTTCGTAGCCAAGTACTCTATCCAACTGAGCTACAGCCGCGCAGCCTTGAATTCTACCCTGCCGAAAGCGCTGTTCCGGCGAGGCCTCCAAAAAAGCTTCACGGCCCTGCGATGCGACGGCCTCAGGCCACTTGTTCTCCACCCGCCTTGCGCCCCATCAACCTTGCGGCCATGCGCTTCACCAGCAGGTAGAACAGCGGCACGAAGAAGATGCCCAATGCCGTTGCCGCAAGCACGCCGCCGAACACGCCGGTGCCGATCGCGACCTGGCTGCCCGAGCCCGCGCCGGTGGCCACCGCCAGCGGGATCACGCCCGCCAGGAAGGCCAGCGAGGTCATCAGGATCGGCCGCAGCCGCAGGCGCGCGCCTTCGGCCACCGCTTCCAGCAACGGCACACCACGACGCAGCGCGGCCTCCGCGAACTCGATGATCAGGATCGCGTTCTTGGCCGACAGGCCGATGGTCGCGAGCAGGCCGACCTGGAAGTAGATGTCGTTCGACAACCCGCGCAGCGCCGCTGCGATCACCGCACCGAGCACGCCCAGCGGAATCACCAGCATCACCGACACCGGCACCGACCAGCTCTCGTACAGCGCCGCCAGGCACAGGAAGACCACGAGGATCGACAGCGCGAACAGCAGCGGCGCCTGCCCGCCCGACAGCCGCTCCTGGTACGACAGGCCGCTCCAGGCCTGGCCCGTGCCGCTCTGCTGCTTCGCGAGGGTCTCGATGGCCGCCATGGCCGTGCCCGAACTGATGCCCTGCGCGGCCGCGCCCTGGATCTGCACCGCGGGCAAGCCGTTGTAGCGCTCCAGCTGCGATGCGCCCTGCGACCAGCGCGTGGTGGCAAAGGCCGAGAACGGCGTCATCGCACCCGTGCTGCCGCGCACGAACCACTGGCCGATGTCGTCCGGCGCCGAGCGGTACGGCGCATCGGCCTGCACGTACACGCGCTTCACGCGGCCGCGGTCGATGAAGTCGTTGACGTAGCTGCCGCCCCAGGCAATGCCCAGCGTGGTGTTCACGTCGTCCAGCGACAGCCGCAGCGCCGAGGCCTTCAGCTGGTCGATGTCGACCTGCAGCTGCGGCGTGCCGGCCACGCTGTTGGCGCGCACCGACTGCAGGCGCGGGTCCTTGTTCGCGTCGCGCACCAGCTTTTCGCGCGCCTGCAACAGCCGCTCGGCGCCCATGCCCGAGGTGTCCTGCAGCCAGAACTCGAAGCCGTTCGATTCGCCCAGCCCTTCGATGGGCGGCGGCACCATGCCGAAGACCTCGGCGTCGCGCTGCTGCTTGGCCAGCGCCTTGCCGGCGCGCTCGACGATGGCGTGGGCGCGCTTGTCCGCACTGGCGCGTTCGGACCAGTCCTTCAGCGAGACAAACGCCATGCCCATGTTCTGCCCCGAGCCGCTGTAGCTCCAGCCAGTGAGCGTGAAGATGGTGTCGGTCGTGTCCTTCTCGGTCTCGAGAAAGTGCTTTTCGATGGCGCGGTTCACTTCGTCGGTGCGGCCCGAAGTGGCGCCGGCCGGCAGCGTCGCGATCACCATCACGCTGCCCTGGTCCTCTTCCGGCAGGAAGCCGCCGGGCAGGCTCAGGTACAGCAGGCCCATGCCGGCCACGATGGCGACATACACCGCCGTGAAGCGCAGCGGCTTGCGCAGGATGCGGCCCAGCGCGCTCACATAGCGGCCTTGCGCGGCATCGAAACGGCGATTGAAGGCCCCCAGGAAGCCACGCGTGCGCGGTGGCACGCCAGGCTTCAGGAAGCGTGCGCACAGCGCCGGGATGAGCACGATGGCCACCACCACCGACAGCGCCATCGACGCGATGATGGTCACCGAGAACTGCCGGTAGATCACGCCCACCGAGCCGCCGAAGAAGGCCATGGGCAGGAACACCGCCGACACCACCACCGCGATGCCGACCAGCGCACCGGTGATCTCTTGCATCGACTGGATCGTGGCCGCCTTCGCATCGAGCCCCTCTTCGTGCATGACCCGCTCGACGTTCTCCACCACCACGATGGCGTCGTCCACCAGCAGGCCGATGGCCAGCACCATGCCGAACAGCGTGAGCACGTTGATCGAATAGCCGAAGGCCGCCAGCACGCCGAACGTGCCCAGCAGCACCACCGGCACGGTGATCGCGGGAATCACCGTGGCACGCCAGTTCTGCAGGAAGAGGAACATCACGACCACCACCAGCGCGATGGCCTCCAGCAGCGTCCGGATGACTGACTGGATCGAGATCTTGACGAAGCGCGTCGTGTCTTCCGCGTAGGCCACGCGCAGGCCGGCGGGCAGCGAGCGCTCGAGCTCGGCGATGCGCGCCTTCACCGCGCGGGCGGTGGTCAGCGCGTTGGCGCCGGGTGCCAGCATCACGGCCGAGCCTGCGGCCGGGTGGCCGTTCAGGCGTGTGGTCTCGGCGTACGACTCGCTGCCGATCTCCACGCGCGCCACGTCGCCCAGCCGCACCACGGCGCCGTCGGCCTGCGTCTTGAGCACGATGGCCTTGAACTGGTCGGGCGTCTGCAGCCGCGACATCGCGGTGACGGTGGCGTTCAGGTGCTGCGTCGGCGCCGACGGCCGCGCGCCGATCTCGCCCACCGACACCTGCGTGTTCTGCGCGGTGATGGCGGCCGTGACGTCGGACGGCATCAGCTGGTAACTGGCCAGCCGGTGCGGGTCGAGCCAGATGCGCATGGCGTACGCAGCGCCGAAGGCCTGCACCGAGCCCACACCGTCGACGCGGCTGATCGGGTCGCGCAGGTTGCTGGCCATCCAGTCGGCGATGTCGGTGTCGGTGCGCTGGCCGGTCTCGTCGTAGAGCGCCACGATCAGCAGGAAGTTGTTCTGCGACTTGGCGACCGTCACGCCCTGCTGCTGCACCGCCTGCGGCAGCCGGCTGGTGGCCTGGCTGACCTTGTTCTGCACCTGCACCTGCGCGGTGTCGGGGTCGATACCCTGGCGGAAGGTGACGTTGATCTCGGCCCAGCCGGCCGCGCTGCTGGTCGACTTGAAATACATCAGGCCATCGATGCCCTTGAGCTGCTGCTCGAGCACCTGCGTGACGCTGTTTTCCACCGCCTGCGCCGAGGCGCCGGGGTAGTTGGCCGACACGACCACGGTCGGCGGCGCGATGTCCGGGTACTGCGACACCGGCAGCGTGCGAATGGCCACGCCGCCGGCCAGCATGATGAGGATGGCAATGACCCAGGCGAAGACGGGCCGCTGGATGAAGAAATGAGCGATCACGGGAGGTTGTCGCTTCTGATCAATCGGCCGGCGAAGGCGCGGCGGCGGACGATGCGCCCGCCGTGGACACCGGCACCGGCTTCACTTTTTCGCCAGGGCGCGCGCGCTGCAGGCCATCGACCACCAGGCGGTCGCCCTCGCGCAGGCCCCGGGTCACGACCCAGTGCTCGCCCTCGGTGCTGCGCACTTCGAGCGCGCGCAGCTCGACCTTGTTGTCGGCCGCCACCACCAGCGCGGTCGGCTCGCCCTTCTCGTTGCGGGCCACGCCGCGCTGGGGCGCCAGGATGGCCTGGCGCTCCACGCCGGACTCGACCTGCGCGCGCACGTACATGCCCGGCAGCAGCAGCCCTTGCGGGTTCGGGAATTCCGCACGCAACGTGACCGAGCCGGTGGCCTCGTCGACCGCCACTTCGGAGAACTTCAGCGTGCCGGCATGCGGGTAAGGCAGGCCGTCCTCCATGCGCAGGCGCACCTGGGTGCTGGCCGGCGCCATGTCGCCCGAGATGAAGCGACGCTTGAGCTTCGTCAACGCCAGGCTCGACTGCACCACGTCGACGTAGATCGGATCGAGCCGCTGGATCGTGGCCAGCGCCATCGCCTGGCCCGGCGCCACGAGCGCGCCTTCGGTCACGGCGGAGCGGCCGATGCGTCCCGCGATGGGCGCGGTGATGCGCGTGAAGTCGAGGTTGATGCGCGCCGCCTTCACGGCCGCCTGCGCGGCCTTCACGCCGGCTTGCGCCTGCACCAGCGCCGCCTGCGCCTCTTCGTGTTCCTGCCTGCTCACGGCGTTGGCCTTGACCAGTTCGCCGAAGCGATCGGCCTTGCCGCGCAGGCTGGCGATGGTGGCCTGCGAGGTGGCCAGCGTGGCCTGCGCCTGCTCGTGCGCGGCCTCGAACGGGCCGGGGTCGATCTCGTACAGCACCTGGCCCGCGCGGACCATGCCGCCCTCTTCGAACAGCCGCTTGCGCACGATGCCGTTGACCTGCGGCCGCACCTCGGAGACGCGGTAGGCGGCCGTGCGGCCCGCGAGCTCGGTGTGCACAGCCACGTCGCTGGCGTGCAGCGCCACCACGCCGACTTCGGGCGGCGCGTCATCGGTGGTGGAAGCCTGCTTGGCACCGCATGCAGCGAGCGCGAACAGGGACATCGGAAGCAGAAGCTTGAAAAGCGGGGTCATGGCCATCGGGAATCGCAGTGCGGCGCGCGCAGGGATCACCCGGCTCGTTACATTTGCACTCAAATGGTGCATTCTGCCTTCGATGTTGCATTGCAACCTGAAGGAATCCTGTGTTTGCCGTAGGTGAAATCAGCGGCGGCCGCGGGCCCCGCTCGCGCCCTCGCAGCAGCAAAGAAAAAGGCCGCGCAGTGAGGCCTTCGTCGGAGTGTCTACAGAGGGGGAATGTGTGGTGGTAGGCCGTGAGTGGCTTGAACACTCGACCAACGGATTATGAGTCCGCTGCTCTAACCAACTGAGCTAACGGCCCACGCGGGCCCGATTCTATGCGCCGCGCGCGGCCACTTACTTGCGGTGGCTCAGCGCGTTGCTCACCAGCCGCGACGTGATGTCGACGATCTGAATCATGCGGTCGTACGGCATGCGGGTCGGCCCGATCACGCCCAGCGTGCCGACCACCTGGCCGTCGACCTCGTAGTTGGCGCTGACGATGGACAGCTCCTCGAAGGGCACGACCTGGCTTTCGCCGCCGATGAAGATGCGCACGCCCTCGGCCTTGCTCGACACGTCGAGCAGCCGCATCAGCTGTGCCTTCTCTTCAAAAAGATCGAAGGCGCGCCGCAACTGCCCCATGTCACTGGAGAAATCGGTCACTGACAGCAGGTTGCGCTCGCCGGAGATCACGACGTCGTCGGCCTGGGCATCGGTGAGCACTTCGGAGCTGACCTGCACCGCGGCCTGCATCAGCGCCGCGATTTCACCGCGCAGCTTCTCGACCTCGGACTGCAGCCGGTCGCGCACCTGCTCGATCGTCAGGCCCGCGAAATGCGCGTTGATGTAGTTCGAGGCCTCGACCAGTTGCGACTGCGAGTAGTCGGATTCCGGGAAGATCACGCGGTTCTGCACGTCGCCGTCGGGCGACACGATGATCACCAGCAGCCGCCGCTCCGAGAGTCGCAAAAATTCGATCTGCTTGAACACCGAGGCGCGGCGCGGCGCCATCACGACGCCCACGAACTGCGACAGGTTCGACAGCAGGTGCGCGGCGTTGGCGATCACCTTCTGCGGCTGGTCGGCCGCCAGGCTCGGCGTGCTCATCTGCTCGCGCTGCGCGGTCAGCATGGTGTCGACGAACAACCGGTAACCGCGCGTGGTCGGCACGCGTCCGGCCGAGGTGTGGGGGCTGGCGATGAGCCCCAGCGCCTCGAGGTCGGACATGACGTTGCGGATGGTCGCGGGCGAGAGATCCAGCCCCGCCGACCGCGAGAGCGTGCGTGATCCGACGGGTTGCCCATCGGCGATGTAACGCTCGACCAGCGTCTTCAACAGCAACTTGGCACGGTCGTCCAGCATTGCAAGATTTTAGTGTTGTAATTTGTGAGCTATGACCTCACGCTTTCGTCACGTCGCCCTGATCGGCAAATACCAGGCTTCCGGCGCCCGGGCGCAAGCCGATGCGCGCGACGGCGTGATGGAGGGCATCGGCGCCTTCCTCGAATCGCAGGGTTGCACGGTGTTCGTGGAGCGTTCGTCCTGCGAGGACACCGACGCACCGCCCCACCCGCGCTACCAGGCGCTGTCGGTCGAAGAGATCGGCCAGCGCTGCGACCTCGGCCTCGTGGTCGGCGGTGACGGCACCATGCTCGGCATCGGCCGCCAGCTCGCGTGCTATGGCATCCCGCTGATCGGCATCAACCGCGGCCGACTCGGTTTCATCACCGACATCCCGCTGGACAACTACCAGGCCACGCTGATCCCGATGCTGGCCGGCGAATACGAAGAAGACCACCGCAGCCTGATGCACGCGCAGGTGCTCCGCGACGAGGCCGTCGTGTTCGACGCGCTCGCGATGAACGACGTGGTGGTCAATCGCGGCGCCACCTCGGGCATGGTCGAGATGCGCGTGTCGGTGGGCCGCCATTTCGTGGCCAACCAGCGCGCCGACGGGCTGATCATCGCGTCGCCCACGGGCTCGACGGCCTACGCGCTGTCGGCCGGCGGGCCGCTGCTGCATCCGGCGGTGCCGGGCTGGGTGATGGTGCCGATTGCGCCGCACACGCTGTCCAACCGCCCCGTGCTGCTGCCCGACGCCGACGAGATCGTGATCGAGCTGGTGAGCGGGCGCGACGCCAGCGCCAATTTCGACATGCAGTCGCTCGCCTCGCTCGCCATCGGCGACCGCGTGGTGGTGCGCCGCTCCGACTTCCGGGTGCGCTTCCTGCACCCGCGCGGCTGGAGCTACTTCGACACGCTGCGGAAAAAACTCCATTGGAACGAAGGGGGCTCCTGAATGAAGGACCACGCCCCCAGCTTGAGGACGAACTGAGATGGCTTTGCGACGCATCGCACTGCGCGACTTCGTGATCGTGCGGTCCCTTGAACTCGACCTGTCCGCCGGCTTCACGGTGCTGACCGGGGAAACCGGCGCCGGCAAGTCCATCCTGATCGACGCGCTGCAGCTGGCGCTGGGCAACCGCGCCGATGCCGGTGCCGTGCGCGAAGGCGCCGAGCGGCTCGACGTGAGCGCCGAGTTCGACGCCGACCCGGCCCTGGCCGGCTGGCTCGACGAAGGCGGCTTCGAGGCCGGCGACGGCCTGCTGCTGCGCCGCACGGTCGACCTGCAGGGACGCAGCCGCGGCTGGATCAACGGCAGCCCCGCCACCGCCACGCAACTGCGCGAACTCGGCGACCGCCTGCTCGACATCCACGGCCAGCACGCCTGGCAGAGCCTGACCCGCCCCGAGGCCGTGCGCGGCCTGCTCGACGCCTACGCGGGCGCGCGCACCGACGCGCTCGACGCCGCCTGGCAGAGCTGGCGCCAGGCGCTCTCGGCGCTCGAGCACGCACGCTCGGCGCAAGACTCGCTGCAACGCGAGCGTGAGCGGCTGCAGTGGCAGATTTCCGAAGTCGCCAAGCTGGCGCCGGGTGCCGACGAGTGGGATGAGCTCTCCGCCCATCACTCGCGCATCTCGAACGCGCAGGCCCTCATCGACGCCGCCCAGGGCGCGAGCCAGGCGCTCGAAGACGACGACAACGGCGCCCTCGCCGCCCTCTCGCGCGCCGCGACGCTGCTGCAGAACTGCGAGCACATCGAGCCCGAATTCCGCACGCTGGGCGAGGTGCTGGCCTCCTGCGTGGCGCAGGCCTCGGACGCGGCCCACTCGCTGCACGGCTACCTGCGCGACACCGACACCGATCCCAAGACCCTCGCCGAACTCGACGAGCGCATGGGCCTGTGGATGTCGCTCGCGCGCCGCTACAAGCGCACGCCCGCCGAGCTGCCCGCGTTGCTGGCCGGCTGGCAGGCGGAGCTGCAGGCGCTCGACGCGCAAAGCGACCTCGAAGGCCTGGAGCGTGCCGAGCAGAACACCCAGCAGGCCTACATGAAGGAAGCCAAGGCCCTCGGCAAGATCCGCAAGCAGGCCGCGCCGCGCCTGGCCCAGGCCGTCACGCAGGCGATGCAGGGCCTGGGCATGCAGGGCGGGCGCTTCGACGTCGAACTGCAGCCGCTGGCACAGCCCGGTCGCGCCGGCCTCGAAGAAATTTCGTTCCTGGTGGCCGGCCACGCCGGCAGCACGCCGCGCGCCATCGGCAAGGTGGCCTCGGGCGGCGAACTCTCGCGCATCGCGCTGGCCATTGCCGTGACGACCAGCGAACTGGGCGCCGCGCAGACGCTGATCTTCGACGAGGTCGATGCGGGCGTGGGCGGAGCGGTGGCCGAAACCGTCGGCCGTCTCATGAAGCAGCTCGGCCGCGACCGCCAGGTGCTCGCCGTGACCCATCTTCCCCAGGTGGCAGCCTGTGCCGACCACCACCTCGTGGTCGCCAAGCGCCAGACGACGGCGGCCGGCACGGACGGCCCGCGCACCGAGAGCGGCGTGTCGCGCCTGGCCGCCGACGACCGCGCCCGCGAAATCGCCCGCATGCTGGGCGGCGAAAAGGTGTCGGCCACCTCGCTGGCCCACGCGCGCGAAATGCTGGGCCACAAGACCCCGGCGACCGCTCCATGAACATGAATCTCGACCTCGTCCTCATCACCGGAATGTCGGGCTCCGGCAAGTCGGTGGCGCTGCACGCGCTGGAAGACGCCGGCTACTACTGCGTCGACAACCTGCCACCCGAACTGCTCACGGCCTTCATCGCCCTGCAGCACGAGCAGCAGGCCACGCGCGTGGCGATCGCGATGGACGTGCGCAGCGGCGTGTCGCTGCCGATCGTGCCGCAGCAGCTCGAGGCGCTGCGTGCCGACGGCGTCTCGCTGCGCTCGCTGTTCCTCGACGCGACCACCGACGCACTGCTGCGCCGCTATTCCGAAACGCGCCGGCGCCATCCGCTCTCGCGCCAGGAAAGCCGCACCGACGTGCCCGAGCAGCACCGCGTGCTGGTGCAGGCCATCGAACTCGAACGCGAGCTGCTGGCCGACCTGCGCGACGGCGCCGACGTGATCGACACCAGCCTCATCCGCCCCGCGCAGCTCCAGAGCTACATCAAGGGGCTGATCTCGGCGCCGCAGAACGCGCTGACGCTGGTGTTCGAGTCGTTCGCCTTCAAGCGCGGCGTACCGCTCGATGCGGACTACGTGTTCGATGTGCGCATGCTGCCCAACCCGCACTACGTGCCGGCGCTGCGCGCGCTCACGGGCCGCGACGAGCCGGTGATCGAATGGCTGCGCGAGCACGACGATGTGGCGCGCATGTTCGACGACATCGAGCAGTTCCTGACGCACTGGCTCGACGCGCTGGCGCGCGACCACCGCAGCTACGTGACGGTGGCCATCGGCTGCACGGGCGGGCAGCACCGGTCGGTGTTCCTGGTCGAGCAGCTGGCGCGCGCCTTCGGTGCCCGCTGGGGCGCGCTCAAGCGCCACCGCGAACTCGACGCCTGACGGCGGCGAAGCCGGCCTACCGCCGGGGGCCGTTCAGGCCTCGGCGGTTTCCAGCAATTTGCGCATCGGGGCGGGCAGCCCCAGCCGGCTCCACTCCTGCGCCTCGACCCAGCGCGCGCCCTCGCCTTGCGGCTGGACGCCCTGCAGCAGCACGGGGTGCAGGTGCAGGTCCTTGTGGGTCAGCACGTGCACGAAGGGCGGCAGATCCTGCGTGTCATGCGCCGCACCCGACGGCAGGGCCGCGAGCAGGTCGTCGTGGCTGTCGAACACCGGCAGGCAATGCAGCCCCGCCCAGATGCCCTTGGCGGGCCGCTTCTCCAGCCACACGCGCCCTTGCGCGTCGCGCGCCAGCAGCACCCACAGCGGCTGGGCGCTGCGCTTGAGCTTGCGCGTCTTCACCGGGTAGCGCTCGGGCGCGCCCTGGCGCAACCCCACGCAGCTGGCGTTCACCGGGCAGATCATGCAGCTGGGCTTGCGCGGTAGGCAGACCGTGGCGCCCAGGTCCATCAGGCCCTGCGTGTAGCTCGCCACCGCTTCGCGCTGGCCGTCCGGCGGCAGCAGCTGAGTGGCGAGATTCCACAGCGCGCGCTCCTGCGCCGATGACGACATGTCGCCGTCGAAGCCGAGCACGCGCGTCAGCACGCGCTTCACGTTGCCGTCGAGGATGGCCACGCGCTCGCCGAAACAGAAGGCCGCAATCGCAGCCGCCGTCGAACGCCCGATGCCGGGCAGGGTCACGAGTTCGGCGGCGGTGTGCGGAAAGGCGCCGCCGAAGCGCGCGACCACCTCCTGCGCGCAGCGGTGCATGTTGCGCGCGCGGCTGTAGTAGCCGAGGCCGCTCCACAGGCCGAACACCTCGTCCTCGGTGCCGGCGGCCAGCGCCGCCACGTCGGGGAAGCGCTCGAGAAAGCGCGCGAAGTAGCCGAGCACGGTCGTGACCTGGGTCTGCTGGAGCATCACCTCGGAGAGCCAGACGCGATAGGGGTCGCGCGTGTTCTGCCACGGCAACTCGCTGCGCCCGTGGCTGCGCTGCCAGCGCACGACCTGCGCCGCGAAATCGGGAGGCAGCGACAGGGAGGGAGAGACGGCCGCCCGCGCGGCGGCGCGCTCAGGCCGCACGCAGTTGCTCGCCCGCGATGGCGGCGGCCGCGGCAGGCGGCTGGCTGCCGTGCTGCGCGATCAGCGAGGTGAACTCGTGCAGCCGCTCCTGCAGCGCGGCCAGGTGGCTTTCTTGCGCGGCGATCTCGGCCAGCCGGTCGTCGAGGCTGCCCGCGGCGTTCTGGATGCGCTCGATCGCCTCGATGCGCTTGCTGAAATTGCGGCGACGCTCCTTGAGCTGCGCATCGATCTGCGCGCTGGCGCCCTTGCTCCAGCGCTCGACCTCGGTCATGGCGGCTTCGTTGACGAGCCGCAGCCGGCTGGCCAATGCGCGCACCAGCTTGTCGCAGAAGTCGGCCTGCGCGAGCTTGATCAGGTTGCCCACGCCCAGGTAGTGGATGTGGCTGCGCTCGATCTGGCCCAGCTCCTGCTCGAAGCCGCTCAGGTCGGGCTCGGCCGGCGCCTGCAACGTGAAGCCCTGCTCGGCATTGAGCTGGCGGAAGGTGGCGTGCAGCATCGACTGGATCTCGGCCGTCGTCGCCTGCACTTCGCGCAGGTTGTTGCGCAGCGCATCGAAGGTTTCGCCGTACACCTTGCGCACGTTGAACTTGACGCCGGGACGCTTGAGCGCCGCGGCCAGCCTGACCATGTCGGCCTTGAGCGCCGTACGCCCGAGCACCGCGTACACCTCGCGCAGCAGCTTGCCCTGCACCGAGCGCAGCGCCAGGATGCGGGTGTTGCTGCCCTCGAATTCGGCGTGTTCCTGGTCGATGCGCGCACGCATGTGGCGGATGACCGACACGTTCTTGCCGCGCAGGCCCTGCAGCTCCAGTGCCTGCTCCGACAGGTCGCGCTGTCGCACCTTCAGCAGGCGCTCGGCCTCGGTGCGCAGCGCGGTCATGCCGGCATCGACCGCGAGCCGCAGCATGGTCTCGCGCTTGCCGAGCACGCCTTCGCCGAGCAGCGCTTCGAGCGCCGGCAGCCGGCTGGCGTCGAGCAGGGCCGCGTCGTGCGCGATCTTGGCCTGCAGGCCCTTCTGTGCGGACACCGGCAGCACCTGCGCCAGCGGCACTTCGAGCAGCCGAGCAGCACCTTCGCGCTGGCGCTCGATCTGCTGCGCGATCTGTGTCGGGGTGCTCAGCGTGTCCCACAGCGTGTCGATCTTGTTGAGCACCACGAAGCGCGTGTCGTGGCTGTCGTCGCCGGTGATCAGGTGCTCGCGCCAGATCGACAGGTCGGAGCGGGTCACGCCGGTTTCGGCGCCCAGGATGAAAACCACGGCATGCGCCTGCGGGATCAGGCTCACGGTGAGTTCGGGCTCGGCACCGATCGCATTCAGGCCGGGCGTGTCGAGGATCACGAGGCCCTGCTCGAGCAGCGGGTGCGGCATGTTGAGCACCGCATGGCGCCAGCGCGGAATCTCGACGCGGCCTTCGGCGTCCTGCACCGGGTTGTCGTCGGGCGTCTCGGGGTTCCAGAAGCCGAGCGCGCGGGCTTCGTCCTTGCTCACCCAGCGGACTTCGGCCACCTTGCCCATGGCCCGGGCCAGTTGCTCGGCGTCGCCCACCTCGATGGGCAACTCGGTCCAGCGCGTGGGCCGCTCGCGCCAGTGGGCGAGCGAATGCGGCTCCAGGCGGGTTTCGATGGGCAGCAGGCGCAGCTTGGGCGCCAGGGCGGCGTCGTAGCCCAGCTCGGTCGGGCACATCGTGGTGCGCCCGGCGCTGGCCGGCATGATCCGCCGCCCGTAGCCGGCGAAGAAGATCGCGTTGATCAGCTCCGACTTGCCGCGCGAGAACTCGGCCACGAAGGCCACCATGACCTTGCTGGTGCGGATCTGGTCTTCGAGGGCGCGCAGCCGCTCGGCCACGGCCTGGTCGAGCAGCTCGTTGTCGGTCAGCCAACGGGACAGCCACTGAAGGCGGCGGGCGAAGTTGCTCCGCCAGGCGCCGTGCTGATCGAGCTGTTGGTTGAAAGAGCGGCTCAAGGGGAAGATGTAAGTAAGAATTTACAAATATAACATCGCCAAATGGCGAACGGGGTACCAGCAGGAGTTTGCCCCGAAGCAGCCGCCACGGGGCCCGCCTTCCCTAGGATTTCTGGCAATGGGGACAGTAATAAGTAGAGCGCTGTCCCTGTTTCAGCTGCCGGATCGGCGTGCCGCACACCCGGCACGGCTCGCCCGTGCGGCCGTAGACGGTCGCTTCGAGCTGGAAGTAGCCGCTCTGGCCGTCCACGTTCGAGAAGTCGCGCAGCGTGCTGCCGCCCTTCTCCACCGCCCGGGCCAGGATGTCTCGAACCGCCGCGTGGAGCTTTGCCGCTCGAGGCCGGCTGATTCGCGCGGCCGACAACGTCGGCCGGATGCCGGCCAGGAACAGCGCCTCGGACGCATAGATATTGCCCACACCCACCACCACCTCGCCGGCCAGAAGCACCTGCTTGACGGCCGTCTTGCGCTTCTTGAGGCCGGCATGGAACGCATCGAGGTCGAAATCGTCGCCCAGCGGCTCCATGCCCAGGCCGCCGAGCAACTTGATGGCCCAGGGAGCTTCTTCGTGGTCCACGTAGACCACGGCGCCGAAGCGGCGCGGATCGTTGAGCCGCAAGGTGCCGCGGTCGGTGGCCAGGTCGAAGTGATCGTGCGTGCCGGGCGGCGGCAGTACCGCGTCGAAGCGCAGGCTGCCCGACATGCCAAGGTGCAGCAGCAGGATGCCGCGGTCAAGGTCGATCAGCAGGTATTTGCCGCGGCGCCGCACCTGGAGCACCCGCCGCCCGACCAGCGCCTCGGGCAGCACCATCAGTGCCCAACGCAAGGGCTTGCCGATGCGGACCGCATCGATGCGCGCGCCGGCGATGCGGTCGGCAAAGCCGCGCCGGGTGACTTCGACTTCGGGTAGTTCAGGCATGAAAAGTAAAACTCCGGCAGCGACGAAGCCCCATGCGGCGCTCGTTCAAATGGCTGGATTATTATGGTCAGATGAACCCATCGCCCCGCCGTCACCGCCTTGCGGCGGCCGCGTCTCTCGTGCTGCTTGCCTACACAACGCACGCACAGTCTCTTGAACCCACCGCCGCCGGCAACCCGCCTCCCGCCATCGAGCGCACGGCGCCGCCGAAGCCACCGGTGCGCCCCCGGACGACCCCTGCGGCCGCCAAGCCGGCCGCCGAGGCCCCGCAGCCGTCGGCGCTGACGGCCGACCTGTTCTACGAAATCCTCATGGGCGAGATCACCGCCCGCTCCGGCGACCCCGGCTCCGGCTATTCGCTGGTGCTCGACGCCGCCCGGCGCCTGCGCGACGGCAAGCTGTTCCAGCGCGCGGTCGAAATTGCGCTGCAGTCGCGCTCCGGCGATGCCGCCATCTCCGCGGCGCGCGCCTGGCAGGAAGCCTTGCCCAATTCGCGCGATGCCCGGCGCATCGAGCTGCAGATCCTGATTGCGCTGAACCGCATCAGCGAAACCGTCGAACCGCTGCGCGCCGAAGTGGCCGCCACCTCGCAGATCGAACGGCCTCTGCTGATGGCGGTGATCGCACGCACCTACGGCCGCGCCGCCGACAAGAAGCTCGCCGCCTCGGTGGTCGAGCAGGCGCTGGTCGACGAACTCAAGAGCCCGACCAACGGCGGACTGGCTTGGGCCACCGTGGGCCGGCTGCGCCTGAACGCCGGCGACCCCTCGGGCGCGCTGGATGCCGCGCGCAAGGGGCAAGCCATCGACCCATCGTCCGAGGCGCCCTCGGCGCTGGCGCTCGAGCTCATCGACCCGGGCCAGCCGCTGGCCGAGCCGATCGTCACGCGCTACCTCGCGAACAACCCCAAGGCCTCGCCCGACCTGCGCATCGCGTACGCACGCACGCTGGTCGAGAACCGCCGCTTCAGCGACGCCAGCACGCAGCTGCAGACCCTGACCGCCGCGCGCCCCGAGCTGGCGGAGCCCTGGCTGCTGCTGGGCAGCCTGCAGATGCAGGCCCGCCAGGAAGCGGCGGCCGAAACCTCGCTCAAGCGCTACGTCGACCTGATGACAGCGCCGGGCCAGAGCCAGGACGCCGGTGACGTCGCGGACCGCAAGCGCGGGCTGACGCAGGCGTACCTCGTGCTGTCGCAGCTGGCGGAACGGCGCAAGGATTTCCAGGCAGCCGACCGCTGGATCACGCGCATCGACAGCTCTGACAACCAGAGCGCCATCCAGGGCCGCCGCGCCAGCCTGCTCGCGAAGCAGGGCAAGCTGCCGCAGGCGCGCGAGCTGCTGCGCGCGCTGCCCGAGCGCACGGCGGAGGAACGCAAGCAGAAACTGCTGGCCGAAACCCAGCTGCTGCGTGAAGCCAAGCAATACCAGGCCGCCTACGACCTGCTGGCCCAGGCCTCGGCCGCCGCGCCGGACGACGGCGACCTCGTCTACGACCAGGCCATGATGGCCGAGAAGCTCAATCGCCTGGACGACATGGAGCGGCTGCTGCGCCGCCTGATGACGCTCAAGCCCGAGAGCCAGAACGCGTACAACGCGCTGGGCTACTCCTTTGCCGATCGCAAGGTCCGGCTCGACGAAGCCCGCACGCTGATCCAGAAGGCCGTGCAGCTCGCGCCCGAAGACCCGTTCATTGCCGACAGCTTGGGCTGGGTCGAGTTCCGGCTTGGCAACACGGCGGAGGCGATCCGCATCCTGGAGGCGGCCTACAAGACCCGGCCCGACGCCGAGATCGGCGCGCACTTCGGCGAGGTCCTGTGGTCGATCGGCCAGAAGGACCGCGCGGTCGCGATCTGGAAAGAATCGCTGCTGACGGACGCCGAGAACGAGACGCTGCAGGAAACCCTCAAGCGCCTGCGCGTCAAACCCTGAATGGCATCGATCACGCAATCGGCTCCCGCACGGGGCGACAACGCCCTCAGCCGCCGCGCGGCGCTCGGCGCCAGTGGCGCTGCGCTGCTGTGGCTGACCGGTTGTGCACAGCTCTCGGGCGGCTCCTCCGCCGCTCCCGGGCGTTCGGCCAGCTGGAGCGGCCGCATGTCGCTGCGCATCGACAGTGAACCCGTCCAGACCTTTGCCGCCCTGTTCGAGCTGCGCGGCTCGGCCGAAGCCGGCGACCTGACACTGACCACGCCCATCGGCAGCACGCTCGCCCAACTGCACTGGGCACCCGGTGAAGCCCTGTTGAAGAACGGCAGCGACACCCGCCGCTACGACTCCGTCGACGCACTGATCGAAGCCGCCACGGGCGCCGCCATTCCGGTGGGCGCGCTGTTCGGCTGGCTCGACGGCCGCGCCGACCCCGTGCCCGGCTGGCGCGCCGACCTGGGCCAGCTGTCGAACGGCCGCCTGCAGGCCACGCGCGAATCCCCGGCGCCTCGGGCAGACCTGCGCATCGTGTTCGAACGCTCATGAAGGCGATCTACGACCTTCCCGCGCCGGCCAAGCTGAACCTGTTCCTGCACATCACCGGGCGGCGCGACGACGGCTATCACCTGCTGCAGTCGGTCTTCATGCTGATCGATTGGTGCGACACGCTTCACGTCGAGCTACGCAACGATGGTCAATTGAGTCGCGAAGACCTCACCACGCCGCTGCCAGCCGACGATCTCGTGTTGCGTGCTGCCCGCGCGCTGCAGGCGCACGCTGCGCCCGGCCAGGGCGCCCACATCGGCATCGCCAAGCATGTGCCGGCGCAGGCTGGCATGGGCGGCGGGTCGTCGGATGCGGCCACCTGCCTGCTCGCGCTCAACCGCCTCTGGAACCTGAACCTGCCGCTGACGCGCCTGGCGCAGATCGGGTTGAAGCTCGGTGCGGACGTCCCTTTCTTCCTCGGCGGACGCAACGCCTGGGTCGAGGGCATCGGCGAAGAAATCACACCGGTCAACCTGCCACCGGCACGCTTCGTGGTGGCCAAGCCACCCGAGGGACTCGATACCCGATTAATTTTTTCTGCGGATGATTTGGAACGGGCAACTCCTGTTGCTATAATCTCAGGCTTTGCTGCAGATAGCGAACAGCTAGAAGCCACAAACCTCGGCAACGGGGTTTACGACTTCGGTCACAACGACCTGCAGCCGGTTGCCCAACGGCTTTGCCCCGCAGTCACCGACGCCATCGAATGGCTCGGACTGCAAGGATTCAAGGCTAGGATGACCGGCTCCGGAAGTTCGGTGTTCGCGAAGATGCCGCAATTGCCGCAGGAAGCGGAACTGCTCGAAGCCCCCCGGGGATGGCAGGTTCGACAATGCGACAATCTGGCAGTTCATCCACTCTGGGGATGGGCAGCCTGAAGAGATAATCGGAACGCTCTGCGGTTCGATGCGACATATATCGGTGGGTGGTGCAAACCATCAACCTGTGTAGGGGAGTCGCCAAGCTGGTTAAGGCACTGGATTTTGATTCCAGCATGCAAAGGTTCGAATCCTTTCTCCCCTGCCAAATCTCTCAAACTGCGGCCTGATGGCCGCAGTGCTTCTTTTGCAGTCCACCGGCTGCAATAATCGGCGGCCCACACAGGCCGCCACGACTCGAAACCTTGGCGGCTTTCCCGCAAGCCCATTTGCACTGCCCGGACGCGCTCATGCAGGCCAATCACCCTGATTTCTTGGTTTTCACCGGCAACGCCAATCCCGGCCTTGCAGCGGAAATCGCGCACAACCTCGGCACCTCGCTGGGCGCCGCACGCGTCGGTCGCTTCTCCGACGGTGAAGTCACCGTCGAGATCAACCAGAACGTCCGCGCCCGCGACGTGTTCGTGGTGCAGTCGACCTGCGCGCCGACCAACGAAAACCTGATGGAACTGCTGATCATGGTCGACGCGCTCAAGCGCGCTTCGGCCGAGCGGATCAGCGCCGTGATTCCCTACTTCGGCTACGCCCGCCAGGACCGCCGCCCACGCTCGAGCCGCGTGCCAATCTCGGCCAAGGTGGTCGCCAACCTGCTGGAAACCGTGGGCGTCGAGCGCGTGCTCACCATGGACCTGCACGCCGACCAGATCCAGGGCTTCTTCGACATTCCGGTCGACAACATCTACGCCTCGCCCGTGCTGCTGGGCGACCTGCGCCAGAAGAACTACGAAGACCTGATCGTGGTCTCTCCGGACGTCGGCGGCGTGGTGCGCGCCCGTGCGCTGGCCAAGCAACTGAACTGCGACCTCGCCATCATCGACAAGCGCCGCCCGAAGGCCAATGTCAGCGAAGTCATGAACGTGATCGGCGAGATCGACGGCCGCAACTGCGTGATCATGGACGACATGATTGACACGGCCGGCACGCTGGTCAAAGCGGCCGAAGTGCTGAAGGAGCGCGGCGCCAAGAGCGTGTACGCCTACTGCACGCACCCGATCTTCTCGGGCCCGGCCATCGAACGCCTCTCCAAGGGCACCGCTCTGGACGAAGTGGTCGTCACCAACACCATTCCTCTTTCCGACGCGGCCGTCGCGTGCGGAAAGATCCGCCAGCTCTCCGTGGCACCGCTGATCGCCGAAACGATCCAGCGCATTGCCAAGGGCGAGTCGGTGATGAGTTTGTTCTCGGACCAGGACAACCTGTTCTGAGCTGAGAGCGAAAAAGCGGGCCTCCTACGGAGGCCTTTTTGAATCGGAGTCTCACTGGTCGCGGTGGACTCTCACAGGAGCTAGTTATGAAATTCGTCGCTTATGAGCGCGCAAAGCAGGGCACGGGTGCGAGCCGCCGTCTCCGCATCACGGGCAAGACCCCGGGCATCGTCTACGGTGGTGACACCCAGCCGCAACTGATCGAAATCGATCACAACGCGCTGTGGCACGCCCTGAAGAAGGAAGCCTTCCACTCGTCGATCCTCGAAATGGACCTCGCCGGCGCCGTCACCAAGGTGCTGCTGCGCGACGTGCAATACCACCCGTTCCGCCAGCTGGTGCAACACATCGACTTCCAACGCGTCGATGCCAAGACCCGCATGAACATGAAGGTGCCGCTTCACTTCAAGGGTGAAGAAGAATCCGACGCCGTCAAGCTGGATCACAACCTCGTGAACCACGTGATGACCGAACTGGAAATCAACTGCCTGCCGAGCGATCTGCCTGAATTCATCGAGATCGACCTCTCGAGCCTGAAGAAGAACGCCACGCTGCACGTCAACGACATCAAGCTGCCCAAGGGCGTGAAGTTCGTGAGCCACGGCAAGACCAACCCCGTCATCGTGTCGGCCGTGCCGCCGCTGGTCTCGGAAGAGCCGGCACCCGCTGCTGAAGGCGCTGCTGCCGAAGGCGCTGCCGCCGCTGGCAAGCCCGCCGCCAAGACGGCCAAGAAGAAGTAATCCTCTTTCTTTCCGTCTGCGAACAGAAGGCCCGCCTCGTGCGGGCCTTTTGCTTTGTGGGGCGGCGAGATAATTCCCGCCATGATCAAGCTGTTTGTCGGCCTCGGAAACCCGGGCCCTGAGTACGAAGCCACGCGCCACAACGCCGGCTTCTGGTGGATCGATGCGCTCGCGCGCGACTGGAAGCTCAACCTCGTGCCCGAGCGCGGCTACCACGGCCTCGCGGCACGCGCGAACATCGGCGGCCAGAGCATCTGGCTGCTGGAGCCGCAGACCTTCATGAACCTGTCGGGCAAGTCGGTGGCCTCGCTGGCGCGCTTCTTCAAGATCGCCCCCGAAGAAATCCTCGTGGTGCACGACGAACTCGACGTGGTGCCCGGCCAGGCCAAGCTCAAGTTCGGCGGCAGCCATGCGGGCCACAACGGCCTGCGCGACATCCACGCGCAGCTCGGCACCGGCGACTACTGGCGCCTGCGGCTGGGCATCGGCCACCCCGGCGTGAAATCGGAGGTCGTCAACTGGGTGCTCAAGAAGCCGCTCAAGGAGCAGCGCGAAGCGATCGAAGACGCCATCGTGCGCACTCTGCATGCCGCCCCCGCGCTGGTGGCCGGCGAGATGGAAAAAGCCACGCTGATGATTCACACGAGCAAACCGCCGCGGCCCAAGCCGCCGAGACGGGAGCCCGGCGACGGAGGCACGACGCCTGCCGCCACCTAGCCGGCCACGGGAGTGCAGGGAGGAAGAGCAAACAAAAAATGAGAAAAAGAAGAACGACGACGAAGAACAAGAAGACCGCAGGAACAGCGGCAATCGCTATGTTTTCAATAGCACTGGCTACCGTATCCATGGGCGCTTCAGCCCAGACCTGGCGATGCGGCAACACCTATTCCGACCAGCCCTGCGAAGGCGGGCGGACCGTGAAGGTGGACGACCGGCGCAACGATGCGGACCGCAGGGCGTCGGAAGACGCCACGCGCCGCAACGAACACAGCGCGGGTCGGCTGGCACGCCACCGGGAGTCGCAGGAGCGGGAGGCGCTCGGCCGGCGCAGTCCCACGACCTTCGATGCGGGGCGCTTCGCCACGAGCGCGCAACCGCTCACGCCCGCCGAACAGGCCGCCCAGGCCCGTCAGCGCAAGCACACGGCCGAGCCCCGCCCGACGAGCGCGCGCTTCAACAGCCCTTCGACCGGCGACGAGGCGCCGAAGGACACAGGCAAGAAGAAAAAGAAGAAGAAACCCGGCTCAGAGGGCGCCGGCTGACGACGACGGCGAGGCGGCATCCGAAGACGGCGCTGCCGCCTTGTCCGCCGTGAGACGCACGTACTTCTGCAGCAGCGTCTCGCGGGTCTCCACATGGTCCGGGTTCACCGGGATGCAGGCCACCGGGCAGATCTGCACGCACTGCGGTTCGTCGAAGTGGCCGACGCACTCGGTGCACTTGTGCGGGTCGATCTCGTAGAACTCGGCGCCCATGTAGATCGCATCGTTCGGGCACTCGGGCTCGCAGACATCGCAGTTGATGCATTCGTCGGTGATCATGAGGGCCATCCCCCGATTATCGGCGGACCGGGCGAACGCCCTGCCACAGGCCTTGCGGAGCCCGCGTCGGCGTCAGGGCGGTCCGGCGAGGAGCGACAAAGTTCACAGTCGAGGCACGGTTGTTGCACCAGTCAGTTATGCTGCGGCCCGCCCCATGAGTCTGTTTCTATTCAAGCGCATCGCCACGCTGATCGGCACCCTGATCGGCGCCTCGGTCATCGTTTTCCTCGTCCTCGAGATCCTGCCCGGCAACGCCGCGCAGATGCTCATGGGCCCCGACGCCTCGCCCGACGCCGTCGCCGCCCTGGCCACCAAGCTCGGCCTCGACCAGCCCGCATGGACCCGCTACTGGCACTGGATCGGCGGCCTGCTCACCGGCAACCTGGGTGACAGCTATGCCTACAGCTCTCCCGTCATCGACCTGATCCTCGAGCGCCTGGCCCTCACCGTGCCGCTGGCCGTGATGGCCATGGCCCTGACTGTCGTCATCGCCCTGCTCGTGGGCGTGACGGCTGCGGCGCGCCATAACAAGCTCGGCGACGTCGGCCTCATGGGCATGGCGCAGGTCGGTATCGCCATCCCCAATTTCTGGTTCGCGATCCTGCTGATCCTGGTGTTCTCGGTGCAGCTGCAGTGGTTCTCCGCGGGCGGCTTCGAGGGCTGGGGTGAGGGCATCTTCGCGGGATTGAAATCGCTGCTGCTGCCGGCGCTCTCGCTGGCGGTGGTGCAGGCCGCGATCCTCGCCCGCATCACACGCTCCGCCGTGCTCGAGGTGATGCGCGAAGACTTCGTGCGCACGGCACGCGCCAAGGGCGTGTCGCAGCGCATGGTGCTGTGGACCCACGTGCTGCGCAACGCGATGATCCCCGTCATCACCGTGATGGGCATGCAGTTCTCCGAGCTGCTGGCCGGCACCATCGTGGTGGAGAACGTGTTCTACCTGCCCGGGCTGGGCCGGCTGATCTTCCAGGCCATCAGCAATCGCGACCTGATCGTGGTGCGCAACTGCGTGATGCTGCTCGCGGCCATGGTCGTCATCGTGAACTTCGTGGTCGACGTGCTCTATGCCGTGATCGACCCGCGCATCAAGGCGAGCGACGTATGAGCACGACCACCGTTCCCAGCGCCGTCGCGCTCAAGGTGCCGGGCTTCTGGCGCCGCGCCCTGCACCACCGCAGCTTCGCGATTGGCGGCGTGCTGAGCCTGCTGCTGTTGATCGCTGCCGTGCTCTCCCTGGTCTGGACGCCCTGGTCGCCCTACGCGATGGACATGGCGAACAAGATGCAGGGCCCTTCGGCCACGCACTGGCTCGGCACCGATGCCTTTGGGCGCGACGTGGCCTCGCTGCTGCTCGTGGGCGCGCGCGCGTCCATCCTCGTGGGCGTGATCGCCGTTGGCATCGGCCTCGTGGTCGGCACCGCGCTGGGCCTGCTCGCTGCTGCGAGACGCGGCTGGGTCGAAGAAGCGGTGATGCGCCTGTCGGACTTCACGCTCGCCTTCCCCGCGATCCTCTCGGCCATCATGATGACCGCCGTGTTCGGTGCCGGCATCGTCAACGCGATCATCGCGATCGGCATCTACAACATCCCGACGTTTGCACGCATCACGCGCGCCTCGGCCAACGCGATCTGGTCGCGCGAGTACGTGGCCGCGGCGCGCGCCTGCGGCAAGGGATCGTTCGCGATCACGATGCAACACGTGCTGCCGAACATCTCGGCCGTGCTGATCGTTCAGATCACCATCCGCTTCGCCATCGCCATCCTGGCGGAAGCCGCCCTCTCCTACCTCGGCCTCGGCACGCAACCGCCTCAACCGTCGTGGGGCCGCATGCTCAGCGAAGCCCAGACCCTCATGTTCCAGCAGCCGCTGCTCGCGGTGTTCCCCGGCATGGCCATCGCCCTGGCGGTGCTCGGCCTGAACCTGATGGGCGACGGCCTGCGCGACCTGCTCGATCCGCGCCTGGCGCGCGCGAGATAAGCAAGCACGCCATGGCACTTCTCGAAGTCAACGACCTCCACATCGGCCTGCAGACGCAACGCGGCCCCGCCGAAGCCGTGCGCGGCATTTCCTTCTCGCTGGAGCGCGGCGAAACGCTGGGCATCGTGGGCGAGTCGGGCTGCGGCAAGTCGATCACCGTGATGTCGCTCATGGGCCTGCTGCCCGCGACCGCGAAGGTCACGGGCAGCATCCGCTTCGACGGCACCGAGCTGGTCGGGCGCGACGAAAAGGACATGTGCCAGATCCGCGGCAACCGCATCGGCATGATTTTCCAGGAGCCGATGACGGCGCTGAACCCGGTGCACACCATCGCGCGCCAGGTCGGTGAACCGCTGCGGCTGCACCGCGGCCTGTCGAAGGCTGAGGCACGCAAGGAAGTGCTCGCGCTGCTCGACCGCGTCGGCATTCCCGACGCCGCCTCGCGCCTCGATGCGTACCCGCACCAGTTCTCCGGCGGGCAGCGCCAGCGCATCGGCATCGCGATGGCGCTGGCCTGCGGGCCCGACCTGCTGATCGCCGACGAGCCCACCACCGCGCTCGACGTGACGATCCAGAAGCAGATCCTGGAGCTCATCCAGGGCCTCGTGGCCGAGCGCGGCATGGCGCTGATCCTGATCTCGCACGACCTCGGCGTGATCTCGCAGACGGTCTCGAAGATGCTCGTGATGTACGGCGGCAGCGTGGTCGAGAGCGGCCCCACCGACGCCGTGTTCGCCAAGCGCGCCCACCCCTACACGCAAGGCCTGTTCGCCGCGCGCCCCGCCATCGGCGCGCCGCGCGGCCTGCGCCTGGCGACCATCCGCGGCAGCGTGCCCGAGCTGGTCGACCTGCCGCCGGGCTGCCCGTTCGCGGGCCGCTGCGCGTACACGGTCGATGCCTGCCACACCACGCGGCCGTCCGCCACGGTGCTGCCACCGGACCACGCGGTGCGCTGCATGCGTCTCGAAGAAATTGCAGCCGCGCAGGCTGTTGCGCCATGAATCCATCGACCCCGTTGCTGCAGGTGACCGACCTCGTGCGGCACTACGCCCTGCCGCGCGAAAAGCTCTTCGGCCCGCCGCCCACCGTGAAGGCGCTCAACGGCGTGAGCTTCGAGGTGCAGGCCGGCAAGAGCGTGGGCATCGTCGGCGAATCGGGTTCGGGCAAGTCGACCATCGCGCGCCTCGTGATGGCGCTGGACACGCCGACTTCGGGCAGCGTCGCGCTCGAAGGCCGCAACCTGCACACGCTCTCGAAGGCCGATCTGCGCACCGCGCGGCGCGACTTCCAGATGGTGTTCCAGGACCCGTACGGTTCGCTCGATCCGCGCCAGACCGTCGCGCGCATCGTCGCCGAGCCGCTCGAAGCGCTGGCCGAAACGCGCCGTGCCGAACAGCGCGAACGCGCCGCCGAAGCGCTCGCGGCCGTCGGCCTGCGCACCACCGACCTCGACAAGTACCCGCACGAGTTCTCCGGCGGCCAGCGCCAGCGCATCGCGATTGCACGCGCGCTCATCACGCGCCCCAAGCTCATCGTCGCCGACGAGCCCGTGAGCGCGCTCGACGTCTCGGTGCAGGCCCAGGTGCTCAACCTCATGCAGGACCTGCAGCAGCAGTTCGGCATCAGCTATTTGCTCATCAGCCACGACCTCGCCGTGGTCAACCACCTGTGCGACGAGGTGTGCGTGGTGTTCAAGGGCCAGATCGTGGAGCAGGGGCCGCCGGCCGAGCTGTTCCATCACGCGCAGCATCCGTACACCCGCACCCTGCTCTCGGCGGTGCTGCACACACCGCCCGGCGGCACGCTGCGCGCGGCCTGAACACCGGGGCGCGGCCTCGGACACATCGGTCATGAGCATCTGGTGGCGCAAGCGCTTGGCTTCGCGCAAGATCGCTCGCCCATCCGGGAACGTCCCGAGGAAATAGCGCCCGCGCCGGCGCGCACCGGAGGGCCTGCTGCGAGAGAATGATCCGCTGCACGTGGCATCTTTCGTGCTGTGTGTCTTTCTTTCGTGGCGCTGCGCTTCCCCCTGGGGCACGGTGCGCGCCGAAGCAGTCATTCGACACTGACCGTTTTCCGGAGATCACCCCGTATGTTGAACCGTCGCACGCTCCTTACCACCGCCGGCGCCACCGTCGCCCTGGCCACCCCGCTGGCCGGCATGGCGCAGGGCCGCAAGGACGCCATCGTGATCGGCATGGCCCTGGAGCCGCCAGGCCTGGACCCGACCACCGGCGCCGCCGCCGCCATCGCCGAGGTCGTGCAGTACAACATCCTGGAAACGCTGACCAAGATCAATGTCGACGGCAGCGTCACGCCGCTGTTGGCCGAGAGCTGGGAAATCTCGCCCGACCTGAAGACCTACACCTTCAAGCTGCGCAAGGGCGTCAAGTTCCAGAACGGCGAGCCCTTCAACGCGTCCACCGTCAAGTTCGCGTTCGACCGCGCCGGCGGCGAGAAGAGCACCAACAAGGACAAGCGCACCTTCGCCAACCTCGCCACGCAGGTGGTCGACGAGCACACGGTGGTGGTCATCAACAAGGAGATCGACCCCGACCTGCCCTTCGTGCTGGGCCAGGCCACGGCCGCCATCGTCGAGCCCAAGAGCGCCGAGGGCAACGCCACCAAGCCGATCGGCACCGGCCCCTACAAGCTGGACAACTGGGCCAAGGGCTCGTCGATCACGCTGAGCAAGTGGGAGGGCTTCCGCGCCCCCGCCGTCGCGAAGATCAACAAGGTCACCTTCCGCTTCATCTCGGACACCGCCGCGCAGGCCGCCGCCGTGCTCTCGGGCGACGTGGACGTGTTCACGCGCATCGGCACGCGCGCCGTGCCGCAGTTCCGCAACAACCCGCAGTTCCAGACCATCCTGGCCGGTTCGCGCGCCAAGACCATCCTCTCGATCAACAACAAGAAGAAGCCCCTGGACGACGTGCGCGTGCGCCGCGCCATCCTCGCGGCCATCGACCGCAAGGCCTTCATCGAGGGCGCGGCCGACGGCCTGGGCGTGCCGATCGGCAGCCACTACGTGCCGGGTGCCGCGGGCTACATCGACACCACGGGCATCAACCCCTTCGACATCGAGAAGGCCAAGAAGCTGCTGGCCGAAGCCGGCGTGAAGACCCCGATCGAACTGCGCATGACCCTGCCCCCGCCGCCGTACGCGCGCCAGGGCGGCGAAGTCATCGTGGCCCAGCTCGCCAAGATCGGCATCAACGTGAAGATCCAGAACGTCGAGTGGGCGCAGTGGCTCAGCGGCACCTACACCAACAAGGACTACGACCTGTCGATCATTTCGCACGTCGAGCCCTTCGACCTGGGCAACTACGCCAAGCCCGACTACTACTGGGGCTACCAGTCGAAGGCCTTCGACACACTGTTCGACAAGATCAAGTCCACCGGCAACGCGGCGGAGCGCAACAAGCTGCTGGGCGAGGCGCAGAAGCTGCTGGCCACCGACGCGGCCAACGGCTTCCTCTACCAGCCGCAGTTCCCGACCGTGGCCAAGAAGAACGTCAAGGGCCTCTGGAAAGAGAACCCGATCTTCGTGAACGACCTGTCGGCCCTGTCGTGGGGATGAGCCCCGCAGTGCCTGACCCTTCCCTGCCTTCGTTGAGCGACCTGTCGGCGCAGGAGCTCTCCGCGGCCTACCGCGAGAAGCGCCTGTCGCCGGTCGAGGTGACGCGCGCCGTCATCGCGCGCATCGAGCACTGCGAGCCCCGGCTGCAGGCCACGTGGCTGTTCCGGCCCGAGGCCGCGCTGGAGCAGGCGCGTGCCTCGGAGCAGCGCTGGCAGCGCGGCGACGCGCGCGGTCCGCTCGACGGCGTGCCGACGACCATCAAGGAAAACATCGCCACGCGCGGCGACCCGCTGCCCGCAGGCACGGCCGCCGTCGACCTCATGCCCGCGGCCGCCGACGCCCCGCCGGCCGCGCGCCTGAAGGAGGCCGGCGCGGTCATCGTCAGCAAGACCACCATGCCCGACTACGGCATGCTGTCGTCGGGGCTGTCGAGCTTTCACACGCTGGCGCGCAACCCCTGGGACTTGAGCCGCACGCCGGGCGGTTCCAGCGCCGGCGCCGGCGCGGCTGCCGCCGCAGGCTACGGCCCGCTGCACCTGGGCACCGACATCGGCGGCTCGCTGCGGCTGCCCGCCAGCTGGTGCGGCATCTTCACGCTCAAGCCCAGCCTGGGACGCATCCCGATCGACCCGCCCTACATGGGCCGCGCCGCCGGCCCCATGACGCGTACCGTCGGCGACGCCGCGCTCATGATGCAGGCGCTGGCCCGGCCCGACGCGCGCGACAGCATGAGCCTGCCCGCGCAGGACATCGACTGGGCCGCGTTCGACGTCGCGCCCGACCACCTGCGCGGCCTGCGCATCGGGCTGCTGCTGGACGCCGGCTGCGGCCTCGCGGTCGAACCCGAGATCCAGGCCGCGGTCGAGCAGGCGGCGCGCCTGTTCGAAAAGGCCGGCGCCACCGTCGAGCCCATGCAGCCCTTCATGTCGCAGGCCCTGCTCGACGGCATGGACCACCTGTGGCGCATGCGCTCGCTCGTGGACCTGAAGGCCCTGCGCCCCGACCAGCGCGCCAAGGTGCTGCCTTACATCCGCGAGTGGGCCGAGAGCGCCGCCGAGTTCAGTGGCGAGCATGTGTTCCGCAGCTTCAGCCAGTTCCACGCCACGCGCGTCACCACGGTGAACGCCTGCGCCCGCTTCGACTACGTGATCTCGCCGGTGTCGCCCAACATGCCGGCGGCGGCCGAGGCGCCCTCGCCCACCAACGACCCGCTGCGGCCGCTGGAGCACATCGGCTTCACGGTGCCGTTCAACATGTCGGAGCAGCCGGCGGCGTCGGTGAACTGCGGGTACTCGGCCGGCGGTTTGCCGATCGGGCTGCAGATCGCGGGACAGCGCTTCGACGACCTCGGCGTGCTGCGCGTGGCGCGTGCGTTCGAGCAGATCCGGGAAGTGCAGCGGCCCTGGCCGCAGGTCTGAGCACGGCCTTCAGGCCAGCTGCAACGACAGCATCTCCCGCGCCCGCGTCACGAACGCGGTCTCGCCCCGCCGCGCAGGCAACCACTGGAACGCCACGCGCGGCAGCGCCGGCAGCCCGTGGGGCGGCGCGACCCGCGCGATGCCCTCCCCGATCGCCGATTCGTTGAGGCAGGCCACGCCCAGGCCCGCGGCCAGGGCCGACTGCAGGCCCGCCACGCCTGACGCCACGTGCGCCAGCACGTAGGGCACGCGGCGGCGGCGCAGCAGGGACACGGTGAACTGGTGCAGCGAGCAGGTGTCGGGCAGCGCCAGCAGCCGCACTGGCTCGCCGCGCACCACGCGCAGGCCGACCGCGCCGAGCCACGCCAGCGATTCGCGCCGCAGCACGGCGCCACCGCCCGCCGCGGCTGCATTGGCCCCCGCGATGTTCATGGCCAGCCCCACGTCGAAATCGCCGTGCGCATAGGCGGTGCGCAGCGCGTCGCTCTTCAGGATGGTCACGTGCAGCCGCACCTGCGGATAGCGTTCGCCGAGCCGGCCCAGCAGACGGGTGAGGTCGCCGGGGCGAAAGTAGTCGGTCACGGCCAGCCGCAGCTCGCCCTGCAGGGTTTCGCCGCGCAGGTCGCGAAAGGCCTCGTCGCTCAGCGCGAGGATGCGGCGCGCGTGCCCCAGCAGCCGCAGGCCCGCCTCGGTGGGCGCCACGCCGGCCTTGCTGCGGGTCAGCAGCGACTGGCCGGCGCGCTCCTCGAGCTTGCGGATCTGCTCGCTCACCGAGGACTGCGACAGGTACACGCGCGGCGCCGCGGCCGTGAGGCTGCCGGCGTCGGCCACCGCCACCAGGGTGCGCAACTGTTCGAGGTCGAAGCCTTGCATGGTGCCTGCCTATCCATTCGCTGATCCGATGGATTCCATCATATCTTCCCGCTTTTCCGATGACGAGAGAAATCCCACAATCACCCCATCGACCACCCGTTCTTCAACGCAAAGGAGTCCACCATGCCCCACATCGTCGTCCACCTCTCCGGCCAGCCTGACGCCGCCCTCACCCGCAAGACCGTCGACACGGTCGCCGAGCTCACGCAGAGCGTGCTGGGCAAGGCACTGCCGGTCATCGCCGTCACGGTGCAGTACATCGCCGCCGACAGCTGGTTCATCGGCGGCCAATCGCTGGCCGAGCTCGGCAAGTCGGCCTTCCACCTGGACATCAGCGTGACCGACGAGACCAACACCAAGGCCGAGAAGGCGCGCTACCTGCGCGAGGTGCACGCGGCCATGGCGCGGCTGCGGCCCGACCTGCACGAGGTGTCGTACGTCCACGTGATCGACGCGCGCGCCGCGGCCTACGGCTACGGCGGCCAGACGCAGGAGTACCGCCACCAGCAAGCGGGTGTCTAGGGCGTCTCACAGGGACTTGAAAGACGCCGGGGGCGTGGCACCATGCCGCCATGCCCTCCCACGGAACCCCGCTCGCCGCCGACAGCCTCGGCAATCCGCTCACGCTCGACGACGCCGCCAGCCTCGCGCTGGTCGACGACTTCGTCATGGGCTTTCTCTCGACCGAGGCACGCGCCGTGAACCTGCTGGCGCTGGCCGAGCGCGATGCCAGCCCGATCGTGCAGGCCTACTGCGCGACGCTGCACCTGTTCGCCGAATCGCGCGAGGCCGCGGCCAACGCGCGGCCCTTCCTCGACAAGGCCCGCGCCGGTGCGGCGCGCGCCACGCCGCGCGAGCAGCGCTACATCGCCGCCGTCCAGGCCTGGGCCGACGGCGACATCGCGCGCGCCATCGCGCTGCATGCCGAGCAGGCGCGCGAGCATCCGCGCGACCTGGTGTCGGTGAAGCTGGGCCAGTACCACTGCTTCAACACCGGCGACTGCCCCGGCATGCTGCGGCTCGCGCTCGCGGCGCTGCCGGCCGCGGCCGAGGTGCCCTACGTGCACGGCATGGCGGCCTTCGGCTACGAGCAGTGCCATCTGCTGCACGAAGCCGAGGCCAGCGCGCGCCGCGCGATCGGCCTGTGCCGCAAGGAGCCCTGGGCCCACCATGCGCTGGCGCACGTGATGCTCACCGAAGGCCGGCTGGCCGAGGGGCTGGCGTTCATGCAAAGCGTGAGCGACACCTGGACCGGACTCAACTCCTTCATGGTGACGCACAACTGGTGGCACGTGGCGCTGTTCCTCATCGACCTGGGCCGCGACGCCGAGGCGCTCGCGGTGTACGACGAGCATGCCTGGGGCGTGGTGAAGGACTACTCGCAGGACCAGATCGGCGCCGTGTCGCTGCTCGCGCGGCTCGAGCTGGCGGGCATCGACGTCGGTGCGCGCTGGGACGACGTGGCCGACCACCTGCGGCAGCGCCAGGCCGACCATGTGCTGCCCTTTCTCGACCTGCAGTACCTCTACGGCCTGGCGCGCGCCGGCCGGCCCGAGGCGCAGGTGCTGCTGCACAACATCGAAGCCTTCGCGCCCGTGGCGCCGGCGTCCACGCGCGCCGCGTGGCAGCGCGTGTGCGTGCCGGCCGCGCGCGGCCTCATGGCCCATGCGCGCGGCGACGTGGCGGGCGCGGTCGAGGGCCTGGGCGTCGCGCTGCCGCGCATGATCGAGATCGGCGGCAGCCATGCGCAGCGCGACCTGTTCGAGCAGTTGTACCTCGACGCACTGGTGCGCACCGGCACCGAGTCCGCGCTCGCGGGCGCGCAGGGCCTGCTGCAGCAGCAGCTCAACGGCCAGCCCGAGTCGCTGCGGCTGCGGCGGCAGACCGACGCGGTCTACGCGCGGCTGGGGCTCGGGCAGATCACGGCGCGCTGAGCGGCGCGCGACGCCACCCATGCCTTCCAGTCATGGGGCGTGCCGCAAAAGGAATTAACGGCTGCGCGGAAGCGACTCCTAAACTGGCCGCTCCTCCCGCTCTCCTCCCGTTCGCCCATGCAGCGCTCCCTCGTCACGCTGGCCGTACTCGCGGCCCTCGCCTCACCCTTCCACGCCACCGCCGCTGAAGCCCCCGTCGCGCTCGACCTGCTGCTGCGCGGCGGCACCATCTACACGGGCGACAGCGACACACCCGTGGTCGGCGACGTCGGCATCGCAGGCGACCGCATCGTGTTCGCGGGCCGCGCCATGCCGGCGCAGTTCAGCGCGCGGCGCACCATCGACGCCACCGGCCTCGTGGTGGCGCCCGGCTTCATCGACGCCCACACGCACGCCGACGCCGACCTGCTCTCGAGCGACGCGCGCAAGCGCCTGAACATTCCCTTCCTCACGCAGGGCGTGACCACGGCGGTGATCGGCAACGACGGCTTCGGCGGCTACGACATCGCGGCGCAGACGCAGAAGCTGCGCGCCGTGCCGGTCGGCACCAACGTCGCGATGTACGCGGGCTTCGGGCCGCTGCGCATCAGCCAGCTCGGCGAGGCCAACCGCGCCCCCACGCCCGCGCAGATGGACACCATGAAGCAGCACCTGAGCCGCGCGATGTGCGACGGTGCGCTCGGGCTGTCGACGGGCCTGTTCTACCCGCCGCAGAATTTCTCGAAGACCGAGGAGGTCATCGAACTCGCGAAGGTGGCGGCCGCGCACGGCGGCCTGTACGACAGCCACATCCGCGACGAGGCCATGTACAACATCGGCCTCAAGGGCTCGATCGACGAGGTGATCCGCATCGGTCACGAGGCGAAGCTGCCGGTGCACGTGGCGCACATCAAGGCGCTGGGCGTGGCGGTGCAGGGCCAGAGCGGCGACATCATCCGGCGCATCGAGAAGGAGCGCGCCGCGGGCCTGGACATCACGGCCGACCACTACCCCTGGACCGCGTCGAGCACGCGCTTCTCGGCCGCGCTGCTGCCGCCCTGGGCCAACGAAGGCGGCCGCGCCGCGACGCTGCAGCGCTTCGACGCAGCGGCGCAGCAGGAGCGCCTGCGCAAGGACATGCGCGAGAACCTGCGCCTGCGCGGCGGGCCCGAGGCCATCCTGTTCTCGGCCGGCAGCACGAAGTACGTGGGCAAGACGCTGGCCGACGTGGCCAAGGCCTCGAACGCCGACCCGGTCGACGCCGCCATCGCCGTGCTGCGCGACGGCGACCTGATGATCGCCTCGTTCAACATGAGCGACGACGACGTGCGTGCCTTCATGAAGCGGCCGTGGGTCATGACCTCGTCCGACTCGTCGCTGGGCCATCCGCGCGCCTACGGCACCTTCGCGCGCAAGTACGACCAGTACGTGGTGAAGGAACGCGCGATTTCGCTGGCGCAGTTCATCCGCAGCAGCAGCGCGTACACGGCCGACACGCTGGGCCTCGTGCAGCGCGGCCACCTGCGCCCCGGCTACCACGCCGACGTGGTGGTGTTCGATCCGAAGCGCTACGCCGCCAAGGCCACCTACACGCAGCCGACGCTGCTGTCCGAAGGCGTGGTCACGGTGCTGGTGAACGGCCGCCTCGCGGTGGACGGCGGCCAGCCCACGGGCGTGGGCGCCGGCGTGCCGCTGCTGCGCACGCCGAAGCCGGGCAGCTGCCCGGCCTGAATCAGTCTTTCTTCAGGTGCCGCCGCTGGTCGTAGGTCGGCTGCGGCGGCAGGTCGGCGAGGTGGCGCGTGTCGGCCCACTCGACGATCTCGATGGCGTCCGGCGCGGCCGGGTTGGCGATGCGGATGCGGTTGAAGCCCGCGTTCGGGATCTCGCTCTGGCGCGGGCCGCTGAGGCTCAGGCCGCGCGCGGTGCGCCACACCATGTCGAGCACGCCGCCGTGCGTGACGACGATCAGGCGCTGGCCGCGATGCGCCGCGGCCACGGCGCCGAGCGCGCCGATCACGCGCGCATGGAACTCGCGCGCGCTCTCGCCCTGCGGCATGGCGTGGTCTTCGCGGAACTCCAGCCACTCCTCCCAGGCACGCGGATGCTGGCTCTGGATCTCGTCGGCCCGCATGCCCTCGACCACGCCGAAGTGCTGCTCGCGCAGCGCCACCGAGGTGACGACCGGCAGCGCCAGCTGCTGCGCCGCGGGCGCCGCGGTCTGCTGGGCGCGCATGAGGTCGCTGCTGATGAGGTGCCGTGCCGTCTCGCCCGCGAGCCGCAGGCCGAGGCGGCGCGCCTGCTCGTGGCCGATGTCGTTGAGCGGGACGTCCGCGTGGCCCTGGAAGCGCAGTTCGCGGTTCCAGGCGGTTTCGCCGTGGCGGATCAGGATGAGGTCGGTGGGGGCGGAGTCGGGGATGGTGGTGGACATTGCATGCATTGTCCCCCGAGTGCATGACACGGCGGCTTCGTGCCAACCCGCTGTTGCACGGCTGCCACCGCGTACGGGCCGTGCGCCGGGTGCGTCCGATCGCGCAAAATCGGCCCATGCCTCATCTTGTCCTGCTGCCCGGCCTTGCCTGCGACGAACGCCTCTGGGAGGCCCAGTTGCCCGCACTTCCCGCCGCCTTCGGCGCCCGCGTGAGCGACGTCCAGACGCGCCACGACACCATCGAGGGCATGGCCAGTGCCGTGCTGCGCGAGCACGACGGCCCGCTGGTGCTGTGCGGCGCCTCGATGGGCGGCATGGTCGCGATGGAAGCGGCGCGCCAGGCGCCCGAGCGCATCGCCGGGTTGATGCTGCTGGGCACCAGCGCGCGGCCCGAGACGCCCGACATGTTCGCGCTGCGCGAAGGCGCCATCGAATGGTTCGAGCGCGGCGAGGTGCGCGAGATCATCGAGCCCAACGTCGCCTTCGCCTTCCATCCCGCGCAGGCCGCCAACCCGGCGCTGGTGCAGCGCTACCTGGACATCGTCCTCGGCGCCGGCGCGGCCCAGCTCATCCGCCAGAACCACGCCGTGATGCGCCGCCCCGACGCGCGCACGCACCTGGCCCTGCTGCGCGCGCCGGTGCTGCTGATGTGCGGCGACGACGACCGCCTCGCGCCACCCGAATGCACGCGCGAGATGGCGGCGCTGCTGCCGCGCGCCGAGGTGGTGTGGGTGCCGCAATGCGGCCACATGCTGACGATGGAAAAACCCGCCTTCGTCAACACGGCGCTCAACGCCTGGCTGGGCAAGCACTTCCCCCGCGCTTGAGAGCCCCGGTCAGTGCAGCTGGCCGCCGGTTTCCGCGACGTCCTGCTTCACGGCCAGCGCGGTCTTCACGGTGATGCGCAAGGCATCGACCAGCGTCTCGAGCGCCATGCTCGGCGCGCCCGGAAAGCGCGCCGCCTGCGCGGGCAGGTAGGGAATGTGAATGAAGCCGCCGCGCGCGCCCTTCGCCGTCGCGTGCGTCGCGATGCGGTGCATCAGCCCGTAGAAGAGGTGGTTGCACACGAAGGTGCCCGCGCTGTTCGACACCGAGGCCGGCACGCCGCCCGCGCGCAGCTCACGCACGATGGCCTTCACGGGCAGGCTCGAGAAGTAGGCTGCCGGCGCGCCGGGCACCACGGGCACGTCGATCGGCTGGCGGCCGAGGTTGTCGGGCACGCGCGCGTCGTCGACGTTGATGGCGATGCGCTCCGGCGTGAACTCGGCGCGGCCACCGGCCTGGCCGATGCAGATCACCAGCGTCGGCTGGAGCTCGTCCATCGCACGGTCGAGCGCGGCGAGCGCCTCGCCGAAGACGCAGGGCACGAGGCGCGCGTGCACGGTGGCACGGCCGCACTGCCAGCCGTCGAGTGAGCGCACCGCTTCCCAGGATGGGTTGAGCAGCTCCTGCTCGAAGGGCTCGAAGCCCGTCAGCAGGACGTTGGGGGAAGCGCGCTTCGCCGGCATCCTGTTCAAGCCATCGCGCGAACGTCGATGCCTTCCTGCTGCAGCCGCTCGCGGATGCGCCGCGCGAAAGCCAGCGCATGCGCGCCGTCGCCGTGCAGGCACACGCTCTGGGCATTGACGGGCACGGTGCTGCCGTCGATGGCGACCACGCGGTGGTCGCGCACCAGCGACAGCGTCTGCGCCAGCGACTGTTCTTCGCTCTCGATGAGCGCGCCGGGCTGGCTGCGCGGCACGAGGCTGCCGTCGGGCATGTAGCCCCGGTCGGCGAACACTTCCTCCACAGGCTGCAGGCCGGCACGGCGGGCCGCGTCGATCATGTGGCTGCCGGCCAGGCCGAAGAACTTGAGCGAGGGGTCGAAGCGGCGCACCGCCTCGCACAGCGCCTCGGCGAGTTCGGGTTCTTTCACCGCCTGGTTGTAGAGCTGGCCGTGCGGCTTCACGTGCGCGAGCCGGCCGCCCTCGGCCTTGACGATCGCGGCCAGCGCGCCGACCTGGTAGAGCACGTTCGCCACGATCTCCTCGGGCGGCAGGTGCATGGTGCTGCGGCCGAAGTTCTCGCGGTCGGGAAAGCTCGGGTGCGCGCCGATCGCCACGCCGTGGGCCATGGCCCAGCGCACGCACTGCTGCATGGTCCTGGCGTCGCCCGCGTGCCAGCCGCAGGCGATGTTGGCGGAACTCACGAGGCCGAGCAGCGCTTCGTCGCTGCCGGCGCCTTCGCCGAGGTCGGCGTTCAGGTCGATCTGCATGGGGTGTTCTCCGTCTCGGGGGCAGGTGCGGGAGCCTCCTGCTTCAGCCAACAGTCTAGGCCGCGCCGGGCCAGCCCGCCGCGGCGAGCCCCTGCGCCACCTGCGCCAGGTAGCGCTGCTGCGCAGCCCAGGCCGCGAGCGCGTGCGACAGGTCGGTGCGCACCAGCCGCAGCCGGCCCCCGAGCGGCGCCTGCGCGAGCTTCCAGAGGTCGGCGCGGATCACCACGCCGATGCGCGGGTAGCCGCCGGTGGTCTGCGCGTCGCCCATGAGGATGATCGGCTGGCCCGAAGGCGGCACCTGGATCGTGCCGGGGATCACGCCCGACGAGAGCATGTCGCCGCCCGCCTTGCGCTGCAGCTCGGCGCCGGCGAGCCGGCTGCCCATGCGGTTGCTTTGCGGCGTGATGCGCCAGCGCTCGCTCCACAGCAGCGCCTGCGCGTCGGGCGTGAACAGATCGAACTCGGGACCGGGCAGCACGCGCAGCGCGAAGGCGCCGTCGGGCTCGGCCGTGCCCCAGTCAGGCGCACGCAGGCCGAAGGGACGGCGCGCGTTCTGGTCGGCACCGAGGCGCGAAGCGCCCAGCGCGAGCCGGTCGCCCTTGCGCAGCGCGCGGCCCTCGTGGCCGCCGAAGCCGGCCTTGAGGTCGGTGCTGCGCGAGCCGAGCACGGGTGCCACGTCGATGCCGCCGGCCACCGCGAGCCAGCTGCGCAGGCCGGCCTTCGGCGTGCCGGGCGCGTTGGCACCGGCCAGGCGCAAGGTCTGGCCGGCGCGCACCGGCACGCTCCAGCAGGGCCACAGCGGCACGCCGTCGAGCGTGGCGCCGAAGTCGTCGCCGGTGAGCGCGATGCGGGTGTCGACTTCGAACTGCAGCTCGCAACCGCCCATGGTGAATTCGATGCCCGCCGCCGCGTCGGCATTGCCGGCCAGCCGGTTCGCCAGCGTGAGCGCGAGCATGTCGAGCGCGCCGCCCGGGCAGATGCCCAGCTGGCGCAGGCCGGGCCGCCCGAGGTCCTGCACCGAGGCATGCACGCCGGGTTTGCGCACGAGGATCATGTCTGCAGGCTTTCGACGACGAAGCGCACGCGGTCGCCGGGGCGCAGCAGCGTGGGTGATTCCGCCGAGGGATCGAACAGTTCGAGCGGCGTGCGCCCGATGAGCTGCCAGCCGCCCGGCGACACCAGCGGATAGATGCCGGTCTGCTCGCCACCGATGCCGACCGAGCGCGCCGGCACGGCGGTGCGCGGTTCGGCGCGGCGCGGTGTCGCGAGCTCGGGCGGCAGCCCGCCCATGAAGGCGAAGCCCGGCAGGAAGCCGAGCAGGTAGACCACGTAGTCGCCGCCGCTGTGGCGTCGCACCACCTCGGCCGCCGACAGCCCGGTGTGGGCCGCCACGTCGGCGAGGTCAGGGCCGTGCTCGCCACCGTAGGCCACGGGAATCTCGATGCGCCGCCCTTCAGCGGCATGGGCCGCGAGCCCTGGCCAGGCCTCGAGCACGCGCGCCGCGAGTTCCTCGAACGCCACGGCGGTCGGGTCGAAGGTCAGCGTGAGGTTGTTCATGCCCGGCAGCGCTTCGCCGACGCCGGGCCAGGCCAGCACCTCGGCGGCCAGCGCCCAGATGCGCTGCTGCTGCGCCAGCGTGGCGGGCGCGGGCAGGTCGCACACCAGCGCCGCATCGCCCAGCGGATGCAGGCGGGGCAAGGGGGTGGCGCTCACCTCAGCGCGAAGCCTGGAGCGGGCTCATTCCCTGCCCAGGCTGCGGACTTTGGCGGTGAGCTGCTGCTCGACGTTCGGCGAGACGAACTTGTTGACCTCGCCGCCGAGCATGGCGATCTCGCGCACGAAGGTGCTGGAGATGAACTGGTACTTGTCGCTCGGGGTCAGGAACACGGTCTCGACGTCGGGCATCAGCGAGCGGTTCATGCCGGCGAGCTGGAACTCGTAGTCGAAGTCGGTCACGGCGCGCAGGCCGCGCACCATGGCCTTGCCGCCGCGCGCGACGACGAAGTCGCGCAGCAGGCCCGAGAAGCTCTCGACCGTCACCTGGTCGCTGTAGGGCTTCACTGCCTCGCGGGCCATGTCCATGCGCTCGGAGAGCGTGAACAGCGCCTTCTTGTGGTGGCCCGCCGCGACGGCGACGATCACCTTGGAGAAGAGTTGGGTTGCACGCCGCACCACGTCCTCGTGACCGAGGGTGATGGGGTCGAAAGTGCCGGGATAAACCGCGATCACGTTGCTGGCCATGGTTGGTTCTTCCTCATGCTGCCGGTGCGGCTTGTCCGGCGGATTATGCAGGCACGGACACAGCGCGGCGCAGCAGATGGGCATGCACGGCGCCGGCCTTCAGGTAGCGGAATTCCATGAGGCCCAGCGCGGCGAGTTCCTCGGCGGCCCAGCGGCGCGGCGCCTCGAGGTAGATCGCGCCGTCGGCATGCAGCGCGCGCGCGGCGGCGCGCAGGGCCGGCTCGTACAGCGCGAGGTTGTCGAAGGGCGGATCGAGAAACACAGCCTGCAGGCTGCCCGCCGCCGCACGCTCGAGCGCGGTGACGCCGTTGCCGCGCTCCACGCGCACGGCCTCGGCCGAGAGCTTGGTCTTGGCGGCCTGCAGCTGGGCGACCAGCGCGGCGTCCTGCTCGCACAGCAGCACGTGGGCCGCGCCGCGCGAGGCGGCTTCGAGACCGAGCGCACCGGTGCCCGCGAAGGCGTCGATGCAGTGCCAGCCCGGCAAGGCACCGCCGCCCACGCCGGCCAGGCTCGCAAGCCAGTTGAACAGCGTTTCGCGCACGCGGTCGGGCGTAGGGCGCAGGCCGGGCTTGTCGGCCACGGCCAGGCGGGTGCGCTTCCATTCGCCGCCGATGATGCGGACCTCGCTGGGCCGCGACGGGCGCTTGGCGGCGGGGGCGCGCGAAACAGGCGCGGCGGCGTTCTTCTTCGGGGGCTTCTGGGGCATGCGGCGAGCTTAACGCCGCAGCTGGCCCCCCTTCACTCAGTAGCCCATGAACGCGCGACGGGCCAGCAGCGCGGCGAGCACGAGCATGGTGCCGCCGATGAGCGCATCGAGCATCTGCCAGGCGCGCGGGCGTGCGAACACCGGCGCCAGCAGCCGCGCGCCGAAGCCCAGCGCGGTGAACCACAGCACGCTGGCCAGCGTCGACCCGACCACGAACCAGGCCTTGAGCAGGCCCGGGTACTGCGCCCCGGCCGTGCCCACGAGCAGCACGGTGTCCAGGTAGACGTGCGGGTTCAGCAGCGTGAAGCCGGCGGCCTGCGCGACCACCGCGGCGCGCGAGCGCGAGGCGCCCTGCGACACCGTCTGCAGCGCGCCCGGCTGGCGCGAGCGCCACAGCGCGCGCAGGCCGTAGCCGCAGAGAAAAGCCGCGCCGAAGCCCGCGAGCAGCGTCGCCAGCATCGGCCGCCCCTTCAGCGCCTGCGCCATGCCGGCCACGCCGGCCGCGACCAGCACCGCGTCGCAGACGGCGCAGAACAGCACCACCGCGCTCACGTACTCGCGGCGCAGGCCCTGGCGCAGCACGTAGGCGTTCTGGGCGCCGATGGCGACGATGAGCACCAGGCTCATGAAGAGCCCGTTGAGGAAAGCGGTGGAGGCGTGAACGGCGGTCATGGTCCGAGCTTGCCGTCCGCCCAGCATTCAATCAAACTAAACTTTCTAACGCCAATTCAGTTTTACTTCATTCACGACCATGCTCGACTACGCCGCCCTGCACGCCCTTGCCGCCGTGGTGCGCGAAGGCAGTTTCGAGCGCGCCGCCCGCGCGCTGCATGTCACGCCCTCGGCGGTGTCGCAGCGCGTGAAGCTGCTCGAGGAGCGCACCGGCGGCGCGCTGCTGGTGCGTGGCCAGCCCTGCGTGGCGACCGAGGCCGGCCTGCAGCTGTGCCGGCACGTCGAACGCGTGGGCATGCTGGAACACGAGCTGCGCGAGGCCCTGCCCGCGCTGGGCATGGGCAGCGGCGAGGCGCACGAGCGGGTCACGGTGCGGGTGGCGGTCAACGCGGACAGCCTCGCGACCTGGTTCATGGCGGGCGCCGCCGCCTTCGCCGCACAGGCGCCCGACGCCCTGCTCGACCTCACGGCCGACGACCAGGACCACACGGCCGAGCGGCTGCGCAGCGGCGCCGTGCTGGCGGCCGTGACCGCGCTGGCCCAGCCGGTCACGGGCTGCAACAGCGAGGCGCTGGGCACGGTGCACTACGTGGCCGCCGCGAGCCCCGGTTTCGTGGAACGCTATTTCGCCAAGGGCGTGGGCGCGCGCACACTGGCCGCCGCGCCGAACCTGGTGTTCGACCGCAAGGACCGGCTGCAGGCGCGCTGGGTGCGCCGCATCTGCCACCGCAACGTGGAGACGCCGCGCCACTGGGTGCCCTCGCCCGCCGCCTTCGTCGAGGCGGCCTGCCGCGGCATCGGCTGGGGCATGCACCCGACCAGCATGGTGGCCGATGCGCTGCGCGACGGCACGCTGGTGGAACTGGTGCCCGGCGCGACGCTGCCGGTGCCGCTGTACTGGCAGCACGCCCGCGCGGCGCCGCGCCTGCTGGCGCAGCTCGGCGCCGCGGTGCGCGAGGCCGCGCGCAGCGGGCCGCACGCGCTGGCCTGAACTTTTCTTTTTTCTTGCTTACTGCGCCGCGGCGGCCGGCTTGCCGCCCACCACCACCGTCACCATGCGCTGCGGCTGCAGCTTGCGGGCGAACGCGGCCTGGATGTCGGCGGCCGTGACCGCGTTCATGCGCGCGGTCCAGGTGTCGAGGTAGTCCAGTGGCAGGTCGTACCAGGCGATGTTGGCGACGTTGCCGATCAGCTTGCGGTTGCTGTCCAGCAGCAACGGGAAGCCGCCGATCAGGTTGTCCTTCGCGGCCTTCAGCTCCTTCTCGGTCGGGCCTTCGGCCACGAACTTCGCGAGCACGTCGCGCGAAACCTTCGTCGCCGCCTCGGCCTGGTCGGGCCGGGTCTGGAAGCCAATGCGGAAGGCGCCCGCCTCGAGCCCCGGCGCAAAGCCGCTGTACACGCTGTAGGCCAGGCCGCGCTTCTCGCGCACCTCTTCGGTCAGCCGCGAGACAAAGCCGCCGCCGCCGAGCACGTAGTTGCCGAGCGTGAGCGCGAAGTGGTCCGGGTCCTGGCGCGGGTAGCCGGGCTGGCCGATGAAGACGTGGGCCTGCGCCGAGTCGAACGCGATGCGCTCGTCCTTCGGCGCCGTGAGCGCCGCCACCGGCGCGATGCCCGGCAGCGGTGCGCAGGCGCCGGGACTGGGCAGGCGCGACAGCAGCGTGGTCGCGAGCGCCTCGGCCTCGGCGCGCGTGACCGCGCCCACGATGCTGAGCTTGGCGCGGCACGGCAGGATCAGCTGCTCGTAGCGCTGGCGCATGGCGGCGGTGTCGATGCGCGCGAGCGTCTCTTCCGTCACTTCCTGGCCGTAAGGGTGCGTGCCGTACACGGCCTGCGCGAAGGCGCGGCCGACGACGGTGGCGGGCTTGGTGTTGGCTTCCTTGATGGCGGCGTTGATGCGCTCGCGTTCGCGCGACCAGATGTCGTCGGGGAACGAGGGCTCGCCGATCTCGCGTGCGGCCAGGGCCACGGCCTTGGTCAGCAGCGCGGGGTCGGACAGCGTGCGCAGCGTGTAGCTGGTGCGGTCGGTGCCGGCGCTCACGTCGAAGCTGGCGCCCAGGTCGGCCCAGGCCTCGCCCAGCGCGTTCTGGTCGAGCGCGGGCTCGCCGTTGCGCCCGGCGCGCACGCCCTTCTCGACCATCGCGGCGCTGGTGCTGGCCAGCCCGGCCTGCGCGGCCGGATCGCGCCGGCTGCCGGCGTCGAAGTCGATCTGCACGTCGACGATCGGCAGCGCATTGGTCGACACCAGGTACACCTTGGCGCCGTTGGCCAGCGTCCAGTGCTGGATGGGCAGCGCGGCCTGCGCGCCGCCCATGCCGAACAGAGCGGTGATGCCCGCCAGGAGGGCGGTGCTTGCAATCTTCTTGAGGTTCTTCATGAGGGAATCCGGTGCCTTTCAGCGCATCTCGCCCACGGGGGCTGCGAAGCCGCGGCCGCGCTTGGGTTCGGGCGGCAGGGGCCGCAGCGTGGCGACCGTGAGCTGGTCATCGCCGAAGTACTTGGCGGCCACGGCCTGCACCTGCGCCGCCGTCACGGCCTGCAGCCGGGCGACGATGCGCTCGCTGGCGTCCAGCGGCAGACCCATGATCCAGTTGCTGCCGAGTTCGCGCGCCTGCGCCATCACCGAATCGCGCTTGTAGGTTTCGCTCGCCACCCACTGCGTCTTGACGCGGGCCAGCTCGGCCTCGCCGACACCGTCCTTCGCCACGCGCGCCACCTGGGCGCGCAGCGCGGCCTCGACCGTCTCGGCGGTCTTGCCGGCGGCCGGCACGCCGTCGAGCATGAAGAGTTGCGGACCGCGGCCGATGAAGCCCGCGTACGCGCCGGCCGAATCGGCCACACGGCCGGGGCCTTGCGTGAGCGCGCGGTCGAGCCGCGCGCCGGCGTAGCCGTCGAGCACGGCCGAGAGCACCACCAGCGCCCAGGCGTCGCTGTTGGCGTCGTCGATGTTGGTGAGCTGCGGCACGCGGAAGGCGAGCGACACGTAGGCCTGCTCGGCCGGGGCCTTGAATTCGAGGCGGCGGATGCCGCGCTGCGCGGGCTCGGTGCGCGGTTTGCGCTCCGGCACGGCGCGCGCGGGGATGCTGCCGTAGTACTTCTCGGCCAGCGCGCGCACGCGCGCCACGTCGACATCGCCGGCCACCACGAGCACGGCATTGGCCGGCACGTACCAGCGCTGGAAGAAGGCGCGCGCGTCGGCCGGCGTCATCGATTCGAGGTCGCTCATCCAGCCCACCACCGGACGGCGGTAGGGCGACGAGGTGAAGACGGCCGCGTTCTGCTGCTCGCCGAGCAGGGCGCGCGGCTGGTCGTCGGTGCGCAGGCGGCGCTCTTCCTTGACCACCTCGATCTCGCGCTTGAACTCGTCGTCGGGCCACTGGTTGTTGGCGAAGCGGTCCGATTCGAGCTTCATCACCTGTTCGAGGCTGCCCACCGGGATCTGCTGGTAGTAGCCGGTGGCGTCGCGCATGGTGAAGGCGTTTTCCTGGCCGCCCAGCGCTGCCACGCGGCGCGAGAACTCGCCGGCCGGCACGCTCTTCGTGCCCTTGAACAGCATGTGCTCCAGCACGTGCGCCACGCCCGAGGTGCCGTCGACCTCGTCCATGGAGCCGACCCGCACCCACACCATCTGCACCGCGGTCGGCGAGCGCCGGTCGGGCTGCACGATCACGGTCATGCCGTTGGCGAGGGTGAATTGCTGGGGGCCCGGAGCGGCGGCAGTCGAGGCCGACGCGGCGGGAGCGGGGGTGGACTGGGCCTGCGCGGGCACGGTCCACAGCGCAGAAAGCGCCAGGGCCAGCACCGCACCAGACGCAGCGCGGCGTGGCGAGAGGTGTTTCATAGAATGGGTCGGATTGTAAAAAGCTCCCGATGTTCAGTTTCTTCAAGAAAAAACCACCTGCCGATGCCCCGGTGACACCGGCCCCGCCGCCGACCACCGAACCCGCGCCCTCCCCGGCCGCGGAACCCGCACCGGCACGCTCGGTGTTCTCGCCGTCGAGCTGGTTCGGGTCGAAGCCGGCGGCGGAAGCACCTGTTCCCGCACCCGCACCCGCCCCTGCGCCGGCCCCCGAGCCGGCACCGGCCGCGCCCGTGGTGGCGCCGACGCCCGCGCCAGTTCCGGTCGCCGCACCTGCGCCGATCCCTGCGCCAGCGCCCGCCCCCGTTCCTGCACCCGCCCCTGTCATTGCGCCACCGCCGCCTCCTCCGGCGCCCGTGCCCGCACCGCCTCCCGCGCCTGTCGCCGTCGTCGCCGAACCGGCCCCCATCGCCACCGAGCGCAAGAGCTGGTTCGACAAGCTCAAGACCGGGCTGCGCAAGACCGGCACCGGCATCCAGGCGGTGTTCGTCAATGCGCAGATCGACGACGCACTGTATGAAGAACTCGAATCGGCGCTCCTGATGGCCGACACCGGCGTCAAGGCCACCGAGTACCTGCTCGCCGACCTGAAGGTGCGCGTCAAGCGCCAGATGGCCACCGACGCCGCGCAGGTCAAGCTGCTGCTGGCCGACGCCGTCACCGACCTGCTCAAGCCGCTCGAGAAGCCGCTGGTCATCGGCGAGTACACGCCCACCGTGATCATGGTGGCGGGCGTCAACGGCGCGGGCAAGACCACCTCCATTGGCAAGCTCACCAAGCACCTGGCCACCGAAGGCGCCTCGGTGCTGCTGGCCGCGGCCGACACCTTCCGCGCCGCGGCACGCGAGCAACTGCTGGTCTGGGCCGACCGCAACACCGTCGAGATCGTCAGCAACGAAGGCGGCGACCCCTCGGCCGTGAGCTTCGACGCCGTGAACGCCGGCAAGGCACGCGGCAAGGACGTGGTGCTGGTCGACACGGCCGGGCGCCTGCCGACGCAACTGCACCTGATGGACGAGCTCAAGAAGATCAAGCGCGTCGTCACCAAGGCCGACGCCACCGCGCCGCACGAGGTGCTGCTGGTGATCGACGGCAACACCGGCCAGAACGCACTCGCGCAGGTCAGGGCCTTCGACGAGACCCTGGGCCTCACGGGCCTCATCGTGACCAAGCTCGACGGCACCGCCAAGGGCGGCGTGCTGTGCGCCATCGCGCGCGAGCGGCCGATTCCGGTGTACTTCATCGGCGTGGGCGAAAAGCTCGAAGACCTCGAGACCTTCAACGCCCGCGAGTTCGCGCAGGCGCTGCTGGGCTGAGGCTTCCGCTTCGGGCAAAAAAACGGCCCCCGGCTTTCGCCGGGGGCCGTCAGCTCCCTGTCTTTCTTATTTCTCCCTTGTATTCCCCCTGCGTGTGGCCTGTGCGGCGTCGCGCCTCGTGTGCGAAGGCACCGGTGGTCGACGCCTGCAACGCCCCCTGATTTCGCTTCCCTGAAACCCGAAATTACGACGGGAGGCGAACGCCCGGCAGTGCCAAAAGTCATTGCATGTGTGGCCAACCGATGGGATCGGCACGCAATGAACTACAACGTATTCACTTTCAGCCGCAGGCTGTGTGCCAAACGCTACGGTGCCGGCACAAGCCCCGCCATGGCCTGCAGCAGCGCATCGGGCGCCACGGGCTTGAACAGCACCGGCACACCCGACTCGCGCACGCGCTGCAGGCGGTCGGGCGAGGTCTCGCCGGTGATGAGCAGCAGCGGCAGCTCGGTGCCCAGGTGCCGACTCAGGCGCAGGCCCACGTCGAGGCCGTCGACGCCGTCGGCCAGGCGGTAGTCGCACATCAACAGGCCGAAGGGCCGGCCCTCGGCGCGGGCCTGGTGCAGTGCCTCGGCTGCGGCGGCCTCGTCGGCGACGGCGTGCGCATCGATCGCGTGCGAGCGCAGCAGGCCGGTCATGGCTTCGCGGATTTCAAGTTCGTCGTCCATCAACAGCACGCGACCGGGCAGCATGGCCGCGCGCCGACGTGCAGCCAGTTCGACACTGCCGGCCGGAAACGGGCCCACGAGCGCGCTGACCTGCGGCGGCACGGTCGGCAGCACGACGCGGAAGTGCGTGCCCCGGCCCGGGCGCGAATGCATCTGCACCGGATGGCCCAGCAGCCGCGACAGGCGACGCACGATCGACAGGCCGATGCCCAGGCCACGCGCACGGTCGCGACCCGGGTTATCGATTTGGTAGAACTCTTCGAAGATGCGGTGCGACTGCTCGGGCGCGATGCCGATGCCGGTGTCGCGCACCTCGATCCACACGGTGTCGCCGCGATCGCGCGCCGTCACGGTCACGCCGCCCTGCACGGTGTACTTCAGGGCGTTGTCCATCAGGTTGGACAGCATGCGGTGCAGCAGCTGCGGATCGCTGCGCACCCACAGGCCGCTGGCGCGCACGCGCAGCTGCAGCTCCTTCTGCTCGGCCTGCGCCGAGAAGGTGTGGTTGAGCGGCAGGAACAGCGCATCGAGTTCCACCGGCTGCGGCGACGGCGTGATGACGCCCGCGTCGAGCCGGGACACATCGAGCATGGTGTCCAGCGACGCGCCCAGCGAGTTCACCGCGCGCATCAGGCGCTCGGCGTTGCGGCTCTCGGGACGGCCGCGCAGCTCGTTCTCGAGCGCGGCGCCGAACAGCGCGATGGCGTGCAGCGGCTGGCGCAGGTCGTGGCTGGCGGCACCGAGGAAGCGGGTCTTTTCTTCGCTGGCGCGCTCGGTGGCGGCGATCTGCTCGCCCAGGCGCGCGGCCAGCGCCTCGTTCTCGAAGCGCAGCATGAGCGAGTCGGTCAGCAGCCGGTGCTGGCGCACGCCGGCGTGCAGCGTGAGCATCAGGTAGGCCGAGCCGGCCGCGGCCAGGAACAGGTGCAGGCCATCGCCCTGCCAGGCCAGCGCGATGATCATGCCCAGCGACATGGGCAGCGTGTAGCCGAACAGCGCGGGCTTGAGCGGCCACAGCGACTGCGCGGCGCGCGCGCAGCTGCCGACGATCACGGCCATCAGCAGCGAGGTCATGGGCAGGTTCTCGTGCGGCACGATGAACCACGGCACCACCGCCGTGATCATGCTCACCAGCGTGACCATGCGCGAGATCTTGCGCGCCCAGTACGGGCTCTCGGAGGCCGGCTTGTCGGGCGTCCAGCGTGGCGTGAAGAACACGTAGATGTCGACCGCCACCAGCGCCGCCATCCAGAACAGCAGGCGCGCATCGCTGAGCTGCGAGTAGATGATGCAGCCGAACACGATCACGAAGCCCAGGTGGGTCAGCGTGGAGATGCCGTAGGTGTCGTAGACCGAGCCGACGTGCTCGCGCAGCACGCGCTGGCCCAGCAGCTGGCCGGCGGCGGCGTCGCCGCGGCCCGCCAGCGTGGCGCCGCTCAACGCAGCATGCTGATCAGCTGGGCGCGCGAGCGCATGCCGAACAGCAGCAGGATGGTCGAGACATGGTTCTTCACCGTGCCCTCGCTCAGGTTGGCCAGTTGCGCGATCTCCTTGTTCGCCTTGCCTTCGAGCACCCATTGCAGCACCTGCATCTGGCGCGGCGTGAGTTCCTGCCAGGCGCTGGCGTGCGCGAATTCCGCGTAGCCTGACAGCGACTTGGGCAGCGCCGCGGGCGGCAACGGCTGCGGCGGTGTGCCGTCGGCCTCGAACAGGCCGCAGGCGCGGATGAAGCCCACCATCTCCTTCAGGTCGGCGGACTTGGGCAAGAAGGCGCTGGCGCCGAGCGCGAGCGCGCCTTGCGCCAGCGTGCTGTTGGCGGTGCCCGAGAGCACCACGACGCGTGCCGCCGGAAAGCGCAGGCGGAACTCGGCCAGGCCGCTGAGCCCGTGCGTGTCGGGCAGCGCGAGGTCGAGCAGCACGAGGCCGATGGCGACCTCGTTCGCCGCATAGAGCGCGAGCGCGTCGGCGATGTTGCCGGCCTCGAACACCGAAATGCGCGCGCCCGAGGTGGCGGCCTGGGCCTGCACCAGCGCGCTCACGCCCAGGCGCAGCAGGTCGTGGTCGTCCACCACCAGGATCGCGCCGGACACGCCGGCAGGCACACCGGTGTCGGTGAGGGGCGGCGGGGGTGCGGAGGGGGAGTCGAAAGAGGCCACGGATTTGATCTTAGCGGCGCAAGCCCCGGGCGACAGTGCCCTAAGTCATGGCGCCCTGCCCTCGTCCCCCCGGGACGACGCCACTTGCCATGGTGCGGCGCCGTGGGCACCATGGAAGTCTTGCCGCAACGCACGGCGCCCCGGAGACCTGCCATGACCCACACTGCCGCCGCCCCGCTCGCCACCAGCGAGCGCAAGGTCGACCGCCTGCTCGCCCACTACGAGGGGAGCCACCGCCATCCGACCAACGAGCTGATCCACTTCGTGGCCATCCCCGCGATCATGCTGAGCATCGTCGGGCTGCTGTTCGCGATCCATCCGTGGGTGGCCTACGCCTTCGTGGCGGCCAGCCTCGTGTACTACGCCCTGCTGCGCTCGCCGGCCTTCCTCATCACGATGCTGGCGCTCACGGTGCTGGCGCTGGTGGCGGTGCATGCGATGGGCACCGCGGTGGCGCCGGTGTCGGCGGCGATCTTCGTGGTGGCATGGATCTTCCAGTTCGTCGGCCACAAGATGGAAGGCAAGAAGCCGTCGTTCTTCGAGGACATCCAATACCTCTGGGTCGGTCCGCTGTTCGTGCTGTCGAAGCTGTTCCTGAAGCTCGGCATCCGCTGGTAAACGGCGCCTCCCACCCCGTCTCCTTTTCGTTGCCGCCCTCGGGTGAACCCTGAGGGGTGATGGCGTGCATCACGTTTTCTGATTGGCCCCCGCGCGGCACGTCATGCACGATGCCGACCGACATGACCGCAAGCGCTCGCCACGAAGCGCGCGGCATGCGTCCTCGCCAACGACCTGGAGACACACACCATGCCTTCCCGCTTCACCCTGCGCACGCTCGCGCTTTCGTTCTCGCTGCTGGCCGCCGGCCTCGGCGGCGCTGCCCATGCCGGCACCGTCACGGTCGTCACCTCCTTTCCCAAGGAGCTGACGCAGGCCTACAAGGTGGCGTTCGAGAAAGCCAACCCCGGCATCAAGCTGGAGATCCTCAACAAGAGCACGGTGCAGGGCATCTCGTACGTGCGCGAGCTGCCGGTGGGCCAGCGGCCCGACGTGTTCTGGGCCTCGGCGCCCGATGCCTTCGAGGTGCTGGCCGGGCAGAAGCTGCTGGAGAACGTGGCGGCGCAGGCCAACAAGGCGGTGCCCGAGAAGGTCGGCAACTACCCCATCAACAACCCGCAGGGCCTGTACCTGGGGCAGGCGCTGGCAGGCTACGGCCTGATGTGGAACACGCGCTACATGGCCGCCAACAAGCTGCCCGCGCCCGCGCAGTGGAGCGACCTGATGAAGCCGGTGTACTTCGGCCACGCGGCCATGAGCGCGCCCTCGCGCTCGGGCACCACGCACCTGACGGTGGAGACGCTGCTGCAGGGCGAAGGCTGGGACAAGGGCTGGAACCAGCTGCTGCAGATTTCGGGCAACAGCGCAGCCATCACCGAGCGCAGCTTCGGCGTGCCCGACGGCGTGAACAACGGGCAGTTCGGCATCGGCCTGGTGATCGACTTCTTCGGCCTGGCCGGCAAGTTCTCGGGCTTCCCGGTGGAGTTCGTCTACCCCGACGTGACGGCCGTGGTGCCGGCCAACATCGGCCTGGTCAGCGGCAGCAAGAACCCCGAAGAGGCGCGCAAGTTCATCGCCTACAGCGTGTCGACCGAAGGCCAGCTGCTGCTGCTCGACCCGAAGATCTCGCGCCTGCCGGTGCTGCCGCCGTCGGCACTCGGTGGCAAGGTGCCGCCCGCCTATCCGAACCCGTTCGAGATCGCCAAGCGCGCCAAGGTGCACTTCGACTCCGACCTTTCGGAAGCCCGCTACAACGTGGTGTCGTCGCTGTTCGACCAGACCATCACCTTCCGCCACAAGGAACTCAAGGCCGCCACCAAGGCGATCCACGAGGCCACGGCCGCACTGGCCAAGAAGCCCAACGCGCAGGGCCAGGCGCAGCTCAAGCAGGCGCGCGACCTGGCCTTCACGCCGCTGGTGGGCGCGTCGATGGCGAACGACAAGGACTTCCTGGCGCTGTTCACCGCCAACAAGAAGGACGCTGCCTCGAACAAGCAGGTCACCGGCCTGGAAGACCGCTGGAGCACGCAGGCCCGCGAGCAGTACGAACGCGCCCGCACGCTGGCCGAGCAGGCTTTGGCCAGCGCCCGTTGAACCCCTTTGAACACGCACTGAGCGCCACCGGACACCTCACCGATGACCACCCTCACCGCCGGCACCGCGCCGGCCACCACGCGCGCGCGCCGCTTCAGCCAGGTGCGCCCTGGCGCCTGGCTGGCCGGCGCCCTCGTGCTCGGCTTTCTGCTGCTGTTTCTCGTGCTGCCGGTCGGCCGGGTTTTCTACACCGCCTTCGTCGATGCCGACGGCGGCCTGACCTTCGGCCACTTCGGCGCCTTCTTCGAACAGGGGCTGATGCGCGAGTCGTTCTTCAACAGCCTGTTCGTGGCCACGGCGTCGGCGCTGTTCGCGGCACTCATCGCAGTGCCGCTGTCGTACTTCACGGTGCGCTTCCAGTTCCGCGGCGCGATGCTGATCCAGACGCTGGGCGTGCTGCCGCTGATCATGCCGCCCTTCGTGGGCGCGGCCGCGATGCAGCTGATCTTCGGCCGCTCGGGCTCGCTGAACCTGCTGCTCAACCAGTACTTCGGCATCACGCTGCCGATCATGGAAGGGCTCAACGGCGTGATCTTCGTCGAGGCCATCCACTACTTCCCGTTCATCCTGATGAACCTGACGGTGGCGCTGCGCAACATCGACGGCGCCATGGAAGAAGCGGCGCTCAACCTGGGCTGCACCGGCTGGCGCCTGTTCTGGCGCGTGATCTTCCCGCTGGCCATGCCGGGCTTCGTGGCCGGCGCCTCGCTGGTGTTCGTGAAGGTGTTCGACGACCTGGGCACGCCCCTGGTGCTGGGCCAGACCAACATGCTGGCGCCGCAGGCCTATCTGCGCATCACGCAGGTGGGGCTGGAAGACCCGCTGGGCTACGTGATCAGCGTGATCATGATCGTGTTCTCGATCACGGCCATGGCGCTGTCGGCGCGCATGCTGGCAGGCAAGGAGTACTCCACGATCCAGAAGGGCGGCGCGAGCATCGCCAAGCGCCAGCTGTCGCCGCTGGGCTCGTTCGCGGCCTACGGCTGGATCTTCGTGGTGCTGCTGGTGGTGCTGAGCCCGCACCTGGGCGTGCTGCTGCTGTCGCTGGCGCAGGTGTGGAGCTTCTCGCCGCTGCCCGACGCCTACACGCTGGCCCACTACGAGACCGTGTTCCACGACGCCGGCGGCATGATGAAGAACACGCTGCTGTACTGCGGCCTGGCCGCGGGCCTGGACGTGGTGCTGGGCGTGACCATCGCCTACCTGATGCTGCGCACCTCGCTGCCCGCGCGCAAGTGGCTCGACTGGATCGCCACCGCCTCGCTGGCCGTGCCGGGCATCGTGCTGGCCATCGGCTACCTGCGCCTGTTCAAGGGCGTCACGGTGCCGGGCACCGACACGCTGCTGACCAGCACCTGGATCGTGATCATGCTGGCCTACGCGGTGCGCCGCCTGCCCTACGCGCTGCGCTCCTGCGTGGCCGCGCTGCAGCAGGTGCACGTGTCGCTCGAGGAAGCGGCCGAGAGCCTGGGCGCGACCAAGATGCGCACCATCCAGCGCGTGGTGGTGCCGCTGATGGCGGGAGGCATTCTGGCCGGCTTCGTGACCAGCTTCATCACGGCGGCGGTGGAGCTGTCGGCCACCATCCTGCTGTCGTCGGCCGAGTCGCAGGCGCCGATGAGCTACGGCATCTACCTGTACATGCAGAGCGTGGCCGGCCGCGGGCCCGGCGCGGCGCTGGGCGTGCTGGCGATCGCCGTGGTGGCGCTGGGCACCTACCTGTCGCACCTGGTGGTCGAGCGCACCGGCCAGCGGCTCACGGCGCGGCCGCTCGATGAAGCGCTGCCGCCGCTGCCGATCGTGGCACCTGCCGCACCTGTCGTGCCCGCCCCCATTGCTGCCGCCCCGGCGGCCAAGATCTGACCCAAGGCTCCCCATGAAAAAAGTACCTGTCCAGTGCCGCAACGTGCGGCTCGCCTACGGCACCACCGAAGTGCTCAAGGACGTCAACATCGACATCGAGCCCGGCGAGTTCTTCGCCCTGCTCGGGCCCTCGGGCTCGGGCAAGTCGACGCTGCTGCGCCTGATTGCCGGCTTCAACCGCCACCAGCACGGCGAAGTGCTGATCGACGGCAAGGACGTGAGCGACAAGGCCCCCTGGGAACGCAACATCGGCATGGTGTTCCAGAGCTACGCGCTGTGGCCGCACATGACGGTGTGGGACAACGTGGCCTTCGGGCTGGTGGAGCGCAAGGCGCCCAAGGCGGTCATCAAGGAGAAGGTGACGGCCGCGCTCGAGCTGGTGGGGCTGCTGCCGTATGCGCAGCGCCGCCCGAGCCAGCTGTCGGGCGGCCAGCAGCAGCGCGTGGCGCTGGCGCGCACCATCGTCATCGAGCCGCAGGTGCTGCTGCTGGACGAGCCGCTCTCCAACCTGGACAAGACCTTGCGCGTGCAGATGCGCCAGGAGCTGCTGGCGATGCAGCGGCGCCTGGGGCTGACCACCATCTTCGTCACGCACGACCAGGAAGAGGCCATGACCACGGCCGACCGCATGGCCGTGCTCGACAAGGGCGTGGTGCAGCAGGTCGGCGCGCCGGCCACGCTCTACGATTACCCGGTGAACACCTTCGTCGCCAACTTCGTCGGCACCATGAACCTGCTCGAGGGCAAGGTGCGCTCGCGCCGCGGCGACACGCTCTCGCTGGACGTCGACGGCGTGGGCGAACTGCACTTTCCGCTGCCCACCGACGCGCCCGAGGCCGACACGCTGCAGATCAGCTTTCGCCCGCACACGCTGCGCGTGGACGTGGCCGACGCGGCGCACGATGCGCGCTACGTGTGGGTGCCGGGCACCGTGGAAGCCAGCGAGTTCCTCGGCGAGTTCACGCGGTATCGCGTGCGCGTGGGCCACCAGAACCTGGCGGTCGATCACCCGCACCACATGGGGCTGTCGAAGTTCCCGGTCGGCGGCGCGGTGAGCCTGGGCATCGAGCCTTCGCAAGTGCGCCTGTTCGGCGCCTGACGCGCAGCGCGCCGATGGAGTTGCACCAGATCCGCGCCTTTGTCGCGGTGGCACGCGTGGGCAACGTGACGCGCGCGGCCGACGTGCTGTGCGTCACGCAGCCCGCGGTCACCGCGCAGATCAAGGGCCTGGAATCGAGCCTCGGCGTGGCCCTGTTCGACCGCGGCGCCGGCCGCATGACACTCACGCGCGCCGGCGACCGGCTGCTGCCGCAGGCCGAGGCGCTGCTGAGCGCGGCCAGCGAGCTCAAGGGCGCGGCGCGGCGCATGCAGGGCGAACTCGGTGGACGCATCGACCTGGGCCTGCCCGGCGAGACGCCCGAGTTCCTGCGCACCGGCCACCTGTCGGTCGCGGTGCAGCGCAGCCTGCCGCTGGTGGAGCTGCACACGCGCACCCACGCCGTGGGCCACCTGCTCGACCAGGTGCGCGGCGGCGGGCTGGCGGGCGCCTTCACCATCAGCGTGCACCCGCCGCGCGATCTGCAGTGGATCGCGCTGCGCTCGGTCTGCTACCGCATCGCCTTTCCGCCGCGCCTGGCCACCGAGATGCAGCGCGGCGGCTGGCGCGTGCTGGCCGGGCTGCCGTGGGTGGACGGCACGGCGGAATCGCACGTGCACCAGATGCTGCGTGGCCTGTTCGAGCAGCAGGGCCTGGCACCCAACGTCGTGATGCGCAGCGACGACACCAGCGCACTCGAAACCTTCGTACGCGCCGGCAGCGCCTGCGCGCTGCTGCGCGAAGAAGTCGCCGTGCCGGGCGTGGAACGCGGCGACTGGGTCGTGTGGGGCCACGCGCGCGTGGACGCCCAGCTGTACTTCAGCAGCGCGACCGAACGCGCCGGCGATCCGCTGGTGGTGGCGCTGACGTCGGCGGTGCAGTCGGTCTGGGGCTGATCAGGGCGACACGAGCGGCTCGGCTTCGTAAGCCCGGTGCAGCAGCTCCACGAAAGCCGGCGCCGCCGGCAACGCCACGTCGCCGATGCGGTGCACCGCCACGCCCGCCGTCCACGAGTTCATGACCACGGCGCCGGCCAGGGCGGGCAGGTCGGCCATCCGCAGTACCTGGCTGCGCTGCGGGACGTCGAGGCGATCGAGCTGGCGGCGCACGATGCCCATCGTGGTGCCGGTGAGGACGTCGGCCTCGGGCCACACCACCGCCTGGCCGTCCCAGAAGGCCAGGTTCCAGATCGACGCCTCGCCGAGCCGGCCCTGCCGGTCGAGAAAGGCCGTGTCGTCGAAGCCCTGCGCGGCGGCCTGGCGCAGCAGCTGGGTCTTGGCGCCTTCGCCGACGTGCTTCACGGCCGGCAGGAAGCGCTCGTGCTCGATCGCGGCCAGGGTCAGCGGGCCGGCGGGGCCGTTGGAAGGCGGGCCGGTGCGGATCAACACCTCGGGCACCGCGTCGGCCGCGGTGAACTCGCCGGCCGGAGAGTAGACGGTGGCGGTCAGCGACAGGTCCGCCGGGCCGGCCGCGAGCGCCGCCCGCAGGTGGGCGCGCACCGTGTCGTCGGGCAGCGCCTGGCCGAACAGGGTCTCAGAGGCGAAGCGCAGCCGCGCCAGGTGGAGGTCGAGGCCCCGCACTCGGCCGCCGCGCACCTGCATGGCGGTGAAATGGGCGTGGCCGGCGAAGGCCAGCGACGCCAGGGCCTCGGCGGGTGCGGGCTGGCCGTTGCGTTGCACGACGAAAGTGGAAGAAGGGGTGCTGGCGAACATGGTTTCATTGCTCCTGAAAGGGGATCGTTGTGGATGGATCTTCAAGTTCTTGAACTATCCCGCGTTGACTTCGCTTTGAGAAACGAATAGTTTTTGGGAAATCATCAAAAACTATTTGAAGATCAATGCACCTCCAACTGATCCCCGGCACCCGCGCCCTGCGCACCTTCGAGGCTGCCGGGCGGCACCTGAACTTCACGCGGGCCGCCGAGGAGGTCGGGCTGACACCGGCGGCCGTGAGCCACCAGATCAAGGAGATCGAGGACCAACTCGGCGTGGTGCTGTTCACGCGCACCAGCCGCAGCATCCGCCTGACACCGGCCGGCGCGGTGTGGTTCGAGGCCACCGCCGACGCCCTCGACACCCTGCGCCGCGCCGCCGGCCGCGCCCGGCGCATGGCGCGCGGGGCGGCGACGCTGCGCGTGTCGACCAGCGCCCGCTTCGCGACCAACTGGCTTCTGCCCCGGCTGCCGCAGTTCCGCGCCGCCAACCCGGGGCTGGAACTGGGTTTCGATATTTCCGACGCGCTGCGGGATTTCGACGCCGACGACATCGACGTGGCGATCCGTTTCGGCAAGGGACAAGACCCGGGCACGCGCGCGCAGCGCCTGTTCGACACCGTGATCGTGCCGGTCTGCAGCCCCAGGCTGCTCGCCGGCGGGCCCCCGCTGGCAACGCCGCGCGACCTGCTCCAGCACACGCTGTGCTTCGTCGACTGGAAGACCGACGGCATGGTCTGGCCGAACTGGCCGATGTGGATGGCCGCGGCCGGGATCGAGGGCTTCGACGACAGCCGCTGTATCGGCTTCGCCGACTCGAGCGACGTGGTGCGCGCCGTCACCGAGAGCGGCATGGTCGGCCTGGCCGACCTGGACATGATCGGCGCCGACCTCGCCCAGGGCCGGCTGGTGCGGCTGTTCGACATCGGCGTGCCCATGGCGGCGGGCTACGCCTACCACCTGGTCTACCCGGAAGGCAGCGCCCAGGACCCGCGCATCCTGGCGTTTCAGGACTGGCTGCTCGGGCAAGCGGCACGGACTTGAAAAACGCCAAACGGCATACAAATATCCAACAAATCGCGACAAAAGCTATCGCAACGATAGAAACCCAAGGGAACCCTTGGCTTAGCACTCCCTCTAACCGAGTGCTAATATGGCCAACACAAAGGAGTTTCCCCTGATGACAACGCTGTCTGGAGTCTCTGCCAACCAGCTGGCCGTCGCCAACCCATGGTCGATGGTCCCCCCGCTGGGCAACCTGGATGCCTACATTTCGGCCGCCAACCGCCTGCCGCTGCTCACGCTCGAAGAAGAGCAGGGCTTCGCACGCAAGTTGCGCGACCAGAACGACCTCGAAGCCGCCGGTGCGCTGATCCTGTCGCACTTGCGCTTGGTCGTCTCGATTTCCCGCCAGTACCTGGGCTACGGGCTGCCGCACGGCGACCTGATCCAGGAAGGCAACGTCGGTCTCATGAAGGCCGTGAAGCGTTTCGACCCCGACCAGGGCGTGCGGCTGGTGAGCTACGCCATGCACTGGATCAAGGCCGAGATCCACGAGTACATCCTGAAGAACTGGCGCATGGTCAAGGTCGCGACGACCAAGGCCCAGCGCAAGCTGTTCTTCAATCTGCGTTCGATGAAGCAGAGTTTCAAGGCCGACTCGGCCGCGGCCGACAACGGCACGCACCGCGAGACGCTGAGCCCCGACGAGGTCTCGCAGATGGCCACGCGCCTGAACGTGAAGCCCGAGGAAGTGCTCGAGATGGAAACCCGCCTGTCGGGCGGCGACGTGTTGCTCGATCCGGGTCCGTCCGATGACGGCGACGAAGGCTTCGGCCCCATCGCCTATCTGGCCGACGCCACGCAGGAACCGACCGCCTTGCTCGAATCGCAGCAGCGCGACCGCCTGTCGAGCGACGGCATCGCCACCGCCCTGGAGGCGCTGGACGACCGCAGCCGCCGCATCGTCGAAGAGCGCTGGCTCAAGGTGAACGACGACGGCTCGGGCGGCATGACGCTGCACGACCTGGCCGCGGTGTACGGCGTGAGCGCCGAGCGCATCCGCCAGATCGAAGTGGCGGCGATGAAGAAGATGAAGAAGGCGCTGGCCGAGTACGCGTAAGCGTCACGACCGCCCTCCTCCACGAAAAAGCCCGGCAGTGCCGGGCTTTTTTTCGTTCGGGGCGCTTCAGGGCGTCGACTTGGTCAGCGTGCGCAGCGCCCGCTTCGCGATGTAGCGGGTCTCGGCAACCGGCGATTCGGCCACCCAGCGCGTGCACAGCGTCTCGACCCACTCGGGCTGCGTCTTGCTGGCATCGTTGAGCCAGTTGGCGACCGAGTTCTGCACGTAGCGATGCGCGTCGGCGCGCAGCGGCTCCAGCAGCGGCAGCGCCAGCCAGGGCTCGGCCTTCAGCGTCTCGATCTGCGCGCACCACACGCCGCGCGGGCGCGTGAGTTCGCTGGCGAAGCGGCGCACGTTCGGATCGGCATCGGTCACCCAGGGCTGCAACAACGCCAGCGCCTCGTCGAGCGAGTCGATGACGCTGTCGCGCACCGCCATCCAGGCGAACTCGCGCACGCCGAAGTGCGGGTCGGCGGCAAAGCGGCGCACGGCGTCGAGCTGGGCCGCCAGCGGCAGGCCCGACAGCGTGATCCACTGCACCGCCCAGCAGCGCGCCACGTCGCTGGCGTGCGTGGCCAGCCGGTGCGCCACGGCATCGCGCTCGGCGTGTTCGGCCGTCATGTCGTACAGCGCCCGCGCGATGTGGCTGTGGCGCTGCATGGGCTTGAAGGCGGCCAGCATGGCGAGCGTGTCGTCCAGCCGTTCGTGCGCCGGGTCGAGGCCGACATGGCCCGCCACGCTGCGCGCGAGCAGCGGCAATTCGAGCGCGAGGAATTCGTTGAGGTTGACGGTCTCGAGCAGCCCGCCGTTCAGCGCGCCCAGCACCTCGGGCGGAATGAGCGCGATGCGGAACGCGCCCTTGCGCGACTTCAGGTGCGCGACCGATGCGGCGTCCATGCCCGGGGCACCCGGCTCAGGACGCGAGCAGCGTCTTCAGGTCCGACACCATCGCCGGCACGCCCGCGCCGTAGCGCGCGTAGAGCCGCAGCCGGCCCTGCGGGTCGTAGATGTAGCTGGCGGCCGAATGGTCCATGGCGTAGCTGGTCGGCGTCTTGCCCTCGACCTTCTTGTAGTAGACCTTGAAGTCCTTCGCGACGGCGGCCAGCTGCTCGGGCGTGGGAATGAGGGCCACGAAGCTCGGGTCGAAGGCGCCCATGTAGGCCTTGAGCACCTCGGGCGTGTCGCGCGCCGGATCGACGGTGACGAACAGCACCTGCAGCTTGCTGCCGTCGGCGCCAAGCTGCTGCTTGACCTGCGCCATCTCGGTCATGGTGGTCGGGCAGACGTCGGGGCACTGCACGTAGCCGAAGAACAGCACGACCGCCTTGCCCTTGAAGTCGGCCAGCGTGCGCACCTTGCCGTCGGCGTCGGTGAGCGAAAAGTCTTTGGCGTAGTCGGCGCCCGTGATGTCGACCGCCTGGAAGCTCTGCTTCGGCTGCTGCTCGCTGCAGGCCGAAAGGCCCAGGCCCAGCGTGGCCGAGGCGGCCACCCAGCCGGCCGTGGCGGCGATCGATTTCAGGGCATTGCGCTTGTTCATGGGCAGGTCAGGTCCGGTCAGCGGAGGTAATGGTCGACGAGCAGCGCCGCGAACAGCACGCTCAGGTGGATGAGCGAAAACCGGAAGGTCTTGCGCGCCAGCGTGTCGGAATAGTTGCGCCACAGCGCGAAGGCATAGCCGGTGAAGCCGATGCTCACGCCGATGGCGACCACGAGGTAGAGCCAGCCGCTCATGCCGTAGATGAAGGGCATCAGGCAGGCGGCGAACAGGATGAAGGTGTACAGCAGCACCTGCAGCCGCGTGAACTCGTTGCCATGCGTCACGGGCAGCATCGGCAGGCCGGCCTTGCGGTAGTCCTCGACGCGGTACAGCGCCAGCGCCCAGAAGTGCGGCGGGGTCCACAGGAAGATGATCAGGAACAGGATCAGCGCCTCGGGGCCGACGTCGCCCGTCATGGCGGACCAGCCCAGCACCGGCGGCATGGCACCCGAGGCGCCGCCGATCACGATGTTCTGGGGCGTCAGCGGCTTCAGGATGACGGTGTAGATCACCGCGTAGCCGACGAAGGTGGCAAACGTGAGCCACATGGTCAGGGGGTTGACCGTGAACCACAGCAGCGCCGAGCCGGCCGCGCACAGCAGCGCCGAGAACACCAGCGCCTGCATGTCGCTGAGTTGCCCGCGCGCCGTGGGGCGCCAGGCGGTGCGCTTCATCTTGGCGTCGATGCCCTTCTCGACCAGGCAGTTGAACGCGGCGGCCGCGCCGGCCACCAGCCAGATGCCGATGCAGGCCAGCACGCCGCGCTGCACATCGGCCCACGACGGCAGGCCGGGCACGGCCAGCACCATGCCGATGAGCGCGCAGAACACGATCAGCTGCACCACGCGCGGCTTGGTGAGCGCGTAGAACTGGCGCAGCACATTGGCGGTGCTGGCGTGCTGAACAGGAATCGGGGTGCTCACGCGGTGGCTTTCTTCGGGTTGGGGGTGCCGCGCGCATTGTCGACGGCGCGCGGAATCGGTGCAGCGGCGGCGCTTTCGCGGCGGCTCTCGCACAGCGCCCAGGTCAGGACCACCGCCAGCGCCGCGGCGCCGCCGGTGTGGAGCACGGCGGCAGCCAGCGGCCAGCCGAGCAGCACGTTGCCCAGGCCCGTGGCCAGCTGCAGCAGCGCCAGCCCGAGCAGCCAGCGGGCCTGCGGGCGCAGCGCCTCGAGGCGGCGCAGGCGCCAGGCCAGCAGGCCGAGCGCCACGAACACGGCGTACGCCATGAGGCGGTGCGCGTAGTGGATGGCGGTGAGGGCGGAAAAGTCGAGCGGCTGGCCCTCGCCGGTCACGCCGAGGTGGCGCCAGATCTCGAAGCCCTGCACGAAGTTCATCGGCGGCCACCAGCTGTCCTGGCAGGTCGGGAACTGCGTGCAGGCCAGCACCGCGTAGTTGGTGCTGACCCAGCCGCCGAGCGCGATCTGCAGCACCAGCAGCACCGCCGTGGCGATCAGCCCGTTGCGCAGGGCCGGCGACACGGCCGTGGGCAGGCGCTGCGCCGCTACCTGGCGGTAGCGCACGGCCTGGATGCACAGCAGCGCGAGCAGCACGATGGCGCCCATCAGGTGCATCGTGACGATGGCGGGGAACAGCTTCCAGGTGACGGTCATGGCGCCGAAGGCGCCCTGCAGGCAGACCCAGACCAGCGTGGCCGCGGGCCACCAGGCGCTGAGCACGACGTGATGGTGCGCGCTGTCGACCGGCGGCGCGGGCTGGCGCCGCTGGCGGCGGCGCACGATCCAAGTGGCGCCGGCCAGCGTGAGGATCAGCACCCCGACGCCGGTCGCGAGGTAGCGGTGGACCATCTCGATCCAGGCCTTGCTGTGCGTCACGGGGCCGGTCGGCTGGGCCGCCTGCGCCATGGCGATCTCGTGGCGTGCGCCGGCCGGGCTGGCGTTGCCGTAGCAGCCGGGCCAGTCGGGGCAGCCCAGGCCCGAATCGGTGAGCCGCGTGAAGGCGCCGAACAGCGTGAGGTCGAAGGTGAGGAACAGCGTGAGCACGGTCAGCGCATGCAACCGCCGCGCGGGGCCGGAGCCGGCGTTGCGGCGCCACACCCAGACCAGCGGGCCGAGCGCGAGCAGCACGCCGGCGCCCATCATCCAGGCGATCGGCGTGAGGTCGTAGAGGGAGCTCGTGTCCATGGGGCAGTTGTTCGTGCGCGGCTCAACGCCCCGCTTCGTCCCACGACGACGAGGCGCGCAGCAGGCGGTCGATGTCGCGCTTGGCGCGGCTCGCGCCGGCGGCGTCCATGCGGGCCGGGAAACGCATCATCCAGTTGCCCATCGGATCGACCACGTAGAGGTGCTCGGGCAGCGTGTGGCCTTGCACAGGCGCGAGCCAGCGTGCCAGCTGGTCGGCCGGCACGCGCAGCACGGTCGCGCCGTGCAGGCCGTTGGTCAGGCGCTCGGGCACGGGCGCCGCGTCGCTCACGAGCCAGACGCGGTCCAGGCGGTCTTTTTCGCGGCCCAGGCTCTCGCGCAGCTGACGCTGCAGGTACAGCTGCTGCTCGCACAGCGCGTCGCAGGCCGCATCGGCCACCGCCACCAGCAGCCACTGGCCCTTGAGCGTGGTCAGCTCGACCGGCGCGCCGTTGCGGTCGGTTGCCGTGAGGCGGGGCATCTCGTGCTGCGGATCGATCAGCTCGCCGTACACGCTGCGGCCCTCGGGGCGGATCACGTAGTAGGTGAAGTAGGAGGCGATCACGGGCGCCGCGCACATCAGCAGCACGGCGATCATCTTCCAGCGCCCGTGGACGGTGCGGCGGTTCTCGGCCTCGTCCAGCGCCTGGCCCGGCGACGGCATCGAGTGCACGGTCAGGCCCAGCGGCTCGTCAGAGGCCGCGGCCATCGCGTGCGCGGCGCCGCGCGCGCCGGAAGGGGGAGATGAATTGGAACCAGACATAGAGGATGACAACGAGGGCCGACAGGCCGAACCACTGGAATGCGTAACCGTAGTGCCTCTCGAGGCCCAACGCCGGGGCCGGCCAGTCGCGCTGCAGGCCCTCGGATGCCGGCCCGCTCTGCTGCAGCGACACGTCGGTGCGCAGCGGCAGCTGGGTCTCGGCACGGAATGCCTCCAGGTCGAGATTTTGCCGGATGGGGGAAGACCCCTGAATGCCCGGTGCCGGAGCGGTGGGGCCCGAGGCGGCCTGCGCCGCCGGGGCCGGCG